>NZ_BAAAGA010000005.1:0-253141 GCF_039523815.1 Brevundimonas kwangchunensis | reverse complement strand
CCGCGCGCCGTTTTCGTGCGTTGTATGCCCTGAACCACTCAGGGAGTTCTCGATGATCCGTCGTCTTCTGCTGGCCGCGTCCGTCCTGGCGCTGGCCGCCTGCAATGCACCGGAGGAGCCGGCGACGGCCCCGACGCCTTCGCCCGAAACGCCCGTGACCGAGCCGGCGGCGCCTGCCGCCAATGTTCTGTCGGCGCAAGGCTTCGGCCCGCTGCGGATCGGCATGACGACGGCCGAGATCGAGGCCGCGCTGGGACCGGACGCCAATCCGAACGCGGTCGGCGGCGCGGACCCGGAAAGCTGCGATCAGTTCCGTCCTCAGCGTGCGCCGGAGAACATGCTGGTCATGACCCAGCAGGGCGTGCTGACCAGCATCTGGCTGACGCGGACCTCGGACATTCCGACGGACCGTGGTTTCAAGATCGGCGACTCCGCCGCATCGATCAAAGCCGCCTACGGCTCGGCCGCCACAGTCGGACTGCACAAGTACGAACCCGCTCCGGCAGAATACATCACCGTCTGGTCGTCCAGCGACCACACCAGCCCTGCAGCGCGCGGGATCAAGTACGAGATCGGTCAGGACGGCAATGTAAAGGGCATCGCCGCCGGCGGTCCCTCGATCAGCTACGTCGAGGGTTGCTCCTGACGACGACGCCCTGGGTCTGGGCCTAGCCCAGACCCCAGGCCGCGGAAATCGCCACATCGAGGATCATGTGGGCGATCCATGCCGCCCACAGCGACTTCGAGCGCCGGACGATCCAGCACCAACCCACGCTGGTCACTGCAATCAGCCCCTGAAGTGCGTAGGGATACTGGTCGTGCGTCAGCCCGAAGGTGATGCTGGTGACGATCGCGGCCGGCCAGAAGCCAATCACCACTGTCAGGGCGGCGAGGAGGAAGCCGCGATAGATCAGCTCCTCGTAGAAGTTCGAGAACGTGTTGCCGGCGATCTCCCAGCCGTTGAAGCCGTTCCACGCGGGCGCGCCCATGCCGGCGAAGTGGAGGAAGGCCATGCAGGCCGCGGTGCTGAGCACCCCGCCGATGACGCCCCAGAGGGCGGCCGCGCGGGTGGGGCGGAACCAGTCTCCCGGTACATCGCCCGTCTTGACCAAGGCGAACCAGCAGCCCCCCGCGACCGCCGCCGTGAAGGTCGTGTAGAGCAGCAGGTGAGGGAGGAAGAGCCAGAGCCCCTCGTAGGGTTTCGGCCCGATCGCGGTTTGTGCTGCGATCCTGACGACGTCCGCCAGCCAGAAGGCGCAGACGTAGACGAACGCCACGACCGCGAGGATCAGAAACTTACGATTCAATTGCATATCCCGCCCGATGGTTTCTTATTGATTTCAAATCCCAGCGGCACTGGGTTGAGAGACTGAATAGAGATTCCGGCGGGGCGCAAGTCGTGTTGGTCGCAGGACGGGGGAGAGGCATGCGCCGCCAGCACGTCTCCCCGAGTTGCCGCGACGCCGCCGGCCGGGCTATGGCTGCGCGCGTTCCGTGAACATCCGCCGCAGAGATCCCATGACCGACATCGCCGAAATCCTCGCCCGCCAGATTCTGGACAGCCGGGGCAACCCGACGGTCGAGGTCGATGTGATCCTGGAAGACGGCAGCTTCGGCCGCGCCGCGGTGCCGTCGGGCGCTTCGACGGGCGCGCACGAGGCGGTCGAACTGCGCGACGGCGACAAGGACGTCTGGGGCGGCAAGGGTGTTCAGAAGGCGGTCGACGCCGTGAACGGCGAGATCTTCGACGCCCTGTCGGGCATGGACGCCGAGGACCAGCGCCGCATTGATCTGGCCCTGATCGATCTGGACGGCACGCCGAACAAGTCGCGCCTGGGCGCCAACGCCATGCTGGGCGTGTCGCTGGCCTGCGCCAAGGCCAGCGCCATCAGTGCCAACCTGCCGCTGTATCGCTATGTCGGCGGCGTCTCGGCCCGCGTGCTGCCGACCCCGATGATGAACATCATCAACGGCGGGGCCCACGCCGACAATCCGATCGATATCCAGGAATTCATGATCATGCCGACGGGCGCGGAGAGCTTCTCCGAGGGCCTGCGCATGGGGGCGGAGATCTTCCACGCGCTGAAGAAGGCGTTGAAGGATGCCGGCCACAACACCAACGTGGGCGACGAGGGCGGCTTCGCGCCGAACCTGCTGTCGGCCGAGGCCGCCCTTGAGTTCATCACCAAGGCCGGTCAGGCCGCCGGTTATCTGGCGGGTGAGGACTTCCACCTGGCCCTGGACGTCGCCTCGACCGAGTTCTTCAAGGACGGCAAATACATCCTGGGCGGTGAAGGCAAAACCTTCGACGCGGACGGCATGGTCGGCTACCTGGCCGATCTGGTCGAGCGCTTCCCGATCGTGTCGATCGAGGACGGCTGCGCCGAGGACGACTTCGACGGCTGGAAGCTGCTGACGGATCGTCTGGGCGACCGCGTTCAGCTGGTGGGCGACGACCTGTTCGTCACCAACCCGGCCCGTCTGGCCGCCGGCATTGGCGAGGGACTGGCCAACTCCATCCTGATCAAGGTCAACCAGATCGGCACCCTGTCGGAGACGATGGACGCCGTCGATATGGCCCACCGCGCCGGCTACACCTCGGTGATGAGCCACCGGTCGGGAGAGACCGAGGACTCGACCATCGCCGACTTGGCCGTCGCCACCAACTGCGGTCAGATCAAGACGGGCTCGCTGGCCCGCTCGGACCGGACGGCCAAGTACAACCAGCTGCTGCGCATCGAGGAGCTGCTGGGCGACCAAGGCCAGTACTACGGCGACGGAATGCTGCTGAGCCGGTGAATACTGCGCGCCGGCGCATCTGCGCCCGGAGGCGCGGATGCAGTCGGCACCAGATGAACGGACCTGCGAACGCGTCGCCCCCATCGGGCGGCGCGTTTTGCATGACGGAATGGTCGCGCAGGTCGTGGAGATCTGGACCGCCGCCGATGCGCCGCCGCCGTCGGGTGTGATCGAGCGCCATGCGGTCGTCCTGCCGTACGAGGGCCTGTTCGGCTTCAGGGTTGGCGCCCGCTCGGACCTGTTCGACGCCCAGCGGGCGCTCTTCGTGACGGCGGGGCAGGAGTATGCGGACAGCCATCCGGTCGAGGGCGTAGGCCATGCGGCGCTGGTGGTTCGTCCGTCGGACGAGGTTCTGGAGGAACTGTTCGGGTCGTCCCGACCTTCGGCTCACATCGCCTTCCACCGGATGGGCGCATCAATGACGGCGCGCGGACGGATGCGGACCCAGCGGCTGAGGCGGGTCGGGCGGGCAGGGGACAATCCTCTTCGCGACGACGAACGGGTTCTGGCGACCCTGCGCGAGGTGGCGCCCGAACGCGCCGCGTCCGCGGATCGTGGCTCCCGCATCGTGGATCGGGCGCGGGAGGTGCTGCACGCGCTGGGGTTCGAGCGTGTGACGCTGGACCGGATCGCGCGCGAGGTCGGGGTGTCGCCCAACTATCTGACCCAGGCCTTCACCCGGGCCGAGGGGCAGCCGCTGTATCGCTATCAGCTGGGCCTGAGGCTGAACCGGGCTCTGGTCGAGCTGCCGCACAGCGACGACATCACCGCGCTGGCGCTGGATCTGGGCTTCTCCAGCCACGCCCACTTCAGCACGGCCTTCAAGGCCAGCTTCGGCCAGAGCCCGTCGGAGTATCGCGCGGGCGCCCGCGCTGTGGTCCGAGCATAGGAATGTGGAAGCGGCGGCCCCGCCGCGCCCGCTAATCCCCTCCCGCAACCTCAAGGAGGAACCCCATGAATTTCCGCACCCCCGTTATCGCCGGTCTGGCCGTCGTCGCTGCTTTGGCCGCCGCTCCGGCCAGCGCCATCATGTCGTCCGAGCAGGATCGTCGCACCGTCGCCGCCATGGACATCGAGTTCCAGGCCGCCGTGAAGGTGCGCGATCTGGCGACGATGGATCGCATCCTGCACGAGGACTATGTGCTGGTCCTCGGCGACGGCACGACCCTGACCAAGGCGCAACTGCTCGAGCGCGAGCGCCACATCACCTACGAACAACAGGACGAGGATCCGGGCACCCAGGTGGTCCGGGTCTATGGCGACACCGCCGTGGTGACGGCGCGCCTGTGGCTGAAGGGCGTCGGGCCGCGCGGCCCGTTCGACCGCAAGCTCTGGTTCAGCGACACCTATGTGCGCACGGAATCGGGCTGGAAATACGCCTTCGCCCAGGCTTCGTTGCCCCTGCCGCCCGAAGGTCAGTGAGCCGGTCTGCGGCGTCGGTGATTCGGTGGGCGCCGCAGCTTCGCTTCCCACGAAGATATCAATGGCCAAGCTACGGTTCGTTAGGGCTTTTCGGTCATGAATGATCAATCACGAGTCCACGCTCAGAAGGAGCGTCCCCAGTGCCTGATCGCATGAAGCCCTACGTTCCGTCCTGCGCCCTGCTGCTGTTGATCGCCTATCTGGGCGTTCAGGCCCTCACCGGAGAGCGAGGCCTGCTGAGCGGTGGCGAGCGGGATGCGATGATGCTGCGCCGCGAGGCCCAGCTGGCCAGCATTCTGGAACAGCGGCAGGACCTCGAGGTTCGCGTCCGCTACCTGCGCACCGACAGCCTCTCGCGCGATCTGCTGGAAGAGCGCGCGCGCGCCGTGCTGGGCTTCGCCGATCCTCGCGACTACGTGATCCGCGTCGCGGCGCCCGCACGCCCGGACGTCAACCGCCATCAGTCGTGAACTTTGGTTACAGCTTGGCCGGACGACTTTGCGTTTCGGGAACGAAGGCTGCTAAAGCCCCTTTCCGTAACGACAAGCGGCCCCGATTTGTGGGGTCCAGCCGGGAGATGACGGATGGCGAAAGCCCCCGCCGCCAAGACTGATTCAAAGAAGATTCCGAATACGCCGACGGCCTCCAGGGAGGACCTTCTGCGCTTCTACCGCGAGATGGTTCTGATCCGTCGCTTCGAGGAGCGCGCAGGCCAGCTGTACGGCATGGGCCTGATCGGCGGTTTCTGCCACCTGTACATCGGCCAGGAGGCTGTGGCGGTGGGCGTTCAGGAGAGCGTCAAACAGGGCCACGACAAGATCATCACCGGCTACCGCGACCACGGCCACATGCTGGCCGCCGGCATGGACCCGAAAGAGGTCATGGCCGAGCTGACCGGCCGCATCGGCGGCTCGTCCAAGGGCAAGGGCGGCTCGATGCACATGTTCGACGTGCCGACCGGCTTCTACGGCGGTCACGGCATCGTCGGCGCCCAGGTGGCGCTGGGCACCGGCCTGGCCTTCGCCGGCAAGTATCGTGGCGATGACTCGGTCTCGTTCGTCTATTTCGGCGACGGCGCGGCCAACCAGGGTCAGGTGTACGAGAGCTTCAACATGGCCCAGCTGTGGAAGCTGCCGGCCATCTACATCATCGAGAACAACCAGTACGCCATGGGCACGTCGATCGAGCGCGCCTCGTCGACGACCGAGCTGTACCAGCGCGGCTCGAGCTTCGGCATTCCGGGCGAGCAGGTCGACGGCATGGATGTGCTGGCGGTTCGCGACGCCACGGCCCGAGCCGTGAAGCGCGCCCGTGAAGGCGGCGGCCCGTACATCCTCGAGGTGAAGACCTACCGCTACCGCGGCCACTCGATGTCCGACCCGGCCAAATACCGGACCAAGGAAGAGGTCGACGAGGTCAAGAAGACCCGCGACCCGATCGATCACATCAAGATGCTGCTCGAGCAGGCCAAGGCCACCGAGGACGAACTGAAGGCGATCGACAACGAGATCAAGGCGATCGTCGCCGAGTCTGTCCAGTTCGCTCAAGAGAGCCCGGAGCCGGATCCGTCCGAGCTCTATACCGACGTCTACGTGGAGGCCTGATCCGTGACCGACATTCTGATGCCGGCGCTGTCCCCCACGATGGAAGAGGGCACGCTGACCAAATGGCACATCAAGGCGGGTGACACCGTGTCGGCCGGCCAGGTGATCGCCGAGATCGAGACCGACAAGGCCACGATGGAAGTCGAGGCCGTGGACGAGGGCGAAGTGCTCGAAATCCTCGTCGCCGAGGGTTCGGAGAACGTAAAGGTCAACACGCCGATCGCCCGTCTGGCGGGCGAGGACGGCGCGGCCGCTCCGGCGCCGAAGGCTGACGCCGCAAAGACCGAGGAGGCTCCGAAGGAGGCCGCCGAGGGCAAGACCGGCGATCCGGAAAAGGCACCGGCGACTGACGGCGCCGCCGCCGAACCGGTCAAGCCGAAGGTCGAGCTGCGCGATCCGGAAATCCCGGCCGACGCCAAGCTGGTCAAGACGACCATCCGCGACGCCCTGCGCGACGCGATGGCCGAGGAAATGCGTCGTGACGACAAGGTCTTCCTGATCGGCGAGGAAGTCGCCCAGTATCAGGGCGCCTACAAGGTCAGCCGCGAGCTGCTGCAGGAGTTCGGCGACCAGCGGGTGGTCGACACCCCGATCACCGAGCACGGCTTCGCCGGCCTGGGTGTCGGCGCCGCCATGGCGGGCCTGAAGCCGATCGTCGAGTTCATGACGTGGAACTTCGGCATGCAGGCGATCGACCACATCATCAACTCGGCGGCCAAGACGCTGTACATGTCGGGCGGCCAGATCCGGGCTCCGATCGTGTTCCGCGGTCCGAACGGCGCGGCCTCGCGCGTCGGCGCCCAGCACAGCCAGGACTATTCCGCCTGGTACGCCCAGATCCCGGGCCTGAAGGTCATCGCGCCGTATGATGCGGCCGACGCCAAGGGGCTGATGAAGGCGGCCATCCGCGATCCCAACCCGGTCGTCTTCCTCGAGCACGAGATGATGTACGGCCTGGAGTTCGATGTGCCGGACGTCGAGGACTGGGTCGTGCCGATCGGCAAGGCCAAGGTCCGCCGTGAAGGCACGGACGTCACCATCACGGCGCACAGCCGCATGGTAGGCTTCGCCCTGCAGGCCGCCGAGAAGCTGGCCGAAGAGGGCATCAGCGCCGAGGTCGTCGACCTGCGCACCCTGCGTCCGCTGGACACCGACACCATTGTCGAGAGCGTGAAGAAGACCAGCCGCCTGGTCTCGGCCGAGGAAGGCTGGGGCCCGATGGGCGTCGGCGCCGAGGTCGTGGCCCGGGTGATCGAGCATGCCTTCGACTATCTGGATGCGCCGCCGCTGCGCGTGCACCAGGAAGACGTGCCGCTGCCCTACGCCGCCAACCTGGAAGCCCTGTCGCTGCCGGGCGTGGACAAGATCGTCGCCGCCGTGAAGCAGGTGATGGCATGAAGGCTGAGTTCGAACTGACGACGCCGGACAGCGTCGCAGCCGACGAACAGGCCGTCGAGATCGTCCGCATGTGGTGGTCGAACGGCGAGCCGGTCATGTCGGTGAAGCCCGCGTTCGACGATCCGGCGCGGTTCGGCGAGATGCTGTCCATCGCCGCCCGACACATGGCGCATGGCTATGCCGTTCGGCACGGCCATGACGAGAAACAGGCCTATAACCGCATCCTTCAGGGGATGAGCGAGGTCATCAAGGCCGACAACGTTCGCACCGTCGCCGAGCCGATGGTCCAGACCGGGAGCGTCCAATGACCGACATCCTGATGCCCGCCCTGTCTCCGACGATGGAGGAAGGCGTTCTGGCCAAGTGGCACGTCAAGGTCGGCGACACCGTCAAGGCCGGCGACGTGATCGCCGAGATCGAGACCGACAAGGCCACGATGGAAGTCGAGGCCGTGGACGAAGGCGAAGTCACCGACATTCTCGTGGCCGAAGGCTCCGAGGGCGTGAAGGTGAACACCCCGATCGCCCGTCTGAAGGACGAAGGCGGCACGGCGGCTCCGGCGAAGGCCGAAGCGCCGAAGGCCGAAGCCAAGGCCGAGCCCGCCAAGGCGGAAGCGAAAGCCGAAGCTGCTCCAGCCAAGGCTGAAGCCCCGAAGGCTCCGGCTGCAGGCAAATCCGCTGACGGCGGCCGTCTGTTCGCCTCGCCGCTGGCGCGCCGCATCGCGGCCCAGAACGGCGTCGATCTGAAGTCCGTGAAGGGCACTGGTCCCCACGGCCGGATCGTGCGTCGCGATGTCGAGTCGGCAGGGAAGGGCGGTTCGGCCGCGGCCTCCTCCTCGGCTCCGGCGGCCGAAGCGCGCAAGGTCCAGTCGCTGGCCCAGATGGGCATTCCAGACGGCAGCTACGACCTGATCCCGCTGGACGGCATGCGCAAGGCCATCGCCCGCCGCCTGACCGACAGCTTCCGCGATGTGCCGCACTTCCCGCTGACCATTGATTGCGAGATCGACGGCCTGCTGGCGGCGCGCGCCAAGGTCAACGCGCTGCTCGAGAAGGATGGCGTGAAGGTCTCGGTCAACGACTTTGTGCTGAAGGCCTCGGCCATGGCGCTGAAGGCCGTGCCGGAAGCCAACGCCAGCTACTCGCCCGAGGGAATCGCCATGCACCACAACGCCGACGTGGCGATGGCGGTGGCGATCGACGGCGGTCTGATCACTCCGATCATCCGCAAGGCCGAGACCAAGTCCCTGTCGCAGATCGCGACCGAGGCCAAGGATCTGGCCAAGCGTGCCCGCGATCGCAAGCTGAAGCCCGAAGAGTTCCAGGGGGGCACCTTCTCGGTGTCCAACCTGGGCATGTTCGGCATCAAGCAGTTCGCCTCGATCATCAACGAGCCTCAAGGCGCGATCATGAGCGTCGGGGCAGGGGAGCAGCGTCCTGTCGTGAAGGGCGGCCAACTGGCCGTCGCCACGGTCATGACCGTGACCCTGACCTGCGATCACCGCGTCGTGGACGGCGCTGTGGGAGCGAAATTCCTGCAGGTCTTCAAGGCGATGATCGAAGATCCTGTGACGATGCTGGCGTAACCCAAACCGCCGTCATCCTCGGGCTCATCCCAAGGGCCCATCGCTCAGCGAATGCTGGAGAGGGGGGCTGACGGCGTCGATGGATCGGCGGGCGCCGGAGAGACGCCCGCCACAGGCCCTCGGGACAAGCCCGAGGGTGACGGAGTGAGAGATGGCTCAAGAATTCGACCTCATCGTCATCGGCTCGGGTCCGGGCGGGTATGTCGCCGCCATCCGCGCCTCGCAGCTGGGCCAGAAGGTCGCGATCGTCGAGCGCGAGAACCTGGGCGGCATCTGCCTGAATTGGGGCTGCATCCCCACCAAGGCGCTGCTCAAGTCGGGCGAGAAGTTCGAGAGCCTGTCGCACCTGAAGGACTACGGTCTGTCGGCCGAGAAGGTCGGGTTCGACTTCGACGCCATCATCCAGCGTTCGCGGGGCGTCGCCGCCACGATGAACAAGGGCGTGGCCTTCCTGATGAAGAAGCACAAGATCGAGGTGATCGAGGGCTCGGCGAAGCTGGAGAAGGGCGCTGCGGCCCCGAAGGTCGTGATCGCCCTGAAGGCTGGCGGAAACCGCACGGTCGAGGCGAAGGCGGTCATGCTGGCCGTCGGCGCACGGGCGAGGGCGTTGCCGCAGATCGGTCTGGAAGCCGACGGCGACAGGATCTGGGCCTACCGCGAGGCCCTGGCTCCAAAGAAGTTCCCAAAGTCGTTCGTGGTGATCGGCTCGGGAGCTATCGGTCTGGAATTCGCAAGCTTCTACCGCGCCTTGGGTGCGGAAGTTACGGTGGTGGAAGCGGTCGAGCGCATCATGCCGGTCGAGGACGAGGAAGTCTCGAAAACCGCACAGAAGGCGTTCGAGAAGCGCGGCATCAAGTTCCGCGTCGGCGCCAAGGTGACCAAGGTCTCCAAGAGCGCCTCGGGCGTGAAGGTCGATGTCGAGATCGGCGGCAAGGCCGAAGCTCTGGAAGCCGAGGTCTGCATTTCGGCCGTGGGCATTACCGCCAACACCGACGGCATCGGGCTTGAGGCGCTGGGCGTCGAACTGGACCGCGGGCACATCAAGACCGACGGCCACTGCCAGACGAACGTCAAAGGTCTGTACGCCATCGGCGACTGCGCCGGCGCGCCCTGGCTGGCCCACAAGGCATCGCACGAAGGCATCCACGCCGCCGAGCACATCGCTGGCTACAAGACGCCGAATGTCCATTCGCCGATCGCGGGCTGCACCTACACCCAGCCGCAGGTGGCGTCGGTCGGTGTGACCGAACAGGGCGCCAAGGCCGACAAGCGCGAGGTCAAGATCGGCCGTTTCCCGTTCCGTGTGAACGGCAAGGCCGTGGCCGCCGGCGAAACGGACGGCTTCGTGAAGGTGATCTTCGACGCGAAGACCGGTGCGCTGATTGGCGCGCACATGATCGGCCACGAGGTGACCGAAATGATCCAGGGCTTCGTGACCGCCATCACCATGGAGGCGACCGAAGAAGACATCCACGGCATCGTCTATCCGCACCCGACGATGTCGGAGGCCATGCACGAGGCTTCGCTGGACGCATACCAGCGCGTACTGCACCTCTAGAAACGACGAGAGGCGGGCCCGAAACGGCCCGCCTTCTCGCGACGTCTATTTATCGCCTAAGATATATTATGCGAAGGGGACACATGGTCGACGGTGTTGCATGAGCTGTAGCACGGAGCCCCGGCGCGGAGATCCAAAATCACGCAGCGACGGGGCTTCGTGCGGGCCACAGACCAATTTTCTGGGATTGATCTTGGGAGTTCGAAGCTGGGATAGCAGCCATGGTTACGCTTGTTGGCAGCTGTCTGAGTTCGAGTATGCAAGATTGTTCCGCGGCTCTGCTCGGGCCTTACTGCGCCGACCCATTTGGAGTACCGCGCTACAGCGCCACCATCTGGATCGACTTTTTCAACGGCCACTTGGCGTCATCGACCCGAAGAAAGTACGCCGCAGCAGCGAATGCGCTCTACCACCAGGCCGAACGCATGACCCCGCCGATAGACTTGGACGCTGCGTTGCTGTCTGCGGATCTTTCGTCCTTGGAAGCGGTGCTTTCGGCAAATCTGCTCTCAGGCGCCGACAGCTTGAATGGGCAAAGCCGTTGGCGGCTGTCGAAACAGTTCGTGTTCAGCATCCTGGAGAACGTGGTCAGGTCCGATACGGCCGAGCTTGGGCGAGAATTACGGCGGATCAAGCGCTTGTATGCGCAGCTGCGGCCGTCCGGCCGTCAGCCAAATGTCCGACTCCGGGCCATTCCCGCAGTTGCGCTCGAAGAACTCTATGAGGTCTTTCGGCCCGACAGCGTCCGAAATCCCTTCCGAACCGATGCCCTCAAATGGCGCAACTTCGTCATCCTCCTGATGCTAACACAGCTTGGCCTTCGCAAGGGCGAGGTCCTGTCGTTAAGCGTTTCAGCCCTCCAAACTGAGTTCGACGAGAAGGCTGGTGGCTTACGGCACTGGCTCTCGATCGACGGCAGCCTCTTGCAACAGGACACTCGCGCGCGGCAGGCCAGCCTGAAGAACGGCCCTGCTATGCGACAGCTGCCGATCTCTCTCGCGCTGCTCACGGCCCTTGACACCTACGTCAGCCAATTCCGCGGTGACCCGCCCCACGCATTTCTCTTCAGTTCGTTGCAAGACGGTCCGCTCGCCGCCAGCACTTTGGACCAGATCATAGCTACGGCTGTTGATTGTCTTTCCGTCGACGCCGTCGACGCCATTCGGCGGCATGCGGATGGGAAACTCTCAGCGCACTCGTTTCGCCATACGGCCGCGGTCATTCGGTTACAGCGCTTCGTGTCCTCAGGCATGGAACATGACGAAGCCATCAGGCGCCTCCGCCCCTTCTTTGGTTGGTCGCGGGATTCAGAGATGCCGTTTCACTATGCTCGGGCGTATTTCGACCCTCGTTACGCGCAGCTGTGGGATGAAGATTTCGAAGCGTCATTGGCCGCTCTTCGGGAGGGGGTGTTCGGATGACACAGCTTCAGCTTCCGCTGGGAGGCGGGCATGAAACTCCCCTTCCCTCCCTCGCCGCCGTCCCCCCGCTTCCGACCATAGTCCGGTACTATGATGACTTCGCGCGAATGCAGCGAACTCTCAGAACTGACGCTGAGAGTGGCTGGATCATAGAGCACAACGGTGCCGAAGTGAGCTTGGCGCTCCGCTTGGCGAACTCGCCGATGCTGGACCTTGTGAAGGTCGCCTTGGTCGAGGCTCTGACCAATCTCTCGCCCGCAACCGCCATCGGCTACTGCGGAGTTTACAACCGCTTAGCCCCAGAGCTGCTGACCGGAATCATCCGGCACCTTCTCGGCAGCTCACCGACGGCATTCCGGCAGCGTTGGATTGTCGATTTTCGTGACCGGCTGACCAGACAGCAGGCCGTCGCCGTTAGGCATCTTGCTCGGACCACATGCCGGCTTGAACTGGGAGAATGGCGGATCTCGGATCTGTCGCTCGTCCGCGACCTGCCGGGTCATCACTTGGACAAGTACGCCGGTATCCGGGATGGTTCGTCCTTCCTTAGCGGCAACGCTCGCTCATTGATCGTAGAGTTCATTGATACCGTAGCTCGCGAGGTCGAGGAGACCCGACCTCCCCGCATCCGAATCCGAGATGCCGCCATCTTGGCCATCTCGTTCCAGTTCGGTCTGCGTACGAAACAGATTGCGTCTATTGAGCCCGAAGATCTGAAGTTCTTCGAGAATGGCGCCCTTCATATCCGTATTGGACTAATCAAACAGCGGGGTGCGAAAATTGGTCGAACGGTCACTCGCCGCGTACAGCAAGGATGGGTGAATATCTTTTCTGCTTGGATGGAGGTTAGACCTCCTAAATCAGCGAAGCTCTTTGACCTGCGGCCCGATCAACTCGGAGACGTAATTCAGGCACTTACGAGCGACCTAAGCGGAACGGCATATTCCGCTCGCGACCTAAGGCACACCGCCGCACAACGCCTGGTGGACGGTGGCGCCTCCAGAGAGAGCGTGTCTGACTTCCTGGGCCATACGGACACAACCGCCGCAGATGTCTATTTCACAAGTTCGCCAACCCAAGCCGCGTTGGTCAACGCCGCCTTGGGATATTCGCCGACCTATCAGGCAGTGGCAGCCGCTGGCAGAGGCGACTTAATCACCGCGACCCAGCTCCTGAAACGGCCTCTGGATGAGCAGGTCTCCGGCATGCCTCACGGCATTCCGGTTTCGGGAATTGGAGCCTGCACGTCCGGTCAGACGCAGTGCCGGCGGAATCCGGTTCTCGCCTGCTATACCTGCCACATGTTCTTGCCCGTTTCCGACGCGGCTCTGCACCGTGGTGTGCTCGAGGATCTTCGAGGCGTCGTTCGAGACTTTGATCAGCCGGCGAAGCTCGATCGAGTTTCAGGAGCAATGATGCAGCTCCGCGCAACCTTGGAGGCCATCGAAGCAGTGGTTGGCGAAACGGAGAAATCCTCGTGACCCCTGAACTCCAAGCCTTCCTTCGCCTCGGACGGGAGCTCGCAGAGTCCAGGCATCTCAGCTGGGACCTCCCCTACGACCTGACGACCGGTTCTATTCCCCGGGACCGCTGGTGGGACCTGTCGGCCCTCGTGAACGCCAATACGGGAGTGAGGGTCAAGCTTTCTACGTTTGCCACTCACGACGCCAGCCTGGACGCGATCGCTCGCTTTGGAGGCGGTAAGGCCGCACCTGTAATGACCGGCGAGTGGATCGAACTCTACAAGGCGGTAGCGCTGCAGGACATCCTCGTTCTGGGCAACAAGCCCTCCAACTTCGGTGCGAATGTCGGTCCCTCTTTTCGCATCCTAGCCGCGGCCGCAGGTTCGCTGGCGCCGCACGAGCTAAGCAGCGACCAAGTGCAGCTCGGCTTCAATGCAGCTCTGGTCGCCAGCGACTCCGCCAAGCGTGCGTCTACGCTCAAGGCGTTGGTCACACGCTGGTTCGATGCGACAGGCATCTGCCAGCACCGGCCGCTTGCCCAGTATTGCACAGCTTATCCGGGCCGATCGGAATTGCTCGGACAAGTTCAGAAGCTCGCCGTCACGTCACGCCGGCAAACCGACACCAAGCGGCCAGCTGCGCTCAGGTCGGAACTCAGCCAGCGTCACTTCGCCGAGAAATTGCCCAGCGAGGAGGCCCTTCTTGAGCTGATACGGATCGTCTTCGGCGAACGACCTCGCACGGTGTCTGACATGGTCAGATTTCACCAGGTGCGCATTCTCCTCACGACCGGTTTCCGCGCTGGCGAACTCGTGACCTTGCCGGCCGCGACCCTCGTTTCCCGTGAGCAGGAGACCTCGCATGCTCGGCTCTATGGCCCCCCTGCCCCCGCTCTGGCGCTCAGGCACTTTGCTGAAAAGCAGTTCGCGAAGGGCCGTGGAGCTGATCTGATCGAAAGTCTTCACCACGTCCCTCCCCTGTTTGCGCCGATCGTCAAAGAGAGCGTCGCGGAAGTGCTCCGACTTACCGCGCCGATGCGAGAGATGTTGAAAGCTCAGCGGACGGCCGGACGGCTCTTCCCCGAGGTCGCGCTAGATGCCCTCGTTCCGTGGACGGAGGCCTATTCTCGCTTGTCTGGAATGATGCAATTCTCAAGCGAGCCCATCCCCGATGATCTGAAGACCCGATACCGGGCAAACTATGACGCGAGCGTGCTTACTGAGATGCGGGATCACCAACGCGCTTGGGCCTCCCGCCGGCCTCATAAGCAGGTCCGGGAGTATTTTTTGCGTGCCAACACCGCGCTGCGGCGCCCCATGGTTCGCGACAGTCGCGGCGAATTTCTCCACCTCGGTAACCGGGTTCGTACAGGTGATATCGGCCTATACGTGCTCGGCGCGGACATGGAGTCGTATGCGGCCACCCACCTTCCGAGCAAAACGCCGGACATGCGGGTCAGCCAGGCCGGAAGCCGTGCTCTAGGCATTGAAGATTTCTTGTTTTTGTACCCGGCTCGGGCGCTAGCTGAGGAGAAGCACGACGCCATCGTTGATCTCGACCGGTACTTCGCCGTGCAACGGACGGAGCGGCAAGATCTGGAACTGCAGCTCGGCGGATCGGCCCGTGAAGGAAAGCTCTTTCAGAAGTACGGGATGGACGAGAAGTCACGTTTGTTGGCTGTCAATCCGCACGCCATCCGGCACCTGCAGAACACCGAACTTTTCCGCCTTGGGGTCGCCGACACCATCATCTCCAAGCGGTTCAACAGAAAGTCCCCCGTCCAGAGTTACTCCTATGATCATCGGACGCTGGCGGAACATCTGGACGAGATGGATCCAGCCACCGCCAAAGCTTTGGCGGATGCCGATCTTGGCCCTCAGGCGCGCAGAGCGTTCGACCTGATCAGGGGCGGTAAAATCCAAGGTCCCATTGTGAAGCAGTTCCGTAAGGTTCAGGCCGCAGAGGGGGACGACGCGGCGTTTGCCTATTTGAACGCCGAGGCCGGAGCGCTGCACGTGACCCCTTACGGGTTCTGTCTCAACAGCTTCGCGGCCAGTCCTTGCCTCAAACATCTGGAGTGCTTCAACGCCTGCTCCCATCTGGTCCGAACCGATTCACCTCAGGAACAGGCCAATCTGGAGCAGCTTCGGGATCGATACGAACTGCATATCGGAAGGCTCAGAGAGCGTCCCAGTGCAGCTCCGATGTTTGAGGTCCAGCTTCGCCACGCTGAGGCTCGGCTCGAAGGGGTGCGGGTGGCCCTTCGGCAGGCGCCCGGGAGCGCTGTGTTCCCTGATGGTGATGACCGATCACAGGTGCTCGGGGAGAACGTTAGTGTCGGATGAAGCCTATTTGGAGCAGGTCCTCGAGGCGATGATTCTCGCTAACGAAGGCATCACCTTCCGGAGCGTTTCGCGTCAGTCTGAGGGACGCTTTCCATTCCCTACTTCGCTAACTCGCCGCCCTGAACTTCGCAGCCTCGTGGAGCGATTTATGGAGCGCCAAACCGAGGCCCGGCGGTTGGCCGACAAATTGTCGAACTCAAGTCCGGCTCAGACTGCCGCCCGGCTCGCTGCGGCAGAAGCTCGTGTCGCCGAGCTCAGTCGCCAGAATACTCTTCTCGTCGCTGGCCTCCGGGGAGCGATTCTAGCTATTGGCCGGATGGGTGGCATTCATGCGTGGAAGGAGTATTTCCCCGCGTACAGCGCGGCATTTGCAGAACTCCGCAGCCTTGGGGCTGTGCCTGAGGGTGAACTGGTCCAGCTCTCAAGCGATGAGCACTTACGTCAGGAAACCTCGCTTGGGTGAAGCAGACGCCACGCTTCGACAGAGAGACCACTCGCTAAAGCAGTCAGGCTGTCCAAGGAAACATTTCGCTCCGCTCGCTCAACGGATCCGACGTACGTGCGATGGAGGCCAGCTGCAGCTCCAAGCTCCTCTTGGCTCAGACCACGCTCCCTGCGGAGCCGCCTGAGGTTGCCAGCAACCACCTTTCGCAATCCGTCACCGCGGGCCTCGACCATCGTTTAAGGGTCGAGACATGATGACTTTGCGTCGACAGACGTTAAGTAGCATTTATGCCTTCCCGAGCTGCTCAGACGACCGCTGGCCCGGTCTACCGGATCACTGTCCTAGTGGGGCGGCCCGTGTTCCAGGAGTTGAGCGATGGCGCTCATGCTGCGGGAACTTCTCTGCCAAACTACGTGAGCGAGTTGATCTCGAAGAGAGTGGCTCAGGAACTGTTGGCCCCGTCACCGACATGGCTTGCAATCCCCGTGGCGGCCCAACCAATTCGCCTTGCACTACCGGAGGACGCCTACAAAGCCATCGAGCGGCTTTGTGGGCTTTGCGGGCACCGACGCGACACCGTTCTTAGCAATCTCGCAGCGGGAGCTCCCCGAACGCCGGATGCCGAAATGACTCTTGGCTTCCTTCGAACGGATCCCGGCAAAGGACGCATCTTTGGAATGTATTTCGAAGTTGCTGGCTTTCAGTACGCCTTGTTGAGGCTCCTCGCCGGAGACATGTTTTCGATAGGTCGCGTTCTCGACGCAGCCTTCGTCGCGTTGGCTAGGCAGGCAGCGAGTACTGGCTTGCTGCACGAACAACCGATCTCCCAGGGGGCGAAGCAGTTCGCATCCAAAATGGTAATGATTGAGAACCGTCGGCGTGCAGGGCGGCTTGGTTGAGGGCCGCATTAAGCAAACGCGGCAGTTTGCACGAGTGCGACCTTACTGCGGAGGCAGAGTCGCTAGACCGGTACTGTTCCTGGTCGATGAAGCCGATGCAACCGCCCAGACTCGGAGTTTTGGCGCAAATGCACCATGATGATGAACGCGTTCAGCCGTGACGAAGCATCCGAACTACTTCTGGAGCAGCAACCTTGCTGGCCCAAATGCCTGAGC
This sequence comes from Brevundimonas kwangchunensis, assembly GCF_039523815.1. Lineage (NCBI taxonomy): Bacteria > Pseudomonadati > Pseudomonadota > Alphaproteobacteria > Caulobacterales > Caulobacteraceae > Brevundimonas > Brevundimonas kwangchunensis. The sequence continues at coordinate 235,986 of NZ_BAAAGA010000005.1, read as the reverse complement.
AGCCAATAGCCCCATGATAAGTTTAATCTACTAGCCGAGCTGGCCCGTCAAAACACTCGTATCAGGTCCACTTCGACACCTATGTTCGACGTGGTTCGGAGGTTCCGTCGTTCGATGAAATTGACGCGGGTGCCTAAAGCATCAACGAGGTCGAGGTAGAGGCCGCCCTGATCGAAAGCGTCGAAGTCAGAACCGGGCGCGATGTCGAAAGCCACTCCCACCGTAGAGCCTGGTGCTCGCTCATCGCGAGCAACCGATCCAAACAGGTAGATTTGCGACACTCCACGGCCTCTTAAGAATGTCTCGAGGCTACGCAGGCTCGCCAAGGCATCATCACGGCGCATCTGGTTCAACCTTAAGCCACGGGCCGGTCACCGCTAGTGGGAGGCTAAGCAGTTCCCTCCGCGCGGACAATGGCGAGATCCGGTCGGGACAGAAGCTCTGCCCTCGCCTAACCTTGATCCATGACCGATCCTTATCTGCCCGACGGCCCACCGCCGCTGCTTTACAAATTCCTTGGCGTGGGATCGGACTTGTCACCGCCGTGGACAGAGAGGCTCAACGCCTTGTTGGAAGGGAAGTGTTTCCATCCGGGCGCGGCGGCTTTCAACGACCCCTTCGATTGCTGGCCTTACGGGGCCCTGCCGGATTCCAAGGCCGGGTTCGAAGCCACGCAGGCTCCATTCATCGCCACCTTAGCGGAGAACGAGCGCCGAGACATTCCGGCCAACTATGCGATCCCGTGGATGACGAAGAAGTTCGCCAGCAAGTCGATCGAGGATATCCACGATGGTGTTCAGAGGGGCCTTCGCATGGCGGCCGACGCTACTGGCGTCTTTTGTTTGGCAGCCTGTATCGAGAGCACGTTGATGTGGAGCCACTACGCCTCCAGCCACGCAGGCGTCGCGTTACGCTTCGACTTTCGCCGTCAGCGCCGCGGCGGATTGAACCCGCTCTGGAAGGTTCGGTACGAGAAAGAGCGTCCTGTGCTGGACACGCTTCAAATGGGTAAGCTTGGCGACGTCGTGCCCCGGGCATTGGCGACCAAATCAGACACTTGGGCTTATGAGCAGGAGTGGAGGTCCATGAAGTCCGAGGGGGCGGGGCAAGTCTTTAGGTTCGATCCGGAGGTGATCACCGGCGTGATCTTCGGTGCCAATTGCAGACCCGAGGATGAGGCCTGGGTGCGCGACCGGGTTCGACTTCGCGGACTTTCTCTGGAGCGGATGCGACCAGACCCCAAGAGCTTCGCGCTGATCCGCAGTCCGGCCTGAAGGCTTCAGGTTCCGCTGCAGGGGCGGCGATCGCCTGAAGCCTGACAAAAAAGTGTCTGCGCCCTGCCCCGCGACGGTGCCGGCTGCTTCCTGGGCCACACCTGCCAACAGTGCTGGCGGTTTTCGCGCGGTAACCGGTGACCAAGCCCCCCACTTTGACGCATTCGATATGGTGGGAGTGATAATGGATTTGAAGGATGCGTTTGGGGGCGGATGTTGATTTGATAGAGCGCTGAGCAATCCGCTGAATTTGCACGACAGGTTGCTGCGATCTAGTTCAAATATTCTGAAGCTGATGTGGGACTAGGTTGCCGGTCCTTCCAAGCACCATTGGATTTCACGACTTGGCGCTTCCTGTCGAAAAGGCCATCCATCCTGACGACCCATATGATCCTCATCGACCCGGAACTTTGGGCTAAAACACGGGCCGGTGCCCGTTCCGGGCGGGGCTTCCGCTACCAGGACGCTCTTTGCGCGGCCTTGGCGGTTCAAGCTTGGGCGGGCGAAGCCGCGTGGACGGCAGTCGTTCCTGAAGGGCTGGAGGACGCGACACTGCATGGCGCGAACCTAGAGATCCGCGCCCAGATCAAGTCTCGGCACGATCCCCGCAATCTCTTCAGCCTGACCGAAATCGCCGGGCACGTCGCCGAGATGACGCTCAAGCTCCCGGAACTCGCCGAGAACGACACCCGCCTCGCCCTGATCCTCGAGACGGACATTGCAGGCCTCCATGGCTGCGGGTTTTCAACGCCGATCAGCCGGTCGGGACAGAACCTGGACGACCTCACAAGAGCCCTCGAAAGAGCCTACGGCGCGCGAACGCTCGATGCGCCGTCTCTGCTTGAGCGCCTCCATCTGATCGTGGAGCCGGATCCCCTCGGCGCATTGCCGGATACTCTTGAAAGGAAAGGTGGACTTACGCCTGCAGCAGGCAGGCTGGTCGGCCACCAGCTCAGGGCTGCGGCGGGCAAGGCTGCTGATGACAACTTCACCAACCGTCCGGAACAGCCCGCCACCTTGGGCGCGACGGACGTCCAAGCCCTCATCGACAGCGTCCAACGCGTCATCGATCCCTTGGGCAAACTGGAGCTCTCGGACGGCCTTTGTGAAGCGGCCGACTTTCACGCCCCCCTGAACACGTCGGACTTCTACAGCGGCGTAAATGTCATGCCGGGGCATGTCGGTGCGGGTCTGGTGTTTGATCGACCGCTCGAGACCGCCGATATTCTTCAGGCGCTCGAGATCAGCAGACGATGCTTGGTCGCCGGACCATCCGGAGCAGGCAAATCCGCGCTGACCTGGCTGGCGGCGCATCACACCCGCCATGCCGTCCGTTGGTATCGGGTGAGGCGTCTTTCCGACGTTGATGCGCCAAGGCTGGCCCAACTGGCCCGCGTACTGGACGCCAGTCCGACCCGCCCCGTGGGTTTCGTCGTTGATGACATCGGCCGCCTCGGCGCCGCTGGTTGGGATGCGATGGTCACGGAAGTCGAAGCGATACCCGGCTTGCTGCTGATGGGTTCGATCCGGGAAGAAGACGTGTTTCTTCTCGGGACCGCTTCGACAACGCCCGTCATCCGCCCTCACCTGGACGAAGCGCTGGCCCAGCGCCTCTGGTCGGCTCTATCCGCCGAAGGCGACGTCGCCTTCGCGCACTGGGTCGAGCCGTTCGAGGAGAGTCGGGGCCTGCTGCTGGAATACACGCACCTGCTGACCAAAGGCCGACGCCTCGAGCAGACGCTGGCGGAGCAGGTTCGCCGCCGGCTGGCGGAGAACCGCATGGATGAGCTCGAGCTGATGCGAGCCATCGTCTTCCCCGGACGCTACGGCGCGGCCGTCAACGGGCGCGCCGTCCAGATCGGCCTCGGCTGGGAGGATTTCCGCATGACGCGGGCTCTGGCCCGTCTGATCGAGGAGCACGCCGTTCGGGAAATGCCGGACGGAACCCTGGGGGGACTTCACGAGATTCGATCGGCCTATCTGGATGACGCCGTGCAGGCCTGCACGACTGCGCCGTTGGCCGAAAAGGTCGCGCGAGCCGCCGCCTTCGTAACCACCACAAACCTGCATGCCTTCATCACCCGTGTTCTGCGCGCTCATCCGGAGATGCAGAAGGACGTCATCGCAGCTCTGGCGAGCCGCGTCACCGCCGGTGGGCTGGCGGACCTCACGGCGGCCGTTCACGGGCTCGGTTTGGCGACGGCGGATCTGGTTGCAGAGGGCTGGCTGGAGATCTCCCGGCGCTTCGAAGTCGACGACCGCTTCTCGTCGCTGCTGTTCACCTTGACCCTGTCGGACCCGCTGGACGGCGATCTGCCATTGTTCTTGAAGCAGCGCCAGACCAAGGCAGCGTTCTCAGAAATGCAGATCGAGGACCTCCGTATCGCTCTCTTCGAAGCGCTCGACAACCTGGGCAACATCGAGATGGGGCAGTTCGGGGTCGAGGACGTCCATCGCCTGCAGGCCGCCTTGATGCCTCTAAGGGGGTGTCGCGCTGCGCCCCAATTTGATCTCATGATCGACCAGGACCTCTCTGAGGTGCCCGTCATTCCCCTGCTGGAGTTTGTCCGGACGACCGAAGAGGTGTCGCCGCCACAGGCGGCGCGCCTCATCGAACTTGCCGGAGGATCCGAGTCCGTTCTGGCGCGACTGCGGGATGAGCTTCCCTGGATCACGACGCCCCGGCTGACGCAGTTCGAGGATGAGGAGACGGGCGTTTCCGAGCTCGCCGTCGAGGGCTATGTCCGGATCATTTCCGAAACTGTCCAGACCGATCTGCACGGCGATGTCGTTCGGCTTTGCGAGTTGATGCTAGCCGCAGCGCCCGAAGCTCGACGCGCCGTCTCCGACGCGCTGACGCCCACCGGCGACCCGTTGATGGTGCAGGGACGGAGCTTCAACCGGAAACGTATCCCTCGCGGAAATCTGCCCGGTCCGGCCCACATCGCGTGGACCCGCGCGCAGGCGCGCGCCGTGGACCGTCTTGTCGGCGCGCCGCAGCAGACCGGGCGCACCGCCTCCCTCGCCGGCCTCATCGAGGAGTTGGCGCGTCGTCTCGACGAGGCGGCGACCTTCTACCTGCGGATGGAGCAGCCCGGAAACCGCTGGAGACTGCTGCTGGATATCGGAGCGATGTTGAGGGACTTCGTGCCCCCGCCGCAGGTCAGCGAAGCCATGTCGGACACTCTGGACGCCGGCGCGTTTTCCGGCTCCGACACCATGCATGCCTTCGCTGCCGACCTGCAGCGACTGGCGACCGAACTCGCGAATGGCGACGATACGGATGTTGCGGTCCGCGCCATGCGTGTGGTCGATCTGGTCGAAACCGCCCGGAAGCTCGCCGATCCCGAACTCTGGCGGATGATCTCGTCTCCTCCGACACAGGTGATGTCCGAGCTCCACGCACGTCTTCAGGATATCCGGGCGGTATGCGGCCACATCGCCAATGACCCGCTGCGCCGCGGACGGTGGGCTGCGCACTTCAGCAAGACGAGCCGACGTCATTCGCCCTTGCCTGCCGCCGCCGCCCAATCTCGGGCTCAGGCTGAGGCAGACCTCGCTTCACGCTGTAAAACTTACAAGGAAGCCTTCGCTGAAGCAGGACTGACGGTGCAGGTCTACTCCCGCGCGCCGGAGAAGGACGAAGGGTACGCCTGGCCGCATGTCTACTTTGCTGGCCTGGTGGTGTCCGCCTCGATCCAAGAGTGGCTGGAAATCATGCCCCGGTTCATCGAGGTCTGCGCAGGCTTTGCGGACGCGCCCCGCATGAGCTGGGCTCCCTTGATCGGGGATCAGATACCGCCCATCGCCGTGGTCCGGATCGGAGAGACCCTTCTTCCGGATCTCGGCTTCGCAACGGAATGGGCGGAGCATCTCCCCTACCCCATCATCGGCACGCCTCTGTTGGACAAGGTAACCCACACGCTGAACGACATCTCGGCACTATCGGCGATGATCTTGGACAAGGGCGTCGATCTGAACCCTGCGGAGTCTGAACACGCAGAAGCACACCTTGAGCGGATCAACGACGCAATCACCTGGTTCAACGACGCGATTGAGGACACCCCTTCCGTCGCGGTCGCCTACGCCGGTCAGCTCGTTCTGACATGCTTCCAGCGTATCCAGGCTGAACTCGATGACGATTTCGAAGGCGAGACGCTTGCCGCCGAGTTCACGCGAATGCTGAACAACGACATGACCGACCTGACATCCCAAGTCGCCGGCCTGCGCATCGTCCTTATGGAGCATGCCCTCGGCCTCCAGGCATGGTCGGAGCTGTCCGCGCCGCTGGATAACGATAGGCCCAAGATCTGATCTCTAGGATTCCGAGCTGGCAACCTGAATGAATCGTCGCGATCCGCCTGCGCGTTCGCACCTGCTCTTTCGAGAAGGGTCTAGGATCTCCACAACGGTCCAAGACCGCATCGCCACACATCGCGCTCGGACAGCACATAAGCACCGGGCCGCGCTTTGCTTATCCATGCCTGTGTACAATACTAATTCAGGCTCGCAACATCACGTGTTGGCGCTAGATTTCAGGCGGAAATGACGACCCGCGAAACATTCATCGAACTTGCACGACGCTTCCGCGACCTCACCGATAAGGAGCGCGAGGATCCCGTTAATCTTGCATTCTGGGGCTTCCACGAGAGCAAGCTTGGAAGCGGCTGGGATGAGCTTCTGAAAAGCGAGCGCGTGGTGATTCTGGCGGAAGCCGGATCGGGCAAAACCCGCGAGATGCAAACGCAGACGCAGCGCCTGCTCGCCGAAGGCAAAGCAGCGTTCTTCATTCCGGTGGAGGCGCTCGACCGGGAAGGTGTTCGCCCTTACCTCGCAACGAACAAGGCAACCGAAAAACGGTTCGACGAATGGCTCACCGATCCTGAACAAGAAGCTTGGTTCTTCATCGATGCCGTCGATGAGTTGAAGCTGACCGACGGCAAGCTGAGTTCCGCGCTAGGCAAACTGGCTGGCGCGCTTGGAGAGCACCAGCCGCGGGCGCACGTCTTGGTGTCATGCCGGCCAACCGATTGGCGACCGGTTCAGGATATGGAGACGTTCGAAACCCTTCTGCCGGTCACAGCCCCCGCCGTCGAGCAGCCGCTGACCGGCGAAGAAGGATTTTTGGCACCATTCGATAAGTCGGTAGAGGCATCTCCCCCGCCCCAAAAAAAGGCTGTCGAACAGGCCCGATGCGTCTTTCTCCTGCCGCTCGACCGGCAACAAATCGAGGCCTTTGCCAAGGCACGCGGCGTCGTTGATACGAAGGCATTCCTTGAAGAGCTTCATCGAAGAGATGGGTGGACCTTTGCTCGGCGGCCTTTGGATCTTCAGGGGCTGATCGACACGTGGCGGGAGAGCGGCAAGCTTGGATCTCGCCGGGAACAGCATGAAGCCGACGTCACGTTGTCGTTACGCGATGATCCCGAACGCGCTGACCAGCACGTCCTTACTCCGGAGAAGGCCCTCGAAGGTGCGGAACGGCTCGCGTTGGCCATGCTGCTGGCGCGTGAACGCACCATCCGGGCACCGGAACAGGCGGTCGCTTCGACGAGTGAGCAATCATCGCTGAACGCTGAAACAGTACTTAGCAATTGGACGCCACAGCAGGTGAAGACGCTGTTGCGTCGTGCGATCTTCGACCCGGCAACCTATGGCCGCGTTCGTTTCCATCACCGCAGCGTCCAAGAGTATCTAGCGGCCTGCCGACTCGTGCATCTTCGCGAACAGGGTTTGCCAACTCGGCAGCTTTGGAAGCTGCTTTTTGCGGACACCTATGGCGAGAAGGTGCTTGTACCGTCGATGCGTCCGGTCGCGGCTTGGCTTGCGAACAGCGACAGCCAGATCGCTAAGGAGATACTCCGGCGAGAACCGGAAGCCCTCATCCTACACGGTGACCCGGAAACGCTGCCGCTGGCAACGCGCATCGCGCTCGTCCGTGCATACGTAGCAGCTTATAGCGGCGGCGATTGGCGGGGCCTGGAGATGCCGATCGCCGAGGTTCAACGGCTGGCGCGCTCCGACCTGAAGGACGTGGTTCGGGAATGTTGGGCGCAGGCTTACGAGAACGAAGAGGTTCGCGAGTTTCTCCTGAAAGTCATCTGGCTGGGGGCCATTGCGGATTGCGCGGACCTAGCGAATGAGGCGCTCTGGGACAAAGCTTTGGGTCCTCACGCGCGTGTCGTGGCTAGCCGTGCGCTTGAAGACTGCAAGCGCTACGATCTGCTGATACTCGCGACGAAGGATATAGCGGCATCCAGCACACGGTGGCCTGATCGTGTCGTTTACGGCTTCGTTGCGGGCGTCTTTCCTCAGGCAGTCTCCGCCAAGGATCTCGTCAAGATCGTCAAGCGCACTCCGGAGCCAAAGAAAACCGTAGGCGGATTTTCGTGGGCACTGCTCACCCAGGCCGGAGAGCTGGACCCGCTAGCTAAGACAACGACAGAGCTTCGCAAAAGACTTCAAGAACTGGTCTGGGAGGGGCGTTCCGGTTCGGACTGGTGGCAACCCAGAAGTCAATTTGGTTACCTCACACCGGCGCTTGCAAAAATCTGTCATCGACAGTTGGCCGCCAGCATCCACGATAAGGCACTACTCTCGGCAGCCGTAACCGCAAGCCGCTTCCATGACGAGCGTGTTCTCGGCCGCGAAGACTTGCAAGAGTTACGCACTTGGTGCGCGGGAAGCGATATCAGCCGAGAGACGGCTTTCTGGCTTGAGGTTGAAGCGATGAACCAGATCGCGCCGACCAAGGACATTCGGAATTGGGTCTACCACGCTCAGCATCACGGCTTGATCGGTCACCTAGTCGCGGCCGACTGGGCTTGGTTGATCAAAGGGCTGGCGAAGTCTCGATCCGACCCAATGCGGGCCGTCGCGCTCGAAGGGCTGATTTCGCTTTGGTATGAGCGTGGTCGAGTTCCTGCTGAGCTGGCAGACCTAACGCGACGTATTGCTGACGTTCCTGAACTTTCCACCACCCTGCTGGCTCGCACGACCCCGGTTCCTGACGATGGGCGGATGGCGAAATGGGAACGGCAAGACCAGCGTTTCAAAAAGAAGCGTGAAGTCGAGGCCGCGAAGGTCCTGAAATCTTGGAGTGAGTGGCTCCCCAAGCTTAAGGCTGACCCAGAAAGGGCGTTCAGAGGACGGGCGAAAGGTGTAACGCGCTGGAATCTCTGGCGCTGGCTCAGCCACGATAAACGTGCGGAGTCTGACCAAGGCCTTCTCGCTCGTCGGAACTGGCACCGGATCAAGGCCGTCGTCAACGATCGTGTAGGCGAACTCTTTGAAGCTTCACTACGGGAGTACTGGCGAAAGAATGAGCCGCCGCTGAAATCTCGTCGCGAGCCCTCGGATCGCAACGTCATATACAACTCACAAGGGCTCGCCCTGACGGGCCTCTTGGTGGAGGCGTCCTCGGACCCAATGTGGGCGTCCAAGCTTTCACGTGCCCATGCACGTCGCGCGGCCGAGTGGGCGATGCTGGAGTTGAACGGCTTCCCAGATTGGTTTCCCGGCCTCGCCGCCGTTCACCCGAAAATTGCAAACGCCGTGTTGAATGCGGAAATCGACGGCGAGGTGGCGAGCATTGTGCCCCACGGTCATTCGCATGCAGTCAGTGCGCTCCGTTACGGCCCAGCAGAAGTGCGCAGGCTTGCGGCTTCTCACCTGTTTTCAGCTTTGAAGGTTTGGCCGAGACCGTCAAAAGACGAGCACACGCGGGCGCAGCAACTGAGCATCTTGGAGCACATCCTAGCAGCACTCGTCTCGGCGGACACACATCGCGAGGAGCTAGCGGATCTCGCTGCGCGCCGTTTCAAGGCCAGCACGACTGGGATGAATGCTGCGCTTTGGCTTCGGACACTCGCCCATTGCGACCTACGCCGGGCGATGCGCGTGATGGGGAGCGCACTAAAAAACGCGTCGGCCGAAGTACGGGCAACGCAAGGAGTTAAATGGTTCGGCACGCTTTTTGGTGACCATGGCTGGCATGGAGACACCGTGTCATTGGATGCTGACACCGATCTACTGCTTGAGCTCACAAAGCTCGCCTATGAATGCGTTCGCCGCGAAGACGACGTGGAACATGAGGGCGTTTACTCCCCGGGTCCCCGTGACGAAGCGGAGACGGCGAGGAACCGCCTCATCGGCGCGATTATTGGCAAACCTGGGCCTGAGGCCTACCGGGCCCTACTCGTCATGGCGGAAGAGCCGCTATTCGCCCACATGAAAGATCGCCTTCGTCTCATGGCGCGCCAGCGTGCATCGAACGATAGCGAACCCGACGCCTTATCACCGCAGGAAATCCGGACTTGGGAGGATCGCTTTGAAACGCCCCCGAAGAACCGCGACGAGCTCTTCCAAGTGGTGCTCGACCGCTTGGACGATATGCGTCACGACATTCTGCATCATGACTTCAACGACCGGGCCGATCTGGAGAAGATCGAGCGCGAAGAAGACCTCCAACCAAAACTAGCATTGAGACTCGCGAACAGCGCTCGCGGACAATTTCATATCACCCGCGAAGATGAGGTTGCTGGCAAGAAAGAGACCGATATTCGATTCCATGCTCCGTCGATGGACCGTGCTGTCGTCGAGATCAAAGTTGGCGACAACTGCTCTATCAATGATCTTGTCGCCGCTATCGATGACCAGCTGATCGCGAAATATCTTCGACATAGCAGTTGCACCGCAGGCTGCTTGTTGGTCACCTATGCTGGCCGCAAGGGCTTTACATGTGCTGACACTAACAAGAAGATCGGCTTTCAAGAGGTCATTCGACGTCTGCGAGTTCACGCAAGCGTACGCGAAGCGACCGAGCAGGGTCGCATTCGGCTCGATGTGTTCGGTCTCGATCTACGCGATCCGCTAAGCCCTGCTGCAACGAGTTTCCCTGACTACAGCGGGGGCCGCTCCGCAAAATGATGGCGGTGCTGATGGCGACGACCTATCTACGCATTCTGACGCAGCGCGATCGCTGGAAGGCGGCGCATCGGATGATGCGCGACGTGCTCTCGGGCTACAATACCGCTCCTACGGCCGTTACCATCGGAGGCATGCGCGTGCTGGGCCCGTCGAGGTGGCTTGGGTACCGCGAAGCCATGGGGGTTGCCTGATGTTCGGAATGACCGTGCGCGATGAGAGCGAGGTCTTCGCCGAACTGGCTGAGCTTTGCACCTCGTCGGGCTACATCCACGTCATCGCCTATTTCTGCGGGCGGGATAATTTCATCCGCTATGGCGACCAAATCCTCAAAGAGGATCTGGAGCATCAGTACTCGGAGGGCCGCCTGGTTCGAACCGAGATCTCGACGCTGATCGGTCTGCTCGTTCGCCAGCCCATCGACTTCACGATGCCATCTGCGGAGCAGCGCAACGCCGCTATCGAGCGAACGCAAGAACTCATGCTGGAGCTTCATCATGCGCTCACGAAGCCATGGATGGAGTCCTTCAAGCCCGGCGTCAATCGGTCCGTTGACCCGTTCACGCAAGGCGCAAGTCTTCGAGAGCCGATCTTCTACGGCGGGGAGTCGGCGTACCTGTTCCAGTACCGAGAGTTCGTAGAGCCGAAATACCAAGCGGACGATGCGTGGTTGGAGAGCACCAAAGGCTTCCGCATCGGGCAAGCGCGCATTGTGGCGAATGCCATTGGCGCGATCGTCAACGAACGACAACTGGCTGTTCGCAAGACGATCGACCCGAAGAAAAACCCCGAGTGGTCATTGCTTCCCGGCTTCGAGTTCAACGCGACCGAGGTCGCAGAGCGCAGCGGCGTTGAGCTGGCGGCGGTCGAGCGGATCCTGGACGCGTTCGCGCTTCCTGCAGACGACAGCAACGAGCGGTTCACCGCGCTGAACGAGTTCAATGCGACCAATGCCACCCCGCTTCTGCGCAAGGACAAGGCGACGTTCCTGCTGCTCCAGCACTACAGCCTCGTCGAGGCGATCTACGAGACGCCGTTCTTCTGGATGCTGACCGACAGAGCGTACAAGGCGACCGCGCTCACCCACCGGGGGACGTTCACGGAGGATTTCTCGGCGGAATGCCTGACGAAGGTTTTCGGGAAGGCGCGGGTATACCGAAACGTCGATGTCTACCGCAGCAAGGGCGAGAAGCTCAGCGAGATCGACGTCTTGGTCCTATTCGGTGACCGCGCCATCGTCGTGCAGAACAAGTCCAAGCGGCTGACCATCGAGGCCCGCAAAGGCAACGACCTCCAGCTACAGGATGATTTCAAGAAGGCGGTTCAGGACGCTGCCGACCAAGCGATGCTCTGCGCAGAGGCTCTTGTCTCGGGCGGTCACCGACTTGTCGACGGCAATGGTACGGAGGTCGCGCTGGTCGAGACCTTCCGGGAAGTGTTCCCGATGTGCGTGGTCTCCGACCACTACCCGGCGCTCGCGTTCCAAGCCCGCCACTTCCTCAAGTTCCGCTCCGACGACACCGTCCGCCCTCCGCTGGTGACGGACATCTTTGCGCTCGATGCGATGACGGAGATGCTGCAGTCGCCTCTGCATTTGCTGAACTACCTTCATGCGCGTGCGCGGTTCGGCGGCAAGCTGCTGGTCAGCCACGAGCTCACCACGCTGTCGTTCCATCTCAAAGAAAATCTCTGGCTTGGGGGCGAGTACGACATGGTCACGTTGGGCGATGACATCGCCCTGGACCTGGATACCGCGATGATGGCGCGGCGAGAGGGGCTACCGGGCGCCAAGACACCCGAAGGCATCCTCACGCGCCTCAACGGCACAGCGGCTGGCCGCCTGATCGCGGAGATCGAAGCGAGCGCCGACCCGAGTACGACGTCGCTAGGCCTGTGGCTCCTGTCGCTCAACGAAGGCACGCTCCGGACCATCAGCAAGGGGTTGGACCAGCTCGTAAGCGAGGCGAGGCGCGACGGTCAGAACCACGACATGACGGTTGTCGCAGGCGACCCCAGCTCTGGGCTCACCGTCCACTGCAACCACGGCGACCAAACCGAAGCGACCAGGAAACTTCTCGCGCATTGCAATCTGCGTAAGTACTCGCAGAAGGCCGACAGCTGGTTCGGACTCTTGCTGAATCCGCAAGACGGGACGGTGCGGTTGGGGCTCTCTGCCTTCTACCCTTGGGAACCAAACCCCGAAATGGAGAAGCTTGCGGCAGCCCTACCGCCACCGCCACCGCGACCTGGCTCGATCTTCTCCAAGCCGGCCCCGGCTGTGAAGCCGAAGGTCGGCCGCAACGAGCCATGTCCGTGCGGGAGTGGAAGAAAGTTCAAGAAGTGCTGCCTCTAGTCACGGCCCCAAGCCACCTTCCGTCGAAGACATACGGCGGTCGGTCGTTTCGTTATTTGAACTTGGACCGGGCGGTCCAATAGGTCCCCTTTGTCGCCCAGAAGCGCAGAACGGCGTCCCGGTAGCGTTCGACGTCTTTGACGTCCACGGAGATGGGGACAGCGAGGGCCGAATATGGCCCGGTCGTCCAGTCGTCGGTGAGACGCTCGGGCGCAACGACTGCTGCCTTCATCGCCAGAAGCGCATCGTAGGACGGACCCAAGCCATGCTTGACGGCGTTGGCCACAAGCTGGAGTTCGCGAAGGTCGGGATGGTTGAAGTTCTGGCGCAGCTCTACCGGGTCACCATCGTCTTCGCGATTGCCCATCGCCTCAATGAGACTTCTGGCGTCCTTCCAGTCGGCAATGGGCTTTAGAAGCCAGTCGCTCAGCTCGTGATTGAGGTGGGAGTAGAGCTGCTTCTCGAACAGGTGAAAAAGGCCGCTGACGCCGGTCGCAAGGAACACGCTCCGCATCTGCATGAAGCCGATCGCCTGATCGATGCCGTGTTCGTAGGCAGCCTCGACCGCCATGTCGTAGTCGTCCGGCCCCCATCGCGAGGATTTCATGACCGCTTGGGCATGCCGCTCTTGTTCGGCTTCGACGTCGTCGAAGATCGGAGCGACCCGCTCGAGAAGAATCTCAGAGTAGCGCCGAATATCTGGTGCAAACCGAGCCGACACCCACTGGTCGAAGAACAAGCTGAGCCGCGGTTCGGTCACGGCGTGCGAACCGGCATATAGGTCGCGTCCAACTGTCTGTGGAGCATCGAGATCAGCGTCAGAATGTCTTCGGCATCCTCGCGACTCATTGGCCAGTCGATGCGGGGCTCGTGCGCTGTCGGATTCCGAAAGAGGCTGAAGACGCCCCGCACCAAGCTTGCGAAGCAGCTCTGTCGACTAAGGTCTGTTTGCGTCACCAAGGGGCTTATCGCGAGCATGGGTGGTTTGCTCGCAAGCGCGCGGTCCACAAGCGTTGAACCGTCATCGGTCAACCCGGTCTTATCCCGTATCTTGGCCGCGAGGCTCTTTGCAGCTTCCAAGACGGCGTGGAAATAGTCGTCTGCTAGGAGTTCCGCGCGACAGAACCTCAGCACGTCCGGATGAACTCTGCGCAGTTCCAGATCGCTTCGTAGTTCGCGTGCGCGTCGCTCCGCTTCGGGCAACGTAGAAACCGCCTTTGCGATTTCGAGCCGTCCGGCCTCGGTGACTACCATTCCGGAAAAGGCGAGTGCTTTATTGACCCTCGCTCGCAACGGCTCAAACCGATGGGGCTCGCGGACAAAGCGCGCAGGCGCCAGCCCTTGGCGGATGAACTCCAGGATGTTGGTGCGGTCCTGCCGACGGTTCTGCACCTCGACGAAGGCGTTGTAGACGCGGAGGCGCTTGGTCATTGGGCCGGGGTCGATCATCCGGCATTGCGCGAAGAGATAACCGATTTCCGGATTGGTCAGTCCGTCATTCGTGTCTCCGAGTGCGCCGGCGAGCCCTTCGAGTTGACCGGCCGTGAAGAGCGCTTTGGTCATTGCTCACCTCCAGCTTCCGCGTTGTCTGCGGGTCGGCGGAGGTTTTGGAAGAAGACGCGGTCGGTCACGCGCGCCATATCCTCGAACGACACCGCTGTCCGATCGATGTCGAACTCCCGGGCCGTCCGCTCATAAAGGAAGTAGGGTTCAAGTTCGCGCGCCGTAAGCATGATGGCGCGCTGCCGATGCCCGTCGTTTATCGGCCGGATGAGATCAACCTCCGCATCCGTGAACGGTGTCAGCCGTGCAAACGCGATGAAGACATCGAACATGTCCGCTGGAAAGGCATTAGCCACCGCCGTGAGATTGCGCACGTCGTCGGCCGTGATCGGGTGTCGGGTCTTTGATTCACCAATGACGACCTGAATGCGGCGGTTCTGACCTCCCCGGGCGACCACGACGAAATCTGTCTCGCAAGAATGAATGGCCGCGCCGGCTGGACGAAGCGTCATGCCGGCTGCGAATACGGGATGTCCAAAGCTGTTGAGCTTGACGAGCTGCTGCAGGGTCAACGCCACCGGGATGCCGCCCGCCTGATGGTCGTCTCGACCGAAAAGGCCGGAGCGACGGAATGCCCAATCCTTGTCGCGCAACTGACTGGAAACGGCGAAGCGGTGGCCGCAGTAGTCGCATTCCAGAGAGCTCTTTGCGTCGTCGAGCGACGTCCAGAAAGACAGTGTGCAACTTGGGCAGTCGAACTCTAGCCCAGGCCGGAAGACACCCTTTTCCAGAAGTTGTTTGAGGACCGCGTCGTTCGTCAATGGCGAGCCCACGGGGCGGGGAGCAATATAGAGCTGCTGGTATTCAGCGAGCGGCCTTGTTGTGCCCTGACCGAAGATCGTCTGCATGGCCGCGCTTCGGCTGAAGGATTGGTCGGGCCGATGGCTCTCGATGAGCCGGCGAACGCCTTCGATCTTAAAAGCTCGGCAATCGTCGAGCCCTCCCATCTGCCGGATGAGGGTCGATACGATCTTGCCCGCGTCACTCGGCCTGGCCTCAATCCCGACGGTCCCGAAAATCTCGGCGATCAGTTGAGAAACATCGACAGCGCGCAAGGACATGTCGCCGTCCGCCGCTGTGGTGACGATGCCGAGGCTCTCCGGTTCGGCGCGTGCCGAGTCCCACTCGAAGTGGCAGTTGCGCCCGTAGAACTCGTTGAGCGCTGGCAGGAAAGGAAGATGGAAGGTGGCTTGCTCGTTCCCGAACAAGCCGATGCCGGGGTCCACCGACAGCACGTAGCGCTGCTGGTCCAGCGAGAAGTGTTTTGAGAATGGCCGGTCGCCTATGGCGAACGACACGGTCGTTTTGCCGGAGGATTCGCCCAGGGATGCAAGAGAGGTGCTCTCTCCAAAGAACATCACGGGGGCTTGGATGTTGAACCCATTCCACAGGTGTTCGTCGATGGCGCTTATGTTGAGGTTCTCTCCGAACCGCGTCTGATCTTCCATAGGAAGGTCGCGACGATGCCATAGGGTGAGGTGCCCTTCGTCCATGCCTGTTCGGGGCATTCGGCGGCACTCGCCGTCCCAGAACTGACGTAGCGCTTCGGACCTGGCCGCATGCCTCTCGTCGTAGAAGAACATCGGGATGTCGCAGGCGCGAAGATTCCAGAAGTTCAGCACGTCATCGAAGCTGTCCGCGTGCCCGACATAGAAGCTTGGGCTCGCCCAATGGTTCTGCACCACGTAGTGCTGCTCGACATAGACTCTGTTAAGCGAAGCAAACGTCATGGCGGCCCGGTCAAAGAGCGGCAGCTCTCCTCCTAGCGCGATGATGTTCCGCTGCCCGAGGAGATGTGTTCTCGCCAATCCGACATAGTCGGTGCCAGCCACCTCCGGTGACGGCACGCCGCCGTAAGTCGCCAAGAATACGTCTGCGAGCGGGTCTGCCGGGTCCCACTCATGCAGGTGAAGAGGTGTGGCGAGGTCCGGATTGCGGTGGACCGTCTCGTCGTAGAGCTTTGCAATCGGGTGATGGAGGTCGACGACCTGGCAGCGTGTTTCCTTACCATGAGGAACGAACAAGCCATCATGAAACAGCGGCCAGGGCAGGTGTGTTTGTCTAGCGACAAAGTCGCGAACAGCGGCGGTGTCCGACAACGCGTGAAGGGCGTCCACGCGGTATAGCCGCACCAAGGCGTTCGCATGCGCTTCATTGCCGATGGGGATGATGGGATTGTAGCGGCCGCCCCATTGGACGAACGACAAGCGCATGGCCTCTCGAAGGGCATCAAAGTCACCAACTTCTACGCACCAGCCGATGCGCAGAGGTCGATGACGTAGGTTGATGCTCAGCGTGTTCACAGGCTCTCCCGAGGGTTGTTCTATACAGCTGAGCTTGGCGGAACAAAAAGACAACCGAAATCAGAAAAGACTGAGCTGCCGCCTACACTCTTCGTAATCCCCGCCATTTACGCGACTGAGCCATTTGGACGAACCGAGCCTTGACGTATGCGTCAGGCCCCCTCCCGCCTGATCGACGTCCTCCGCGTGGAGGAAGTGCGATCGGTCTCCGGTTCCAGCCCCGGCCAAGAGTGGACCGGATTGAGGTCAGCTATGATTCAGAAGCGGTCAATCTCGCTTCCTCCTGGCGTTTATCCACAGCTCTCAGAAGGTTCGCTGTCTGCTGGGTCGGAGGCAGGGAAGAGCGGCTGTGTCCGCCACGGCCTGCAACACTCGCCATCATAGGGGCTGCAACAGGCTGCCGAATCCGAACTGCAACTTTCTGAAGGTTTTACAGCCGATTAGATCGGCAACACCGACCGAACCTGTGCGATCTGCGAAATGATGTATCGGGTTCTGGCGATCAGGCCCGCCTGAGCTCAGTCCTCGCGCAACTCCAGGGCCGTGAAGGGCTTCTGGCCGCGTTCGATGCGGATCATGTCCAGAACGCCGACCAGCTGTCGCGAACGCCAGTGGCTGCAGAAGAAGGCCAGAACGCCGAAGCTGCAGAACGCGACGAACTGCATGGTCAGGGTCCGATGTGCGTTGACGAACGCCATCAGGTCGTCACCGGCGACCTGGGCCAGCAAGGCGATGATCGAGAACGGGATCGTCAGATAGCCGATGATCACCGCGCGCAGCATCTGGTCCTGACGGCGCGCGTTCAGATTCGCGAGCGCCGACAGGGCGTCGAACGTTTCCTCATCGACCCCGTCCAGAAGTTCGAAGGTCTGCCGTGTAGAGCGGTTGCGGCGGAAGCCCGACACGAAATCTATGCCGACATAGCTCCACGCGCCCGGCGTCCAGAAGCCGGACGGAAGCAGGCTCCAGGTCGGGAAGAAGCGGATCAGTCGCTTCCAGAGGCCCCAGACGGCGAGTTCCTCGACTGTCTCTGCTGAAGCCGCGCCGTCAGGCTCGACGTGTCCCATCGCGATCCCCCCATGGATTGCACCTCGGAATAGAATTGATCGACCAGCGCGGTCAGCGCCAGATGGCTGCCGTTGGCGCGGGCCTCATCGAGCACCAGGCCAAGGTCCTTGCGCATCCAGTCGACGGCGAAGCCGAAGTCGAACTCACCACGCGCCGCCGTCTTCCAGCGGTTGTCCATCTGCCACGACTGCGCCGCGCCCTTGGACACGGCGTCATAGACGGCGTCGGTATCGAGGCCTGCCGACTGCGCGAAATGGACCGCCTCGGCGATGCCCTGGACCACGCCGGCAATGCAGATCTGGTTGACCATCTTGGTCAGTTGACCCGCGCCGGCCGGACCCATGTGCTTGATCGCCTTTGAATAGCTCATCAGCACGGGCTCGACGCGCGTGAGCGCCTCGGCGTCGCCGCCGGCCATGACGCTGAGTTGGCCATTCTCCGCGCCGGCCTGACCGCCCGAGACCGGAGCGTCGATGAACGAGGCCCCCTGCCCCGCCGCCAGCGCCGCCATCTCGCGCGCGACCTTTGCGGACGTCGTCGTGTGGTCGACGATCACGGCGCCATCGGCCAGATGCGGCAGGGCTTCGCTTACAACCTGACGGACATCGTCGTCGTTACCGACGCACAGGATGAACAGCTCCGCGCCCTTTGCAGCGTCAGCGACTGTCGCGGCGAACGCGCCGCCATTCGCATCCGCCCACGCCTGCGCCTTGGCCGATGAGCGGTTGTAACCGGAGACCGTGTGACCGGCCGCCACGAGATGCCGCGCCATCGGGCCGCCCATGACGCCGAGCCCGGCGAATCCGATCTTCATGCTTCAGGCTCCGCCGCGACGCCGTAGCGACCGCGATAATAGGTCAGGGCCGCACCCGGCCGGGTCTCGAACGCCTCGACCTGTCCGACGATGGTCAGGTGGTCGCCCATGACGATGCGGTCGTGGGTCGTGCAGACCAGCCGCGTCAGCGCGTTCTTCAGGCGCGGCGGCTCGATGCTGGTGCTGTCGAACTCCTCGGCCGACAACTGGCTGACGCCCCAGGCGAAGCGATCCGACATCTCGTGATCCTCGACCGGCAGCATGTGCACGGCGAAGCGGTCTGCGGCCGCGAAGGCGTCATGCCGCCAGGATTTCTGATCCAGACACCAGAGCACCAGCGGCGGGTTCAGCGAAACCGAGGTGAAGGAGTTCACCGTGATGCCCAGCGGCCCCTCCACCGTATGGGCCGTCACGACGCAGACGCCGGTCGCGAAGCCGCCCAGCGCGCGCCGGTAAGCGGTGCTGTCGAAGGCGGGATCGGTCGGGGTTTCCACGGTCACGTCTCTGGACCTAGGCGGCGTCGGCGCGCAGGGCAAGCGGGCGGACATGGCAAACGGGTTCTTAACGTCCATCGGCGATTCTCAAGGCCGAGAATCCAGTGCTTCAGGGTCTGCCTGCCGATGTCGATGAACGATCGCCCGATCATCATCAAGAAGGTCAAGAAGGTGTCCGGCGGCGGGCACCACGGCGGCGCGTGGAAGGTCGCCTATGCGGACTTCGTGACCGCCATGATGGCCTTTTTCCTGCTGATGTGGCTGATCAACACGACCGATCCCGAACAGAAGAAGGGGATCGCCGAGTACTTCGCGCCCGCCAGCGTCTCGCAGACCACGTCGGGCTCGGGCGGCATTCTGGGCGGCACCTCGCTGGGCGACGACGCGGGGGCCAAGGGCGCCGGCTCGATGTCCGCGATCACCCAGCTCGCGCCCGAGGCGCCGCCGGATGCGCCGGAACAGGCGGGCCAGAACTCGAACCTCGCCGCGGCGAGCGAAGAGGAACTGCGGGACGAGATCGCCCGGCGCGAGGCCGCGGACTTCGCCTCGGCCGCCGAGTCCCTGCGTCAGGCGATGCAGTCGATGCCCGAACTGGCCGAGCTGTCGAAACAGCTGATCATCGACCAGACGCCCGAAGGCCTGCGTATCCAGCTGGTGGATCAGGAAGGGCGTTCGATGTTCGACAATAACGCCTCCCAGCCCAATGCGCGGGCGCAGCTGCTGCTGCGCGCCGTGTCGAGGGTGATCAATCGCCTGCCGAACCGCATCTCGATCACCGGGCATACCTCGGCGGCGGCGGGCTCGAACCGCGCCAGCGGGCCGAACGACTGGACCCTGTCGGCGGCGCGCGCCAACGCCTCGCGGCTGGTGCTGCAGGCGGCGGGCGTCAATCCGGACCGGGTATATCAGGTCGCCGGCAAGGCGGGTTCGGACCCGCTTTATCCCGACGACCCGTCGCTGGCCGGGAACCGGCGGATCGCCATCGTGCTGCTGCGCGAGGCCCCGGTCCTGCCGACGGACACCAGCCTGTGACGGGCTGCCCGCCAGCTCCGGTTTCGGGCGGCGGGCGAACGGGCTTGCGCCGGGCGACGACACAGCGCCAGATGGCGGAATGAGCGGCTCGCCGGAATTCGGGCGTATTGGGATGCGGAGGTGACCGTGTGACCCAGTTCGTCCCGCAGCGGCAGCTCCGCTTCTACCTGACCTCGGTGGCCCCCTGCCCCTATCTGCCCGGCCAGACCGAGCGGAAGGTGTTCGCCAACCTGCCCTTCAGCGATGGGGCCCACGTCAACGACGAACTGACCCAGGCAGGGTTCCGGCGCAGCCAGAACATCGCCTATCGCCCGGCGTGCGAGACCTGCGACGCCTGCGTCTCGGTGCGGATCCCGACCGGGGAGTTCGCCTTCTCGCGGTCCCAACGGCGGATCCTGCGGGCGAACGAGGACCTGTCGCGCGATCTGGTCGAGGCCGAAGCGACGACCGAGCAGTTCGACCTGCTGAGAAAGTACCTGAACGCCCGGCACCCCGAAGGCGGGATGAGCGGGATGGGCTGGCTCGACTACGTCGCCATGGTCGAAGATACGGCTGTCCGGACCCATTTGATCGAGTACCGCCTGCCCTCGGCCGACGGCGGGCCGGGCGATCTGGTCGGGGTCTGTCTGACGGACCTCCTCTCGGACGGGCTGTCGATGGTCTACAGCTTCTTCGATCCGGAGCTGGAGGAGCGGAGCCCGGGCCGGTTCGCGATCCTGGACCACATCCGGCAGGCCCTGACCGTGAACCTGCCCTACGTCTACCTGGGCTACTGGGTCCGGGGCTCGCAGAAGATGGACTACAAGGCCTCGTTCCGGCCGATGGAACAGCTGACCCGGCTGGGCTGGCGACTGCTCTAGCCGGCCGAGGGCACCGAGGTGGCGTAGGCCGGAGCCTCGGACTGGCCCGACCAGACCCCCGGATCCCGACCGCCGCCGAACTTGATCAGGGCCTGAACCCGCTTCTCGATCGGCGGATGGCTGGCGAACATGCCCTCGAGGCCGACGCCGTTGGGCTGGTTGTCGAGGAACAGCTGCTGCAGCTCGTCCGGCCCCTTCACGTCCGACCGGCCCTCGACCTTGCGCAGGGCCGAGATCATGGCGTCGGGGTTCTTGGTCAGCTCCACCGCCCCGGCGTCGGCGACGTACTCGCGGGTGCGCGAGAGCATCATTCGGATCACCAGCGCCAGGATGAAGCCGATGATGGCGAACGCCATGCCGATCAGCATCAGGGGCGCGGCGTTCTTGTTGTCGCTGCGACGGCCGCCGCCCGAGTACATCAGGCCGCGGAAGACCAGCTCGGCGACCACGCTGATGATGCCGGCGAAGATGGACGCGATGACCATGGTCCGCACGTCCTTGTTGATCACATGGGTGAGCTCGTGGGCCATGACGGCCTCGACCTCGTCCCGGGTCATGGCGTTCACCAGACCGCGGGTCAGGGTGATGCTGTACTGCCCCTCGTGCAGGCCCGTGGCGTAGGCGTTGAGGGCGTCGCTCTCGATGATGCGCAGGGTCGGGGTGCGCATGCCGCGCGAGATAGCGAGGTTCTCGAGCAGGTTATAGAGATCCGGCTCGGTCTTGCGCTCCACCTTCCGGGCGCCGGTGAACATGTCCACCATGGTCTGGCTGCCGAAATAGGCGATGGCGAACCAGATGGCGGCGGCGACGAAGGCCATCGGCACGGTCGCGCCCAGCCACGACGCGGCCAGCGCCATGTCGTCGCCCAGCCCCCTGCCCGTGCCAGGCAGGAAGCCGACGCCCATCAGCATCAGCTGGACGCCGTAGAGAATCCCCACCAGCAGGAGGGGAAAGGTCACCAGCAGGATGATCGAACGGGTGTTGTTCGCCCAGATATGGGTCTGGAGCCCGACCGCGCCCATAATGACGTCTTAGAACTTCACCTGCGGCGGCGCGGCGTTCAGGGCCGCGCGCTCGCTCTCGCCGACGTCGAAGAACGGCTTGTCCGAACCGAAACCGACCATGCCGGCGAACAGGACGGTCGGGAACTGGCGACGGACGGCGTTGAACTCGCCCACGGCGTTGTTGAAGAAGCGACGGGCGGCGGCGAGCTTGTTCTCGATATCCGACAGCTCGCGCTGCAGCTCGAGATAGTTCGTGTTGGCCTTGAGGTCCGGATAGGCCTCGGCGACGGCGAACAGGCGGCCCAGCGCGCCGGTCAGCATGTTCTCGGCCTGCACCTTGTCGTTGACCGAGGTGGCGCCGGCGGCGGCCGCGCGGGCCTGGGTGACGGCGTCCAGGGTGCCGCGCTCGTGCGAGGCGTAGCCCTTCACCGTCTCCACGAGGTTCGGGATCAGGTCCTGGCGCTGCTTCAGCTGGACGTCGATGTCGGCGAACGACTGATCGGCGCGCTGATCCAGGGCGACCAGCTTGTTGTAGCCGCCGACGACCATGAACAGGACGATGGCGACGATGACGCCAATGACGATCAGGGTAACGAGCATTTCCGTCTCCAGTGCGCCGGTGGACCGGCTGTGCCTCAACTATCGCGCGATACGGCCGCGCTGGATAATGAAATCCCCGTCACCTGTGGATTTGTCGACCCCTCCACCACCCTTCGGGTGGTCCCCCTCCCGGCGGAGCCGACGAGACGGAGGGGTTCATCGGAACTTCCTGAGCCCGCGGGGCCCCTGCCGCCCTGCCCCGGCGCGCTTGCCGAGCCAGTCCTTCCAATCAGGCCAGTTGCGGCGACGTCCGCCGCCGTCGGCCCATTCCGGACCCTGTTCGGCGTTGAACACGGTGACGTCGGCGAGGCCGCCCTGTTTGAAGTTCTGCAGCTTCACGCCCTTGCCGCGGCCCATTTCGGGCAGTTCGGCGATAGGGAAGATCAGCGTCTTGATGTTCTCGCCGATGGTGGCGATGTGGTCGCCGGTGACGCGCAGGACCGCCAGCATGTCCCCGTTCAGCACCTGCTTGCCGCCGCGCTTCTGGGCCAGCAGGTCGTCTTCGGGCGCCACGAAGCCGTAGCCGGCTTTCGAAGCGACCAGCAGCTTGCCGCCCGGCTGATGCGCCAGCAGGTTCACGATCTCGGCCTTTTCGTCGAGGTCGATCATCAGGCGCAGGGGCTCGCCATGTCCACGACCGGACGCCAGCTTGTCGGCGCCGACGGTGAAGATGCGGCCGTCCGAGGCGGCGACCAGCAGCTTGTCGGTCGTATAGCCCGGCACGAGGAAGGCGAGGCTGTCGCCTTCCTTGAACTTCAGCTCCGACGGATCCTCGACCTTGCCCTTGGCGGCGCGGATCCAGCCGCGCTCCGACAGGATGACGGTGATGGCCTCGCGCGGGATGAAGGCCTCGACCGGGGCGAACGACGAACTGTCGACGGCCTCCGAAATGGTGGTCCGGCGCGGCGAGATCAGGGCCTTGCGAACGGCCTCCAGATCCTTGCCGATCTGTTTCCATTGCTTGGCCGGCGTGGTCGACAGCGAGCGCAGGTTGGCCAGTTCCTCGGACAACTCCTTGAACTCGTTCTCGATCGCCATTTCCTCGATCCGCGCCAGCTGACGCAGGCGGGTGTCGAGGATGTAGTCCGCCTGCATTTCCGACAGGCCGAAGCGGGCGATCAGGACGGCCTTGGGCTGTTCCTCCTCGCGGACGATGCGGATCACCTCGTCCAGATTGAGGAAGACGATGCGCAGGCCTTCCAGCAGGTGCAGGCGCTTCTCGACGCGCTCGATGCGCCATTGGGCCCGGCGCAGCAGGACCTCGCGGCGGTGATCGAGGAAGGCCTGCAGGCAGGGCTTCAGGCCCATGACGCGCGGCGTGCCCGTGGCGTCCAGTACGTTCATGTTGATCGGGAAGCGGACTTCCAGATCGGAGAGCTTGAACAGGCTCTCCATCAGGACCTCGGGCTCGACCGTGCGGGACTTGGGCTCGAGGATGACGCGGATGTCCTCGGCCGACTCGTCGCGGACGTCGGCCAGAAGCGGGGCCTTCTTGTTCTCGATCAGCTCGGCCAGATCGGCGATCAGCTTGGACTTCTGGACCTGATACGGGACCTCGGTGATGACGATGCGCCAGACGCCGCGACCCAGATCCTCGGTCTCCCAGCGGGCGCGCAGGCGAACGCCGCCCCGACCGGTTTCATAGGCATCAAGGATGGAGGCGTGGCCCTCGACGGCGACGCCGCCGGTCGGGAAGTCCGGTCCCGGCACCAGGGCGACCAGTTCCTCGGTCGTGGCCTCGGGCTTCTCCAGCAGCAGGTGGCAGGCGTCGATCAGTTCGCCGACATTGTGCGGCGGGATCGAGGTGGCCATGCCCACGGCGATGCCCGACGAGCCGTTGGCCAGCAGGTTGGGGAAACCGGCCGGCAGGACGATCGGCTCCTGATCCTGATCGTCGTAGGTGGCGCGGAAGTCGACGGCATCCTGATCGATGCCCTCCATCAGCAGGACGGCGGCCGGCGTCAGCTTGCACTCGGTGTAGCGCATGGCCGCGGCGCTATCGCCGTCGATGTTGCCGAAATTCCCCTGCCCGTCGACCAGCGGATAGCGCTGGGCGAAGTCCTGGGCCAGGCGGACCAGGGCGTCATAGATCGAGGCGTCGCCATGCGGGTGGTACGAACCCATCACCTCGCCGACCACCTTGGCGCATTTGCGCGCAGCGGCCTGCGGGTTCAGGCGCATCTGGTGCATGGCGTACATGATGCGCCGGTGCACCGGCTTGAAGCCGTCGCGGACGTCGGGCAGCGCCCGGTTTGTGATGGTCGACAGGGCGTAGGCGAGATAGCGCTTGGAGAGCGCATCGCCCATCGGCTCGTCGACGATGCGTCCGCCCTCGGGCGGCGGGGTGTGTACGGTCATGACATCCGAATCGAGGGTTCGTGCCCGTCAGTCTAGGGCGAAGTGTCTCGACCTGCGGAATTTCATGGGATCATTTGCGCTCTGATCTCTGCTCGCGAAGGCATGCCAGACTTTTCACAAGTGTGAAGCCGGTATGCGCGCGGGCCATCAGGGCGAGCACCGATCCCGCGCGCGGCAGCCTCAGTAGTTACAGATGAAGTTCCGGAAGTGGTAGGCGTCGGCCCAGTCCCACCAAGCATCTTCCGTCAGGGTAGCTTGCCAAACAGAGTAGTAGTGGTCGGCGTTCATTTCCGCCATTCGGCATGTGATCGTCACGCGTGAGCCAGACGCCTCGGCTGGTGATGTTGAAAACATGACCCCCAATGCCGCCGCAGCGACGAGAGTCGTGGTGATTGCCGCCTTCGTTCTTCCAGAGGGCATGATTCAGATATTCCTTGTAATGCTAGTTGATGCCTATTCTCAGGACGAGAAAGTCAGCAGGTTTTTTGGCCGTACAGACAGTGCTCCGGCGCGATTCGCCGGAGCACCAGGAACCGATCAGTAATTGCAGTTCAGGTTGTAGGCAGCGAACGCCTCTGCATACAGAGCATAGTAAGAGTCATCGCCTGTCGCCAGGTATTGCTCAAGGTAGTGATTTGCCGTCGCCAGTTGAGCCCGGCACCACACCGCCATCGGAGGAGCGTTGATTACGGGCCCCGACCGGGGAACGCCGGCGATGGCGGGGGTAGCCAGCGATGCAGCAGTCAGTGCGGCTGCAAGGCACATGGAAAGAGCGGCTTTTGTTTTAGACACTGCACTTCTCCACTCGTTACAAATCTCCGGATACAGAGACGCGCAGAACGGACGCCCGGCCTCGACGAAGGTCAAGGTGGGTCGGTTCACTATTACTGCTTAACAGGATCGAATTACTGAAGCAGACCCGAACAGTATTCACCAAGAGTTGCAAACCCGTGCCGTTGGGGGATAGCAACGTTCCGGTGGAGATTGATCTTCGCTCGACGCGTGGCGATCGGGGCGCTGCGAGGTCACCGCGATCGCCAGCACCCGGATCAGACCTGAAGATCCCCGGTCCGGATCAACTGCTCCAGCTTCACCGCGCCGTTGACGTCGCGGACCTCGGCCAGCAAGGTTGGCGCCCTGCCCCGCTCCCAGCCGATGGTCAGCAGGCCGAAATTCTGCTCCTGAACGACAGCGCCCTGACGCAGGGCGTTGGGCGGGATGAACTCCTCGACCTCGGTGATGCCGGAGGAGGTGATGTCCCACAGCGGATACGGGACGTTGTCGTCCAGCCGGGAGATCTCGCCGTAGTGAGTGTCGCCGGACAGGCAGATCAGCCCGTTGGCGCGCCTGTCGCGGATGGCGTCGATCAGGCGCTGGTGATCGCGGGCGAAGTTGATCCAGGCCTCCCAGCCTGGGAAGTCGGCCACCACCTGGAGGCTGGAGCCGAAGATGCGCAGATCAGCGGGAACGGACAGCTGGTCCTCAAGCCAGCGCCACTGGGTCTCGCCCAGCTGGGTCGCCTCGAGCGCGGGATTGCGCATGTAGGGGCCGGGTGACGGCTTGCCGGTGTGGGCCTGCTGACGTTGCCAGTCGCTGTGCCGCTGGCCGTTGAGCTCCAGCGGGACCAGGCCGGTGCGATTCCAGCGCAGGTCCGGCAGGATGATCTGAACCTTGCGGCCCTCCGGGCCGAAGACGTGGGCCGTGTAGATGCCGTCGCGGGTGCGGCGCGGACTGTCGGCGGGCTCGCCGAAGAAGTCGAGGAACAGGCGGCGGGACTCCTCCTTCATCGGATAGTCGATGCCGGCGTCATTCTCGCCGTAGTCGTGGTCGTCCCAGATGGCGAGAATCGGCACGCCGCTGGCTTTGAGGCGCTGGAAGCCCGGCTGGGCGGCCAGTTCGGCGTACTTGCGGCGCATGATGCCGACGTCGCGGGTGTCGAGATAGACGTTGTCGCCCAGGAAGATGAACAGGTCAGGGTTGGTGGCGAGGATGGCGTCCCAGATCGGCTGGGGCTTGTCGCTCTTCGCGCAGGCGCCGAAGGCGATGCGTGTCAGGGCGCGGGCCTGTTGCGGGTGGCTGTCGGCCCTCGCGGCGGATGCGCCGGCTACGAGGCCGGCGCCGACCGTGCCGGCCATGAGGCCGCGGCGGGAAAGCGTGGTCATGGGGAACTCCTGAAAAGGAAGGGCGCGCCCCTTGCGAGACGCGCCCTGTTTCTGATCGGCCTCAGAAGCGACGGCGGACCGAGACGAAGACCTGACGCGGGGCGCCCGGCAGGAAGGTCTGGCGGCCGGCGTCGTTCTGGAACCCGCCCGAACCGACAGTGGCGATGAAGTCGGTATCCAGCAGATTGGTGACGTTCAACTGGACCTGTGTGCCGTTCAGCCAGGAGCCGCCGCTGGTGAAGCGATAACCAGCAGTGAGCTCGCCCAGCAGGAAGGCATCGGCCGACTCGTCGTTGAGATAGGACGAGTACCGCTCGCCCGTGTAGGCCGCCGCCAGCGTCGTGAAGAAGGCGCCGTTGTCGTACGACAGCTCGGCCCGGGCCAGGGCGTTGGGGATGTTGACCAGGGTCTTGCCAGCGGTGGCGACCACATTGCCGGCGCCATCGCGGACGTTATCGTCGTAGGTCGAGTCGTTGTAGCTATACGAAACGAAGCCCGAGACCGTGTCCGTGAAGTTCCACAGACCGGCGACCTCGAAGCCTCGGCTGGTGACCGAGCCCACGTTCTGGATCCCGTTGCCGAGGCCCTGGATCGATGAGCCGAGGGCGACGCTGAGCAGGCGGTTCTCGAACTTGACGTCATACAGGGCGACCGTGCCCTGTAGACGGTCGAACCGGAAGCGCCAGCCGGCCTCGATCGATGCAGCGGTTTCCGGCCTGATCGTGCGCTGGAGAGCCCGGAAGCCCACGGCGGTAGCCGAGAAAGGGCCGCCCGTGGCGGAGGATTCGTAGGCGCGGATGTTCTCGGTGTACGAGGCGAACAGTTCGTGATCCGGGGTCACATCCCAGGTCAGGCCGACCTGCGGAAGGAAGTTGTCCTCGGCCTTGATCGAGCCGGTCTTGTCGGGGCCAACCAGGGTCTCGGCCACGTTCTCGGCGCTCAGGGATTTGAAGCCGAAGTTCAGGGTCACGGTATCCGTGATGTCCCAGGTGTCCTGCACATAGGCCATCACCGTTCTCGTATCGAACGCATACTGCCATTGGGTCAGGAACGGGTTCTCGTAGAACTCGTACGGCTCGGCGAGGCTTTCGGTCCGCGACAGACCGTAGAAGCGGCGGGCCTGGACGAAGTGGTTGTCCTCAACCCAGAAACCCGCCTCGAGCATATGGGAGCCAAATTCGTACCGGGCCGAGCCGAAGAAGCCGAAACGCTCGATGTCGTATTCGGTCGTGCGGACCGAGATCGGGCTCGGGTTGGCGATAACGACGCCGTTCTGGTCACGGGCGCCCGCCGTGGTGGCCTGGTAGGGCGTCCACCAGCCGCCCATGCCGCGGTTGTCATGGAAGTAGCCGCTCACGGACACGTTCAGACGGTCGGTCAGCGGATAGTCGACCGTCACGCCGCCGAGAATGTCGTCCCGCAGGGTGGTGGAGTCATAGTAGGCATCGTCGATGCAATCCCAGCCGCCGACGTAGGGGTTGGTCCCTGCCAGTGGACCGGAGCCGTTGCCCTGGGCGCAGTCGCGGTTCGGATTGGCCTGGTAGATGGCGGCGTTGGTGACGGCCGTCGCATAGTCGTTGATGACGTTGTCCCAGTTGCGGCCGAGACGATCGATCTGCTCCAGCGACAGATCCTGCTGATCCTTCTCGCGGCGCTCGGACAGATCCAGGAAGGCGCTGATCGAGCCGCGACCGGCCGGGTGATAGAGGTTCAGGTTGAGCTGGCGGCTGTTCAGATCGCCCCAGCCCTTCCAGTGGTCACCCTGCTGGTCGGCATAGGAGGCCGACAGGCGCGTGCCGGCCGAGCCGAGCGCGCCGCTGTCGATGCGAACGAAGCCCCGATAGGTCTGTTCGCTGCCAATCACACCGGCGACGTCGATGCCGAAATCCTCGGACGGTCGTCGCGAGACGAATTGAAGGGTGCCGCCCAGGTTGCTGCTGGAAGCGGTGCCGAGCGAACCCGAGCCTTGGGCCACGTCGACCCGGCCGAGGTTCTCGGAAATGATGGCGCGCGAGATGTGCAGGCCGTTGTGATTGCCGTAGCTCATGTCGCCCAGCGGCACGCCGTCGAGAGTGAAGCCGAGCTGGCTCTGCGAGAAGCCGCGCAGGACGATCCGGGTGGACCACTCGTAGTTGCCCTGCGAATCCGACGACTGGAAGCTGACGCCCGGCAGGCGTTCGATCGCCTTCAGCGGGCTGGTGCCCGGAACCTCGATGGCGATGGCCTCGTCGGTGATCGAGGACTGCTGGCGGGCCGAGCCGCGTCCGAAGACGACGACGTCTTCAAGGCTGGTCGGGCCGTCAGGGCCGTCCGGCTCACTGACGAGCGTCTGCGCCAGCGAGGGCGTGGCGAAGGCGAGCGCCGCCAGCGAGACGCCGGCGAGAATGCGTTTGTCGATCATGGAAGTCCCCAGAAATCACGCCGGGCGGCGTGTGGGACGGGGCGTTAGGCCGGTTCCATGACGGTGAATCGAAGTTTTCGCAAAGCAGATGTGACCCATAAGGTCATCGATATATTTTCGGCGCGATCGTATCCCAATATCCGCAGTAAATATAAATGCAGATGTGAATACAATATCTCCTGTAGTTCTATAGATATCATCCGCAATCGGATCAACCGATTATTTGTCAGGCAGCGGACAGTTTCTCGACGAGACGGTCCCGCGCCGGCGGCAGGGGCCTGTTCTGCGGGTGGAAGACGAACTGTTCGAGGAAGTGACCGGTCAGGGCAAAGCCGGCGAGGATGTCCCCCGTACCCAGCCCGGCCTGGGCGCCGAGCATGAAGGGCGGCAGGGCCAGCATCTTGTCGGCATAGGGGGCGCCGGCCTCGCGGCTTACGGCGCGGCCGGTCCGCGGGCTGACATAGATCAGGTCGTCCATAGCGCCCGTGGCGGCGCAGCGCGACAGGTCCATGCCGAAGCCCAGATCCTCCAGCAGGCCGGCCTCGAAGCGGACGAAGATGGCGGGCCAGACCTCCGGCAGGGCGAAGGCGGAGACCAGAGCCTCGAAGGCGAGGAAGACGCCGGGATGCGGCTCGCGCTCCGGCAGGGCGCCCTGCACGACGGCGGCGGCGGCGGCGAGGCCGGTCAGGGCCAGAGGATCGTCGAACAGGACACTGGGCCCCTCCCCGATCGGCTCCAGTCGTGCAGAGCCCAGTTGCTCGGACGTGCGGGCGCGATACTCGGCCACGACGCGCGCGCCGGGCTGCAGGAAAGGCTTCATCTTGCGCGAGGCCCCGCCCGCCACATAGGCCGAGCGCCGGCCGTGGGTCTCGGTGAGCAGATCGACGATGACGCCGGTGTCGCCATGCGACCGGGCCGCCAGCACGAAGGCGTCTTCGGTGAAGTCCATCAGCGCGGCGCGTCGGTCCCGCGGACGGCGGCGACGACGGCGTCGGACTTCTCGTTCGGGATGGCGAAGCTGAGAACGTACTGTTCGATCTTCCAGCCGTCGTCGGTCAGACGCAGGACGCCAGAGCCGCGCGTTTCGCCATAGCTGGTGTTGGTCAGCTTCTCCTCGAACCAGGCGATGCAGCGGCATTCGATCGGGGCGATGGTGATGGTGCGCTCGGTGGCCGGATAGGACCAGCCACGGCCGCGCGCGAAGTAGGGCTCGGCGAAGGCGCGGAACTGCGCAAGCGTCCAGTGCTCGGTGGCGTCGGTGCCTATGAAGCGGGCGTCGGGCGTGAACAGGCCGAAGTAGGTCGGGCCGTCGGCGGCGGTCGAGGCGTCGTTGAGCCGGTCGAGCACCGCGGCGACCTGTGCGACTTCAGGAGCGGGCTCCGGCGCGGCTTGTGGCGTCTGGGCGGCGAGCAGGAGAACGGCGAGGTGTGCGATCATCCCGGCACTGTGGGCCGTCCCTGCGCCGCCGCCAAGAGCGTGGTTGTCAGTCTCCGCTTTCCGGCACTGGATAGGTGTCCGGCTTCAGCACTTTCGCCAGGGCGATCAGATTGCGCGCGGCATTGCGGCCCACGCGGTCGGAATAGTCGTGCCCCTGATCGGTCTCGACATAGTCGGGACCCGGGCCAGGCCCGAGGTGCCAGTAGGTCCAGCTCTGGGCCGGGATGGTGAAGCCCATGTCGATCAGCCCCTGCGAGACCGTGGCCACGATGTTATGGGCGCCGTCCTCGTTGCCGGTGATGACGATGCCGGCGACCTTGCCGAACATGACCGGGCGGCCGCTGTCGTCCGTCTCGGCGAAGAAGGCGTCCATCCGCTCCAGCGCACGCAGGCAGACGCTGGACATCTGGCCCAGCCAGGTCGGGGTGGCGAAGACGACGATTTCGGCGGCGAGGATCTTCTCGCGGACACCGGGCCATTCGTCGCCGTCGCCCATGTCGCTCTCAACGCCGGGGCGGATGTCCAGATCAACGAGGCGGACCAGTTCGGTCTTCGCCCCGCCCTTTTCCAGCTCGGCGATGACGACCCGTGCGAGGGCTTCGGTGCTGGAGGTCTCGGGCGACGGCTTCAGTGTGCAGTTCAGGATCAGGGCTTTCATAACGGGCCAACCAGCTCGTCGTGAGGACGTTCCGCCGATTAATTTAACCGAACGGTTGACAACACGGCCGGCCGGGTTCATTTAACCGATACGTTCAATACAGACGAAGCCGATGCAGACCGATCCCCTCTCCGCCCAGTTCGCCGCCTTGGCCGACCCGACCCGTCGGGCGATCCTGGCGCGGCTGACCCAGGGCGAGGCCACCGTGAACGAGCTCGCCGAGCCGTTTGAGATGAGCCTGCCCGCGGTGTCGAAACACCTGAAGGTGCTGGAGAAGGCCGGTCTGATCAGCCGCAGCAAGGAAGCCCAGTGGCGTCCCGCGAAGCTGGAGCCGATGGCGATGAAGGGCATGGCCGAATGGCTGGAGCACTATCGTCGCTACTGGGACAAGAGCTTCGACCGCCTGGAAGATTATCTACGCAAGGTTCAGAAAGGAAACGACGATGGCAAACGGAACTGACAACAATCCCTGCGATACCGACGGCGTCGCCCACACCTTCGATCTGGTGCTGGAGCGCGTGATCGACGCGCCGCCGGAGAAGGTCTTCAAGGCCTATACGGACCCGGCGATCCTGAGCCAGTGGTTCGCGCCCAAGCCTTGGTCGATCACCGACGCCGTGGTCGAGCCGCGCGCCGGCGGCCGTTTCAACTTCGTGATGCACGGTCCGGACGGCGAGGGCTTCCCGAACACGGGCATCTTCCTGGAGGTGGTCGAGAACCGTCGCCTGATCTCGACGGACGCCCTGACCCCGGACTGGAAGCCGGCCGGTGCGCCGTTCATGGTGGCCCGGATCGAGCTGGAGCCGACCGGCGACGGCAAGACGAAATACACCGCCACGGCCAGCCACTGGAACGCGGAGTCCATGAAGCAGCACGAGCAGATGGGCTTCCACGAGGGCTGGGGCCAGGTGGCCGACCAGCTGAACGAACTGGTGAAGACGCTCTGACGTTCGCCCCTGCGGGAGAAAATCGATGACGCTTGCGGAAGACCTCGAAACCCGGCCGACCCTGCACATGCAGCGGACTTTCGACGCCCCGCGCACGCTGGTCTGGCATGCCTGGAGCCGGCCTGAGGTTCTGGTTCTCTGGATGGGGCCGGTCGAATGGCCGGCGACCAGCGTCACGATCGACTTCCGCGTCGGTGGCGAGTGGCGCATCTGCCTGACCTCGCCGGAGACCGGCGAACACCTGTGGCAGGGCGGGACCTATCGCGAGATCGTGGAGCCCGAACGTCTCGTCTTCACCTTCAAATGGGACGAGAGCCACGAGGACGGGCCGCCGGTGGATACGCTGGTGACCGTTCGACTGGACGAAACCGACGACGGCCGGACGGTGATGAACTTCACCCACGCCGGACTGAAGAGCCAGCAGAGCCTGACCGGCCACAAGCATGGCTGGACCAGCACGGTCGACCGGCTGGAGGCCTGGCTGGCGGCCAATCCCGACTGACACCCCCTATCGAAGCCTGAGAGAGGAGACCGACCATGAAGATCGTGACGAGTCTGAGTTTCAAGGGCGAATGCCGCGAGGCGTTCGACTTCTACGCCCGCGTACTGGGCGGCAAGGTGACCGCGGCCTATCCGTTCGGCGACGGCCCGCCCGACATGCCGATCGATGCGAAGTACAAAGACTGGCTGATGCATTGCTGGCTGGACGTCGGCGACCAGTCGATCATGGGCGCAGACATGCCGCCGGAGTTCGGGCCGAACATCGACAAGCCCAAGAATGGCTTCGACGTGACCCTGCACACCGAGGACGCGGCTCAGGCCAAGACCTGGTTCGACGCCCTGGCCGAGGGCGGCACGGTGATGATGGCCTTCGGCGAGACCTTCTGGTCGCCGGGCTATGGCAATCTGGTCGACCGGTTCGGCATCCCCTGGATGGTCAACACCATCCCCTCTGGCGACTGGCAGCCGCCGCACGCCTGACGATCCTGAGGGCGGCCGTGCCGCCCTCCCCCTCACCGGAGATATGACGATGAAGGCCACACCCCTCGTCTGGACGGGGCGGGTGCTCAGCGCCCTGTTCGTCCTGTTCATGCTGGGCGCGTCGATCGCGCCGAAATTCCTGATGCCCGAGATGGCCGAGCAAGCGTCGACACCCATCGGCGTGTCGGCCGACCATGTGCTGATGATCGGCGCACTCGAGCTGATCGGAACCCTGCTCTACGTCTGGCGGCGCACGGCCCTGATGGGTGCGATCTTCATGACCGCCATCCTGGGCGGCGCCATCGCCACGCACATGAACGCGGGCAGCCCGCTGTACAGTCACACCCTGTTCGGCGTCTGGCTGGGGCTGGTGATGTGGGGCGGCCTGTGGCTGCGTGACGAAGGCGTCCGCGCCATGTTGCCCCTTAGGGGCGCGGCGTGAACCCGTCGGCGGCCGGGATGCGCCACAACTTCCGGGGCACGGACCCGGACGCCTATGAGGCGGCGCAGACGGGCTGGCGGCGCGAAACGGTCGTCGCCCTTCGTCAGGCGATCCGCAAGGCGGGCGGGGACGACGAGCGGATCAAGTGGGGTCATCTGGTGCTGTTCGCGGCCGGGCCGGTCTGTCTGGTCCGGGCCGAGGAGAGCCGGGTCATCTTCGGCTTATGGCGCGGCAAGCGGTTGCGCGAGCTGGAGCCCCGGCTGAAGGCTGGCGGCAAGTACGAGCTTGCCAACATGAGCTTCATAGAGGGCGATCCGGTGGACGTTGAGGCGATGGCCGATCTGGTCCGTGCCGGGATGGCGCTGAACCTGGAACTGGGCGACCCGACCGCCCGTATCTGAACATGACCGACGGAGGAGACCGCGATGCGGAAGCTGAGAGTCGCGACTTTCATTTCGATGGACGGCGTCATGCAGGGACCCGGTGGGCCGAACGAGGATCGTTCCGGCGGCTTCGAGCTCGGCGGCTGGAACGTCACTTTCTGGGACGAGGCGCTGGGCGGCTACATGGTTGAGGTCATGGGCGAGAGCTACGACCTGCTTCTGGGCCGTCGGACCTATGAGGTCTTCGCCGCCCACTGGCCGCGCGTCGACGACGAGACCGGGCGGTACTTCAACGCGATCAACAAATACATCGTCGGCGGCGCCGGTACGGACACAAGCTGGGTGAACAGCTACCGGCTGGATGGTGACGCGGCGCAGGCCGTGCAGGCGCTGAAGGCCACCGAGGGGCGGGATCTGCTGATCCAGGGCTCGAGCGAACTGATCCACGCACTGCTCGCGGCCGACCTGATCGACGAACTGACCACCCTCACCTTCCCGGTCGTGCTGGGCCGGGGCAAGCGGCTGTTCGATGACGGATCGAAGGCGGGCGCATGGACGCTGACCCGGTCGCGGACCAACACCACGGGCGTGGTTGTCAGCGAATACATCCGCGCCGGCGAGGTGCCGATCGGCTCCTTCGCCCTGGACTGATCCTCTAACGGTGCGTCGCAGTCGGGAACGGCCGCCCCATCGCTTCCGCCACGCCCTGCTGGGACAGCAGGAAGACGGCGTCGCGCGTGTGGTAGTTGTTCGACAGGACGATCACCGTCACGTCGGCATCGGGCTGGTAGGTGACCAGATTGCGGAAGCCGGACCAGCTGCCGGTGTGGAAGATCTGGTTGTCGAGGAACGTCGGGCTGACTTGGCGGCCCAGTTCCTTCTCGAAGATGCCATAGCCCCACAGCCGGCGCGGATTGCCCCGCTCGTCGGGCGTGTCGTCCGGGGCGTGGTCGGCGATCATCTGGCGATAGCTGTTCGGCGTCAGCAGGTGGCCGCGATGCAGGGCGCGCTGCCACACCAGCAGGTCGTCCAGCGTCGAGTACAGGGCGCCGGCGCCGTAGATAATGCTGACGTTGGCGTTCGGCTGGGGCGTCGGCGGGCCCGAGGTCAGGTTGGCGTAGCCCATGACCACGTCCGAGGCGCCGTCGTCGTATCCGGTGTCGTTCATGCCCAGCGGTTCGAAGAAGGCCGTGCGCAGGAAGTCCGGCAGGGTCTGGCCGCTGACCTTCTCGACGATGGCGGCGGCGAGGTTGAAGCCGGCGTTGTCGTAGCGAACCTTCGTGCCCGGCTGGAACTGCAGGCCGTAGCGCATTGAATCCGCGGTCAGCTCGTCCAGCGTCGCGGGCGTGACACGGCGCGTCCCCCAGCCCGGTCGCGCCATCAGGTCCGGAATGCCCGAGGTGTGCGACAGCAGATGGTGGATGCGGATCGGCTCCCAGGCGGCCGGGCACGGCTGGATCCATTTGCAGACCGGATCCCAGACCGACAGCTTGCCCTCGTCCTGCAGACGCAGCACCGCGGCGGCGGTGAACTGCTTGCTGACCGAGGCCAGACGGAAGCGGGAGTTCAGCTCCAGCGGACGCCCGGCGCTCTGGTCGGCCCAGCCATAGACTTGCCGGTAGAGGACGTGCTCGCCCTTGGCCACCAGCACGCCGCCGGTGAAGGCGCGCGTGCCGCCCCAGCGGTCCAGCTGCGCCTGAAGTTGCGGGAGCTCCTGCACCACCTCCAGCGGCGGGCGCGGCGGCATGGGATCGGCGACGACGCGGACCTGTTCAGGCGCGTGCGTGCGCCAGGCGAGAACGCCCGCGCCTGCGACGACGGCGACGAAGAGAGCGAGGACGGCTAGCGCCCGCCGGGGATGGTTCCCGGCGTTACGGGGGACGTGAAACAAGGCTCAGACGTCGTAATCGAGACCGAACTGGGCGTAGAGCGCCCGCGAATCCTGCCACTTCGGATCGACCTTCACCGTCAGGAACAGGTGCACAGGGCGGTCCATCAGTTCGGTCAGTTCCTCGCGCGCCTTCTGGCCGATCCACTTCAGGGTCTGGCCGCCCTTGCCCAGCACGATGGGCCGCTGGCTCTCGCGCTCGACATAGATGGTCTGCTCGATACGGGCCGAGCCGTCGGGCTTGTCCTCGAACGAGGTGGTCTCGACGGCGGCCGAGTACGGCAGTTCCTCGTGGACGCGCAGATAGACCTTCTCGCGCGTGATCTCGGCGGCCAGCACGCGCATGGGCACGTCGGCGGACTGATCCTCGGGATAGAGCCAGGGGCCGGCGGGCATGGCTGCGGCGAGCCGCTGCCCCAGATCGTCGACGCCGTCGCCGCTGAGCGCCGAGATCATGTAGACCTCGTTGTAGACACCGGTTTCAAACAGCGAATGCGAGAGCGCCAGCAGGGTGTCGCGACGCATGCCGTCAATCTTGTTCAGCGCGAGGATGACCTGCTTTCCGGCCTCCTTCAGGCTGGAGATGATGGTCTGGGTGTCCTCGGCCGAGCGACGGTCGGCGGCCGTGCCGTCCTTGCCCTCGGAGGCGATGTGGGATGCGGCGTCGATCAGGTGGACGACCACGTCGGCGTCATCCGCCCCGCCCCAGGCCGAGGCGACCATGGCGCGGTCCAGACGGCGGCGCGGGCTGAAGATGCCAGGGGTGTCGACCAGCACGATCTGGGCGTCGCCATAAATGGCGATGCCGCGCACGGGGAAACGCGTGGTCTGGACCTTCTGGGTGACGATCGAGACCTTGGTCCCGGTCAGGCGATTGACCAGCGTCGACTTGCCGGCGTTGGGAGCGCCGATGATCGCGGCGAAACCCGCGCGCTGGTTTTGTGTCTCGGTCAAATCACGCCTTCACGTTGGAGAAGGGCCGTTGCGGCCGCTTTCTCCGCGTCCTGACGTGATCGGCCCTGTGCGGTCAAGGGCGGATATCCGGCGACGAGAGCCTCGACGGTAAAAGTCGGGGCGTGATCCGAGCCCGTGCGCTCGACGATCCGGTAGGTCGGAAGCGCCTTTCCCTGCCCCAGGGCCCATTCCTGCAGGGCCGACTTGGGGTTGGTGATGGCGCGTTTGGGGTTGGAGGCGAACTCGGCTTCCCACGCACTCGTGAACACGGCGCGAGCGGCGTCGATGCCGCCGTCGAGCCAGACCGCGGCCAGAAGCGCCTCCATGGCGTCGGCCAGGACGCCGTCGCGACGACGACCGCCCTGCTTGGCCTCACCGGGAGACAGGCGCATGGCCGGACCGACATCGAGCCGCTCGGCGACGCGGGCGCAGGCGGCCTTGTCGACCAGCGCATGCAGGCGCGAGGACATCTCGCCCTCATCGGCTGATGGGAAGTCCCGCATCAGCCGGTCGGCGACCAGAAGCCCGAGCACGCGGTCGCCGAGGAACTCCATGCGCTGGTTGTCGAGGAACGGACGACCGCGCGCATCGCGCACGGCCCCCTCGCCCACGCTGGCATGGGTCAGCGCCTGCTCGAGCAGGGCCGGGTCGCGGAAATCATGACCGAGGTTGCGCGCAAGCGCCCGAACAGCCTCGGCCCGTCGGTCCGTCATCAGTCCAGAACGGTGAAGAAGCGGCTCGGGCGGATCTTCGAGAACCAGCTCACCGGGTTCCAAAGCGACGCGCCGGGCTCCCATGAGAACAGGATGATCTCGGCCTTGCCGATCAGGTTTTCAGCCGGGACGAAGCCGACGCCGGCCGACTCGTCGACGCGGCTGTCGATCGAGTTGTCGCGGTTGTCGCCCATCATGAAGTAGTAGCCGGTCGGAACCTCGAACACCGGGGTGTTGTCCAGATCGCCGCCCGGACCGAAGTCCTGGATGCGGAAAGTGCGGCCGCCCGGCAGGGTCTCGTTCGCCTGGGTGATCTGCTGACCGTACATGGTGGTCAGTTGCTCGCCGGTGATGGTCACGTCCTGGACCGGCGCGCCGTTGATATGCAGCACGTTGTCGATCATCTGGATGCGGTCGCCCGGCATGCCGATCAGGCGCTTGATGTAGTCGGTCCGGTCGTCGCGCGGCAGTTTGAAGACCACGATGTCGCCGCGCTGCGGGGCGCGATCCATGATGCGGCCTTCGAACAGCGGCGGGCTGAACGGGATCGAGTGGCGCGAATAGCCGTAGGACCACTTGGTCACGACGATGTAGTCGCCCTCGTACAGGTTCGGCTCCATCGAGGCCGACGGAATGGTGAAGGGCTGGAACAGCAGGATACGCAGCACCATCGCGATGGCGAGGGCGAACGCAATCGTCTTGAAGATCTCCCAGCCCTCGTTGGCGGCGCCGCCGCCACTGGATTTCTTCTTCTTCGCGCCCTTCTTGCCGCGCGCGTAGACGGGCGTGATCTCGACGTCCTCGAACGGCGCGTCGCCCTGATCGCTCCAGACCGGGCGCTTCTGCGGCGCAGCGGCGGCTACGGCGGCGCCACCGGCGATGGCGGCGGCAGTGGCCGTTTCGGCAGGCGTCGGATGTGGATCGTGCGCCGGCGCGTCCGAGACGATCGTCACGGCGTCGTCGTGGGAAGACTGCTCTTCATGCGCCGGTTCGGCGTGCGCGGGCTCTTCATGAGCGGCGTCGGCGTGGCCGTCGCTGACAGCCTCGACAGCGGCCGGAGCCTCGACGTGTCCGGACTCGTGAGCCGGCTCGACGTGGGGCTCGGCATGCGTTTCCGGCGCAGCGGCGTGCGCGTCATCGTGCTTGTGGGCCTCGCCGTCGGCGTGGCTGTCGTCGTGCGGCTTGTGCTCGTCGCTCATGGTCGATCGTTCCCCCGCCGCCTTCGCGGTCGTTAACGGCGCAAATCGGTATAGCCTGTTCAGGCGACGGGCAAGGCTTCGATCACCACGAAGGCGAGTGCGTACGGGTGTTCGTCGCTTAGCGTGAGATGTATCCGCGCCTCGTGACCGGCAGGCGTCAGTCGCGCGAGATGCTCGGCCGCGTTGCCCGTCAGCTTCAACGTCGGCTGACCGGACGGCAGGTTCACCACTCCCATGTCGCGCCAGTAGACGTCGGCCCGTATGCCGGTGCCCAAGGCCTTGGCGCAGGCCTCCTTGGCGGCGAACCGCTTGGCGTAGCTCCAGGCCGGGTCGGGTTTGCGATCCGAACGGGCGCGCTCCAGTTCGGTGAAGCAGCGGGTCTTGAAGCGCTCGCCGAAACGATCCAGCGAGTTCTGGATGCGCCGGATGTCCGACAGGTCCGCGCCGACGCCGATGATCATGCGGCGACGTCCCGCGCGGCGTCCATCAGGTCGCGCATCCGGCGGATCGAGGCGCCGAGACCGACGAAGATGGCCTCGCCGATCAGGAAGTGGCCGATGTTCAGCTCCATCACCTCGGGAATGGCGGCGATGGCGGCGACGGTCTCGTAGTCGATGCCGTGGCCGGCGTGGACTTCCAGCCCCAGAGCATGGGCCTGGGCCGCTCCGGCGGTCAGGGCCTTCAACTCGGCGTCGGCCTCATCCGCACGGCCTTCGCGGACAGCATCGCAGTAGGCGCCGGTGTGCAGTTCGACGACGGCGGCGCCGGTGCTGTGCGCGGCCGCGATTTGGGCCGGGTCGGCGCCGATAAACAGGGAGACGCGGGAGCCGGCCTCGGTCAGCTGGCGCACGAACGGCGTGATCCAGTTGTGGCCGCCGACGACGTCGAGCCCGCCCTCGGTCGTGCGCTCCTCACGCCGCTCGGGCACCAGGCAGACGGCATGGGGTTTGTGGCGCAGGGCGACGCCCAGCATCTCCTGCGTCACGGCCATCTCGAGGTTCAACGGGCGGGCCTGGTCGTTCAGCAGGGCGGCCAGACGGTCGATATCGCTGTCAGAGATATGCCGGCGATCCTCGCGCAGGTGGGCGGTGATGCCGTCGGCGCCGGCCTCGAGGGCTTCCTGCGCCGCCCGGACGGGATCCGGCGCATGGCCGCCGCGCG
This sequence comes from Brevundimonas kwangchunensis, assembly GCF_039523815.1. Lineage (NCBI taxonomy): Bacteria > Pseudomonadati > Pseudomonadota > Alphaproteobacteria > Caulobacterales > Caulobacteraceae > Brevundimonas > Brevundimonas kwangchunensis. Next base: position 196,012 of record NZ_BAAAGA010000005.1, on the reverse strand, counting down.
CGTTCCGGACCGTCGCGACGTGGTCGATATTGACGCCCAGACGGATCGGAAGGGTCATGCTCAGGCCTTGGCCAGCCGGCGGCTGCCGGGGTCCTCGACGGGGATGGCGGCCAGTTCCGGCGGCAGCTTGTCGGCCTCGTATGCCGGCACATCCAGCGTCGCCAGGGCGATCAGGGGCACGCCGACGTCGGCGCGACCGCCAGAGCGATCGACGATGCAGGCGGCGGCGACCACGTCGCCACCGGCGGCGCGAATGGCGGCGATGCACTCACGCGAGCTGAGGCCCGTGGTGACGATGTCCTCGACCATGACGACCTTCTGGCCCGGCTCGACATGGAAGCCACGGCGCAGTTTGAACTCGCCGCCCTCGCGCTCGACGTACATCGAGGGAACCTTGAGCCAGCGGGCGGTCTCGTAACCGGGGATGATGCCGCCGACGGCCGGCGAGATCGCCACGTCGACCGGGCCGACGGCCGCGACGACCTTCTCGGCCAGCGCCTTGCAGAGACGGGCGCAGCGTTCCGCGTCCATGAACACGAGGTTCTTCTGCAGGAAGGTCGGGCTGTGCAGGCCGGACGAGAGCACGAAGTGGCCTTCGCGCAGGGCGCCCGCGGCGCGGAATTCGTTGAGAACGTCTTCGGAGGTCATGGCCCTCCCCTACCCCGTCACCGGCTCGCTTTGAAGTGAAGGTTGCGCCGGATCGGTGCTGTTTTCACCGCCGGGGTTCAGACCGCGGGCCAGAAGCTCGGCCCAGGCGCCTTCGGCGTCATCGGCGAAGCTGATCAGGTCGAGGTCCTTCTGGGCGACCATGCCATGCTTCGCCAGCGCCTCGAAGCCGATGACGGAGGTCCAGAACGCCTTGTCGACCAGCACGATCGGGATCGCCCGCTCCTTGCCGGTCTGGCGCAGGGTCAGGATCTCGAACAGTTCGTCGAAGGTGCCGAAGCCGCCGGGGAAGACGACCAGGGCGTTGGCGCGCATGGCGAAATGCATCTTGCGCATGGCGAAGTAGTGGAAGCGGAACGTCAGCTCGGGAGTGGACCAGCTGTTCGGCTCCTGCTCGTGCGGCAGGGTGATGTTGAAGCCGATGGACGGCGCGCCGGCGTCGTCGGCGCCCCGGTTGGCCGCGCCCATGATGCCCGGGCCGCCGCCGGTGGCGATGACGTTGTCGCGCGGTTGGCCGACCGAACCGCGCATGGCGCCGCCGCGCTCCGAGGCGATGCGGCCGAATGTGCGGGCCTCGGCGTACCAGCGGGCGTGGTCGCCGCCGCCGTCCTCGCCCGTGCGGGCGCTGCCGAAGACGACGATGGTGGAGCGCACGCCCCAGGCCTTCAGCGCCTCTTCCGCTTTCTCGTACTCCATCATGAAGCGCACGCCGCGCATGCCTTCGCTGAGGAGGAAGTCCTGATCGAGGGCGGCCAGCCGATAGGACGGCGAGGCCATCTGGGCCGCATTGGCCGGCCGTTCACTCATACTCACCCGCGCGCGCGCTCCACGGTGTCGACGGAAGGATTGGCGCGCAGGGCGGCCATGATAGTGGTGGCGTGCTTGGCGTCCTCGACCTCGACGTCGATGTCGACGTCGAAGAAGTCCTGCTGCCGGTGGCTCATCACCAGATTGAGGATGTTGCCTCCAGCCTCGCCGATCAGGGTGGCGACCTGGCCCAGCACGCCCGGCGCGTTCTTGATGGTGGCGCGGATGCGGGCGGCGGCGACGGCGCCCTGCTCGGCCTGCGGCGTCCACTGCAGGTCCTGCCAGACCGAATCGTCGTCGGCGAAGTCGGCCAGACGCTGGCAGTCGATCGTGTGCACGGTCAGGCCGACGTCGGGCTCCATGATGCCGACGATGCGATCGCCGGGCACGGGGCTGCAGCAGTGGCCGAAATTGATGCTGACGCCGGGGGTCAGGCCGCCGCCGCGGACGAACAGGCGGGCCTCCTCGTCACCGATGCGCTTGCGATCCGGGCCGGCCTTCAGGCGGCCTTTCAGCGCCGGGAACAGCGTCTCGCCGACCTTGGCGGCGGACAGACGGCCACGGCCGATGGCCTCGAACAGATCGTCCTCGCCGGCGATGGCGAGGGTCTCCAGGACGGGCTTCAGCGAGACCTCGTCCATCTGCTTGCCGGCGCGCGACAGGGTCTGCTCCAGCGTGGTGCGACCCAGCTTCTGGAACTCGCCGCGTTCCGAGGTGCGGATGTGGCGGCGGATAGCCGAGCGGGCGCGGCCGGTGACGGTCAGGCTGCGCCAGTCGGCCGGGATCTCGCGCTTGGCGCCGCGGATGATCTCGACCACGTCGCCGTTCTGCAGCTGGGTGCGCAGAGGCTTGAGCTCGCCGTTGATCTTCACGCCGACGGCCGTGTCGCCGACCTCGGTGTGGACGGCATAGGCGAAGTCCAGCGCCATACCGCCGCGCGGCAGGGTGATCAGCGCGCCCTTGGGCGTGAAGACGAAGACCTGCTCGAGGTACATCTCCAGCTTGGCGTGCTCGACCCAGTCGTCGCCGCCCTCGCCGTGTTCGATCACCTGCACGAGATGGCGCAGGTTCTGGAGCGGATCGCGGCCGCCGTCCTGGGCCATGGCCTCGCGGTCGAGGCCGTAGGACTGGTTCTTGTAGGCCCAGTGCGCGGCCACGCCGTCCTCGGCCACGCGGTCCATGGCCTCGGTGCGGATCTGCATCTCGATGCGCAGGCCGCCCGGGCCCACGACCGTGGTGTGCAGGGAGCGGTAGTTGTTCGACTTGGGCGTCGAGATGAAGTCCTTGAACCGCTCGGGCACCATCGGCCAGGCGCGGTGGATAACCCCCAGGGCGCGGTAGCAGTCGTCCTCGGCGTCGACGATGACGCGGAAGCCGTAGATGTCCGACAGCGACGAGAAGCCGACCGACTTGCGCTGCAGCTTGCGCCAGATGGAGTACGGCGTCTTCTGGCGGCCCAGAACGCGGGCGGAGACGCCGGCCTCGGCGAGGGTGCGCTCGACCTCGCGGGACACGCCGTCGATGGCGCGGCCGTGCTCCAGCTTCAGGGCCTCCAGCCGCCGCTCGATGGCGGTGCGGGCTGTCGGGTTCAGGTGCTCGAACGCCAGCTCCTCCAGCTCGGAGGCGATGGAGTGGATACCGATGGAGCGGCCCAGCGGGGCGTAGACTTCCAGGGTCTCGCGGCTGATCCGCTCGCGCTTCTCCGGCTTCACGTACTGAAGCGTCCGCATGTTGTGCAGACGATCGGCCAGCTTCACCAGCAGCACGCGAACGTCACGGCTGATGGCGAGGATGAATTTGCGAAGGTTCTCGGCCTGGCGCGTGTGCTCGGCCTGAAGCTCCAGCCGGCTCAGCTTGGTGACGCCCTCGACGAGGACGGCGATTTCCTCGCCGAACATGCCGGCGATGTCGTCGCGCGTGGCCGAGGTGTCCTCGACCACGTCGTGCAGCAGGGCCGTGACGATGGTGGCCGTGTCCAGCCGGTAGTCGGTCAGGATGCCGGCGACCTGGATGGGATGCGCGAAATAGGGATCGCCGGAGGCCCGCAGCTGCGAGCCGTGCATCTTCATCGCATAGACGTAGGCGCGGTTCAGCAACGCCTCGTCCGCGGTAGGATCATAGGCGCGGACGGCCTCGACCAGCTCGAACTGGCGAAGGACCTTGCTCCGCGCAGGCTCCGCATCCTTCGGAGGTGCAGAGCCAGCGGGATCGTTCAGATTGGCAGCTTCAGGGGTCGGCGCGGACTGCCGCGCCGGCAGGATCGTAATACCGTTGGCGGGATCTGCCTTCAGTACCGCTCCTCCTGCCCGCCATCGCGGTCGCTTTGCAGCGCGCGGATCAGCTCGGCCTCGGCCATGTTCATGTGCTGCGGCTCGGCCAGCAGGGCGACGGTTTCCGCCTCATCCTCGGCCTCGGTGCGCTCATCGACACGCTGCAGCGTGGTGATGATGTTTTCCTGCAGTTCGTCCGGGATGACCGTCTCGTCAGCCAGTTCGCGCAGAGCGACGACCGGGTTCTTGTCGTTGTCGCGATCGATCGTCAGCACGGCGCCGTTGGCGATGTTGCGGGCGCGGTGACCGGCCAGCAGAACCAGACCAAAGCGGTTCGGCACCTTTTCGATGCAATCTTCGACAGTGACGCGAGCCATAGGAATCCTCGGGCGGCAGAGAGAACCGCGCAAAATATAGATGTGAGCCGATTTGTGCAACGCCACATAGGCGATATTGCGGCTTTCGCTCACATGATCGGCGAGGCGTCCTTTCCGACGGCCGCCGTATTCGCAAGCTCGCGAGCCTGCTTCCCGTTCGGATGCACCCAGTCCGGCGCGATCTCGGCCAGCGGTCCCATGACGAACAGGCGTTCCGCGGCGCGGGGGTGCGGCAGGATCAGGCCGTTCAGGTCGCCCTGCTCCTTCCCATAGGCGATGAGGTCCAGGTCAAGGGTGCGCGGGGCGTTGAGCGCGCCGCGCATCCGCCCGAAGGCGTCCTCGATCCGGCCCAGCGCGGCCATGGTCTCATGGGGGTCATGGTCGGTGCGGATCAGGACCACGCCGTTCAGGAAGGGCGGGTCGTGCGGGTCGGGCCAGGCGGCGGAGCGCCACCATGATGACCGGGAAACTATATCGAGCCCCTCGGTGCGGAAGCGGCACAGAGCGGCCTCCAGCGCCTCACGGCAGTCGGTCCACGCCCCCTTGTCATTGCAACCCAGGGCGACGATGACGGCACGGTCCAGATCGGGTTCACCGCCTATTTCGATGGCGGACGGGACATCCGAAATATTGCCGGGAGCCTCTTCCATGACGTCTTACCCGTCCGAGCGCATCGCCCTGTTCATCGACGGAGCCAATCTCTACTCCGCCGCCAAATCCCTGAACACGGATCTGGATTTCCGAAAGCTGGTCGAGATGTATCGGGCCAGCGGTGTTCTGGTTCGCGCATACTACTATACGGCCGTCATCGAGGGCGAGGAGTTCTCGCCGATCAAGCCGCTGGTCGACTGGCTGGAATACAACGGCTTCACCGTGGTGACGAAGCCGGTGAAACGGTTCACCGACGGTCAGGGCCATGTCCGGACCAAGGGGAACATGGATATCGAGATCGCCGTGGACATGCTGGAACTGGCGCCCCGACTGGACCACGCCATCCTGTTCTCGGGCGACGGCGACTTCCGCCGGCTGGTGCAGGCCGTACAGGCGAAGGGCGTGCGGGTCAGCGTGGTCTCGACCGTGAAGACCCAGCCGCCGCAGATCGCCGATGAGTTGCGTCGGCAGGCGGACTCCTTCGTCGATCTGGCCGACCTTCTGGCCGAGATCGGACGCCCGAAGGCCGGCGGTCGGGAAGCCTGATCCTGTTCCTCGCCGGTCAGGAGTGTGGCTCCCCTGCCACGCGAATCAGCGTGCGCAATTCCGGTGCGAAATTCCGCGGAACAGCGGTCGTGTGGCGACGTTCCACCGACAGCTTTGGAGGGCTGTCATGCGTCGGAAAGTCGGGGTGTTCTCGCACAAGGAACGTCAGGTCGCGCTGGTCGCGATTTTGGCCGCTGCGGTGATCGCCATGGTGGGAACCCTGGTGCAGCCGATGCTGCGCCCATCGGTCGGTCCGGGCGGCGTAGACGCCTATATGACGGTGCAGGTTCCGGGCGTCCTCGACGCCACGCCACTGGCGACCAGCTAGGGTCTCAGCCCCGTTCCTTCATCAGGCGCGCCTTGTCGCGTTGCCAGTCGCGTTCGGCGCTGGCCTCGCGCTTGTCGTGCAGCTTCTTGCCCTTGGCGAGCGCGATCTCGATCTTCGCCTTGCCGGCCTCGTTCAGATACAGCTTCAGCGGCACGATGGTCTGACCGTCGCGCTGGACCGCGCCGATGAAGCGGTCGATCTGCTTGCGATGCAGCAGCAGCTTCCGGTGCCGACGAGGTTCGTGGTTGAAGCGGTTGGCCTGTTTGTACGGCGGGATGTCGGCGTTGATCAGCACGATCTCCCTCCCCTCCACCGCCGCATAGGATTCGGCGATGTTGGCCCGGCCGTCGCGCAGCGCCTTGATCTCGGTGCCCAGCAACTGGATCCCGGCCTCGGTGAAGTCCTCGAGGAAGTAGTCGAAACGCGCCCGCCGGTTCTCGGCGATGATCTTCGTTTTCGGTTTCTCGGCCGCCATCAGAGCCCCGCGTCAGCCATGGCGCGATCAATGGCCGGCTTCACCGCATCGCTGGTAAGCGCCAGCGGCAGACGGATTTCCTCGCTGCACAGACCCAGCTTCGCCAAGGCGTACTTCGTCGGCGCCGGAGAGTTGTCGAGGAACAGACCCTTGTGCAGGCCGATCAGGCGGTCCTGCCAGGTGCGCGCGGTGGCGTAGTCGCCCGCCTGGGCCGCATCGTGCATCGCCACCATGCCTTCGGGCGCGACATTGGAGGTGACCGAGATCACGCCGACGCCGCCCTGGGCGTGATAGCCGAGGTAGCTGGGGTCGTCGCCCGAGATCAGGTCGAACTGGCCGTCGATGTGGGTGCGCATCCAGCTGACGCGCGACAGGTCGCCGGTGGCGTCCTTGATACCGACGATGTTCGGATGGGCGGCCAGCCTCGCGACCGTCTCATTGCTCATGTCCACGCCGGTGCGGCCGGGCACGTTGTACAGCAGGACCGGCAACTGGACCGCCTCGGCGATCGCCTCGAAATGGGCGGCAAGGCCGGCTTGGGACGGACGGTTGTAGTAGGGCGTGACGACCAGCGCTCCGTCGGCGCCGACGGTCTTGGCGAAACGAACCAGCTCGATGGCCTTGTCGGTCGCCGAGGAGCCCGCGCCGGCGATGACGCGCACGCGGCCGGCGGCCACGCTCACGCAGAGTTCAACGACCTGCTTGTGCTCGTCGGCGGTCAGGCTGGCGCTCTCGCCGGTCGTGCCCATCGGCACGACGCCGTGAACCCCTGCGGCGATCTGGCGTTCGAGCAACCGCGTGAAGGCGGCGACGTCCACCTTTCCGTCACGAAGTGGTGTGATCAGGGCGGTGATCACGCCCTTGAACAAGGGGGCGGTCATTGAAACGATGGTCCTGCGTGGAAAAGGCGACAGTCGCCCGAAATGCGAAGACCGGAGGGTAGGTTGCCGGTCACTCGACCGCAACTGCGAGGAATGAGGATCGGACACGGAATGATCGGAACCAGTCTTGCGGCCGTGCTGGCCCTTGTCGCGCCCGCGCCCGAAAGCCTGATGCCGCCGCAGGAGCGGCCGTACCTGTCCGACACCGCCGCCGCGCCCCTGCCGACGATCACCGAGCAGCGCGTTCTGAGCGCACAGGACACCGCCCTCTTCCGTCAGGGACTGGCCTCGGCCCGCGCCCGCGACATCAGCGGCACGCGCGCCACCATGGCGCAGATCAGCGATCCGGCCGCGCGGCGTCTGGTTGAATGGGCGCTGCTGGACACCTCCGCCGGCCAGATGTCGGCATCCGAACTCACCGCTGCGGTGCAGAGCTTCCGCGGCTGGCCGCGCGACTCGGGCCGTCGTCAGGCCGCCGAGCGTTCGCTGGCCAACGGCTACGTCGGCGCCGACCAGATTATCGCCTTCTTCGACGAGGTCCCGCCGCAAACCGGTCAGGGCGCGCTGGCGCTGGCCGATGCGCTGGATCAACGCGGTCGCAGCGGCGAGGCGCGGCAGCTGATTCAGGACTGGTGGCGCACCCGCTCGTTCGAGGCGGACGTGCAGAGCCGGATGCAGGCGCGCTGGGGCTCGACCCTGACGCAGGCCGACCACGACGCCCGCCTGTCGATGCTGCTGCTGGGGCCGCACGGTCCGGCCACGCGCGCCATGGTTCCGCTGGCTTCGGCCGAGCGGCAGGCGGTCGCCAACGCGGTCTTCGCCCTGCGCGGCGCCTACAGCCCCGATTCGATCGTCGCCGGCCTGTCCCAGAGCCAAGCCCGCGATCCGGCCGTGGCGTTCGAGCGGGCGCGCATCCTGCGCTCGCAGAACCGGCAGTCGGAAGCCTTCCCGATCCTGTCCGCCCTGCCCGCCGCGCCGTCGTCGACCGATGCGCAGAACACCCTGTGGTCCGAGCGCCGGAACTACTTCCTCGACGCCCTGCAGGTTCGCAACTGGCAGGCGGCCTATGATTCGATGGCCGGACACGGCTTCCCCGGCGGCGACCGGATGGTGGACGCCGAGTTCTTCGCCGGTTGGGTCGCCCTGACCAAGCTGAACGATCCGGCCCGAGCGGCGCGCCACTTCGAGGCGCTGCGCCAGGCTTCCTCGACCCCGATAACCCAGGGCCGCGCCCTGTACTGGCTGGGCCGCGCGGCCGAGGCCCAGGGACAGACGCCGGCGGCGGTGAACTACTACCAGGCCGGGTCGCGGCACTTCCAGACCTTCTATGGTCAACTGGCCGCCGAGAAGGCGGGGCAGACGACGATCACCCTGCCGGCCGATCCGGTCATCAGCAACGCCGATCGCGCCGCCTTCGAAGGCAATGAGGTCGTGCGCGCCTTCCGCATTCTGGGCGAAACCGGCGAGACCACCCTGCTGCGCGTCTTCGCCTATCAACTGGACGACGACCTGCCGGGACCGCAGCAACTGGCCCTGCTGATGGACGCCTCGCGCGGCTATGGCGAGGGCTTCACCGCCATGATGGTCGGCCGTGCCGCCAGCCAGCGCGGCTTCCTGATGCCCGAGCGCCAGTATCCGATCCGCATCCCGCCGCAGGTCGCCGGCGCCGCACCACTGGAGTTCACCCTGGCCATCACCCGTCAGGAATCCAGCTTCGACCCGCGCGCGCGCTCGCACGCCAACGCCCGCGGCATGATGCAATTCCTGCCCGCCACCGGCCGCAGCGTCGCGCGTCAGCTGGGCCTGCCGTTCTCGGACGAGCGGCTGTGGGATCCGGACTTCAACATGACGCTGGGCAGCTTCCACCTGGGCGACCTGACCCAGCGGTTCGGCGGCTCCATGCTGCTGACCACGGTCGGCTACAACGCCGGCCCGGCCCGCCCTCCGCAATGGATCGCGCGCTGCGGCGATCCGCGCGGCGGCGCGACCGATCCGGTGGACTTCATCGAGTGCGCGCCCTTCACCGAGACCCGCAACTACATGATGCGAGTGATGGAGAACATGAGCGTCTACAAGGCCCGCCTGAACGGCGGCACGGCGCCCCTGACCCTGTCGCAGGACATCCGTCGCGGCGCGCCGGCCGGGCCGCAGGCCTATACGGCCTACAGCTCGGAAGACTCGACCCGGACACCCGAACCCGAGCCGTCCGAGTAACGCACGCCGGATAACAGCGGCCCGTCGGACGTCTCGATCCAGCGGGCCGTGAGGCCGAAGACGCGCGTCATGACGTCCGGCGTCATGGCCTGCATCGGCGCCGCATCGGCGACCACCCTGCCCTCGGCCAGCACCACGACGCGATCCGCATGGCGAGCGGCGAGCGTGAGGTCGTGCAGGGTGACCAGAACCGCCTGTCCGCTACGTGCGCGATCGTGCAGCCGCTCCAGCACCATCAGCTGGGCGTCGGGATCCAGACCGGCGATCGGCTCATCGGCAAGGATGGTCTGGGCGCCGGTCGCCAGGGCGCGGGCGAGCAGCACGCGGGCGCGCTCGCCGCCGGACATCTCGGCCACACCGCGATGCGCCAGATGATCGGCCTCGACTTCGACCAAGGCCTTCAGTGCGGCCGCCGAGGCGTCCGCGCCGGACAGGAAGGGCGCGCCGAGGGCCGCGACTTCGAGCGCCGGCAGGTTCCAGGCGATGCGGCGCTCCTGCGGGAGGTAGGCGACCCGTTCGGCGCGCTGGCGGTCGGTCAGACGGGAGACGCTGTCGCCGCCCAGCCGCGCTTCTCCGGCGGACAGGGGCAGCAGGCCGGCAAGCGCGCGGATGGCGCTGGACTTGCCCGCCCCATTGGGACCCACGACGGCGACCAGTTCTCCGGCGTCGACCTCGAAGCTGACGCCGTCGAGCACCACCCGGCCTCCAAGGCGCGCCGAGGCATTGATCAGTTGCAGCGCACTCACAGCCGCCACTCCTTCGCCGCGCGCCAGGCGATCAGGGCGAACAGCGGCGCGCCGACAAGGGCCGTGAAGACGCCCAGCTTCAGCTCCTGATCTGTCGGTGTGATCCGGGCCAGAACATCGGCCAGCACCAGCATCAGACCTCCGGTCAAGGCGGCTGGAACCAGAAGGCGTCCGGGGTCGCCTCGAACGACTGAGCGGACCAGATGCGGCGCCGCCAGACCCACGAAGCCGATCACGCCCGCCACCGCCACGGCGGCGCCGGTCGCGAGCGCGGCAGCCAGCAGGGCCAGCAGGCGAAGGCGCGCCATGGGCAGACCCGAGGTGCGCGCGGTCTCTTCACCGAGGCTGAGCATACGCAGGCCGGGTGCGGCGAGCATGGCGAGGGCGCCGGCGACAATAACCGTCGGCGTCACCCACAGGACATCGATCCAGCTGCGGTTCTGCACCGAGCCCAGCAGCCAGCTCATGACCTCGGCCGAGGCGATGGGGGATGGCGACAGGTTGAAGATCAGGGCCGTGGCCGCGCCGGCGAAGCTGGACACCGCCACGCCGAACAGGATCAGGGCCTCGGGCGACCGCACTCGCGCCGAGAAGAGAACCAGCAGCCCGCCGGCAAGCCCGGCTCCGGCCAGAGCCGACAGCTCGACCGCCCCCGGCAAGGCCGCCCAGCCCAGCACGATGGCCAAGGCCGCGCCCAGCGCTGCGACAGCGGACACGCCCAGCACGCCGGGATCGGCCAGCGGATTGCGCAGCAGCCCCTGCATCACTGCTCCGGACAGCCCCAGCGCCGCGCCGACGATCAGGGCCGTCACAGCGCGGGGCGTCCGGACCTGCCACAGAACCTCGCCCGGGCCTGATACAGGCGCGGCGAAGGCTTCTGCGAACTGCGCGCCCGAGAAGGTGGTCTCGCCGAGCAAGATCGCCACGACGACGGCAGCCAGCAGGGCGACAATCAGGATCAGACTCAACCGCGCGCCCGTCATGGCCGGCCTTCCCGCAACATGGCGGCGGCGTCGGCGGCGAACCACGCCGGGCAGGTCAGCGTCGCGGACGGCAGACTTACGGCGACGCGTCCCTCGGCGGCCTTGCGCACGACCGGATGGCGACCCGGTCCACGCCAGTCGCCCCGCGCCTGATCGAAGAAGCCCAGCACGAACCGGACGGGCGGGAACAGGGCGACCCGCTCGACGCTGACCGGATTGAAATACGGCCGGTCCGCCAGATTGCGATAGCCGGCGGCATCCAGGATGGCGTCGATCAGGGTGTTGGGCCCGGCGGTGAAGCCTCCGGCGGTCAGGTAAAGAGCGCCAGGGCGCTCCGCTTTCGGCGCTGCGCCGGCAGCCAGTCGGGCGTCCATGCGAGCAATGAGCGCCTCGCCCCGCGCCGGCACGCCCAGCGTCTCGGCCACGCTGCGGATGTTGGTGCGGATGCCCACGAAGTCGGAGACGTCGGGGATAGTGGCGACGCTCACGCCGGTCTGCTCCAGCCGGGACAGCAGGCGCGGTTCGCCGCCCCAGTAGCGGACGACGACATCGGGCTGGAAACCGACGGCGGCCTCCAGCGTCGGCCGCACCTTGCGATGTCCCTGCGCCACGTCGCGCAACCAGGCGTCGGGATCGTCCGCGCGGGGCGACAGGGCGAGTTCGGCGTCGGGGCGCAGCGCCAGCACATACTGGTCGGCGCATTGGTCCAGAGACATCACCCGCAGCGGCCGCGCCTCGGCCGAGCAGTCAAGCGCCAGCAGGCCGGCGAACGCGATCAGCCCCCCTGCCCGCCTCACGACTTCAGCAGGCCCGCGAGCAGTCCTTCCAGAAGGGTGTCGACCAGAACCTCGCGCTCGACCCAATCAAAATAGGGTTTGGCGATCATCAAAGAGACGATCCCGTGCCCGCCAGCCCAGAGCGCCTGAGCCGTCGCGCGGGGCTCGCCACGCACATGCCCCTCGGCGGCGGCGGCCTCGACCACCTGCTGGAACGAGCGGAACAGGTCTCCTCCCATTTCCCGCGCGGCGTCCTGTGCACCCTCTCGCAGCTCCAGCGGGCGGGTCATGTAGACCAGCCGATAGGCGTTGGGATTGTCGAACCCGAAGTCGATGTAGGCGCGCATCATCCGACGCATGCGCTCGACCGGCGATGCCGGCTCCGCGATCACCGACCGGTTCGCCTCCAGCAGGGCCGTGAAGGTCTGCTTGCAGATCTCCTGCAGGATCTCGCCCTTGTCGGCGAAATGCATGTAGAGCGCGGTCGAGGACAGACCGACCTCGTCGGCGATCTTGCGGATCGTCGCGCCCTCGTAGCCGTGATCCACGAAGATGCGCTCCGCCGCGGCGAGAATCTCGGCGCGGCGCTCATGGCCCTCGCCCTTGGGCTTGCGGCGCGAGCGGGACGTGGCGGTCAGGTCTGCGGTCAATCGACGCTCCCGGAGGTCCTGCAGAGGAATAGCGGCATCCTCGACGCACGCCAATGGCTTGCGGCTGGCCGCCCGGCGATGTAACCACAGGTTGCGGTCGGGTGATCGAGGTTTCTGATGCCTGATTGCCCCCTCTCGCCCTCTGAACTCCCGATGTGCGCCAGCGCCAGAATGCGCGGTCTGTCGTCGGCCCAGGTTGCGGGGCTGGCGGTTCTCGCCATCGGGGTAAACCTCGATGCGACACTCGTCGGTCATCTGCTGTCCGTCGCCGCGGCGGCGGTGTTCACCTTCATCGCCTTCTGGCGTTTTCTTCTGGTCGGCCTGACTCTTCAGCCCGCCGCCAAGCCGCCCGAGCCGGAGCGTTTTCCCCTCTATACGATCGTCGCCGCTCTTCACGATGAGGCGGAGGTGGTTGGTCAACTGGTTCGGCGGCTTGCGGCGATCGACTATCCAGCCGACCGTCTGCAGGGCTTTCTGGTCCTCGAGGCCGATGACGCTGCAACGATCGCAGCGGCCGAGGCGACCCGGCGCCCGGACTGGCTGGCCGTTTTGATCGCCCCTGCCGGAGAGCCGCGCACCAAGCCCCGCGCGCTGAACCATGCCTTGTCGCAGGCCACAGGTGAGTTGCTCACCGTTTATGACGCCGAGGATGCACCCGATGCTGGCCAGTTGCGCGAAGCCGCCGCGCGCTTCGCGTCGGATCGTTCCGGCCGGCTGGCCTGTCTGCAGGCGCCGTTGCGTATCCGCGCGCGTGTGTCGGGCACGACATCGCCTTTCATCGACCGCCAGTTCGCAGCCGAGTATGCGGCCCTGTTCGAGGTCATTCTTCCCGGCCTGGCGCGACTGGGGCTGCCCTTTCCGCTCGGAGGCACCAGCAACCATTTCCGAACGGGTGTTCTGCGACAGGTCGGCGGCTGGGATGCGTGGAACGTCACAGAGGACGCGGACCTCGGCTTCCGCCTGTGGTGCGAAGGATGGCGCGCCGGCGTCATCACCCGGCCGACCTGGGAGACGCCGCCCGGAGATTTCGCCCACTGGCTGCCGCAGAGAACCCGCTGGCTGAAAGGCTATCTGCAAACCTGGGGCGTTCACACCCGCCGGCCGTGGCGTCTCGGTTGGCGAGGGCTGTTCGCCCTCGCCATGACGATCGGCGTGACCCTGTTGTCCGCTGCGATCCATGCGATCGCCACAGCGTGGATGACGGCCGCCGTGCTTGTGGCGGCGATGGCGGGCCTCTGGCCGCAGGTTCCCAAGTTCTCGGTCGGGGTCATGCTGCTGGGCGCGCTTTCGGCCTGGCTGGTTTGCGCGATGGGGGCCAAGAGGTCGGGACTTGCTTACGGGCCGATGCAGATGATGGCGGCGCCGGCCTACTGGAGCCTGCTCAGCCTGGCCTTCGCGCACGCCTTCTGGCGCCTGATCCGCGAGCCTTTCGCTTGGGACAAGACCAGCCATCGCAGCGATCCGCTGGACGAGGCGGCCCCGGACGGCCTATCAGCGCCCCATGCCGCCGCGCCTGAACCCGTCTCCTGAAACGCTCGTCACCCGTGGGTGGCAGGACTACGCCCTGATGGATTCCGGCGACGGCCGCAAGCTGGAGCGCTATGGCCCCTACACGGTCGTGCGCCCGGAGCCCCAATGCTTCTGGTCGCCGCGCGATCCGAAGGCCTTCGAGGCCGCAACCGCCGTCTTCGATCCGCAGCAGGAGGAAGAGGACGCGGGCCGCTGGCGGTTTGACACCCACGGCCCGGTCGACGCCTTTCCGCTGAAGTGGCGCGACGTTCGCTTCACCGGCCGGTTCACGCCGTTCCGGCACCTCGCCTTCTTCCCCGAGCAGGCCGCCAACTGGGAGTGGCTGGACGCGCGTGTCCGCACGCTTGAGCGCCCCAAGGTGCTGAACCTCTTCGGCTACACCGGCGTCGCCTCGCTGGCCTGCGCCGCGGCCGGGGCCGAGGTGACGCATGTCGACGCGTCGAAAAAGTCCGTCGCCTACGCCCGGGAGAACGCCGAGCAATCCGGGCTGGCGGACAGGCCCATCCGCTGGATCGTCGAGGACTGCCGCAAGTACGTCGCCCGAGAGGTTCGGCGGGGCTCGAAATATCAAGGCATCATTCTCGATCCGCCGAAGTACGGCCGTGGGCCGACGGGCGAGGTCTGGCGTCTGTTCGAGGATCTGCCGGAACTGCTGAAGGACTGCGCGAGCCTGCTGGCCGACAACGCCTCCTTCCTGCTGCTGAACGCCTATGCGGCGCGTATCTCAGGTCTGTCGCTGGCCCATATGATGGCCGAGGCGACGGCGGATCGGGGCGGCGAGATCGACTGGGGCGAGCTGGCGCTGGCCGAGGATCGTCTCGACGGCCGCGCGATCGGCCTCAGCTTCTTCGCGCGGTGGTCCGCCTGATGACCGACCGTCTGATCACCTCCCTGACCAACGACACGGTCAAGAACGTGCGCGCCCTCAATATGCGCAAGGAGCGCGAGAGCACGGGCCAGTTCCTTGCCGAGGGGCTCAAGTTCATCGGCGAGGCGCTGGATCAGGGCCGTGCGCCGAGGTTGCTGCTGGTCGGTATGGAGGCCCGCGATCATCCGCTGCTGGACCGGGCGAAGGCGGCGACGCGCGCGGCCGGCGGCGAGGTCATCGTCGTCACCCATCCTATCCTCGAGAAGATCAGCCGGCGAGACAATCCGCAGACGGTGCTGGGCGTGTTCGAGCAGGTCTACACGCCGCTGTCGGCCATCCAGCCGGGCGCGGCGCCCTGCTGGGTCGCGCTGGAGCAGGTGCGGGACCCGGGCAATCTGGGGACGATCATCCGCACGGCGGACGCGGCCGGTTGCGGCGGGGTGATCCTGATCGACGACTGCGTCGACCCATTCTCGACCGAGGCGGTGCGGGCGACCATGGGCTCGGTGTTCGCCGTGGCCATCGCGCGGACGACGCGGGCGGAGTTTCTCGCCTGGCGGCAGAGTTGGCCGGGCAGCGTGATCGGCACACGGCTGGACGCCACCCACGGCTATCGCGATGCAGCCCTGCAGCATCCTGCCCTGATCCTGATGGGCAATGAGCAGGCCGGACTGACGGATGAACTGGCCGCGGCCTGCGACGTCAATGTGAAGATTCCGATGCGCGGCCGGGCGGATAGTCTGAACCTGGCCATCGCCACGGGCATCATGGTCTATGCGGCGACCGACGCGGCCTGAGCCGAAGGTGACGGGAGTTTCACTTGCCGCGGCCGGCGGCGCGGTGAAGCCTCGCGCCATGCGCTTCCTCCCTGCCCTCGCCGCCCTGATCCTGATCGCCGCGCCGGCGAACGCCCAGACCCCGTCGGTGACCCCGGACGGTTATCGGGAAGACGCGCTGGCTATCGAGGGGCTGATCAACGCGCAGTACGCCTATCTGGACCGTTTCCCTGACGCGGTAATGCCAATGAGCGACGTCCTGAGAGCCGAGGCCGGAGCGGTGCACGATAGCGGCTCACTGTTGCGGTATGCCGAGCACGCGCTGACGGCGCTGGCGGACCATCATGCGATCACGGGCGCGTCCTTCCGCGACAGCTGGGCCGTGACGCCGAGCTATTCGGACCTCTGGGTCGAGCGGCAGGGTGAGGTCTGGCGGATTACCGCCGTTCGCGAGGGTTCGCCGGCCGAAGCCGCGGGCGTGCGGGCGGGCGAGACGCTGGATGCGGTCGACGGGACGCCGGTGACACAGGCTGTCCAAGTCTTCTGGTCCGGGATCGGACTTGAGGCCGGCGGGGATCGGGACGGCTATGCGGCCCGGGTTCTGGCGGCGGGGCGCAGGGATCGCGATCGCGACCTGACGGTGTCCGGCCGGCGGCTCAGCTTGCCGAACCTCTACGCGACCCGCGATGAGCGGCCTCCTTTGACGGTCCAGCGAACCCCGGAGGAGTTGAGCATCCGGTTCAACGACTCGCTGGGCGATGGCGGGACCGTCGAAGCCTTCGATGCGGCCATGGCGCAGGCGCGGCTGGGGCAGACGGTCATTCTGGATCTGACCGACACGGCGAGCGGCGGGAATACCGTGGTCGCGCGGGCGATCATGGGCTGGTTCGTCAGCGAAGCGAGGCGCTATCAGATCCACAATCTGCCGGCCGAGGAGCGCCGGACGGGCGTTCCGCGCCAGTGGGTCGAGCAGGTCTTGCCGCGGACGGGCAAGCGGTTCGAGGGGCCGGTCGTGGTCCGGGTCGGCCGCTGGACCGGGAGCATGGGCGAAGGGCTGGCGATCGGGCTGGATGCGCTGGGCGTGCGGGTCGAGGGCGGCCCCATGGCCGGGCTGCTGGGGGCGATCTACGATCACCGCCTGCCCAACTCGGGGCTGGTCCTGAAGCTGCCGACGGAGCGGCTGTACGCCGTCGACGGGACGCCGCGGGAAGCCTTCCAGCCGCGGCCCTAGAAGCTGCGGCCGTCGACCCTTTCCGCTGTCCAGTCAAAGGGTTCGACGTCGGTCAGGGTGCGGACGTTGATGGCGATCATCGGGCCGTTCGGGCTCTCGCCGCGGGCGAAGGTCTGGACGCCGCAGGTCTGGCAGAAGCGGTGGTGGATCTTGTGGCTGTTGAAGAGGTACTGCGTCTGCGGACCCTCCTTCAGCACCTTGAAGGCGTCCGGCTGGACGAAGGTCAGGACAAAGCCCTTGCGGTAACAGTGCGAGCAGTTGCATTCGATCAGGCCGTCCAGACCGGTCGTGACCTCATAGGCGACGGCGCCGCAATGGCAGGAGCCGGAGTGGGTCTTGCTGTCGCTCATCATGCATCCTCCAGATAGCTGACGCCCGGGGCGGACTTCAGCGCGCCGCGCAGGGCGCCGTCGAGGCGGTAGCGGCCGGGCAGTTTCATCTCGACCTCGCGGCGGCCGTCCAGCGAGGCGACCAGAGACACCTCACCGCCCTTCCCGCCCGTGGCCGCGGCGCGTTCCAGCCGCGAACGCAAGGCGGCGGCGTCGGCGGCGCGAGCCGAGACGTGGATGCGCAGGCCCATCTGGCCGTCCTCGATCATCGCCTCCAGCGGGCTGGCGCTGTCGCCGAAGAAGCGGACCTCGCCGTCGGCCGCCTTGGCTCGGACCTTGACCATGACCGAAGCGCCGGCCTCCAGCACCTCGCGGCTGTTGCGAAGCTGTTCGGGCGGGAACAAGCACTCGAACTCGCCGGTCGGGTCCGAGAAGGTGACGAAGGCGAACTTCTCGCCGGTCTTGGCGCTGGCCCGCTCCTGACGACGACGGACGACGCCGGCCATCAGGAAGGCCTCGTGGCCGCTCTCGGCCAGGGCCGTAGCCTCCGCGACGAAGGTGACGCGCTTGCGCTTGAGCGCCGGCGCCATGTCCTCCAGCGGGTGGCCGGACAGGTAGAAGCCGACGGCGGCCAGTTCCTGATCCAGCTTCTCCGGACCGACCCAGGGCTCGACCGGCGTCAGGCGCGGACGGCCCGCGGCGACCTGATCGCCGCCGAACAGGCTGACCTGCGAGGAGGCGCGCTCGGCGGCCACGCTCTGGCAGTAGGCGATCAGCTTGTCGGCCTGTTCGAACAACTGACGGCGGTTGGTGTGGAAGCCGTCGAAGGCGCCGGCGCGGGCGAGGTTCTCCAGCGCGCGCTTGTTGACGAATTTCGGATCGACGCGCTCAAGGAAGTCGAAGATGTCGGTGAAGCGGCCGCCGGTCTCGCGCACCTCGACCAGATGCTTCATCGCCTCCAGACCGACGTTGCGGATGGCGCCCAGCGCATAGAGCACCGCCCCCTGCCCTTCGCTCCATTCCACGTCGAAGTCGGCCGAGGACCGGTTCACGTCCGGGGCCTTCACCGGCACTTCGAAGCGGCGGCAATCCTGATAGAAAACAGCCAGTTTGTCGGTGTTGCTGAGGTCCAGCGACATCGAGGCGGCGAAGAATTCGACCGGATGGTTGGCCTTCAGCCAGCCCGTCTGGAACGAGATCAGGGCATAGGCGGCGGCGTGGGACTTGTTGAAGCCGTAGCCGGCGAACTTGGCCACCAGATCGAAGATGCCGCCGGATTGGTCTTCGGAAACAGCCTTCTCGGACGCGCCCTTGATGAAGCGCGCACGCTGGAAGTCCATCTCTTCCTTCTTCTTCTTGCCCATGGCGCGACGAAGAAGGTCGGCCTCGCCGAGGCTGTAGCCGGCCAGGATCTGGGCGATCTTCATCACCTGTTCCTGGTAGATGATGACGCCGTAGGTCTCGGTCAGAACCTCGGTCAGGGTCGGGTGCAGATAGTCGACCTCGGCCCGGCCGAATTTCCGGTCGATATAGGTGTCGATCATCTCCATCGGGCCTGGCCGGTAGAGAGAGATCAGGGCGGTGATCTCCTCGATCGACCCGCAGCGCATCTTGCGCAGGGTGTCGCGCATGCCTTGGGATTCCAGCTGGAACACGCCGACGGTCTGGCCCGAGGCCATCAGCTCATAGGTCGGCGCATCGTCCAGCGGCAGCTGGTTCCAGATTGGGGCGGCGCCGCGACGGCTGAGATAGCCGTGGGCGCGGTCCAGCACCGTCAGGGTCTTCAGGCCGAGGAAGTCGAACTTCACCAGACCGGCCGGCTCGACCCACTTCATGTTGAACTGGGTGGCCGGAATGTCCGAGCGCGGGTCCTGATACAGAGGCACCAGCTCGGTCAGAGGGCGGTCGCCGATGACGATGCCGGCGGCGTGGGTCGAGGCGTTGCGGTACAGCCCCTCCAGCTCCAGCGCCGTGTCCAGCAGATTGCGCACCGCCGGCTCGGCGTCGCGGGCCTCCTTCAGGCGCGGCTCGAGGTCGATGGCCTGGGCCAGCGTAACGGGGTTCGCGGGGTTGGCCGGAACCATCTTGGCCAGACGGTCGACCTGGCCCAGCGGCATTTGCAGCACCCGCCCGACGTCGCGCAGCACGGCGCGGGCCTGCAGGGTGCCGAAGGTGATGATCTGGGCGACGCGGTCCAGCCCATAGTGCTGCTGGACATAGGTGATGACCTCCTCGCGCCGCTCCTGACAGAAGTCGATGTCGAAGTCGGGCATCGAGACCCGCTCGGGGTTCAGGAAGCGCTCGAACAGCAGGCCGAACCGCAGGGGGTCGAGATCGGTGATGGTCAGCGCCCAGGCGACCAGCGAGCCCGCGCCCGAACCCCGGCCCGGGCCGACCGGGATGTCGTGGTGCTTCGCCCATTTGATGAAGTCCGACACGATCAGGAAGTAGCCTGGGAAGCCCATCTGGACGATGATCCCGACCTCCCATTCGAGGCGCTTCCAGTACTCTTCCTCGGGCGCGGCGGGCATGACTTCGGTCAGGCGCTGCTTCAGGCCTTCGCGGGCCTGGTGCATGAGTTCGTCGGGCTCCGAGCGGCCATCGCCGGTGTCGAAGCGCGGCAGGATCGGCGCGCGGGTACTGACCAGGAAGGCGCAGCGACGGGCGATGTCGATGGTCGTGTCGCAGGCCTCGGGCAGGTCGGCGAACAGTTCGCGCATCGCCGCAGCGGGCTTGAACCAGTGCTGGTCGGTGATCCGACGACGATCCTCCTGACCGGTGAAGGCGCCGTCGGCGATGCACAGCAGGGCGTCGTGGCTCTTCGCCTGCGCCGCCTTGGCGTAGTGGACGTCGTTGGTGGCGACCAGCGGGGTATCGGTCTCGTAAGCCCAGGCGACCAGCCCGCGCTCGGCGGCGGCCTCGGCCGGGAGGCCGTGGCGCTGGAGCTCGACGTAGAGACGGTCGCCGAAGGTGGCCTGCATCTCGTTGAGGGCGGCATTGCCCTCGGTCGTCTTGCCTTGCGCGAAGAGCGGATCGACCGGGCCGTCGGGGCCGCCGGTCAGCAGCAACAGGCCGTCGGAATGCTCGACGACCTTGTTCCAGGGCACGCCGGGCTCGTCCATCGCTCCGGCTTCGAGATAGGCGGCGGAGGACAGGGCGCAGAGGTTGAGCCAGCCGGTCTCGTTCTGCGCCAGCAGAACCACGGTCGGGACCTTGGCCCAGCGCTCGGGCGCCTGACCGCCGATGCCGGTCACCGGCAGAGCGCAGCCCACGATCGGCTGAACACCGGCATCCTTCGCCGCCTGGCTGAACTCCAGCGCGCCGAACAGGTTGGCCCGATCCGTGACCCCCACCGCCGGCATGCCCGCGTCGGCGGCGAGACGCGCCACCTTGCCGGCCTTGATCGCGCCTTCAAGCAGCGAATAGGCTGAGCGGACCCGAAGATGGATGAAGCCCTGTTCGTTCACGCCGCCTGTGCTCCGCCTGCCCTGCTCCGGTTCGACGGACCGCCGTCGCACCTCACAACCGGAGTCTCACATCCGCCTCGACCGCGACACCCGCCCTGTCCGCGCGTCTGTGGATGAACGCGTCAAAACAGATGCAACAGAGGCAATGGATGCAATCGCCGCCGTTCGAAAACGCGTGCGAGTCGTCCGGAAATCCCGGGCGGTCAGGCCGGCGTGATCATCACGGCGGCGTACCACATCACCGAAACGAACCCCGCGCACGAGGCCAGCGACAGCATTTCCTTCACGAGACGCGGCATGAGAGATCTCCCGGACCAATGTTCCGGCTTCGTTCTATGTTCTCATTCTGTTCGCGTCAAGAGCATGAGATCTCGCCCCCTCGTCGCGCGCAGCCATGTATGCTTGTCAAACGACGCCATCAGTCATCCGCTCTCTGGCGGCAGGCGTCGCAAGGAGTGCGGTGATGGCCAAGGGTCAGGCGCGCAGCAACAAGGAAATCCGGAAACCGAAGGCGGAGAAGCCCAAACCGCCCGTGAGCGTCGGCAGTTCGCCGTTCACCCAATCGCCGGGCAAGAAGTAGGACGACAGGATCGAGGCGCGACCGGCGCGCCTCGATCCTAATACTCCTGGCTCTCCGCCGGCCGCTCTTCCAGATGGCCGTCCTTCAGGGCGAACACCCGGTCCATGTGCCCGGCCAGCTCCATGTTGTGGGTCGCGATCAGGGCGGCGACGCCGGTGGTCTTGACCAGATCGTGGAGGGCTTCGAACACCGTCTGGCTGGTGCCGGGATCGAGGTTACCGGTGGGCTCGTCCGCCAGAAGCAGGCGCGGACGGTTGGCCAGGGCGCGGGCAATCGCCACGCGCTGGCGCTCGCCGCCGGACAGCTGGGCCGGCTGGTGCGTCATGCGATCGGCCAGCTTCAACTGGGCCAGCAGTTCCTCGGCGCGGACGCGGGCGTCGGCCTGGCTGTAGCCGGCGATGCGCAGCGGCAGGGCGACGTTGTCGCGGGCGTCGAACTCGGGCAGCAGGTGGTGGAACTGATAGACGAAGCCGATGCTGGCGAGGCGGATGTGGGTCCGCGCGCGCTCCGGCAAGGCGCCGACCGGCTCGCCGTCGAACAGGATCTCGCCCGAGCTCGGATGTTCCAGCAGGCCGGCGGCATGCAGCAGCGACGACTTGCCCGAGCCTGAGGGGCCGATCAGGCCGACGATCTCGCCGGGCATGACGTCGAGGTTCACGCCCTTGAGGACGGTCAGGTCGCCGGCCTCGGCCTTGTAGGTGCGGGTGACGTCGCGGGCGGAGAAGACGGGCTTACTCATAGCGCAGCGCCTCCACCGGATCGAGTTTGGCGGCCTGCCAGGACGGGATCAGACCAGCGACGCAGCTCATGAAGAAGGACCAGATGGTCACCCAGAAGACGTCGAGCGGATCGACGAGCGCCGGAATGGAATCCAGCATGTAGACGTCGGCATTGAACAGCTGGACGCCCAGCAGCGCCTCGAGGAAGTGCTGGATGGCGCCGATGTTCAGGCAGAACAGCAGGCCTAGCGCCAAGCCGGTCAGGGTGCCGAGCGTGCCGATGGTGGCTCCGGCGATGAAGAAGATGCGCAGCATGGAGAACTGGCTGGCGCCCACGGTGCGCAGGATGGCGATGTCGCGGGTCTTGTTCTTCACCAGCATGACGATGCCGGAAATGATGTTCAGGGCGGCGATGGCCACGACGAGGCCCAGGATGATGCTCATGGCCACGCGCTCGACCTTGAGCGCGCCCCAGAAGGCGGCCAGACGGTCGCGCCAGTCGGACACGAAGGCGTCGCCGCCGGCGGCCTGACGGATCGGGGCCAGCAGGTTCTGGACCTTGTCAGGCTCCTGCACCTTCAGCTCGATGACATCCCACAGCCCCTCCTTGCCGAAGAAGAGCTGGGCCTGTTCGAGCGGCATGAAGACGAAGGCCTGGTCGAAGTCGCTGGCGCCGGAGCTGAACACGCCGCCGACGACATAGGTCTTCTCCAGACCGCCGAGGTTGCCGAAGGCGCTGTCCGCGCCGGTCGGCGAATACAGGGTGATCGGGTCGCCGGCCTCCAGCCCGAGGGTCTGGGCCAGCGCCTTGCCGATCAGGACATTGTCGCCGCCGTAGGCGCCCTGGCCGAAGCTGCGGCGGGCGGCGGGCGTCAGGCTGTCATAGACATAGGTCATCGACGTCAGGTCGGACGGCCGGATACCGCGGACATAGCCGCCGGAGACCGCGCCGTTGCGGCCGCGGAAGACGCCGATGCTCTCGGTCAGCGGAGAGACGTGGATAACGCCGGGCACATCCTTGATGCGCTGGACCGCCTGCTCGCGCTCGGGCGAATACAGCACCTGCCCCTGAACATAGACGTGGCCGTTGAAGGACAGCATCCGGCTGAGCAGTTCCGAGCGGAAGCCGGCCATGATGCTCATGACCGTGATCAGCGCCATCACGGCCAGGGCGATGGCGACGTAGGAAATGATCGCGATCAGGGCGATGCCGCCCTCCTTCCGCCTGGCGCGGAGGTAGCGCAGCGCCAGACCGAACTCCCAGGCGGAGAACGGGCCGGCGGGCTTCAGCGGCTTGCTGGCGGCCGACGCGACGTCGGTCATGCGGTGAGCCTCGCGATAGCCTCGGCCAGCGGCACGCTGACCTTCTCGCCCGTCGCGCGACGCTTCAGCTCGACCACGCCGTCGGCCAGACCCTTGGGCCCGATGGTCAGCTGCCACGGAACGCCGATCAGATCGGCCGTCGCGAACTTGCCGCCCGGGCGCTCGTCGGTGTCGTCGTACAGGACATCCTTGCCGAGGGCCTCCAGCTGGCTGACGGCCTCCTCGCAGGCGGTCGAGACGGCCTCGTCGCTGGCGCGCAGGTTGATTACGACCACGTCGAACGGGGCCACGGCGTCCGGCCAGATGATGCCGCCCTCGTCGTGGCTGGCCTCGATGATGGCGCCCAGCAGGCGCGAGACGCCGACGCCGTAGCTGCCCATGTGCACCGGGGCTTCCTTGCCGTCGGGACCCTGGACGTTGGCCTTCATCGCGGCGGAGTACTTCGTACCGAAGTAGAAGATGTGGCCGACCTCGATGCCGCGGGCCGACAGACGGTCGCCCTCGGCGGTCTGGCTCTCGAAGCGGGCAGCGTCGTGCATTTCCTCGGTCGCAGCGTACAGGGCCGTGCGCTCGTCGAAGACGGCCTGGACGGCGTCATCGGAGAAGTCGTGTCCGGGAGGCGCCATCTCGACCAGCTTGCGGTCGCAGAAGACCTCGCTCTCGCCGGTGTCGGCCAGAACGATGAACTCGTGGCTGAGATCGCCGCCGATCGGGCCCGTGTCGGCGCGCATCGGCACGGCCTTCAGACCCATGCGGGCGAAGGTGTTCAGATAGGCCGCGAACATGCGGTTGTAGGCCTTGCGGGCGGCGGCCTCGTCGATGTCGAACGAATAGGCGTCCTTCATCAGGAACTCGCGGCCGCGCATGACGCCGAAGCGGGGACGGCGCTCGTCGCGGAACTTCCACTGGATGTGGAAGAGGTTCAGCGGCAGCGCCTTGTAGCTCTTCACGAAGCCCCGGAAGATGTCGGTGATCATCTCCTCGTTGGTCGGGCCGTAGAGCAATTCGCGCTCGTGACGGTCGGTGATGCGCAGCATCTCCGGACCATAGGCGTCGTAACGGCCGCTCTCGCGCCACAGATCGGCCAGTTGCAGAGTCGGCATCAGCAGCTCGACGGCCCCTGCCCGCTCCTGCTCCTCGCGGACGATCTGCTCGATCTTGCGCAGCACGCGCAGGCCCAGCGGCAGCCAGGCGTAGATGCCGGCGGCCTCCTGCTTGATCAGGCCGGCGCGCAGCATCAGCTGGTGCGAGACGATCTGGGCGTCCGAGGGCGCCTCTTTCAGCGTGGGCAGGAAGTAGCGCGACAGGCGCATGGGCAGAATCCGGCAAGAGAAGCGTGAGGCAGAGCTTTAGCCGGGAGGAAGGGGCGAAAGCTAGGCCGAGGTGGACTGTCCTTCTCCCCTTGCGGGAGAAGGTGGCCCGCGTAGCGGGTCGGACGAGGGGTTGGTTCCGCGGTGCGACACCACGACTGGATGGGTGCGCTGCCCAGCCCCCTCATCCGTCGGCCTATGGCCGCCACCTTCTCCCGCAAGGGAGAAAAAAACTACGGATGCGGCAGGCCGATCCCGTAGCGCGCGGCGAGATACGGGATGATGGCCCCATCCTGCAGGAAGCGGCGGCCGGTGGCGGCGCTGGTTCCGGCCTCGGGCCAGTCGAAGGCGCCGTCGAGGACGAGGATGGGGCAGCTCTGGTGCTCTTCCCCGACCAGTTCGATGACGGCCGGGCGCGGGCGCGGGTGATCCAGTCGCGTGATCTGAAGCTGGTCCTTGAGCTTCGGATAGAAGGCCAGCACGCCCTCGATGACCGAGCCGGCCGGGCAGAACCACGGGCCGCCCTGATCGTCGTGCCAGTCCGGGTTCAGCAGGAGCAGATGATCGGTCATCGGCCTAGACTGGCGGGGCCAGCGGCGGCAGCGGCATCCAGCCGATCCAGACCAGGATCAGGATGAAGATCCAGACGATGGCCGACACCCAGGTCGTGGTGATGAATTTCTTCTTCAGGTTCGGATTGGCCGGCGCGCCCCACTGGGCGCCGTCGGTCGGCTTTTCCTGACCTTCCTGGTTCATGCCCAGCGGCAGGACGGCGAACAGCACCGTCCACCAGCAGACGATGTAGATGGCGACGATGGTGAAAGGGCCGATCGGCATCAGTGCGCTCCATCTTTCGGCGTTTCCATCAGCTCGACCAGCATGCCGCCCATGTCTTTCGGATGCAGGAAGATGATCGGCGTGCCGTGGGCGCCGATGCGCGGCTCGCCCGTGCCGAGGATGGTCACGCCCTTCGCACGCAGGGCGTCGCGGGCGGCGATGATGTCCTCGACCTCGAAGCAGACGTGGTGCTGGCCGCCCTTGGGGTTCTTCGCGAGGAAGCCGAGCACGGGCGAGTCGTCGCCCAGCGGCTCGATCAGCTCGATCTGGCTGTTGGGAAGGTCGACGAAGCAGACGCGCACGCCCTGCGCCGGCAGGTCGAACGGCTCATGAGCCTTCGTGGCGCCCAGCAGGTCGCGATACATCGCAACGCTGGCCTCGATGGACGGCGTGGCGACACCGACGTGGTTCAGTCTTCCGATCATCCGGCTGCTCTAGACCGATCCGGGGCGGGCGAGAAGGTGGGGCGAAGGTCGCAGCGCCCGCCGGTCGCGCTCGACCATAAAGCGCAACCGTGAGAAGGTCGCGTATTGCGCGAGAGGAGACGCGACAGTGCTCAGGCTTGGAGGTCTCGGACTGGGTTTCGGCGTGGTCGCTTTGACACTCGGGGTGATGGCGTGGGGGGACGGATGGGAGCCCTTCGGAAGCGATGCGTATGGGATGAAGTGGGGGCTGGGTCGCGACATCTACCTCTCCGCTGATCGGGCTAAGATCGCTGGCGACGACCTCTGGATTGTGTCGGGAAACGGCAAGCTGTTTCGGGTCAGCGAGCGCGCAGCGACCGCGGAGGATGCCTCGCTTGAAGACAATGTGCTCGACATCTGCGTCAGTGGCGACACCGTTCGTCTGATATCTGCGCCTACGAGCAGACTCTCCGAATGGACGATGCGAACGAGAGAGAACGGCGCGTGGAAACCGGGCCCCACGTTCGACTCACGCGGCGCCGGGCTGGTCGCGATAGTTTGCGGAGAGGGCGGCGTGACCGTGGTCACCTCGCGCCATCTGATCAACCTCAACCAGAACGGCGTCACTCACCGCATTCGCCTGTCACATCGCATTCCATCCGCGATGTCCAACACCGTCATCGAGCAAGGCCGCCAGCTGCTGATTGGCGCCAACTGGGGCCACTACGGCGGCGGCCTGTATCGCCTCGACTGGGAGACAGGCGAGGTCACAGTAGTGGAAAGCGCGCCTGGAGAGCCTTGCGAGAGATTTCTGGACGCCGAATGCAGTCCGATAGTCGGGATGGTTCCCATTCCTTGGAAGCCACAGTGCACGGCAGCGCTTGTCGGTGGCGGCGGCTACAGCGTGGAGCGCAACGCGGTGCTCGAAGTCTGCGGCAGCGAGGTGAAACCACTACTCAGGGCTGACTGCGGGACAGACCTCGACCCCAAGGGTGATACCCGGACGATGTTGCCATGCATGTCGACAGGCCTCGCCGCCGTCGATGGTCGACTGCTCCTGATGGGAACACATGCGCCGCTTTGGCGGACAGCCGAGGAGGAAGTCGATGGCCGGAGTCCCACCTTCCAGAGCATCGGCCCCTACCGCATCGCTTTCGAAGGTAACGTCGTCCTTATCGACCGACTGAACAACCGTGAAGAAATTCCCGACCTCCTCGCCGTTCCTCGGCCTCGGGCGGAATCGGGCGCGACGACCTGATCGCCGCACCCTTGGTCCAAAATCAATTCCCCGCCGCGAACGGGTCCGTCGGGTTGGGACGGGTCGGCAGCGGCATGCGCGGGAGCGGCTCGTCGCTGTTGGCGGCGGTCAGCAAGATGGCGGCCATGATCACCGCGGCCTGACGCAGGTCGTCCGCCCGCAGGTGGTCGTAGCTGTCGATCGAGGTGTGGTGCAGGCGGGCGCCGTAATCCAGCGGGTCCTGGATGAACTGGAAGCCCGGCACGCCGACGGTCTGCATATAGACGTGGTCGGTGCTGCCCGAGGTCCGCAG
Source organism: Brevundimonas kwangchunensis (assembly GCF_039523815.1). Lineage (NCBI taxonomy): Bacteria > Pseudomonadati > Pseudomonadota > Alphaproteobacteria > Caulobacterales > Caulobacteraceae > Brevundimonas > Brevundimonas kwangchunensis. The sequence continues at coordinate 168,718 of NZ_BAAAGA010000005.1, read as the reverse complement.
CGAGATGGTCGAGGCGCCGAGGCTCTCGAACGGCTTGAACCAGTCGGCCATCACGGCGGCGGCGGCGACATTGCCCTCGGCGTTGATGCCGCGGATGCGGCCCGAGCCGTTGTCCATGTTGAAGTAGGCGACCAGATCGCCGTGGCCGGCGCGCGGCTGGATCGGCCAGCGGGCGCGCCAGGTGCGGTTGTTCGGCAGGGCGTCCAGCTGCTCGTCGCCCAGCGGGGCGCGGGTGGCCAGATACTTGTCGACATAGGCCAGAGAGCCCCACAGCCCCTGCTCTTCCCCGTTCCACAGGGCGAAGCGGATCGTGCGCTTGGGACGGACGCCCAGCGAACGCAGGATGCGAGCGGCCTCCATGACCACGACGCTGCCGGCGGCGTTGTCGACCGCGCCGTCCGAAGCGGCCCAGCTGTCCAGGTGGGCGCCGGCCATGACGTATTCGCCCGAGCGGCTTGTGCCCGGAATGTCGGCCAGGATGTTGTTGGCGTTGATGTCCTCTTCGTGGAAGCGGACCTCGCTCATCAGCTCCAGCGCCGGCGCGGCGTCGGTGCGGGCCAGACGGGCCAGACGGCGGTAGTCCTCGGCCGCGATCTCGAAGCCGGGGGTACGGCGCTGGTCGTCCATGCGGTAGCCCGAGCCGGTGCCGTGCAGCAGGCCGCCGTCGCGCTGGGACATGCGGACGAAGGCGACCGCGCCCTCTTCCTGCAGGAACGCGTCCAGACGCGAGGCGAAGTCGGCCTCGCGCAGACGATCGGTGTTCGAGTGCGAATGGGTCGGCTGGTTGTAGGCGGTGCGGCCGGCCAGATCCTCGTCCGTCAGACGGCGGAAGGCCGGCTCGGTCGGCTCGGAGCCTTCGTTCGGCGTGGTGATCAGGACGATCTTGCCCGAGAGCTGGCCGCGCCAGCGGGCGAAGTCGCCGGCGGTGCTCATCGGCGCGACGACGATCGGGGCGCTGACGACGCCGTTGGTGCCGGGCGTCCAGGCGATGGGGATGGCGCGCAGGTCCAGCGGACGCGGGGTGGTCATGCGGGCGCTGGACCGGACGATCGACCAGCCGCGGCCGAACTCGAATGGATCGGCGCGGACGTTCGTCAGACCGTAGTCGCGGAAGCGCTGCTGGGCCCAGGCCTCGGCCTCCCGCATCTGCGGCGAGTTGGTCATGCGGCCGCCGATGCGGTCCGTCAGCCACGCGGCGTTCTGCATGACCTCGGAGTGGTTGAAGCCCTGATCGATGATGCCGTTGATCGCCTGCAGGTCTGGCGCCTGGGCGGCGGCCGGCGCGGCGAGAGGCAGGGTCAGGGCGATGGCAGTCGCGGACAGAAGGGCGGCAAGGCGCATGGGAATTCCCCGGAATCACTGAACGCGGGGATATGACGCCATCCGGCTTCGCCGTGCCAGAGCGGAATCGCGCCGGGGACGGATCAGTCCCCGTCTGCGCCGTCGACCGCGCTCTCGACCAGGCCGCGCCAAACGGGATCGGTGTCGTCGACCAGATCGACGTCTTCCAGCAGGGCCACCGCCGCGCCGCCGTCCGGCAGGATCAGGCCGATGACGTCCATCTCGTCGCCCTCGGGCCCGATGTGACTCTCGGCCTGCACGGCCACGGCGGCCTGCTCGCCGCCCTCCTCCCACCAGATCACCGGCTGGGGCAGCTCCATGTCGATGACGCGCGGGTCCTCGGTGTCGTCGAGCGCGAAGACGGCCTTCTTCGCCTGCACGTCGTCCAGGGTGGCGACGCGGCCGGTGAAGGCGGTCAGGCGCGACCAGTCGTCGACATCATAGCCGCCGCCGTCTTCGTCGAAATCGGGGGCCTGTTGGGTCATGGGGTCCTCCGCGGAGCCGGAATCATCTTCCGCATCGAGATGAGGGTTCATCACGGCGAACACAACGGATTCACAACGGGCACGGCGGGGGACCAGTTTGTCTCAGCCGCCGTTGTGTTCGCTGTGGTCCGTCGTGTTCGTTGTGATGAACCAACCTGATTGCGCTTCGCGCAAAGAAAAGGCCGGCGCCCTTGCGAGCGCCGGCCCTTCATTTCAGTCCCGAGGGACGGTCGGTCTTACTGACCGCCCATCATCGAGGCGACTTCCGAAGCGAAGTCGGGGCCCTCGACCTTCTCGACGCCTTCACCAAGGGCAAGGCGCACGAAGCCGACCAGCTTCAGGGTCGTGCCGAGGTCCTTGCCGGTGTTGGCGACCAGCTGCTCGACGGTCACGTCCGGATCCATGACGAACGGCTGCTTCGACAGCACCACGTCCTTCTGGAACTTGTTGATCTGACCTTCCACGATCTTCTCGATCATGTTTTCCGGACGGCCTTCTTCCTTGGCCTTCTCGATAAGAACGGTGCGCTCCTTCTCGATGGCGGCCGGGTCCAGGTCATCCGTGTTCAGCGACAGCGGCGCGGTCGCGGCGACGTGCATCGCGATCTTGCGACCCAGCTCACGGATCGTGGCCTTGTCGCCGGCGCCTTCGATGGCGACCAGCACGCCGATGCGGCCGACGCCCGGCGAAACGGCGTTGTGGACGTAGGTCGCGACAGCGCCTTCCGACACCGACAGGCGGGCGGCGCGACGCAGCTGCATGTTCTCGCCGATGGTGGCGATCATGTTGGTCACTTCGTCCTGGACCGTCTTGCCGGCTTCCAGTTCAGCGCCGTGCAGGGCTTCGATCGAGTGGTGCTCGAGGCCCAGTTCGGCGAACTTCTTGGCGGCCGTCTGGAACAGGTCGTTGCGGGCGACGAAGTCGGTTTCCGCGTTGAACTCGATGGCGGCGGCGACTTCGCCAGCGCCGTCTTCACGGGCGGCGACAGCGACCAGACCTTCAGCGGCGACGCGGTCGGCCTTCTTGGCGGCCTTGGACAGGCCCTTGGCGCGCAACCAGTCGATCGCGGCTTCGATGTTGCCGTCGTTCTCTTGCAGGGCCTTCTTGCAGTCCATCATGCCGACGCCCGAACGCTCGCGCAGTTCCTTGACGAGGGCGGCAGTGATCTCGGCCATGAGATATCTCCTTGGGGGTCTTTTTGTATGCGGTAACGGCCGGGCAGATAGCCCGGCCGTGTGTCAGTTCAACGCGCGGCCTTCTTCTGAAAGCCGCGATGCGATCCTCAGACCGCGGCCTTGTCGGTTTCGACGGCGTCGTTGGCTTCCGTAGTCGCGGCTTGCGCGGCTTCGTCAGCGACGGCCGGCTCGGCAGCAGCTTCCAGCTCGGCGGCGACAGCTTCGGTACCGGCGGGAGCGGCTTCGGCTTCAGCCTTCGGAGCCGTGGCTTCGCGAAGCATCGGCTCGTCCGGGTTCACCGCAGCGCCCAGGTCGACGCCCGACGACGACTGGCCGGCGGCCAGGCCGTCCAGGACGGCGTCGGCGATCAGGTCGCAGTAGGTCTGGATGGCGCGGGCGGCGTCGTCGTTACCCGGGACCGGGTAGGTGATGCCGTCCGGATCCGAGTTGGTGTCCAGGATCGCGATGATCGGGATGTTCAGCTTGCGGGCTTCCTGGATCGCGATCGACTCCTTGTTGGTGTCGATGACGAACATGATGTCCGGGATGCCGCCCATGTCCTTGATGCCGCCCAGCGAGGCGTCGAGCTTGTCGCGCTCGCGCTGCAGGCTCAGCAGCTCGCGCTTCACGCGGCCTTCGCCGCCCGACTCGAGCAGGGCGTCCAGTTCACGCAGGCGAGCGATCGAACCCGAGACCGTCTTCCAGTTGGTCAGGGTGCCGCCGAGCCAGCGGTTGTTCATGTAGTACTGGGCGCAGCGCTTGGCGGCCTCGGCGACCGGGTCAGCGGCCTGGCGCTTGGTGCCGACGAACAGGACGCGACCACCCTTGGCGGCGACGTTGCGGACTTCGACCAGGGCCTGGTGCAGCAGCGGGATGGTCTGCGACAGGTCGATGATGTGGATGTTCGAGCGGGCGCCGAAGATGTAGCGGTCCATCTTCGGGTTCCAGCGGTGCGTCTGGTGACCGAAGTGAGCGCCGGCTTCGAGCAGCGAACGCATGGAGAATTCTGGCAGAGCCATGATCGGTAGTGTCCTTTTTCCGATAGACGTTGCGTGGGCGCTTTAAAGATCCGGCTGGACCCTCGGAATGGTGCGGTCGGGGATGTCTCCCCCGGCTGCGCCACGCCCACGTGCGAAGTGCGCGGGCCAAATAGGCGGGATGGCCCGAAAATGCAAGCGGCGGCGTGAACCTACGTGCCGCGCGGCTTGGCCCGGTTGGTGGCTTCGGCGACGGACGGGTCCTCGGGCCACGGGTGACGCGGGTAGCGGCCGCGCATGTCGGCGCGCACGTCCTTCCACGATCCCGCCCAGAAGCCCGGCAGATCCTTCGTCATCTGCACTGGACGGCGCGCGGGTGACAGCAGGCTAAGGGTCAAGGGCACGCGGCCGCCGCCGACGGTCGGATGGACGGTGACGCCGAACAGCTCCTGCACCCGGATATCGACCTGCGGCCCGCCCTCGGCGGCATAGTCGATGGCGGCGGAGCCCATCGGCGTCTCCAGCCGGGGCGGAGCCAGCACATCCAGCTGGCGGACACGGTCCCACGGGATCAGGGCGCGCAGACCGCCTTCCAGCGCCGCATCGCCGATGGCGTCCAGCGACTGCACAGTGTCCAGCAACGGCCAGAGCCAGGCTTCGCGCTCAGCCAGCAGACCGTCGTCCGAGATGTCGGGCCAGCCCTCCTCCAGCGACGCAACAAAGGACAGACGGGCGCGCAGGGCCGAGGCCCGCTCGCCCCAGCGGATCGCCTTCAGACCGTCGGCCTCGACCTCGGTCTTGAGCGCCGCAGTGATGGTGGCGCGGTCGGGAGCACCCATGAGCTTCTCGTCGACCACGATCGCGCCGACGCGGCGCAGGCGTTTCAGCACCAGACGGCCGGACGGCTCCTTCGTCAGCCGTTCCTCGGTCTCCAGCCGATGTTCCAGATCCGCTGGATCGACGGGCGCGGCCAGACGGATGCGGTCGCGCGCGTCGCCGCCGCCCAGTTCGGCCACCGCCAGCCAGGGCTCGCGCGCCAGAGGATCGGTAGCGTCGAGGAAGGCGCCGCGCCCCGAAGCCAGCAGATACTCGCCTGGCTTGCCCCGCGCCTTCGCCACCCGCTCGGGGAAGGCTTCGGCCAGAAGCAGGCCGGCATCGGCGCCGCGCGCGCCCTTCCCGGCTCCCTTGCGCGCCGCAGCGGCCCAGCGCTCGATCAGCTTGCCAGCGTCGCGGGCGCGAGGCGTGCGATCGCTCTCCAGCCCCCTCAGGCGCTCGGACAGATCGACGGACGAGCCGCCCAGTCCCGGCTCGCTGAGGACAGCGGCGATGCGTGCGCCCAGATCGGCCTCTCCCGCGTCGGCGGCGACAGCCAGCATGTGCGCCAGTCGCGGCGACAGGGGGATGGCGGCCAGCCGTTGGCCGTGGTCGGTCAGGCCGCCATCCGCGTCCAGCGCCTCCAGCCGGTAGAGCACCCTCCTCGCCTCGGCGAAGGCGCCGGCGGGCGGCGGGTCCAGCAGGGCCAGACCATCCGGTGACCGCGCGCCCCAGCGGGCCAGGTCCAGCGCGAACGCCGTCAGGTCCGCCTCGCGGATCTCGGGGTTCTGGTGCGGGACCAGACCACGGGTCTGCTCCTCGTCCCACAGGCGATAGCAGACGCCCGGTTCGACCCGCCCTGCCCGGCCCCGGCGCTGCTCGGCCGAGGAGCGGCTTACGCGGACGGTGGCCAGCCGGGTCAGCCCGCTAAACGGCTCGAAGCGCGGCACGCGTGACAGGCCGCCGTCGATGACGACGCGCACCCCTTCGATGGTCAGGCTGGTCTCGGCGATGGAGGTGGCCAGCACCACCTTGCGGCGGCCCGGCGCGGCCGGCTCGATGGCCCTATCCTGCTCGCCCTTGTCCATGGCGCCGAACAGGGGCGCGAGATCAACGTCGGCCGGCAGGCGGTCACCCAGCGCGCGAACGGTGCGATGGATTTCGCCCTGCCCCGGCAGGAAGGCGAGGACGGAGCCGGTCTCGTCGGCCAGGGCCAGCCGGATGGCCCGAGCCAAGGCGTCCTCGAACCGCTCGGCGGCGTTGCGGCCAAGGTAACGGGTCTCGACCGGAAACATCCGGCCCTCGGCCTCGATGATCGGCGCGCCGTCGAGAAGTCGCGAGACGCCGGCCGTGTCGAGCGTCGCCGACATGACCAGAATGCGCAGGTCATCACGCAGCAGGGTCTGGCTGTCACGGGCAAGGGCGAGGCCGAGATCGGCGTCGAGGCTGCGCTCGTGGAACTCGTCGAACAAAACTGCGCCGACGCCGTCCAGCGCCGGGTCGTCCAGAATCATGCGGGTGAAGACGCCCTCGGTGACGACCTCAATGCGGGTCTTCGGACCGATGCGACTCTGCAGACGGGTGCGGTAGCCGACCGTATCGCCCGCCTTTTCGCCCAGGGTTTTCGCCATCCGTTCGGCTGCGGCGCGCGCGGCGAGACGTCGCGGTTCGAGCACCAGAATCCGCCGCCCTCCAAGCCACGACTGGTCCAGCAGGGCCAAGGGCACGACCGTGGTCTTGCCCGCCCCCGGAGGCGCGGCCAGCACGGCGACAGGGCCCGAGGCCAGCGCCGCCTTCAGCGGTTCAAGAACGGCGTGAATGGGCAACATCGCGCACGGCTGTACCCGCAACACACCCATTCACGAAAGCGTCGTCGCGTGTTCACCAAACGGAAACCGCGTTGCCAGCGTGGACATGCGCCGCTAGCGTCCCGCCCAACAGCTATCTGCTGCCCGTTCGGGAGGGGAAAAGTATATGTGGCGCGTTAAATCGCTCGACGCGATTCTGGCTACGGCTCAGAAAAAATCACTGCACCGGTCGCTCGGTGCGTTCCAGCTGACCCTGCTCGGGGTCGGCGCAATCATCGGCACCGGGATCTTCGTGCTGACCGCCGCCGCCTCGCAGAAGGCCGGCCCGGGCATGATGCTCAGCTTCGTGATCGCCGGCGCCGTCTGCGCCGTCGCCGCGCTCTGCTACTCGGAACTGGCCGCCATGGCCCCCGTTTCGGGCTCGGCCTACACCTACACCTACGCCGTGATGGGCGAACTGCTGGCCTGGATGGTCGGCTGGGCGCTGATCCTGGAATACGCGGTCGCCGCCGGCGCCGTGTCGGTCGGCTGGTCCGGCTATGTGATGGGCCTGATCGAGAACGCCTTGGGATTCGACTGGCCTGATGCACTACAGGCCGGTCCGGCCTGGAGCATGAACGGCTTCATCCCGAGCCCCGACTTCTCGGCAGGCATCATCAACGTTCCGGCGATCGTCGTCGCCATGGCGGTGACCTTCCTGCTGATGCGCGGCACGACGGAATCGGCCCGACTGAACGCCATCCTGGTGGTGATCAAGGTCGCCGCCCTGACCGCCTTCATCGTTCTGACCCTGCCGGTCATCAAGTCGCAGAACTTTACTCCGTTCGCACCGAACGGCCTGTTCGGCGAGTATTCGGGCATGGGCATCGTCGGCGCCGCGGCGTCGATCTTCTTCGCCTATGTCGGCTTCGACGCGGTCTCCACCGCGGCCGAAGAGACCAAGAACCCGCAGCGCAACGTGCCGATCGGCCTGATCGGTTCGCTGGGCATCTGCACCATCTTCTACCTGCTGGTCGCCATCGGCGCGGTCGGCGCGATCGGCGCGCAGCCGGTCCTGGGCGCCGACGGTTCGGCCGTGCAGCCGGGTTCGCCCGCCTTCATCGCCGCCTGTCAGCTGGCCGAAAACGCCAACCAGCTGGTCTGCTCGAACGAGGCTCTGGCCCACGTTCTGCGCGAGATCAACTGGCCGATCGTCGGCAACGCCCTCGGCACCGCCGCCATGCTGGCCCTGCCCTCGGTCATCCTGATGATGATCTACGGCCAGACCCGCATCTTCTTCGTGATGGCGCGCGACGGCCTGCTGCCGGAAGCCTTCTCCAAGGTGCACCCGAAGTGGAAGACGCCGCACATCGTGACCCTGTTCACGGGTATGGCCGTCGCCACCGCCGGCGCCCTGTTCCCGGTCGGTCAGCTGGCCGACATCTCGAACTCGGGCACGCTGTTCGCCTTCTTCATGGTGTCGATCGCCGTGCTGATGCTGCGCGTGAAGGAGCCGAACCGTCACCGTCCGTTCCGGACGCCGCTGATCTGGATCATCGCGCCGCTGTCGGCCGCGGGCTGTGCGTTCCTGTTCTGGAACCTGCCGCACGACGCCAAGATGGTGCTGCCGATCTGGGGCGGCATCGGCCTGGTGGTCTATCTGCTGTACGGCTACCGCAAGAGCCACGTGGGTCGCGGTCTGGTCGAGGTGCCGGAACTGCACCCCGACGCGCCTCCGGGACCGGTCCCGCCGATGCCGGGCGCTCCGTCGCCGACGGACAAGCGCGAGGACTGATCTCCGGATCAAACGACAGGAAAGGCCCGGGAGCGATCCCGGGCCTTTTTCATTTCGGGGCGAGGAGCCGGATGACCGGGAGCCACGTCACGCGGCGCGAGCCTCCACAAAGATCGGGGCTTCCGCGAATCCGAGCGCCGGATTGGCATGGACGGTGACCAGACGCTCGCCCTGATAGAGATAGACTGTCTCGAAGCCCGGCCACTGATGCGCCACATCCTCCAGCGCCCGGCGCGCGGAGCCATCGTCCGCCGCATCGACAACGGCGATGTCGCGGACCGGAAGACCCGGCATGTTCACGATACAATAATAGGAAATCACGGCGAAAATCTCTGGAGTGGTCCGCCGGAACGACAGACGCGCCGACCGGTTCCCGGCTGTTGTCATCACCTCTCCGATGCGTGATCAGCCGTGAAGAAAACCGCCGTCCGTGCAGGCCTGATGCGCCCGATTGCTTCCGCGCCAAATCCCGCTAGAACCCCCTCAGACCTGAGCGGATGTGGCGGAACTGGTAGACGCACCAGATTTAGGTTCTGGCGCCGCGAGGCGTGGAGGTTCGAGTCCTCTCATCCGCACCATTTCCTCCCAGCCTGACGCACCGGGCGAGAGGACGTCGACGATCCCTGCCAGTCCGAGCGCCTCAAGGCTCCAGCGCCATCCTCATCGCCGCCTCCACATGCAGTGAGACGGTGTCGATCATTGGGGCCGGACAGTCACCCTGCCGCAGAGCCGGGAGGGCATCGGTGCGCTCGAAGAGGATGGCCTGCGCGCCGTCATTGGCCATGCGGGCCATAATCTCCAGACAGGCGTCGCGCCTCGCCGTCGGGTCGCTCTGAACGACGAACTCGAGATACTCAGCCCGTTCCACGGACGCTCGTTCGGCTGCGGTGGGGAGCAAGACGTCGATCCCGTACCGGCTCGATAATGGCCCCTCGTAGGCGTCCGGCCCAGCAGAGGCCGGATCCAGCAGCCCGACCTTGTCGATGCCCTCCACCTTCAGGCGTTCGGCGACGGGACCTGCGAAATGGAGCAACGGAATGGACACCGCGCGCTGCACATGTTCGGCCACGTCGTGATGGGTGGCGCCGCAGATCAGCAGCAGGTCCGCGCCGGCGACCTCCAGCCGTATCGCAGCGTCCCTGAAGAGATCGGACAATCCCTCTTCATCGCTCGCATGTCGCAGGCGGCGAACCTCATTGAAGTCGCAGGACCAGATCACGCAGCGTGGCGTGACCCTCTGGAGGTCGTGCACCACGCCCAGGCTGAGCAGGCGGTAGTATTCGGCCGTGGCGCTGGAATCGATGCCGCCGATCAAGCCGATGGTTTTCATACGGGAGTTCTAGGCCAGAACTGTCGCTGGTCGACGTAGCAAGACGGCGTTTCGTCGTGAAAGATTGTTCTTGCTTTGTTCTCGTTCGCGCGTATCGTCCCCTCATGGCCGAGACAGCGAAGGGACGTGGCGCGCGATCGAATGCGACGGGTCGCTACGAACCCCGGACGAGCGAGGCCTTCGATGACGGCTGGACCGCCGAGGACGCCGAGGTCGCGCCCCTGCGCACGACCCTGACGCCCGAAACGGCCCGGACGATCATCGCGCGAAACACAAGTCCGGACATCGGTTTCGACCGGTCCATCAACCCCTACAAGGGCTGCGAACATGGCTGCATCTACTGCTACGCCCGTCCGTCCCATGCCTGGATGGGCCTATCCCCGGGCCTGGATTTCGAGAGCCGTATCTTCTTCAAGCCCGGCGCCGCGGACCTGCTGGAACAGGAGTTCTGCAAACCGCGATACGTCTGCAAGCGGATCCATATAGGCGGCAACACCGACCCCTATCAGCCGGTCGAGCGCGAGCTGAAGTCGACGCGCGGCATTCTCGAGGTGATGCAGCGGTTCAACCACCCCTTCAGCATCATCACCAAGTCGGTGCTGATCACTCGGGACGTGGACATTCTGGGGCCGATGGGACGCGAGGGACTGGCCTCGGCCTTCGTCTCGATCACTACCCTGGACCGCAAGCTGGCGCGGGCGATGGAGCCGCGGGCCTCGACGCCGGCGAAGCGGCTGGAGGCGATCAGCCGGCTGGCGGATGCGGGCGTCCCGGTCGGCGTCGGCTTCGCCCCGGTGATACCCGGTCTGAACGACCATGAGCTGGAGTCCATTCTCGAGGCTGCGGCGAAGGCCGGGGCGATCACGGCCATGTATGTGACCCTTCGCCTTCCGCTGGAGATCAAGGACCTGTTCCGCGAGTGGCTGGCCGATGCGCGACCAGATCGCGCCGCACGGGTGATGTCCCTCGTCCGCCAGACCCGCGGTGGCAGGGACTACGACCCGGACTGGTCCCAGCGGATGAAGGGAACCGGCCCGGTCGCCGAGCTGATCGCCACCCGCTTCCGCGCGGCAGTCAAACGCTACGGTCTCGATGGCCCGCGCCATCTGCTGGATGAGAGCCGTTTTCGGGTCCCCGCTTCGGCACGCAAGCAGATGGACCTGTTCGACGCGGCGTGACCTAGCCGGCGCGGTGCGCCTCCCGGAACTCGTCTTCGCCCCAGATGCGGATGGCCTGACCCGACGCGGCAGCCTCGGTCGCGATCTCAAAGCCTCGGCTCCGCCGCTCTCCCACCGTGAACGGCGGCTCGCTGCCGACGATGATCAGGTCGGTAGTCGTCTTTCCGACGCCGGCAACGATCGTCGCGCCCATGGCGGCGAGTTCTTCCGGCAGCTTGCTCTGGAACGCCCCCATCAATGCAATGCGCCGGCCCAGCAGCGGGCCGGAGCCGCTGGAGACGGGTCGGGCGCGGCGCTCTTTCTTCGGCCATTCACGCTTTTCTCCGTGGATCAGCCCGCCTCCGAAATCGAGCGGACCCCAACTGGGAATGGCCAGTCGGACGCCGAAGTGACCTTCGTCGTGATGGTTCGTCCGCCAGCCGCCGTTGATGAGGGCACCGCAAGTCGCTGAGCCCAGCCCAACGGCCGCCAGCGCCTCCTTCATCCGAGGAGCCCACTCGCGGTTTAGAAACCCGACACGCTGACCCCGGATCAGAACCTCGACGGCATTTGGGTCGAAGCGGTTGTTCGGATCAGGCCGCACCGTTGCAACGCACTCATGCTCGACACCGTAGCGCGTGTGGCTGCCGCACTCGGCCATGATCGCCCGCTGGTAGTTACTCTCGCCCACGACCTGGGTCGGAAACGAGCCAACACGCCACTGGATGTGGCCCGCCTTCGGCAGACGCCCCGGTGGCGGCTCCATGCTGGAGCGCGGCGGTCGCGCAGGCTGAACTCCGCTCACCTGAGCCGCGCCTCTGAACCCTGCAAGAAACTCCGACAACCAGCCCACAGAAACACTCCCCAGTTGCGCGGAGCTAAGCCGGTCGGCGGCGGGGTGTCCAGTCAGTCGCCATCGCGAGGTGGGTCAGTGGATAAGTAGGACGGATTCAGGTTATCTTCTTCAAAATCGTCGCCGAGTATTCCCGACTTCTTCAACTCGTCCATGAGAATGCGACGGGTCTCTTCGATCTCTTCGTCGGAATGGCTGAAGGATGTGTGGAGATAGGGTAAGACAGGCGGAAGGAAGCCCGGCGTTATTGCAGGAGCGCTAGCCTGCACCTTCCGATGCCACTCTGCTGCTCGGAGTATCGGGCTGGACGCGAATTCGGTTCGCCCGCCATCAAGGCGGATGACCTCGCGAGTGAATTCATTGGAGAAGAGAATCCGCAGCGGCACACTATAGTAGAATCCAAGGTTGAACTCGCCACCGTAGTAGTTCCTAACGAACGACAAGATGCCGTTTGATGTAATCCCCGCACGCTCAATTGGCATGGGATACTTTCTGTGCTCTCGATAAACGTGCCGAAGAAGCATTGCCACGGCGCTACCCACGTCAAGAAGCAATCTTGGCAAGCTCCGATGCGGCCAGAATCTATGCGCCTGCAATCGAACCTGCTCACCATAGGTGAGCAATGTCATAGCGACCTTTGCACCGTAAAAATCTGCCCAAAGTTCGAGAGTGAGGTACTCGTCGTTGGTCTGCGAATCCGCCCCGTCGAGATGCTTGTGAGCGAGGTGGGCAATCTCATGGCCCAGCATGAGGAGATGAAAGATCAACCGATCGGGTGACTCGATGACTTCATCAGCCATCTCCCTCGGAATGAGAATGTAACTCCCCGTACTGTCCTTTCGGACACAGGGCATGTTCACAGCGCCAACTCTCGCGCCGACCTCGAATGGGAACGCGGGATGGAAGAAGCGCGAGAAGTCCCTCGCAGCAGCGAAAGCCAGCGCGCGGCCGGTCAGCGGCTCTGATGGTTGTGTGATCTGGACGTCCGTCATAGTCATGATCACAAGGTTAAGCGAACCGCCCACCAGAATGCGATAATCGCGTTCGTTACGACCTTGAAAATCTGTGACGATTCTAGCGACGAAAGACGCTGACCAGTTCGACGTGGGCCGACCACAGGAACTGGTCGATCGGGGTGACGGTCTCCAGCCGGAAGCCCGCGTCGATCAGCACGCGGGCGTCGCGGGCGAAGGTCGTCGGGTTGCAGGAAACGTAGACGATACGCTCGGCCTTGGTCCCCGCCAGCTGGCCCGTCTGCTCGATCGCGCCGGCGCGCGGCGGGTCCATGACGATGGCGTCGCAGCCGCGCAGGTCGTAGGGGGCCAGAGGGCGGCGGAACAGGTCGCGGGCCTGGGCCTCGATGGTCTTGATGCCCTTCGCCGTCTTCAGCCCGGCCTTCAGCGCCTCGATGCCGGGCGCCGAGGCGTCGGCGGCCAGCACCGGCGCGACCGTCGCCAGCGGGAAGGTGAAGGCCCCCGCGCCGCAGAACAGGTCGGCGATCTTCTTTGAGCCTTTAACTGCGGCGACGGCGCGCTCGACCATGGCCTGTTCGGCCTCAGGCACGGCCTGCAGGAAGCCGCCGGCCGGCAGGGGTACGACGGCCGGGCCAAAGGCCACGCGCGGCTGGCGGGCCATGACGAGGGTCTCGCCGGTGAGACTGAGCCGCGCCACATCGGCCTCGGCCGCCGCCTCGATGGCGCGCATCTGGGCGTCGCGCGACAAGCCGCCCGAGCGGCGCTCCACGCCCGTGACGTCGATATCCAGCCCATCCAGCGTCCAGGTGACGTGCAGGGTCGGGGCGGACTTGGGGTGTTCGAGGAAGGGCTCGGCGATCTTCGCCAGCGCCGGAAAGGCCGCGACCAGCCGGGGATCGGCGACAGGACAGGCGGTGACCGGCACCAGCCGCCAGCTTTTGCGCGCCTTGAAGCCCAGTAGCGCCCGGCCGTCCGGACCGCGCCGGGCGTGCAGGCCCAACCGGCGACGGCTGGCCGGAGGCGAGGCGACGGTCGGCTCGACCTCGATGTCGATGCCGTGACGAGCCAGGGCGAAGCGCACCTGCTCGCGCTTCCATTCCAGATAGGGCTCACTGGCCCAGTGCTGCAGCGAGCAACCGCCGCAGTCGCCGTAGTTGGGCGAAACAGGCGCGATCCGCTCCGGGCTGGGCGTCAGGATCTCGACGTTCTCCAGACGCCCCTCGCGCACCACGCCGCGCACCGTCTCGCCGGGCAGGGTCAGGGGCGCGAACACGGGGCCCGCGGGGGTCTCGGCGATCCCGTCGCCCTGCCCGCCTACGCGCGCGATCGTCAGTGTTTCCGTCATCGGCCGCTCATAGCCCGGACCGGGCCTCGCGCGAAACCTGAACGAAGATGAACGGACTGATCAAAGGCCGTTCAGCTTCGAAGGCTCATACGGGATGCAACAGACAAGGGGCCGGATCGTTCGGCAGAGGTCTGAAACAGGATTTTGAAGCCGATGTCCGCTTCCATCACCCGCAAGGCCGCTCTCGGCGCCGTCGCGCTGGCTACCGCCGCCGTGACGTTCGCGCCGGCCGCTTCGGCCCAGAGCTATTACGGCGACCGTTATGGTCAGGACCGCTATTACGGCGACCGCTACGACCGGTACGACAACCGTGACAGCTACGACTACTGCCGCAGTGATCGCGGCCAGCGTCGCGCCGCAGGCGCCACCATCGGCGCCGGCATCGGCGCAGTGGCCGGCTCGCAACTGGCCGCTCGCGGTCGTCGCACCGAAGGCTCGATCCTCGGCGGTGTGCTCGGCGCCGTAGTCGGCGGCAGCGTCGGCAACGACTCGTCGCGCAACTGCGAGAGCGACCGCTATTACGACAGCAACTACGGCTACTCGTATGACAACGACCGCTATGAGTACCGCGGCTACAACGACGGCTACCGCTACGACGATCGCGCCCGTTACGATGACCGCTACCGCTACGAGAGCCGCGGCGGTTGCCGGACGGTCGAGAGCCGCAGCCGCGACTGGAACGGCCGGATCGTGACCCGGTACGAAGAGGTCTGCGACCGCTACTGACGGAATCGCGTCGCCGGTTATTTTTCAGCCCCCCTGTCGATCGGCGATGTGACGGGAGCCGCCGGTGGAGAAATCCACCGGCGGTTTCTCTTTTTTGAGTTGGGCGCGGACCGTCGGCCCTGCGGGACCTCCCGACCCGACGCGCCCTGTGCGCTTCGCGCTCAAGCAGCGAGCGACCGCGTCGCGAGCGTTAGCGCTCCAAGCGTGATCTAGCCCAGAGCAGGTATTCGACGTTGCCATCGCCGCCGGTGATGGGGCTTTCGGCGGTGGCCTGAACGGACCAGTCGATGCTCTCCAGCCAGGTTGAAACGCGATCCAGCGCGGCCTGACGGGCTTCGGCGTCCTTGACCACCCCGCCCCGGCCGATGTCGGCGCGGCTGTCCATCTCGAACTGAGGCTTCACGAGGGTGACCAGATCGGCGTCCGGCGCGGCCAGCGACAGGGCGGCGGGCAGGACCTTGGCCAGACCGATGAAGCTGGCGTCGCAGACGATCAGTTGCGGCGCGTCCGGGATCAGGGCCGGGGACAGATCGCGGGCATCGGTTTTCTCCAGATTGGTCACGCGCGGATCGGCGGCGATGCGGGCATGCAACTGCCCCTGCCCCACGTCGACGGCGAAGACCCGCTCCGCGCCGCGCTCCAGACAGACCTCGGTGAAGCCGCCGGTGGAGGCGCCGACGTCCAGCACCGTGCGGCCATCGACCACGACGGACCAGAGCGTCAGGGCGTGATCGAGCTTCAGGGCGGCCCGGCCGACGAAGCGGTGGGCCTCGACGAAGGTGATGTCGGCGTTGTCAGCCACGGACTGCGAGGCGTTTCTTGCCGGAACGCCATCTATGGTGACGCCCCCGGCCTCGATCGCCGCCTTCGCCCGCGCCCGGCTTTCGGCCAGACCGCGGGCGACGAGGAGCTGGTCCAATCTCATAGTTCATCCCCGCCCCGGTGAGGGGGACCATCCGAAGGATGGTGGAGGGGCGTTGAAGCGAGCGCGAGGCAGCCGCCCCTCCACCGCTGCGCGGTCCCCCTCCCCCGTGGGGGGAGGAATGCGACGGTCACAGCGCCGCGAGCCTTTGCAGCGCCGCTTCCAGCTTGGCCTTGCCGGCCTCGGCCTCGGCCAGTTTCTCGCGCTGCTCGTCGACGACCTCAGGCGCGGCGCGGGCGACGAAGTTGGGGTTGCCCAGCTTCTTGTTCACGTGGCCGATGTCGCTTTCGAAGGCGGCGATTTCCTTGGTCAGACGCGTGCGCTCGGCGGCCAGATCGATGATGCCGGCCAGCGACAGGGCGGCGGTGGCGCCGCCGGTGACGAAGGTCACGGCGCCCGCCGGCGCGGCCTCGGCCGAGGCCAGCTCGGACACCCGGCCCAGCGTCAGGATCAGATCGCGGTGACGCGCCATGCGCTCGGCGGTCGTTGAATCCGGCGCCACGAAGGCCAGCGGCGGCTTGGCCGACGGCGGCACGTTCATCTCGGCGCGCAGCTGACGGATCTCGGTGACAAGATCGACCAGCCAGCCGATCTCCGCCTCGGCGCCGGCGTCGATGAAGCTGTCCGGCAAGGAAGGCCACGACGAACCGATCAGGGTCGCTTCCTCGCGCGGCGCGCCCTCGCCCGCCGTCTTGTCCCACAGCTCCTCGGTGATGAAGGGCATGACCGGGTGCATCAGCTTCAGGGTCTGGTCCAGCGTCCAGGCCGTCATGGCGCGAGTCTCGGCCTTCGCGGTCTCGTCGGCGCCGTTGAAGACCGGCTTGGCCAGCTCCAGGTACCAGTCGCAGAAGACGTTCCAGACGAAGCGGTAGAGCGCCGAGGCGGCGTCATCGAAACGTCCGCCCTCGACGGCTTCGGATACCTGACGCTCGGCCTTGGTCAGCTCGCCGCGGATCCAGCGGTTGATGGTCTGGTCGACGGTCGCGGGATCGAAGCCCTCGACGCGTCGGGCTTCGTTCATCTGGGCGAAGCGGGCGGCGTTCCACAGCTTGGTGCCGAAGTTGCGATAACCTTCAATGCGTTGCCTCGACAACTTGATGTCGCGCGTGCCCGACAGGATGGCCATGGTGAAGCGCAGCGGGTCGGCGCCCAGCTCGTCGATGATGCCGAGCGGGTCGATGACGTTGCCCTTCGACTTCGACATCTTCTGGCCCTTCTCGTCGCGGACCAGCCCATTGATGATGACCCGCTTGAACGGAACCTCATCCATAAAGTGAAGTCCCATCATCATCATCCGGGCGACCCAGAAGAAAATGATGTCTGCGGCCGTGACGAGGTCGCTGGTCGGATAGAAGCGTTCGAGGTCTTCCGTCTTCTCGGGCCAGCCCATGGTCGAGAACGGCCACAGGGCCGAGCTGAACCAGGTGTCGAGGACGTCCTCGTCCTGCGTCAGGGCGGTTTCGGCGCCGTAGTGCTGACGAGCGGCCGCGCGGGCGTCCTCCTCGCTCTCCTCGACGAAGATGGTCCCGTCCGGGCCGTACCATGCCGGGATGCGGTGGCCCCACCACAGCTGGCGCGAGATACACCACGGCTCGATGTTGCGCAGCCACTCGAAATAGATCTTCGAGTAGCTGGCGGGTTCGAACACGGTGTCGCCCTGCTCCACCGCCTTGATCGCCGGCTGGGCCAGGGTGTGGGCGTCGACGTACCACTGGTCAGTTAAGTACGGTTCAATGACAACGCCGGAGCGGTCGCCGTGCGGGACAACGTGGCGGGTCTTCTCAATCTCCTTGAGCCAACCTTCCTCTTCCGCACGAGCCACAATAGCTTTCCGCGCGATGAAGCGATCCAGACCTCTCAGTTCAGCTGGGATACTCTCCGAGACAGCTTCGCCAACGAGATCTTCATCCGCCAGCTGAGTGCCGTCTGCTGCAACTGCGCGGTGACCGAACTCAAAGTCATCCAAGCCGGACCGCTTGATGCGTCCGAACTTGTCCATAACGTTGATGATCTCAAGTCCGGCTCGCTTCCCGACTTGGAAGTCGTTGAAGTCGTGCGCCGGTGTGATCTTCACCGCGCCCGAACCCTTGGTCGGATCGGCATAGTCGTCGGCGACGATGGGGATGCGGCGGCCGGTGATGGGCAGGATCACCGACTTGCCGACCAGCCCGGCGTAACGCTCGTCCGACGGATGCACGGCCACGCCGGTGTCGCCCAGCATGGTCTCCGGGCGGGTCGTGGCGACGACGATGCAGTCGCGGGTCTCATGCTCCGTCGCCTTGCCGTCCTCGTCGAAGGCGATCGGATGCTCATAGGTCACGCCGTCAGCCAGCGGATAGGCGAAATGCCAGTAGGCGCCCTCGACCTCGCGCTGCTCGACCTCCAGATCCGAGATGGCGGTCTGGAAATGCGGGTCCCAGTTCACCAGGCGCTTGTCGCGGTAGATCAGGCCTTCCTTGTGCAGTTGGACGAAGACCTTGCGGACGGCGGCGTTCAAGCCCTCGTCGAGGGTGAAGCGCTCGCGCGACCAGTCGCAGGACGAGCCCAGACGGCGCAGTTGCTGGACGATGGTCCCTCCCGACTCGGCCTTCCATTCCCAGACCTTGTCGACGAAGGCCTCCCGACCCATTTCGCGCCGCCCGACGTTGCCCGCGGCGGCCAGCTGGCGCTCGACGACCATCTGGGTGGCGATGCCGGCGTGGTCCGTGCCGGGCAGCCAGAGAACGGCCTTGCCCTTCATCCGGTGATAGCGGGCCAGGACGTCCTGCAGCGTGTTGTTCAGCGCGTGGCCGATGTGCAGCGACCCCGTCACGTTCGGCGGCGGAATAACGATCGAATAGGCGTCGGCGGCGCCGTCGGTGGCGGAGGCCGCGCGCGGGGCGAACAGGCCGCTGTCCTCCCACATCGCGTACAGGCGGGGTTCGGCGGCTTTCGGATCGAAGGTCTTGTCGAGCATGGGGAGATCTTACACGAAAGAAGAAGGGCGGCCCCGACTGGAGCCGCCCTGGAATGATCTAGTGAAGATCGGTGCGCAGGTGAAGGCTAGCCGGCCGAGCGGGCGATGCGTTCGACTTCCTTGCGTACCTGGGCCTCGACGATGGCCGGCAGGTTGGCGTCCAGCCATTCCTTCAGCAGCGGGCGCAGCATCTCGGCGACCATGGCCTCGACGGTCGAGCCGCTGGCGAAGGTCAGGTCCGGGCCGCTGGCGGCCGGAGCGGCCTCGGGCTTTTTGAAGCTGGCGGCCAGACCGGCGAAGGCTGAGGCGGCGCTGGCGGCGGCGCTGTCGCCGACGAGCGAGTCGTAGCTGGTCGTCGGAACCGACGGGTGCTCGGGCGTGTGAACTTCCGGCGCGGCGTAGAGCGACTCGCTGACGGGTTCGACCGGGAACGGCTCGGGCTCGGCGGCGGACACGTCCAGATCGCCGATGGTTTCGGTGGCCGGGGCTTCATAGGTGTCGGTCAGCTCGAGGACGTCTTCCTCGGCCGCGACCGGCTCCTGCACAGACGGGGTCTCGTCCATGAACGCCGGCGAGACGACGGGCTCTTCAGCCGGAGCGGGCGCGGCTTCCGGCTCGGTCGCAGCAGCGGCGGGTGCGGCCGTTTCGGCCGGCGCGTCATCTTCGGAGATGATCCGGCGAATGGACGCCAGGATCTCTTCCATCGTCGGTTCCTGGGCGGTCTGGTCGGTCATGTCTAAACCCCGGATCGCACGCGTCGGCGCACGGAAATGAAGATGGCTCACGGCCGGTGTTACCCGTCCGCGTCAATCTCTCGTCGCATCAACGCCCGTAGGAATCAACGGGCGTTTTCGCCTGAAGGGCGAAAGCCGGCGATCAGTTCCGCGGCGCGGTCTGGACCACTTCCGACTTCAGCTGCTGGTCGATCGGCGCATCCTCCGCATCAACCGCAGGCATGACCGGCGGGGCGGCGACACGGTCGAGGGTCTCCAGCACACCATCCCACGGCAGGGCGCCGCGGTTGCGGACGCGGTTGTAGTTGGCGGCCGGGTCGTAGGCCTCGAGGGTCGGATCCAGATCCGGGCCTTCGAGGCGACCCATGGCGGCGAGGAGTTGGGCCTGGGCAACGTATTCGTTGCGCTGGGCGCTGGCCAGGGTGACCTCGGCGCTACGCAGCTCCAGCTCCTGGTTCAGCACGTCCAGGGTGGTGCGCAGACCAACCTGGGCCTCCTGACGCACGCCCTCGGCGGCGACGGTGGCGGCACGGACGGCCTCGCGACCGGCCTGCAGGGTCGAGCGGGCCGAGATCGACTGGGCATAGGCGCTGCTGACGGCCTGAAGCGTATTGCGACGCTCGCCCTCGACGCCGATCTGGGCGGCGTTGGCGCGCTCGCGGGCCTGGGCCACGCGCGAGCTGGTCAGGCCGCCGGTGAACAGCGGCACCGACAGGGTCGCGCCGGCACGGAAGGTGGTGTTGTTGGCCAGATCCGAGAAGCGGCCGATGTCGTTGGTGGCTCCGCCGTAAGAAGCGGTCACGCTGGCCGACGGCAGGTAGTCGGCGCGGGCGGCGGCGACCTCGGCCTCGGCGGCACGCAGGGCCCAGCCGGCCGAACGGACCGACGGATTATCCTGCATGGCGACGTCCAGCGCCGAGTCGAAGTCGGTCGGCACGCCTGGCAGCACCGGCATGGCCTCCAGGTTGCCCGGGGCCTGACCGACGACGGCGGCGTAACCGGCGCGGCTGACGGACAGCTGGGCCTGGGCCTGGGCCAGATCGGCTTCGGACTGGGCCAGACGCGCTTCGGACTGGGCGACGTCGGTGCGGGTGATCTCGCCGACCTCGAAGCGGGCCGACGATTCTTCCAGCTGGCGCTGCAGCACGCCGAGGTTGGCCTGACGAATGCGCAGGATCTCGGTGTCGCGAATCACATCGGCATAGGCCTGGATTACGGCCGCGAGGACGGTCTGTTCGGTATCGCGCAGGCCTTCGCGCCCGGCGAGGATGTTGGCTTCGGCGGCGCTGATCGAATGCCCGACCCGGCCGGCGGTCCACAGCGGCTGAGAAACCGAGACGCTGGCGCTGGCGCCGTCGCTCTCGACGTCCGGCCCGCCGTCCGTCCAGGTCTTGGTGTAATCGGCGCCGACCGAGGCCGACAGCGTCGGGCGCAGGCCCGCGCGGGCGGCGACGATGGTCTCGTCCAGGGCGCGCTGGTTCGCGCGCTGGGCCAGAATGGTCGGGTTGGTGCGGTAGGCCAGGGCAATGGCCTCCTGCAGCGTATCGGCCCAGGCGGGCGCGCCCACGCTCGAAATCACGGCGATGATGGCGGCCGAGGCGAGCACGCGCGAACGGTTCAGCATGACGATTCCTGCCTTGGGCGCAGACCGTGCGCCCTTCGTATCCCAGAGGCCTGATGCGGGACGGTTTACGCCCACGCCAGTTAAGTTTTTTTCACGCGGCCGGTCGGGAGTTCCGTCGCGGTCGCGGATCAGAGGGCGAAGGTGGGTTCCGGCCGCAGTTCCGCAAGCACCTGCGGCGCAGCATCGAACAGTTCGCGGCGCGAGACGCCCTGCTCGCCACGCACATAGAGAACCGCCTTGCCGGCCGCGCTGGACCGCTCGACGACGGCCAGACGACCGCCGACCTTCAGGGCGTTGATCCAGGCCTCGGGACGGCCGGGCACGGCGCATTCCGAGATGATGATGTCATAGCCCTCACCCGACGCGGCGGTCAGCGGAGCGACGACCGTCTGCACGCCCTCGTCGGCCAGAACCGGACCGACAACCTCGAACACAGCGGCGTCGGCTTCCTGGGCGGTGACCTCAAGACCCATGCGGGCCAGAACGGCGCCGGCGTAGGGGCCGGCGATAGCCAGGGCGCGCTCGCCCGGCCTGGCGCCCAGCGCCATCAGCAGCTTGGACAGGTCGCGGGCCAGCATCAGCAGGCGGCCGTTGGCGATCTCGGGCTGGATCTCGGCATAGGCCGAGAAGGCGCGATCGGCCGGAAGGAAGCGCTCGCGCGGGGTTTCCAGCAGCGCGGCCTGCAGCGCGCGGTCGGTGACATCATTCACGCGAACCTGGCTGTCGACCATGACCTTGCGTGCGGCGGCGAAATCCATGAGCTGGCAATCCTGCTGAAATCTGGCGCGCTTATAGGTCTGTGCGTTGCGGCGGACAATCCGATCTGATAGCGAACGCGCCTCGCGATGGTTGGCTTGGTCACCAAGGCCCCTACGGCCTGATGGCGGAGTGGTTACGCAGCGGACTGCAAATCCGTGTACGCCGGTTCGATTCCGGCTCAGGCCTCCATCGCGAGATTTCCCTTCAGGACAGCACAAAACGCCCCGCGCTGGCGCGCAGGGCGTCTTTTATCGCGTGCTGGAGACGTCAGATGGGCGCGGTGATCCAACCGATGGCGCTGGCTGCGCCGACGGCGGCCGCGGCGATGGCCACGGCCATCCCGATGCGCGCATTGCGATGAATGAAAACGAAAACGCCGCCTAACATGGCCACTACTCCCCCCGGAACCCGCCCACAGCGCCACAGCTCGAGCGATCCATCAAGGTGTACAAAGCGTTAATCGCGGATTGGTGATCGTTTTACGCCGATCGCGCGAAATGATGCAGGGCGATTCCCCCGGCTACCGAAACGTTCAGCGAATCGAACCCGCCGGCCATGCGAATCCCGACCGCCTGGCAGCGCGCGATGATCGATTCCGGCAGACCCGGCCCCTCGGATCCCAGAATCACAGCCACGCGCCCTCCCCTCGGCGCGTCATGCAACGGAAGGGTCGCGGACGGCGTCATGGCGTACGGGACGAATCCCCGCGCCTGCAGTTGATCGATGACCTCGGACATCTGCAGCCCCGTCGCCATCGGCGTGCGCAGCGCCGCGCCGACCGAAACGCGGATGGCCTTGCGATAGAAGGGATCGCAGCAACCGGCGTCCAGCAGCACCGCATCGGCGCCGAAGGCCGCCGCATTGCGGAAGATGCCGCCCACGTTGTCGTGGTTGCCGATCCCGCTGGCCACAACCACCAGAGCCTCATCGCCCAGCCCGTCCAGCAAGGCGTCGGCCGACGTCGCCGCCGGCTTCTCCCCCAACGCCAGGATGCCGCGATGCAGATGGAAGCCCGCGATGGCGTCGAGCACGCCCTGCTTCGCCACATGTACAGGCGTGTCGGCCGGGAGGGCCTCCAAGATGTCGCTCAGACCCTCGACCCGGTTCTCCGCCAGCAGCACGCCGCGAATCCCGCAGCGCGACTGTGGCGAGGCCAGAACGCGCAGGACGACCTCGCCTTCTGCGACGAACAAACCCTCACGCCCGGTCAGGTCTCTTTCGCGGATGTCCCGGAAGCCCGCGATACGGGCATCCGAAGGGTCTTCGATGAAGATGATGTTCAAAGTCCGATATTTCCCGTTGCGTTCGTCTGACTCGCGCTGCTATAGCGCCGGCCTTCCCGAGCGAAACCTCTTCCGCGGTAGCTCAGTGGTAGAGCAGCCGACTGTTAATCGGCTGGTCGTAGGTTCGAATCCTACCCGCGGAGCCACTCGCTTTTCCATGCGCTTCGGCGCACCGGGAGGATTCTCCAGACCGATCCGGTTTTCGCGCAGTCCGTCGCTGTGCGTTCGGGATCTCGCACAAGAAAAAAGCCCGACGCGGACGTCGGGCTGAAGAAGTTCGGTGATGGTGGGTGTCCTCGAAAAGGAAGACATCCCTCCGTTGAGCCGAATTGGTTAACGCATCGTAAATCAGACATCCGGCAGCCAGGTCCACTGACGCGCGCCCGCAGGGCCGTTCCACGCGACCCTCCACCCTTCCCCTGCTCGCTCGGCCGTCAGACTGTCGGTCCCGGCGCCCGGCCCCGGCCAGGCGAAGGTCGTGGAGCCCACCCGGATGGACTGCGCAGCGCCCGCGCCGGCCAGAACCACGCTCCAGTGGCCGGTCGCGTCGGGCGTCACCTGAAGCAACTCCGACCCCGCGGCGACCGCGACCCGGGCCACGCCTTCCGCCGCCTGGCCCGAGGCCAGTGCCGCCCGGCCGTCACTGTCCACGGCGCCGAGCGCCGGTGAATCGCCAAGACGGCGCGTCGGACCTCCTGCGCGAAGGACCGCGATCGGGCCATCGGCGAGTATCAACAGACGGTCCGGCGACACGGCGGCATCCTGCCCGACCTGGGTTTCGGGCCTCAGCACCAGATGCGCCCGTGGGGCGGTCATGCGAATCTCGAAGGCGCCCCGCTCGTCCGCGGCGGCCGCGAAGGCTGCACCCTCGTCGTTGCGCAGCACGACACGTGCGCCCGGTTCGGCCATGCCGGAAAAGATCAGCGTCGCGGGACCACGCCGGACGCCGGTGATCTCGGGCGGTTGCGTCCAACCCGTCGCCTGCGAGGCCGGGTCGACCTTGTCCGCCGAGCGCGGCGCGTCCGAACACGCGGCGAGCGCCGCAGACGCGCCCAGCAACATTCCGGCGAAGATGGCCCGTTTCATCCTGTGTCTCCGGAGGCTAGGACTGTCTGCCAGATAGCGCGCCGCATGCGCCGCTGTCTCCAATCGATACCGAGGCTTCATGTCCATCTCCATCCAGCCGTTCGACGGCAAGTCCGTCTGTCTGTTCTGCGGCTCGTCCGACCGTTCCGATCCCGCCTACACCGTCGCCGCACAGCAGTTCGGCGCCCAGACCGCGGCCGCCGGCTGGCGGCTGGTCTATGGCGGCGGAGGCGTGGGCCTGATGGGCGCCTCCGCGCGATCGGCGCACGAGGCCGGCGGCCGGGTGCTGGGTGTCATGCCGGGCTTCCTGCGCAGCCGCGAGCGCCTGTTCGACGACGTGGAAACCCTGGTCGTCACCTCGATGCACGAGCGCAAGACCATCATGTACGATCAGTCAGACGCCTTCGTGGTCGCGCCGGGCGGCGTCGGCACGCTGGAGGAGGTCATCGAGGTCCTGTCGTGGAAGCGTCTGGACCTGCATGGCAAGCCGGTGATCTTCCTGAATATCAATGGCTTCTGGGACACCCTGCTGGCCACGCTGGACCACAGCATGGCCTCGGGCATGACCCCCGACACCTTCCGCCAGGCCTATAGTGTGGCGAACACGGTCGAGGAGGCGATCGCGCAAATGCAGCGTGCGGACGATCTGCCTCACTTGAAACATGATCAGCGATAAGTAATCGTCGTTCAGAGAGCGTTGTGCGTTTCGTTTGACAACGCGCCTTGACAGTTTCTTTTAAAAACGCACAGTGAGGCTGTGGGGCTCTCCCTTGACGCCCCGACCTCATACGGAGTTTCCCATGCGCGCCCTGATCGTCGCCGCGACCCTGCTCGTCGCCGCCCCCGCCTTCGCCCAATCGGCCGCCTCGAGCGCCACCCTGGTGGACGCCTCGCGCGCCCCGGCCGCCCGCACCATCATCGACGGCGCCAACTGGCGCTGTGAGGGCACGTCGTGCACCGCCAACGGCGGCGCCAACCAGACCGCCACCCGCGCCTGCCGCCGCGTGGTCGCCCGCTTCGGCGCCGTGTCGGCCTTCACCTACAAGGGCGTCGCCCTGTCGGCCGAAGAACTGACCGCCTGCAACGCCTGATCCCTTCCGGATCGCACATATGAGAAAGGCCGCTCCCTGACGGGGGCGGCCTTTTTCGCACCTGCTTGTGGACAGCGCTTACGCCGCCTCGCCCTTGAGCCGCTTCACGATCCGGTCGCGGTCGATCATCGGCGCGATGGTCGCCATGTCCGGACCATGCGACTGGCCGGTCAGGATCAGGCGCAGCGGCATGAACAGGCCCTTGCCCTTGGCGCCGGTGGCTTCCTTCACGGCATTGGTCCAGGTCGGCCACAGGCTGGCGTCGATCGTCTCCGGCAGCACGGCCAGAGCGGCCTCGGCGAAGGCAGCGTCCTCGATCACCGGCGTGATCGGACCGCGAACGATGGCTGCCATTTCAATCACATCGGCGAACTTCTGAAGGTTCGGCCGCACGGCCTCCCAGAAGCCTTCACCCAGATCGGCGTCCAGATCGGCCAGACGCGGCTGGGCCACCGCGTAGCTCATCGCGTGCAGGGCCTGGGCGTTCAGACGGTCCAGATCGGCCGTGTCGTAGCGCGCCGGCGACCGGCCCATCTTGGAGAAGGCGAAGCTCTCGCCCAGTGCCTGGATCGAGGCGCCGACCTCAAGCGGGTCAGAGGTGCCGATGCGGCCAAGGTGGCTGGTGATGGCGATAGGCTCGTAGCCCAGATCGCGCATCTCGCTGATCGACAGGGAGCCGAGTCGCTTCGACAGGGCCGCGCCATCGGCGCCGACCAGCAGCGGCATGTGGGCGAAGCCGGGGATCGGCGCGCCCAGAGCTTCGAATATCTCGATCTGCGCACCGGTGTTGGTGACGTGATCCTCACCCCGGATGATGTGGGTGATGGCCATGTCGATGTCGTCGACGACCGAAGGCAGAGTGTAGAGAAACAGGCCGTCCTCGCGGATCAGCACCGGATCCGACATCGAGGCGGTGTCCACCTCGGCGTGACCGCGGGCCAGATCCTCCCAGGCGACGCGCTTGCCATCCAGCTTGAAGCGCCAGTGCGGACGACGGCCCTCGGCTTCGTAGGCCGCCTTCTGCTCATCGGTCAGTTCCAGCGCAGCACGGTCGTAGATCGGCGGCAGGCCGCGCGACAGCTGCACCTTGCGACGACGATCCAGTTCCTCGGCCGTTTCGTAGCAGGGATACAGGCGGCCTGAAGCCTTCAGACGGGCGGCGGCGTCCTCGTAGCGGTCGAAACGTTTGGACTGGTTGTCCCGCTCGTCCCAGAGCAGCCCCAGCCAGGCGAGGTCGTCCTCGATGCCCTGTTCGAACTCGGCGGTCGAACGGGCCAGGTCGGTGTCGTCGATGCGCAGCACGAAGCTGCCGCCCTGCCCCTTGGCGAACATCCAGTTCACCAGGGCGGTGCGCACGTTGCCGACGTGCAGTTTACCCGTCGGAGACGGGGCGAAGCGGACCTTGACGGACATTCAGACGACCTTGAGATGCAAGGCGGCTAGGTCGCGCCCACAGCCCTTCAAGTCAAGGCGTGCGCCGTATTCAGTCGTCGCGGTGGACGCGTTCCCGGCGCTCGTGACGCTCCTGGGCCTCGACCGACAGGGTCGCCGTCGGGCGGGCTTCGAGGCGACCAAGGCTGATCGGCTCGCCGGTTTCCTCACAATAGCCGTAGGAACCGTCCTCGATCCGGCGCAGGGCCTCGTCGATCTTGGAGATCAGCTTGCGCTGTCGATCACGGGTGCGCAGTTCGAGCGCCCGATCCGATTCAGACGAGGCGCGATCCACCAGGTCCGGGTGGTTCTCGGTCTCGGCCTTCAGGTTGATCACCGTGCCCTTGGACTCGCGAAGGATGTCATCCTTCCAGTCCATGAGCTTGGCCTTGAAGTAGGCCAGCTGCCGATCATTCATGAACGGCTCGTCGTCGGTCGGCCGGTAAACGGCGTTCTCGACGATACTGGACGCCAATGCGTTCATCGCACTCACGCTAAATCCATCAGCGCCCCCCTGTGGCGCACGCTGCGTATAGGGCTGCCAAGGAGTCGCGGCAACAACCCTCTCGCGAGCGTGAGCGGCTACGGTTCACCGATCAGTGTGACCGTGACAATTCTTCATCACACGGCGAAGTCGCACTCGCTTTTTCGGAACGATTTCGCTGATTTATGCGGCGGTTCGGCGAATTTCAGCCTTGGCCAACTCGACCGCAGCGCGAAGGTCGATCTGGTCCAGCACCTGGGTCAGTCCCGGATCGGCGTCTTCGGGGCGTTCCTCGCGGATGGTCCGGGCCAGCCGGTCCAGAGCCGCCTCGCCGGTCGCGCCATCCAGCAGAGCCAGTTTCAGATCATCCAGGCGATCCAGCAGGCCGCTGCCCCGGCGGATCGCTCGTCGGCGGCGCTCGGTCGGATCCTCGACGCCCTGCAGGGCCATCAGCGCGCAGACATCGGTCACCCCGCCCATGGCGCTGGTCGCCTGCGCCGCGCTGGCGGGAGCCGCGCCGCCGCCGGAGGACAAGGCGAATCCGCCCGACGCCTGACGGGCGGGACGCGAGCCTTGCGGGGCTGAGGGACCGGTTGGGCCGTTGACCTTCATGCGCGGCGACTCCTGGGCACGATGCAACATCGTCCGGCAGGGTCACCGTTTGGTTAATGGCCCGGCAAAAACTGCCGGAACAAGGCTACAGCGCCCGCAGAGAGTCGTTGTTTTTATTCGTGTTTCGGTTTGGCACAGAGCTGGCATCCCGGTCAGACGTAACGGATCCCGGATACCTGACCGATGCAGAAACTGCTGACCGCCCTCATCGCCGCCGCCGTGGCCGGATTCGCCTCTCCGGCGATGGCCCAGTCGCGGATCAAGGACATCGCGTCCATCGAGGGCGTTCGCACGAACCAGCTGGTCGGTTACGGACTGGTCGTCGGCCTCAACGGCACCGGTGACAGTCTGCGCAACTGCCCCTTCACCCGCCAGTCGCTGGAAGGCATGTCCGAGCGGCTGGGCAACAACATCCGCGGCACCAACGCCAACACCAAGAACATGGCCGCGGTGATGATCACCGCCGAACTTCCGCCCTTCGCCACGCCGGGCTCGCGCATCGACATCAGCGTCTCATCGATGTGTGACGCCAAGAGCCTGCTGGGCGGCTCGCTTCTGCCCACGACCCTGGAAGCCGCCGACGGGCAGGTCTACGCCCTGGGCTCAGGCTCGGTGCAGACCGGATCGGTCTCGGCGTCCGGCGCCTCGGGCTCATCGGTCACCCGCGGCGTGCCGACGGCGGGCCGGATCGCCGGAGGCGCCACCGTCGAGCGCGAGACCGGCTTCGAGATGGCCAATATGAACGAGGTGCGCCTGACGCTGCGCAACCCCGACTTCACGACGGCCCAGCGAGTCGCAGCGGCCATCAACCAGACATATCCGAACAGCGCCCTGGCCGAGAACGGCACCGTCATCGCCGTGCGCGCACCGGCGCAAATGGGCATGGCCGGCTTCATCAGCCGGGTCGAGAACCTGCCGGTCGAGGTCGACGCGCCGGCCAAGGTCATCATCGACGAGGTCAACGGCGTCATCGTCATGGGCGAGCAGGTGCGGGTCTCCACCGTCGCCATCGCCCACGGCAACCTGACCGTCTCGGTGCAGGAGAACCCGATGGTCAGCCAGCCCGAACCTTTCAGCCGCGGTCAGACGGCCGTGGTGCCCCAGTCCAGTGTCGAGGTGACCGAGGAGACCGGCACCCAGATGCGGATCGTCGGGGGCAGCGCGTCCCTGTCCTCGCTGGTGAATGGCCTGAACGCCCTGGGCGTCAGTCCCCGCGACATGATCAGCATCCTGCAGGCCATCAAGGCCGCCGGCGCCTTGCAAGCCGATATCGAGGTGATGTGATGAACCCGATCGATCCGACCACCTCTCCCCTCACCCCGGCGGCGCCGAACCGGAATGCCGAAGCGGCCGCCCGGATGCGTGAAACCGCGGAGGCGTTTGAGGCTTCCATCCTCAGCCAGATGCTGAAGCCGATGTTCGAGGGCCTGAAGACCGACGGCATGTTCGGCGGCGGTCACGCCGAGGAGACGTGGCGCGGCTTCATGGTCGACGCCATGGCCAAGCAGACCGTCAAGGCCGGCGGCATCGGCCTGGCCGATCAGGTCGTCGCCCAGATGATCCGCATGCAGGAGGAGCAGTCCGCATGACCGACCCCGCCGCCATCAACGCCACCGCCCGCATCCGTCAGCTGACCGACCTCACGCACCGCCTGACCGAACGTCTGACCGCGGAATCGAAGGCGTTCGAGGCCCGCCGCCCGCAGGACGCCATGGCCACCTTGGCCGAAACCCAGGAACTGGCGAACCTGTACCGGCGCGAGTCCGCCCAGGTGAAGGCAAACCCGGCCAGCGTGTCGGCGGCGTCTCCGGCCGACCGCAAGGCTCTTGTCGAGGCGACCAAGGCGTTCGAAGCCATTCTCGATACGCACTCGCGCGCCGTAGAGGCCGCCCGCACAATTTCCGAGGGCCTGGTCAAGACCATCGCCGCCGAAGTGGCCGGCCAACGCGGCAACCCGTCGGCCTATGGCGCCTCCGGACGGGCCAACGGTGGCGACACGCGGGCCGTCGCCTATAACCGCACCGCCTGACTTCGCCCTAAGGCTGTTCTTAATCTGCTTGCGGCATAGCTGGCGGCATGAACCTCGGATCGCGCCTGCTCGGCATGGCCTTCGCCTCTGCCGATCTTCTCTTCGAGTTGAAGGACGGGCGGATCGCCTTTGCGGTCGGCGCCGGTCCCGTTGCGGGCATCGATCCGGCGTCGGCGTGGTCCGGCCGACCTCTGAGCGAGGTTCTCGATGTCCAGTCCGCGTGCGAGCTCACTGACAACCTCGCCGCCCTGGGCTCCGGTCGACGTTCGGCGCCTATGGAGATCCGCGTCGTCACAGGTGACGGTCGCGCCCGTCGCGCCTCGCTGCGCGCCTTCGTCCTGCCAGAGATCGCCCCCGCCATCTCCTGCGCCCTCAGTTGGACCGGACCGGCCTTCGTTCTGGCCGTCACGACCGAGCCGCCGATCCTGGATGCGCGAGGCCTGATCAGCCGTCTTGAGGATGTGATGACGTCGCCGGGCGCGGACAACGGACTGTCGGTAGCCTTCGTAGAGGTGCCGGGCCTCGACACCGACAGCGACGAGCACCGCGCCGCCAGCGCCCGGATCGAGTCCGAGCTTCAGGCCGCGTCACTGAATGGCGCCTCCGCCTGCCGCCTGTCCGCCGACCGCTTCGCCCTGATGCGGGGCGCGGACGACCTCACCGATCTGGTTCGCACCGTCGAGGCCGCAGCCGCGGCCGAGGGACTCAGCCTGTCCGCCACGACCGCGACCGGCGACCTGAACGGCGCAGAGTCGGCCGTGGCCGTGCGCACGCTCCGTCTCGCTCTCGACGCCTGCCTGAAGGATGGGGTCGCCGCCGGGGCCAGCTTCGGCGAACGCCTCAAGGAGACCGTCGCCGACGCCGATCGCTTCCGCGGCATCGTTCGCGCTCGCGAGTTCCATCTGGTCTATCAGCCCATCGTTTCGCTGGAGAGCGGAGCAATGCACCACTTCGAAGCCCTGGCCCGCTTCAACGACGGCCCGCGCGCGCCGGTGGCCCAGATCGCGATGGCCGAGGAGTTGGGCCTGATCGAGGGCTTCGACCTCGCCGTCGCGGAAAAGGCGCTGGTCCAGATGCGCAAGGCCGGGTTCGGGCGCGCAAAGATCGCCATCAACGCCTCGGCCCTGTCGCTGACCGGCGATGCCTATGTCGAGAACCTGCTGCGGATGACCGCCGCTGCGACCGACGTGAGGGATCGCCTGCTGGTCGAGATCACCGAGACCGCCGCCGTGGCCGACCTGGAGGCCGCCAACCGCCGCCTCGCCGTCCTGCGCGATGCCGGCTTCAAGGTTTGCATCGACGACTTCGGCGCGGGCTCCGCCTCGTTCGACTATCTGCGCAGTCTGCAGGTCGACATGGTCAAGCTGGACGGCGTCTTCGTCCACGAGATCGCCACCGAGCAGCGCGCTCGCACGCTTGCGACCCACGTCATCCAGCTCTGCGCCGATCTGGGCGTCGCCACGGTCGCGGAGATGGTCGAGACCCAGGCCCAGGCCGATGCCCTGAAGGCGCTGGGCGTGAACTATGGTCAGGGCTGGCTTTTCGGCCGTCCGGGTCCGACACCGACCTCGCAGACTCAGTCGCGTCCTGTGGCCCGTCGCAGAGGCGAGGTCGTCGGCTGGGGCTGATCCAGCAGGATCGTCCGCCCGATCACGATGGCCTCGAGAAAGTCCGGATCGTGGCTGACCACGACCAGCGCGCCGTCATAGACCCGCAGCGCCGCCTCCACCGCCGCGATCGACTCCAGATCCAGATGGTTGGTCGGCTCGTCGAGGATCAGCAGTTGCGGCGGCGACTTGCCGGTCATCACGCAGGCCAACGCCGCCCGCAGCCGCTCGCCACCTGACAGGGTTCCCACCACCCGCTGCGCAGCCGTGTTGCGAAACAGGAAGCGCGCCAGGGCCGCATGAGCCTCGTTCGGCGTACCCTCCGGATTCAGCCTCATCCAGGCTTCCAGCAAGGACTCGTCCGGCCGCAGGATTGCCGCGTCCTGATCCAGAAGGGCGGCGGCCACAGGGCGTTCGACTCGGCCCGAAGTCGTCTCAAGCTCGCCCGCCAGCAGCTTCAGCAGTGTCGTCTTCCCGGCGCCGTTGGGGCCGGTGACGGCGATCCGCTCCGGCCCGGTGATCCGCAGCGAGGTCGGGACGAGGATGGTTCGCCCGGACGGCGCAACCCACGATGCCGCTTCCAGCACCGCCACGGTTCGTCCGGCGGACAGGCCGGTCGAGGGCATGGGAATATCCAGCGCACGGATGCGCTCCACCATCTCGCGCGCCTCGACCAGTTGAGCCTCCGCCTCTTCCGCCCTGCGCTGCGCCAGCGCATGCTCGCGCGCGCCGGAGTTCTCCGCTCGCTCGGCCATCGCGCCCAGCAGGATGCGCGGCTCGGACGCCTTGGCGGCGAAGGCCCGTCCGGCCTTGTCGCGTCGGGCCTTCCGCTCGACCGCCTTCTGGTTTTCGCGGAAGACGCGCGAGGCGTCGCGCTCGGCCGTTGCAAGATCCCGCTCCGCCGTCGCCCGCTCGGCTGCCTTGCGCTCGGCATAGAGGTCGTAGCCCCCGCCATAGGTCGCCACACCGAGCCCTGAAAGCTCGACGATCCGGTCCATGCGACGCAGCAAGGCCCGATCGTGGCTGACCACGACGACGCCGCCCGGCCAGCGGCCCAGCAGGTCGGCGATGGCGGCCCGTCCGTCTGCATCCAGATGATTGGTCGGTTCATCCAGCACCAGCAGGTCCGGCTGACGCAGCAGCAGGCCGGCGAGCCGAACCCGTGTCTGCTCTCCGCCGCTCAGCGACGCCGCGTGACGGGCCATTTTCAGCCCCGGTAGACCGACATCGGTCAAGGCCGCAGCGATCCGCTCGTCCAGCGTCCAGTCGGCCAGATCGAAGTCATCGCCATCTGCCTCGCCTGCCAAAACGCGCGCGACAATGGCTAGTGGTTCAGCCACGTCCAGCAGGTTTGCCACAGTTTCGGCCGGCCCCGCATCGCGCCTCTGTTCCAGCCACCCGACCGTGCCTGCGCGCGCGACGGTCCCCTCGGCAGGCTCGGCTTGCCCGAGGATCAGGCGCAGCAGGGTCGTCTTGCCGGAGCCGTTGCGGCCGACAATGCCTGTGCGCTCACGCCCGAAGGCGAGGCTCAGATCAGAGAAAAGGGTATGACCGTCAGGCGTGCGGGCCGCGACGCGATCGAGCGTCACGAGTGCGGATGCGGACGGGTTTCGGCTTGGGAGCGAGGGCATAGGCGAGCACGAGCAGCAACGGAGCGGAAAGGGCGAAACCGATTTCCAGCGTGCTGATCATGATCGTCGGGCCTCCAGTGAACTCACTCGATAGGGAAAGGATGGGTGCGAATGTCCGTGTCCGCAAGTCTTTTCGGCCTCGCGCCGCTGACGACGGCGTGACAGGGTGGCCGGCGGAGGGACCCGAAATGCGCCATCTGAAGCCGCTCGCCCTGTTGCTCCCGGCCCTGCTCGCCGCCTGCGCCAGCACGCCTTACGCCCCGACCGGCCCCGCCGATTTCAGCCCGATCGCCACAACGCCTGCACCGCATGCCCGGCTGTATGCCGACTGCATCGGCCAGGCGGCGACGGCCGGAACCTACGGGCGCGCCCACGATGCAGACACTGAGATGGTCCAGTTCACCTGCACGGGCGCACCGGCCCGCGCATTCTACGATGCCCTCGCCGCCCGAAGCGCCGAGGTGGGATCGGAGGTCGTCGCCAACGGCCGCACCTTCCGCTCGACCAACCGCATCATCGCCAACCTGTTCGGGGCCGACCACTGCTCCACCGGCGGCGCGGGCGATTACCGCTGCTCGCTCAGCTTCAACGCCGGCGAGTTCCTGAAACCCTGACCCGGACTTGTTGCCACCCTGTTGTCAGCAGACTGGCGACAGGTGGCAGGAGTTCCCATATTGTTCTTGCTGACTTGAGCAAACCATCCCCCATATAGCGCTGTCGCGCCGGACCCTCCCCGGCCCCTCCGCGTTCTCCGGATTCCATGACCGAAAAGCACAACTTCATCCGCGTGCGCGGCGCGCGCGAGCACAATCTCAAGGGCGTCGACATCGACATCCCGCGCGAGAAGCTGGTGGTCATGACCGGGCTGTCGGGCTCAGGCAAATCCTCGCTCGCCTTCGACACCATCTATGCCGAGGGCCAGCGTCGATATGTCGAGAGCCTCAGCGCCTACGCCCGCCAGTTCCTGGAGCTGATGGGCAAGCCGGATGTGGACCTGATCGAGGGCCTGTCGCCGGCCATCTCGATCGAACAGAAGACCACGTCCAAGAACCCGCGCTCGACCGTCGGGACGGTGACCGAGATCCACGACTACATGCGCCTGCTGTGGGCACGCGTGGGTGTGCCCTATTCGCCCGCGACCGGCCTGCCGATCGAAAGCCAGACCATCTCCATGATGGTCGACAAGCTGACGGCCCTGCCCGACGGCGAACGCCTGCTGCTGCTGGCTCCGGTCGTGCGCGGCCGGAAGGGCGAGTACCGGAAGGAGATCGCCGAATGGCAGCGCTCGGGCTTCCAGCGCCTGAAGATCGACGGCGAGTTCTACGCCATCGAGGACGCCCCGGCGCTGGACAAGAAGTTCAAGCACGACATCGACATCGTCGTGGACCGGATCGTCACAAAGCCCGGCCTCGAAGGCCGCTATGCCGACAGCCTGCAGACGGCGCTGGGCCTGGCGGACGGCATCGCCGTGGCGGAATGGGCGAACGCGGCCGAGGGTGAGAAGGAACCGCGCCGGATCACCTTCTCCGAGAAGTTCGCCTGCCCGGTCTCGGGCTTCACCATCAGCGAGATCGAGCCGCGGCTGTTTTCGTTCAACAACCCGTTCGGCGCCTGCCCGGCTTGCGATGGACTGGGCGTGAAGCTGGCGTTCGACGCCGATCTGGTGGTGCCGGATCGCGACAAGACCCTGCATGGCGGCGCGGTCGCCCCGTGGTCGCGAGGCCCCTCGCCCCTCTACACCCAGACGCTGCAGTCGCTGTCGACCCACTACGGCTTCTCGATGGACAAGCCGTGGCGCGACCTGCCGGCCAAGGCCCAGAACGTCATCCTCCAGGGCTCTGGCGGCGAGAAGATCAAGTTCGTCTATGACGACAACGCCCGGAAATACGAGACGCTGAAGGCCTTCGAGGGCGTGCTGCCCAACCTTGAGCGTCGCTGGCGCGAGACCGACAGCGCCTGGGTTCGCGAGGAGCTGGGCCGCTTCCAGTCCGAGACCCCGTGCGAAAGCTGCGGCGGCAAGCGTCTGAAGCCCGAGGCCCTGGCGGTGAAGATCGCCGGCGAGGACATCGCCGACATCTCCACCCTGTCCATCTCGCGCGCCTTCGCCTGGTTCGAGAGCCTCGACGGCCAGCTGACCGACAAGCAGATGGAGATCGCCCGGCGGATCCTGAAGGAGATCACGGATCGCCTGCGCTTCCTGAACAATGTCGGCCTCGACTATCTGAACCTGTCACGCAGCTCGGGCACCCTGTCCGGCGGCGAGAGCCAGCGCATCCGTCTGGCGTCGCAGATCGGCTCGGGCCTGACCGGCGTGCTCTACGTCCTCGATGAGCCGTCGATCGGCCTGCACCAGCGCGACAACACCCGCCTGCTGGAAAGCCTGATGGGCCTGCGCGACCTCGGCAACTCCGTGCTGGTGGTCGAGCATGACGAGGAAGCCATTCTGACGGCCGACTACGTCATCGACATGGGTCCGGCCGCCGGCGTCCACGGCGGCCAGATCTGCGCCCACGGCACTCCGGCCGAGGTGATGGCCAACCCGAACTCCCTGACCGGAAAATACCTGACCGGCGAGCGCGAGATAGAGCTGCCGCCCGAGGGCCGTCGCCCGGTCAATCGCAAGAAGATGCTGAGGATCTCGGGCGCGACCGGGAACAACCTCAAGAACGTCACCGGTGAAATCCCCGCCGGCCTGTTCACCTGCATCACCGGCGTGTCCGGCGGCGGCAAGTCGACCTTCACGATCGAGACCCTCTACAAGGCGGCCGCGCGTCGCCTGCACAACGCCTCGGACGCCCCGGCCCATTTCGACCGGATCGAGGGGCTGGAGATGTTCGACAAGGTCATCGACATCGACCAGTCGCCCATCGGCCGCACCCCGCGCTCCAACCCGGCCACCTATACCGGCGCCTTCGGCCCGATCCGCGACTGGTACGCGGGTCTGCCCGAGTCCAAGGCGCGCGGCTATGGCCCCGGCCGGTTCAGCTTCAACGTCAAGGGCGGCCGCTGCGAGGCCTGTCAGGGCGACGGCGTCATCAAGATCGAGATGCACTTCCTGCCGGACGTCTACGTCACCTGCGACGTCTGCAAGGGCAAGCGCTACAACCGCGAGACGCTGGAGATCGTCTTCAAGGGCAAGAGCATCTCCGACGTTCTGGACATGACGGTCGAGGAAGCCGCGCGCTTCTTCAACGCCGTGCCGTCCATCCGCGACAAGATGCAGACGCTGGAACGCGTGGGCTTGGGCTATGTCCAGGTCGGCCAGTCGGCGACGACCCTGTCCGGCGGCGAGGCCCAACGGGTCAAGCTGTCGAAGGAGCTGTCCAAGCGCGCCACCGGCAAGACGCTCTATATCCTCGACGAGCCGACAACGGGCCTGCATTTCGAGGACACCCGCAAGCTGCTGGAGGTGCTTCAGGAGCTGGTCGAGAGCGGCAACACCATCGTGGTGATCGAGCACAATCTCGATGTCATCAAGGTCGCCGACTGGCTGCTGGACTTCGGTCCCGAGGGCGGTGAAGGCGGCGGTGAGATCGTCGCGGTCGGCACGCCGGAAGAGGTCGCGGCCAATCCGAAGAGCTGGACCGGCAAATACCTGAAGGAGGTGCTGGACCGCCATGAGGAGCGCCGCAGGGCGCGCGTGGCGGACCTGAAGGCTGAAGCCAAGCCGGCCAAGGCGCGCAAGAGCGCCTGAGCCGGCTCAGGCCCGGATCAGCTCCGGGCCGCGCCCTTGTCGCCGACGATGTCGCGATAGGCCACCGCCGGCGGCGCCAGGAAGATGGCGTAGGTCAGGGCCGAGAAGAACGAGGTCACCACCAGATTGGCGATCATCGGCGCCGTGAAGAAGCTCTGGAGGCTGGTGTAATCGGCTTGCAGCATCTGGAACATTGCATCCAGCGAGCCGGCTGAAGCGCCGCTCAGGGCCATCATGAAGGCGAAGCTGATGGCGCTACCGAGGAAGGACACCATGATCCCCAGAATGCCGGCGAGCACATAAGCGCCGAGCAACGGCCAGAAATGCCCCTTCGTCGCCTTCCAGGACTGGAAGATCCGGATCCGCCCTTCGGCGAAGGTCATCGGTGCGGCGAACGAAAACTTGACCCAGAACGCCAGCAGTCCGGCGATCATGACCAGATAAAGCACAAGAACGATCAGGGCGGTGGCGATCCCCGCGCCAGCGCCGCCACCTCCGGCGGCCATGGCGATAACCGCAGCGATCACGCCGATGCACAGCGCCAGTGCGAACGTCAGGACGATCGACAGCGCCCAGAGTGCGACCAGCACCACGGCGAGGCGCAGTTCGGTGGCGCCCAGCCGCAGGTAGGCCATGCCGGATTCGGTCGGCCGAAGAACCGCCCGATAGACCGCACCGGTGAAGATCGAGAAAATCAGCAGCACGAAAGGCAGCAGTACCGCGTACATGCCCGCCATCTGTCCGAACAAGGCCGCAACCTCCGCCGGATCGGTGGCCGGCGTGTTGCTGGCGGCGATCAGTTGGCTCATCGAGTCACCGAAAAGGGCGACGATCAACGCCGAGCTGACCAGGCTGATGATCAGCGAGGCGAGAGCCCAGAACAGCATCACCTTCGGTTGGTGCCTTCCGATCCGGAAGCCTTCAAGTGCCGCGTCGGTCGCCGAAAAAGCCATCATGCCCTCCAAAGTCGAAGCGTCAGCCTAGCGACCTTGGCGCTGCGTCGCTAGAAGCCGCGCATGACGGCAGCTCCCAAACCCATTCATGTCATCGGCGGCGGCCTCGCCGGTTCGGAAGCCGCGTGGCAGATCGCCAATGCCGGCGTGCCCGTGATCCTGCACGAGATGCGCGGCGTGCCGGGCATCAGGACCGACGCCCACCACACCGACGGCCTTGCCGAGCTGGTGTGCTCCAACTCCTTCCGCTCGGACGACTGGGAGTTCAACGCCGTCGGCCTGCTGCACGCCGAGATGCGCGCGCTGGATTCGATCATCATGGCTTGCGGAGATGCCAACATGGTGCCCGCCGGCGGCGCCCTTGCCGTGGACCGCGACCAGTTCTCGCAGGCTGTGACGGCGAAGCTGGAAGCCCATCCGCTGGTCACCATAGTGCGCGAGGAGATCGCCGGACTGCCGCCCGAGGAATGGGACAACGTCATCGTCGCCACCGGCCCGCTGACCTCCCCCGCCCTCGCCGACGCCATCCTGAAGGCCACCGGCGAGGAGAGCCTCAGCTTCTTCGACGCCATCGCCCCCATCGTCCACGCCGACTCGATCGACTTCGACATCGCCTGGCGTCAGTCGCGCTATGACAAAGAGGGTCCGGGCGGCGACGCGGCGGCCTATATCAACCTGCCGATGGACAAGCCCCAGTACGAGGCCTTCATCGACGCCCTGCTGGACGGACCCAAGGCCGAGTTCAAGGATTGGGAGAACGTCCCCTATTTCGACGGCTGCCTGCCGATCGAGGTCATGGCAGAGCGCGGTCGCGAAACCCTGCGCCACGGCCCGATGAAGCCGGTCGGCCTGACCAATCCGCGCAACCCGACGGTCAAGGCGCACGCCATCGTCCAGCTGCGTCAGGACAATGCGCTTGGCACCCTGTTCAACATGGTCGGCTTCCAGACCAAGCTGAAGCACGGCGCCCAGACCGACGTCTTCCGCATGATCCCGGGTCTGCAGGATGCGCAGTTCGCGCGTCTGGGCGGCCTGCACCGCAACACTTTCCTGAACAGCCCGAAGCTGCTGGATCGTCAGCTGCGCCTGAAGTCGATGCCGCGCCTGCGCTTCGCCGGACAGGTCACGGGTGTCGAGGGCTACGTCGAGAGCGCCGCCATGGGCTTGCTGACCGGCCGTCTGGCCGCCGCGCAGGCTCTGGGCCGCGACCTCGCCCCGCCGCCGGCGGAGACGGCCATGGGAGCGCTGGTCGAGCACATCACGGGCGGACACCTCGAGGGATCGAAGTTCCAGCCGATGAACATCAACTACGGCCTGCTGCCGCCGCTGGAGGCGCCGAAGGTCGACGATGACGGCAAGCGCATCCATCCCAAGGAGCGCGGCCGGGCCAAGAAGCGGCTGATGAGCATCCGCGCGATGGAGGCCCTCAAGGCCTGGCGGGACGCGGCCGTCTGATGTCCGAAGACAACGAACTCGGCCGCCTGATCGACCGCCGCACCACCCTGCTCTATCGCCTCGACCTGATCGCGAAGGGCGCGCAGATCACCTACGACGACGGCACTCCGGTCGACATGGCGTCCGAGAAGGCGCGGCTGGAGGACGAAGTCGCCCGGCTGGATCGCAAGATCCTGTCGCTGCAACCGCCCGCCGGTCAGGCCTGAGGCTTCGCAGGCAGCGAAGTCGCGGCTAGACAGGGCGTACGGAGCCTCCCCGATGTCAGTCCTCGACTTCGCCCGCCGCGCGGTGCGCCGGAAGATCACCGATGTGTTCAACGACGCCGACAAGGGCGAGCGTCCGGTGCTGCGTCGCGCCGACGCCCTTTTCTCTCCCGACGAGGTCGCATGGCAGGTCAACGGCGACGTCGTCACCATGATGATCGGCGGCGTGTCCGGCCTGCTGCTGCAGATGCTCCACCCGGCGGTGCTGGCGGGTGTCTGGGATCATTCCGACTTCCGCGCCGACATGCATGGCCGGCTGCGCCGGACGGCGAAGTTTATCGCCACCACGACCTATGACCACGCCGATGCCGGCCGCGCCGCCATCGACAAGGTCAATCGCATTCACGCGAAACTGTCAGGGACGCTGCCGGACGGCACGCCGTACCGCGTCTCGGACCCGCACCTGCTGGCCTGGGTCCATGTCACCGAGACGATCAGCTTCCTCGACTCGTGGATCCGCTATGCCGAACCGGACATGTCGATGGCTCGGCAGGACGCCTATTTCGCCGACATGGCGCGGATGGGCGAGGCCCTGCATGCCGCGCCGGTTCCGCGCACCCGCGCCGAGGCCGAGGCCCTGATCCAGAGCTACCGCTCCGAATTGCGCGCCGATGCGCGCACGCACGAGGTCGCCGCGATGGTGATGCGCCAGACCGTGGGTCAGGCCTCGGTGGATCTGGCGGCCGGGGTCATCATGCAGGCGGGCATGGACCTGCTCCCTGCCTGGGCCCGCGCCATGCACGACCAGCCCGAGCGCCTGCCCCGCCCCCTGATGCTCGCCGGGGCGCACAGCACCGCCCGCTTCATCCGCTGGGCCTTCGAGAACTCGCCCAACAAGGCCGTCTGGCCTGCCGGGGTCACGGAGTATCCATGAGCCAGCCGTTCGACATCCGCATCGACGACCTCTCTGGCCAGCCGACCCGCGACCTGCTGGCGCTGCACCTGCGCGGCATGCAGGCGTATTCACCGCCGGAGTCCGTGCATGCGCTCGATCTGTCAGCGCTGAGCGGCCCGGACATCACGGTCTGGACCGTCTGGCGGGGCGAGGCCATCGCCGGCATCGGCGCCCTGCGTCAGCACCCGGGCGGCGTCGGCGAGCTGAAGTCCATGCGCACCCACCCGGAGCATCTGCGTCAAGGCGTGGCTGCGGCTCTGCTGGAGCACCTGATCGCCGAGGCCCGCGTCCGCGGCCTGACGCGCCTGAGTCTCGAGACCGGCTCAGGCGATGCGTTCGAACCCGCGCTCGCCCTGTATCGCCGACGCGGCTTCGCCAACGGCGACGCATTCGGCGGCTATGAGGCGACGGACTTCAACCAGTTCCTGCACCTGGACATCTGAGCGGGCTCGCTCAGATCCGCCCGGTCGCCACAGCCCAGGTCAGCCGCAGCCGCTTCACCGCTTCCGGCGCATCCGGCTTCAGCAGGGCCGCCGGCGCGACCGCCGGGAAGGCCGATGCCGGCAAGGCCTTCAGCGCCCGGTTCGCCTCGCCCCGCAGCGCGCGCGCCTGATCCGTCTGCCCCGTCTGGGCCAAAGCTCTGACCCGCGCCGCCGGAGCCACCGCGTCATCGAACCCCGCCCCGGCCAGCACATGCACCGCCGCCTGCGTCGGGCCGACATAGAAGGCGTCCAGATCGTGCGGTTCGCCGTGGACCCGGCCGATGTGCGCCTCGATCAGGGCGTCGAAGGGCTCGCGCGGCAGGGCGTGGCGGACGACGACGTCCGTCAGGGCCTCCAACACCGGATGGCCCTTGCGCGGCACGCCGGAGAAGACGCCGTCCATCTGCTCCCGCCACCAGGCGTAGCGCATCTCGGCCAGCAGCGGCTGGGTCACCCGCGACGGGATGGCCATCAGTTCCGCCTCGAAGGCGTACAGCACGATCAGGTCGGCGCGCAGGCCTTCGTCCGCCACGAAGCGGCTGGCCAGCCAGCGGTCGATGTCGGCGGTGCGGACCTGTTCGTCCAGCGTCGTGCCCTGTGCGCTCATCGGCTCCCTGTAGAAACGAAGGGCCGGGAAGGTCGCCCTCCCCGGCCCCGATTGGTCTGGCTGATATCGCGCCTTACGGACGCGAGGCCATGCCCAGCTTGATCGGCTTGGTGTCGTCTTCGGCCTTGCCGCCGCGCTTCACGCCCCACAGCAGGATGATCGGCGCGCCGACGTAGATCGATGAGTAGGTGCCAATCACGATGCCGAACATCAGGGCGATCGAGAAGCCGTACAGGGCCTCGCCGCCGAGGAAGGCCAGCGCCGCCAGAACCATGACGGCGGTGACGCCGGTGATGATCGTACGGCTCAGGGTCTCGTTCAGCGACAGGTCGATCACTTCGGCCAGCGGCATGGTCTTGTACTTGCGCAGGTTCTCGCGAAGGCGGTCGAACACGACGACGGTGTCGTTCATCGAATAGCCGATGACCGTCAGGATGGCGGCGACCATGTTCAGGCTGAACTCGAGGCGCATGATGACGATCAGGCCGAACGTCAGCACTACGTCGTGCAGCAGGCCGATGACCGCGCCGAAGCCGAACTGGGGCTCGAACCGGAACCAGATGTAGAGGAACATCAGGACGATGGCCGCGCCGAGCGCCAGCAGGCCGGACTGGAACAGCTCGCCCGAGACCTTGGAGCCCACGACCTCGACGCCCGAATAGGTCACCTGCCCGACGCTTTCGCTGATCGCACCTTCCACGCGCTGAACAATGGCGCTCTGGTCACTGCCTTCCGGGATCTGGAAGCGGACCACGGCGCTGGAGCCGTCGGCCGCGTTGTTGTCGCGTCTGGCGATGCCCTGCACCTGGACATCGCCCAGCCCCAGTTCGCCGACCGCGCCGCGCAACTGGTCGAGTTCGAGCACCACGCCCGC
This sequence comes from Brevundimonas kwangchunensis, assembly GCF_039523815.1. NCBI lineage: Bacteria > Pseudomonadati > Pseudomonadota > Alphaproteobacteria > Caulobacterales > Caulobacteraceae > Brevundimonas > Brevundimonas kwangchunensis. The sequence continues at coordinate 126,488 of NZ_BAAAGA010000005.1, read as the reverse complement.
AGGCTTGGACACCTCGATCGAGGCGCCCCCGCGGAAGTCGATGCCCATATTCAGGCCGGGATAGAAGCAGCCGACGATCGAGGCGACCGACAGCACGACCGACAGGATGCCCGCCGGTAGCGCGTACTTCACGAAGCGGAAGTTCGTCTTCTGCGGCAGCAGTTTGATGAGAGGCCAACCACGCATCGTCTTACTCCGCCGCCGCTTTGGCGGTCTTGCCGGCCGGAGGCGCAACGCCCTCGGAGATCGGCAGTGTCTTGGGTTTAGCGTACTTCAGCCACAGGCCGACGCCCACCTGGGCGACCAGCACCGAGGACAGCATCGAGGTGAAGACGCCGATAGTCAGGGTCCAGGCGAAGCCGCGGACCGGGCCGGCGCCGAAGATGAACATGATCAGCGCGGCGACCAGGGTTGTCAGGTTGGCGTCCACGATGGTGCCCATGGCCTTGTTGAAGCCGGCGTCCGCCGAAGCGATGACGCTGCGTCCCTGTCGGGCCTCGTCGCGCATCCGCTCGTAGATCAGCACGTTGGCATCCACGGCCACGGCGAAGGTCAACACCAGACCGGCGATGCCCGGCAGGGTCAGGGTCGCGCCGATCAGCGACATGGAGGCGATGATCAGCAGGCCGTTCAGCAGCAGACCGATGACCGAGATGCCGCCGAACAGCAGACCGTAGGCGCCCAGCATGAAGGCGACGATGATGATGAAGCCGACGGCGGTCGAGATCGCGCCGTTACGCACGGCGTCTGCGCCCAGTTCGGCGGTCACGGTCCGGCGCTCCTCGACCTTCAACGGAGCCGGCAGGGCGCCGCCGTTCAGCAGGTTCACGAGCTCGGAGGCCTCCGCCAGGGAGAAGTTGCCGGTGATCTGGCCGCTGCCGCCGGTGATGGCGCTCTGGATGGTCGGGGCCGAGATGACCTTGCCGTCCAGCAGGATGGCGAAGCGCTCGCCCAGGTTGGCGGCCGTGGCTGCGCCAAAGCGGCGTCCGCCGACGCCGTCGAAGCGGAAGTCGATGGCGGTGCGGCTGTTCTGATCGGTGCCAACGCCGGCGCGGGTCAGATTCTCGCCCGATACCATGATGCGGCGCTCGACCAGCAGCGGCGTGGCGCCGTCGATGTCCATCACCAGCAGATAGCCCGGAGGCACCGTGCCGGCGATGGCGTCGCGCATGGCCTGCGGATCGCTGTTCACCATCTGGAAGGTTAGCTGGGCGGTCTGGCCCACCAGACGTTCCAGTTCGGCCGGATCGCTCTGGCCCGGAGCCTGAACGACGATGCGCTCGGCGCCTTGGCGAGCAATCGAGATTTCCTTGGTGCCGCTCGAGTCCAGACGACGGCGAACGACCTCGATCGACTGGCTGACGGCCTCGGCCGGCATCGCCGCCATGGCCTGGTCGGTGTACGCGTAGCGGATACGGTTGTCGCCCTGACGGGTAACCGTCCGGTTCGGAACGCCGGCCGTGCCGGTGTTGAGCAGCGCCCGCATCGACGTCAGGGCCGTATCCATCTGCGCCGGATCGGCGAGGGTGATCACGACGCCGTTGCCCTGCCGGGCGATGGCGCTCACGCCGACGCCCGCTTCCTGCAGGATGCTGCGCGTATCCTCACCGAGGTTGGAGAGACGCTTCTCGCTCATCGCCGGGGTGTCGACTTCCAGCAGCAGGTATGAACCGCCCTGCAGGTCGAGGCCGAGATTGACGCCGCTCGAGGGCAGCCACGACGGCAGCGCATCGCGCTGGGCTTGGCTCAGGACATTCGGGAAGGCGAACAACAACCCGAACAGAAGGGACAGGGCGAGAAGAGTGATCTTCCAGCGAGACAGATGGATCATGCGGGTCGCCCCAGCCTTTCAGTGCGCCGATCAGGCCTTGGCGTCGTTGGCCGCGATGGCGGTGCGGGCGCCGACCTGGCTGATCATCGACTTGACCACGCGGACGTTCACGCCCTGCGAGATCTCGACCATGGCCTCGTCGTTCTCGACGCGGGTGACCTTGCCGATCATGCCGTTCGACAAGGTGACGGTGTCGCCGCGCTTCAGGGCCGCGACCATGGCCTGGTGCGCCTTCATCTGCTTCTGCTGCGGACGGATCATCAGGAAGTAGAAGAGCACGATCAGGCCGATGAACGGCAGGAAGGTGATCAGTTGGGCCATAAGGCCGCCGTCGGCAGACGTCATCAGCGTTTCCCCGAAGAGGCGGCCTTCCGCAGGCGCCCCGGTCAAAATGAGGCGCGGAAACTAGGGTGCGCCGTCACACTTTGCAACGCGACGCGAGGGCACGCCGCAAAGCGTGCGTTATCGCGGCAACACGGTCAGCGGATCGACCGCGTTCGGCTCGTCCCCGCGCATGCGCCAGGTCTCGAAATGGATCGACGGTCGGCCATCGCCGGCCGTGGTGCCGGCGGTGCCAATCACCTGACCTGCGCGGATCTCGTCACCGTCCCGGACCGACGCGCTGCCGAGGTGGCCATAGACCGTCCGCCAGCCTTCGCGGTGCACGATCAGGACCGTCAGCCCCTGCCCCGCGAGGTCGTCGCCGACATAGCCGACCCGGCCGGCCGCCGCGGCGCGGACCTCGGCTCCGGCCGTAGCGCCGATGTTGATGCCGTTGTTGCGCTCGCCCATGCCCACCGGGCCGAAGCGACGCAGGATGTCCCCGCGCAGAGGCCAATCGAGGCCCACATTGGTTGTCGCAGGCGCAGCGGCCGGCGGCGCGGTCGCGGCCGGCTGGCGGGCGGGCGGCGGCGTGGCTGGACGGGGCGGCGCCGGGGGCGGCGGAGGCACGCCTTCGTTCGGCGTCACCACGCCGACCGGCGATGGGCCGGTCGCATAGGGATCGCCGCCCACATCGATCGCGCCTTCCGGCAGAATCAGGCGCTGGCCCGGCGAGATATCCGCGCGCGGCCCGAGGGCGTTCAGGTCGATCAGCTGCTGGATGGGCGTCTGGAAACGACGGCCGATGCCGGAGATCGTGTCGCCGGACTGGATCGTATAGCTGGCGCCCGGCCGCACGGCTCCACCGCTCGACGACGGCGGCGGCGGGGTGGTGAAACCTTCGGACGCCGGACCGGCGGCCGGCGCGCGACCGCCCGGATTGTAGGGAACCTCGGTGTAGGGACGCGGAGAGACCGTGATCGGCGCATCCAGCGCCCCGCCCTCGATCGTCGCCACCGGCGCCCCGCGCGGCAGCGGAGACTCCGTCGCTGGATCGGTGCGCCCGATCACGCCCTCTCCGGTCGGTGCGGGCGTATCATAGGCGCCGGGTGCAGGGGCCGCGCCGCGCGGCGCGGTCGGATAGACGGAATAGCGAGGCTCGGTCGGATAGGTCGAACAGGCCGCCAAGACGCTGGCCGCACCCAACAACACCAGAACCCGAAGTCCGCCGTTCATCGCCATTCGCCCGCTCCTGATTCCGGCCGCCCGCAGTTCGCGAACCTAGACCCCACGAACCGCGCCAAAGTTGGGCGGGAAGGTTAATCGGACCTTACCCTAGCCTTCTTTAGCCGTACCCTCGACAAGCGGCACGAACCGCACCTCGGTCAGGCTCTCGCGGCGGAAGCTGCCGTCGGGCTGGCCGACGTAGCGGTGCAGCATCTGCACCGAGCTGCGCCCCACCGGACAGACCAGCACCCCGCCGGGCTTGAGCTGCTTCAGCAGCTCGGTCGGCTCGCCCGGCGCCGCGGCCGTGACCATGATCCGGTCGAACGGCGCCTGTTCGGGCCAGCCCAGACCGCCGTCGCCGTGGCGGGTGATGACATTGTCGATGTCGAGCTGCCGCAGCTTGGCCTCGGCCTCGGTCAGCAGGCTGCGGTAGCGCTCCACCGAGTACACATAGCGCGCCAGCCGGCTCAGCACCGCGGCTTGGTAGCCGCTGCCGGTGCCGATCTCCAGCACCCGGTGGCGCGCCTGAACGTCCAGCGCCTGGGTCATCAGGCCGACGATGTAGGGCTGGCTGATCGTCTGGGCGCAGTCGATCGGCAGGGCCTGATCCTCCCACGCCTGATCGAGGAATTTCTCGTGCACGAAGACCGCGCGGTCGATCGATTCCATGGCCGTCAGCACGCGCGGATCGGTGACCCCCTGCTGCCTCAGACCCAGAATCAGCCGGCCGGCACGGTCGTCGTTCAGCTTCATTCGGCGGCCACCGTCTTCGGCGGGGCGCCGCCCAGCACCTTCTTCAGGTCGTTGACGCTGGACATATGGGTCAGGTCGATATGCAGGGGGCTGACCGAAATCCGGCCCTCGTCCATCGCGCGCAGGTCGGTGCCCTCGGCATGCTCCTGCTTCTCGCCGCGGAAGCTCATCCAGTAGTAGTCGCGGCCGCGCAGATCGGTGCGCCGAATGGCGTGCATCTCGCCGATATCGCGGAAGCCCTGACGCGTCACCTCGACCTCGGTCACGTCCTCCGGTTTCCGGTTCGGGAAGTTCAGGTTCATCACCACTCCGTTCGCCCACGGCTGGGCCAGAAGGCGGCTGATGATGGCGGGGGCGAAGGCCTCGGCCGTCTCCCAGTGCGCGGTCACCTCGTCGTGGAAGCGCTCGAGGCTCTGGCTCAACGCGATCGAGCGAATGCCGAAGGCCATGCCCTGCAACGCCCCGGCGACCGTGCCGGAGTAGCTGACGTCCTCGCCGACGTTGTGCCCGCGATTGACGCCCGACAGCACCAGATCCGGCTTCTCTGGCATCAGATCGTTGACCGCCAGGATCACGCAGTCCGTCGGCGTTCCGGTCACCGCGAAGCGCTTCTCGCCGAACCGGTTCACGCGCAGCGGTTCGGTCAGGGTGATGCCCCTGCCCTTGGCCGACTGCTCGGTCTGCGGCGCGCACACCCAGACGTCGTCCGACAGGGTGCGGGCGATGCGCTCCAGACACTCAAGGCCCTCGGCCTCGATGCCGTCGTCGTTGGTCAGAAGGATTCTCATGGTCGGGTTTGACTAGTCTGAAGACCGCCCGAGCGCATCCGAAAAATCCTCCGCTCGCCTGACGGGCGAAGGGTGCGGCCTACTGCACCACCTCGACCCGGTCGGCCAGCACGATCGTGTCCCGGCCGCACAGGTTGGTGATGCGGGTCCCCTGCCAGTTCCAGGTCTGGGCTCCGTCGCGCTCGGCCCAGGCCACGGCGCGGCCCGTCAGGCGGATCTTGCGGCTCGACACGTCGCGCGCGGTCTCCTGCACGCTGCGCGGCAGGGCCGCGCTGACGCAGTCGCCGGGGAAGCCCAGCGTGAGGTCGCGCTCTTCCTGGAACAGGCGGATTTCGTCGCCCTGCACCCGGGCCCAACCCTCGAACGTGGTTCCCGAGGCGTTGAACCACGACGGCGGCGGCGCGTCGTTGCCGCCCGCCGAGGCGCAGCCGGTCAGGGCGAGCGCCGCCGTCACGGCTCCGGTGAGGATCAGGGTCTTACGCATACTCGTGTCCTTCCGCTTCTGATGGCCGACCTTGGCCGCAATCTTGCGACAGGTGCGTGACCATCCCGTGCTTTTCGATACGCCAATGCATGGCAAACGGATCGGGTCCGCCGATCCGTCGCCGGTCAGCCGACCTGCGCCAGTCCGCCCATGTAGGGAGCCAGCGCCGCCGGCACGCGGATCGTGCCGTCGTCCTGCTGATAGTTCTCCATGATGGCCACCAGTGTGCGGCCGACCGCCAGACCCGAGCCGTTCAGCGTGTGCACGAACTCGGTCTTCTTCTCGCCGTCCCGCTTGAACCGGGCGTCCATGCGCCGGGCCTGGAAGTCCCCGCAGTTCGAGCAGGAGCTGATCTCGCGATAGGTCCCCTGCGACGGCAGCCAGACCTCCAGATCGTAGGTCTTGCGGGCCGAGAAGCCCATGTCGCCCTTGCACAGCAGCATCTTGCGGTACGGCAGCTCCAGCGCCTGCAGGATCGCCTCGGCGCAGCCCACCATCCGCTCGTGCTCGGCGTCGGAGTCCTCCGGCCGGGTGATCGAGACCAGCTCGACCTTGGTGAACTGGTGCTGGCGGATCAGGCCGCGCGTATCGCGCCCGGCCGAGCCCGCCTCGGCCCGGAAGCAGGGCGTCAGCGCCGTCATCCGGATCGGCTGCGCAATCTCGCCCTCAGGCAGGATCTGTTCGCGCACGAGGTTGGTCAGGGAGACCTCGGCGGTGGGAATGAGGTAGTGCTCGCCGGCCCTGAACAGGTCCTCCTCGAACTTCGGCAGTTGGCCCGTGCCGAACATGGCTTCGGCCTTGACCATGTAGGGCGAGGCGACCTCCAGATAGCCGTGCTGGTCCGTCTGCACGTCGATCATGAACTGGGCCACAGCCCGCTCCAGCCGCGCCAGCTGACCCTTCAGCACCGCGAAGCGCGAGCCCGACATCTTCGCCGCCGCCTCGAAATCCAGCAGGCCCAGGGCCTCGCCCAGATCGGCGTGATCCTTGGCCGGGCCGCCCTCGCGCGGCGTGCCCCAACGCGAGACCTCGACGTTGCCGGCCTCGTCCTCGCCATCCGGCACGTCGTCGGCGGCCAGGTTCTTCAGCCCCGCCAGCAGGTCGCGCAACTCCTTGCCGACGCTCGCCTCGACCTCTTCCGCCGCCGCGATATCGCCCTTCAGCGTCTCGACCTCGGCCTTCAGGCGATCCGCCTCGGCCATGTCCTTCTTGGCCATGGCCGCGCCGATCAGCTTCGACGCCGCGTTGCGCTTCGACAGCGCGTCCTGCCCCGCCGTCTGGGCGGCGCGCAGCTCCTTGTCCAGCCGCAGCAGGTCCGCCACCAGCCCGTCGGCCTCCTCGACCCCGCGCGACGACCACCCGGCCACGAAGGCGGCGGGGTTGTCACGGATGGCGCGGATATCGTGCATGGTCAGTCTCCTTGGGAAGCGATGCTCTAGCGTCCGGGGGGGATTCAGCCAAGTCGCACGCCGCCTCACCTCTCCATCGCCCCTTCTTGCCCCTCCCAAACCACGCCATACTTGCGAATCCATGCCGATCCGTCGCCTTCCTCCCGAGACCGTGAACCGCATCGCCGCCGGAGAGGTGGTCGAGCGGCCGTCCAGCGCCATCAAGGAGCTGGTCGAGAACGCGCTGGACGCGGGGGCCGGCCGCATCGAGATCCAGGCAGACGGCGGGGGCCTCAGCCGCATCCTGATCGCCGACGACGGGCACGGCATGGCGCCGGATCAGCTGGCCCTGTGCGTCGAGCGGCACGCCACATCCAAGCTCGAGCCCGACGACGCCGGCGACGTCGACCTGCTGCGCATCCACACCCTGGGCTTCCGCGGCGAGGCCCTGCCCTCGATCGGCTCGGTCGCCCGCCTGACCATCACCAGCCGCCCGAAAGAAGGCGGAGACGCGCACCAGATCACCGTCGAGGGCGGCGACCAGCGCCCCGTCGCCCCCGCCGGCTTCCCCGGCCCGCACGGCGCCCGCGTCGAGGTCCGCGACCTCTTCTACGCTACGCCTGCGCGCCTGAAGTTCATGAAATCCGAGCGCGCCGAGGCCATGGCTATCTCGGAAGAGATCAAGCGCCAGGCCATGGCGCACGAGGCCGTCGCCTTCACCCTCGACCTCGACGGCAAGACCGTGCTGCGCCTGCCCCCCGAACACCCCGGCGACCACGGCCGGCTGAAGCGCCTCGCCGCCCTGCTGGGCCGGGACTTCGAGGCCAACGCCCTGCTGATCGATCAGGAACGCGACGGCGTCCGCCTGACCGGCTATGCGGGCCTGCCGACCTACTCCAGAGGCAACGCCGCCCACCAGTATCTGTTCGTCAACGGCCGCCCGGTGAAGGATCGCCTGCTGCAAGGCGCCCTGCGCGGCGCCTACGCCGACTTCCTCGCCCGCGACCGCCACCCGGCCGCCGTCCTCTTCCTCGACATCGATCCGCTGTACGTCGACGTGAACGTCCACCCGGCGAAGGCCGAGGTCCGTTTCCGCGACCCCGCCCTCGTGCGCGGCCTCATCGTCGGCGCCCTGCGCCACGCCCTCGCCGCTGCCGGTCACCGAGCCTCGACGACCGTCGCCGCAGACGCGCTCAGCGGCTTCCGCGCCCACGAAGGCGTCGCCGCCCCCGCATACAGCCCCACCTCCCCCTCGGCCCAGGGCTGGAGCGGCTGGCAGGGCTGGGCCGCTCCAGCCTCCCAGAGCGCCCAGATCCTCCCCGGCCTCAACGAACGCTCGGCCCGCGTCGAGGACCTGCTGCCGCCGGGGTTGAGCTCACCCCAATCCCCAATTCCCAATCCCCCATCCCTTCCGCCCTCGGAGATCGACTTCCCCCTCGGCGCCGCCCGCGCCCAGCTCCACGGCACCTACATCGTCGCCCAGACCCGCGACGGTCTGGTCGTCGTCGACCAGCACGCGGCGCACGAGCGCCTCGTCTATGAGCGGATGAAAGCCCAGATGGCCGAGGGCGCCGTCACCCGGCAGGCCCTGCTCGCGCCCGAAGTCGTCGAACTGGACCCCGCCGAGGCCGAGCGCGTCGCCGGCAAGGCGGATGAACTTGCCGAGCTGGGCCTGATCGTCGAGCCCTTCGGCGCCGGCGCCGTCCTCGTCCGCGAGACCCCGGCCCTGCTGGGCGACACGGACGTCCAGGGCCTGATCCGCGACATCGCCGACGACCTCGCCGAACACGGCGCCGCCCTGTCGCTGAAGGAGCGCATGGCCGAGGTCTGCGGGACGATGGCGTGCCACGGCAGCGTCCGCGCCGGCCGCGTTCTGTCCGCCCCGGAGATGAACGCCCTTCTCAGGCAGATGGAAGCCACCCCGCACAGCGGCCAGTGCAACCACGGAAGGCCGACCTATGTGGAGCTGAAGCTGGGGGATCTGGAGAAGCTGTTCGGGCGGCGGTAGGTTTGCCGTGTGTGACTCAGGATTCTGCTCCGGCGCATCAGAGGCCGCTGATCTCCACAATATCGATGCCTAGCTGTTTTGATTCTTGAGGGCCGCCCTTGTGCCCGACAGCAACGACTTCATAGCGATCATTGATAATTGGTGCGCCGCTCAACCCATCACCAACTTGCATGTCAACTTCGACGTATCTCACTGCGCTCTTGATATTCCGACCCACGATCCGTCCCTGCTTTTGGATCAGATTGTCGCCCGGACCAAAATCTGGATATCCGACCACTGTAACCGTGGCTTTGATACGATCGACTCCTGCGGCCTGCTTCAAGAAGGCTTGCTCATGCGTTGGTACGTTGTGTTCGAGTATCGCCAGGTCGCGATGTGAGCAGGCTTTGGAGCTCATGCGCGCTTGATATTTGATCGTTGGACTGGCCGCACGATAGAGCGTGGCCCAGCCAGAAGGCATCTTAGCTAGGACATGATGAGCCGTTACCAGTCCGACTCCGTCAAGGAAGAACGCAGAGCCTTGACTCATCTTCTTGCCCTTCCCGTACTCAACGACGAATATCGCCCTGTCTAAAATTTCCTCGTTCGTCGGATCTATACGGAGCGGTGAATCCGGGTAGAGAAGGTTAAATCTCGCTGCGAGTACACGATATGGGTCGAAGCTTCGACCTCTGACCTGCGCAATCCACTCGAGCCTACCCCGCACTACCGAAGAAATTTGAGATTTCGACCCGTACTTGGCTTGGTACTCAAGCTCGGCTGCGTTCAAACCGAGAGTTTCCATTCGATATAGGCTCGATCGAACATTTCTCACGAAATCGCGCCTCACATTTGTGAACTCGTTAACAACTAAACCCGTCACTTGCTTACGAGTCTTCTGAGCGCAGTATCTCGCCTTGTCAGGATTGAGAGAAAAATTATTACCCGTAATCAGGCCAGACAGAGCGGGGGCAATGTCAGATATATCAATCCTACCGGGAAACGGCTCGGCATCTACGAATAATACTGTGGGCCTGACATAGCTCGAGAATGTTATATCGTCAGCGTACCGGGTGTATCTCAGGCGATGAGTCTTGGCGAATGCTGTAAGATCTTTATCAAGACGAAAAGTAACCATGTTGGCCAACAGTGGAGAGGTCGGCGCACCTTGGGGTAGCTGATTGTCGACCACCGTTAAATCGCAGATTGATTCTGCGACAGCTGTAGGTATCCCGACAGCGATCAGAACACCCTTCACACGATTGCGGGTGATGGCTCCGAAGTAGTTGGAGAGATCAAGGTTCAGCAGATATGGCCGGCCTTGGTGCGCGTTGGCGTTGGTGATCGGGCTCCGGTCGGCAACGAATCCGTGAACGGCTGGCTTTGACCGATATAGAGGCGTCAGGAGATCGAGCAGTTCACGCTGATGAAACTTAAGCCGATCATCAGGTGCCAAGAGCGTGCGATTGCCGCCGCGGCGTTTCGGTATTTGCGCCGCCCGGTATCGATAACGCACATGCCGAGAGAGGAACTTCGCCTCTGCGTTGCCGATGCCCAGTTTCGCGTGCAGAGCAGCGACGCTCATCAGGTCGGGCGACAACGTGGACATGGGTGAGGCCTCCTCCTTCTCCGACGGGGCGGACCATTCGTCACGGTCGTCGGGCCTTTTGTATCAGACGTTGAGTCAGACGCCGCAGTTTCGACAGCGCGCTATGCGAGGAGGCCTCCCGCATAGGTTTAGGCGCTCGCGCCATATCGTCAATCTGGTGATGTGTCGAAGCCATAGGATTTTACAATCGCTTGGCCATCTCGCCCGTCACTTGCTCTTTGCTACAGTCATCCTCCATGCCCTCCATCCTCTTCGTCTGCCTCGGCAACATCTGTCGCTCGCCCCTCGCCGAGGCCGCCCTGCGTGAGGAGGCGCGGCGTCGCCGGCTCGACCTGATCGTCGACTCGGCCGGCACCGGGAACTGGCATGCGGGCGAGCCGCCCGATCCGCGCGCCGTCGCCACGGCGGCCCGCAACGGCGTCGACATCACCGCCCTTCGCGCCCGTCAGGTCACCCGCGCCGACTTCCGCCGCTTCGACCACATCGTGGCGCTGGACCTCGACAATCTGAAGGACCTGCGAAAGCTGGCGCCGGCGGACGCCACCGCGCGGCTCAGCCTGCTGCTCGACCACGTCCCCGGCCGCGAGGGCCAGGGCGTGGTCGATCCGTGGTTCGGGGACGAGGCGGGCTTCGACGTGACCTGGGCCGAGGTCACCGACGCGGCGCGAGGGCTGGTGGATCAGCTCGGCCGGCGCGGCTGATCAGACTCCGCGATCGGCCAGCATCGCCAGTTCCTCGTAGATCGCGTCGCCCGACCGGCTCTCGGCGTTGCGCCAGCTGGTGGCGGTCGAGGGGTTCACCAGTGTGCCGTCGGCGGTGAGAACGAGGACGTTGGGCAGTCCCGGCAGTTCAGGAACGCCGAACCGGCGGGCGATGGCCAGGTTGTGGCCGTCGCCGGTGCGGGGCATGCCGATGTTCACGAACACCAGTTCGTACTTGCGCTCGATCAGGGCGGCGAACCGTTCGGTCTCCAGCCAGCCGGCCAGCGCGCGGCTGTCGCTGCACCAGTTGGCGCCCATGACCAGCAGGACCCGCTTGCCGGAGGCCCCGGCGCGCTCCAGCGCCGCATCGACGTCGCCCATAGCGTTATCGCTGACATGATAGGAGCGCGCCTGCGGCCGGGGCGGCTCCGGCGTTACAGGCGCGGGCGCAACAGCCGCCGTATGGGGCGTCACTGGCGCGACCGGCCCGGACGTGGATGCACAGCCCGCCAGCGCGCACGCGGCCATCAGCGAGAAGGCAACAGGTTTCATTCTTCGAATCCCCCGCGCGGCTTCACCGGCCGCGTCCACCTCATTCTCGGCTACTTTCAGGACGCGCTCAATCCATGTTTGTCGACGGGATCATGACATGGCCTGCGGCCTCGCGCCGGGCTTCAGCCGCGCCCGGTGATCTTCCGCCATATCCGCTTGCGGGCCTCGAACACCGACACGCCCAGCGCCGCCGCGCACGTCCAGAACAGCAGCTCGGTCGACAGGGCCGCCGCAACCGCCAGGATCAGGCGCGTCCCCTTCGACACGTCCAGATACAGCCCCACGCCCAGAGAAATCCACGCCCCGACGGCGCAGACCGCCAACAGGCCCGCCATCGTCCAGAGAAACGCCCGGCCCTTGCGTACGCCAGACGGCGCGGCGGCGTTGGTGACGGCTTCGGTGGTTTCGACAGTCATCGGTCTCGTCTCCTCGATAAAATCCGGTGTCGATGTGAAAGTCCCGGCCGATCGGCGAGTCTTTCAGAGCAGGCTCCACTTTCCGGCGCCGATACGATGAGGACCGAACAGTTTGGGCAGGGATGCGACCTTCGAGGCGCTGGTCGGCGAGCACGGGCCGATGATCCGTCGCATCGCCGGCAGCTACGAGGCCGATCCCGAGCGTCGGCGCGAGCTGGAGCAGGAGATCCTTCTGGCCGTCTGGCGCGCCCTGCCGTCGTGGCGCGGTGAGTCCCCGATCCGGGCCTTCCTCGCCCGCGTAGCGCACAATCGGGCGGTGACCCATGTGTCACGCGAGGCCGCCGCCCCGCGGCGCTCTGTTCTGGACGAGGCCCTGCCCTCCACCGAGCCGTCGCCCCACGACCGGGTCGAGGCCGACGATCTGCGCGAACGCCTCGCCGACGCGGTCCGCAGCCTGCCGCTGTCCCTGCGCCAGCCGGCCAGCCTGACGCTGGAAGGCTTCAGTCCAGCCGAGATCGCCGGGATGCTGGGCCTGAACGCCAATACCGTGTCGATCCGCCTGACCCGCGCCCGCGCTGAACTGCGAACCCTGATGAACCCGGAGGGCCAGCCATGAACCGCCCCGAAGACCGCCAGCCCCCGGATGACTGGAACGATCTGACCGAGGCATGGACCCGGTCGGCTCCCGACGCCGAACCCGACCTGACGGCCCGCTTCGTGCGCCGCCGCGCCCTGCTGGGCCGGCTGAACTTCATGGGCGAGGCCCTCGGCGCTGTCGTGGCCGGCGGCATGGGACTCTGGGTCGCCGTCCGTCACGGGGCTGTGCTCATCGGTCTGGCCGCCTTCGCTTTCGCCGTCTTCGGTCTGGCCGTCACCCTGTGGGCGCGTCGCGGCGCCGCGCCCCGCGACATGGCCACGCCCCGCGCGGCGCTGGAGGCGGCGATGCTACAGGCGCGATCCGGCCTGCGATGGGCCCGCGCCGGTCAGGCCGTCAGCCTCGCCGCGCTGGTCTTCCTCGGCGTGATGGCGTGGCGCGAGGATGGGCCGGTTTCGGTCCCTCTGTATGGCGTCTTCCTTGTGTTCCTCGCCGCCGCAGCCGTTTCCTATGAACGCCATGCCCGTCGCGCCCGGACGCGGATCGAGGATCACCGCATGGCGCTGGAGGACATCGACCGGGCCTGAGCTCAGACGGTCAGGGCCTCGACCGTGCCGACGGCCCGACCGCCCGACACCACCGCCCCGCCGGCGATCGCATAGACCACACCGCCCACGGCCGCCGCCGCCAGTCCGTGCCGCGGCGTCGCCATGTCCGGCCCCTGCGTCCACGCATCGGTCGCCGGGTCGTAGATCCAGGTCTCGGCGAACACCCCGCCGCCGCCGCCCTGCGCGCGGGGCCGGAACCACTCGCCGCCGAACGCGACCAGTTTTCCGTTCGCCGCCGCCATCGCCAGCCCGCCGCCGACCTGATTGTTCGCCGCATACGAGCGCGGGATCGGCGCCAGCGTGTCCCAGTGGTCCGCCTGCGGGTCGTAGCGGTCCAGCCGCCCCGTGCCGCCGCCGCTGACCGTCCGTCCGCCCGCGACCCAGATCGCCCCGTCCAGCACCGCCGCCGCCGCGCTGTTGCGCGCCATCGGACAGGGCCTGGCCGTCTCCCAGCGTCCCTCGGCCGGCAGAAAGACGCGATGGTCCGCGATGTCGGCCTGATCGTTCCACTGCCCGTTCGCGGCCCCCGCCGGGGCGCGGCCGGTGATCAGGTGCAGCCGCCCGGCGTAGCTGACGCCCACCGTCTCGCTCTGCGGCGCGGGCATCGTTCCCGCCGGCTCCCACGCCTCGCCCCTCAAGGCCCAGACCTCGGTCATCGCCGTCCAGTCGCCCGCGCCCGTCCGGCCATAGCCGCCCAGCGCGTAGACCGTGTCGCCGTCCGCGATCAGCATCGGATGGTGGCGCGGCTCGGGCAGGCGCGGCCCCTCGACCCAGCGATCCCCGGCCGGATGATAGATCCCCGTGCGGTTCTCGATGTGCAGCTCGCCCGCCGGACGCCCCACCAGACCGCCCGCCACCACGATCCCGTCGCCGCGGACTGCGCAATAGACCTCCTGCGCCGTCCAAGGCATCGCCGCCCGCGTCGTCCAGCCGGACGGCGTCTGACGGGCGACGGCGGGGGTGGCCAGAGCCGGCGTCAGGGCTGCGGCCGAGGCGGCGAGGAACAGGCGTCGATCAAGATGGGTCATGGCCGGAGCCTGACCCATCTTGCGCGATCAGGCCAGCGGGTCGGCGACCTTCAGGAACAGCACCCGCGCGGCCCCGTAGTCCCGCGCGTCCAGCCGCTCGTAGCCGGGCGTGTCGATCTCCGGCTCGTCCGATCCGCGCTCGAACACCACGGTCGCGCCGGGCTTCAGCCAGTTCCCCTCCAGCAGCCGCGCCAGCGTCTGCTCGCCGAACCCCTGCCGGTACGGCGGGTCCAGGAAGGCGATGTCGAAGGCCTCGCCGTCCGAACCGGGGCGGACGCCCAGGTCCGTGGCGCTGCGCCGGTGCACGCGCGTTCGGCCCATCAGGCCCCAGGCGTCGGCGTTCTCGCGGATCGCGCCGCGCGCCTCGTCGTCGATCTCGACGAACAGGGCGAAGGCCGCGCCCCGGCTGATCGCCTCATAGCCCAGCGCGCCCGAGCCGGCGTACAGGTCGATGACCCGCGCCCCGGCCAGCGGCTCCGCCCACGCGGCGTGCTCCAGCACATTGAAGATGGCCTGCCGCGCCCGGTCCGAGGTCGGACGGGTGTTCTGGCCCTCGGGCGCAGTGATCGCCCGCCCCTTCAGGCTGCCGGCGACGATCCGCATCTAGCGGGAGCCGCCGCGCGGACCACCTCGTCCGCCGCCGCCGGGACCGGACCGCGGACCCGAAGGCCGCGAACCGCCGGGACGCGCCGCACCGCCGCCCGCAGGCTTGCCGAAGCTCCGGCCTCCGCTCGAAGGTTTGGAGCCGAACGCCGGCTTGCCCGGCCCCTTGCTGCCGCCACCCGTGCGGCCGCCCTCGCGGCGGTCGTCGATGAACTGGTCGTCGCGCGGCTTGAACGCCCGCTTCGGCCGTTCGCCGCGCTCGCCCTCTTCAGGGCGCGCCGGAGCCGTGCGTTCGCGCGGCTTGAAGGTCTTGGTGTGCTCGAACTTCGGCTTGGCCTTGGCCCAGCCGTCCTTCTTAGGCGCCCGACGGCCGGTCTCGCCGCCCTCGCCCGCCGCCGCTTCGGCCGCGCGGACGCGGCTCGGCTTGCGCGACGGATCGGACATGGCCGAGCCCGAGCTGCCCTTGACGATCGGCGCCGAGGTGCGGCGGCCGGGGATCGGCGCGGGCGTGGCGACCGAGTTGCCGGTCGGCAGGTTCTCGGGCCGGATGTGCTGGGCCAGCAGCTCGCGGATCACCCGCGGCCCGACCTCCTCGACCGATCCGACCGGCAGGGTGCCCAGCTGGAACGGGCCATAGGCCAGACGGATCAGGCGGTTCACCGTCAGGCCGATGCTCTCCAGCACCTTGCGGACCTCGCGGTTCTTGCCC
The DNA here is from genome assembly GCF_039523815.1 of Brevundimonas kwangchunensis. Classification (NCBI taxonomy): domain Bacteria; kingdom Pseudomonadati; phylum Pseudomonadota; class Alphaproteobacteria; order Caulobacterales; family Caulobacteraceae; genus Brevundimonas; species Brevundimonas kwangchunensis. The sequence goes on along the minus strand of NZ_BAAAGA010000005.1, from coordinate 110,888 downwards.
TCGGTGATCGAGACGCTGATCCAGAGGTTGGCCGGACCGCGTTCTCCGGGCTCGGTCTTGTCCTTGGCCTTGTCCAGCGTGGCGTCCATCGGGCCGTAGTGAACGCCATCGACGGTCACGCCGTCCTTCAGCTTGTCCAGATCGGCCTGAGTCACGCGGCCCCGGGCGCGGGCGCGGTACTGGCGGACCAGTTCGGTCGACGGCAGTTCCAGCGCGCGGCTCAGCTCGCCGTCGTTGGTCAGCAGCAACAGGCCCTCGGTGTTCAGATCGAGACGACCGACCGAGATCACGCGCGGCAGGCCGCTGGGCAGGGCATCGAAGACCGTCGGGCGGCCCTGCGGATCGCCGTGCGAGGTCACCAGACCGGCGGGCTTGTGATAGCGCCAGACGCGGGTCGCCTGGGCCGAACCCACCGGCTTGCCGTCGACCGTGATCACGTCGTCGCGGGTCACCAGTGTGGCCGGGGTGTCGAGGATCTTGCCGTTCACCGCCACCTTGCCCAGACCGATCAGGCGCTCGACCTCGCGGCGCGAGGCGATGCCGGCGCGGGCCATGGCCTTGGCGATTCGCTCGGTGCGCTTCGGCTCGGCGGATTCGGCGGGCTTTCCACCGGGTTTGCCGCCGCCGACTTTCGGGCCGCCCGGCTTGCGGGGACCGTCCGCGCGCGGGCCTTTGGCGAAGGGTTTGCGGGGGCCGTCGCGGTCGCCGTCTTGACGCGGGCGCGGCTTCTTGTCGTTGTCTCGGGGATGGAAGGCCATGATGAGCGGTTCATGCGCATGGCCTTGGCCTGCGCGCAAGCGGCGGCGGACGCGGGAGAGACTCCGGTCGGCTGCGTGATCGTCGATGAATCGACCGGAGAGGTGGTCGCGGAGGGCCGCAACGGCCCCATCGGCGGGCACGATCCGACCGCCCACGCCGAGATCGACGCCATGCGCCGCGCTGCCGCGAAGCTGGGCAACTACAGGCTCACCGGCCTGACCCTCTATGTGACGCTGGAGCCCTGCGCCATGTGCGCCGGCGCCATCAGCCATGCCCGCATTGGCCGCGTGGTCTGGGGCGCGGATGATCCGAAGGGCGGCGCGGTCGCCCACGGGCCTCGCTTCTTCGAACAGCCGACCTGCCACTGGCGGCCAGTCGCGGAGGGCGGATTGCTGGCGCAGGAGGGCGGCGATCTGCTGCGATCCTTCTTCCGCGCACGGCGCAAAGGAACGCCCGCCGAAAGCGCGCGTTGATGCGCCGATCCCACGGCAAGGCTTGTTCGCGCATGAAGACCCTGATCGTTCCGGCCCTGATGGTTCTGGCGCTGACCACCGGCTGCGGACGGCAACCCGCCAATGCCCCGACCGATGGCGATGAAGTGCGGGAGCGCGCGCAGGAGGCCCAGACGGCTCGCCGCCGCACAGGCGCCGAGCTTCAGGACCGGGCGGTGAACCGCGTCATCCGCACCGTCTATCTGTGCAATGACAGCGAACGCCTGTCGGTCGACTTCGACAATCCGCGCCAGATGGCGACCGTCCGCAACTCGAGTGGTCAGGCTATCGACCTGTTCCAGGAACGCGCCGCCGACGGCATCTGGTACCGCGCCTCGGGCTATGAGCTGCGCGGGAAGGGCGTTCAGGCGACGTGGAGCGCCGATGGCCGCCCCACGACCGACTGCCGCGCCGTCGACTAGGCGAAAGCAGCCAGTCGCGCGTCCAGACGATCGCGCACCTCCGGCCAGTCCTCGTCGAGGATGGCGAACTGCGCGGTGTCCCGGACACGCCCGGTCCAGGTGATCTTGTGCTTGCGCAGCACGCCCTCGTCCTGGGCGCCCAGCTTGCGGATCGCCGCCTGACTGCGGGCATTCAGGGCGTCGGTCACGATCTCGACCCGCACCGCGCCGTGGTCGAACGCATGGCCGAGCGCCAGCCGTTTGCAGGCCGGATTCAGCACGCCACCGCGCACCTCGGGCCGATAGAAGGTCGAGCCCAATTCGCAGCGGCGATACTCCGGCCGGATCTCGTACAGGCTGGTCGTGCCGACCACGAGCCCGTCCCGCCGAACCGCCCACGGGATGCGACTGCCCTTCGTCATCGCCGCCATGGCGGACGCCCACCAGCCGTCGAACTGATCGCCATAGGCCGACCCGACCATGCCCTCCCAGGCCTCGGGATCGCAGCTCAGCGCCTCCCGCACCTCATCCTTGAGCGCGTCGGTGAGGGGCTCCATACGGACGAAGCGGTTCTCCAGCACCACGACCGGCAGGTCCATCCGGCTCACGCCGCGCCCTCGACCTTCAGGAAGTCGATCACCGCCGCCCGGTCAACGTCCTTCGCCACGAAGGCATCGCCGACACCGTGGGCGAGGATCAGGGTCAGGCGGCCGCCTTCGGCCTTCTTGTCGCCCGCCATCCGCTCCACCAGCGCCTCCGCCTTGAAAGGCCCGACGGCGTCCAGCCGGACGGGCAGACCGGCCGAGACAAACGCCTGCTCGGCTTTGGCGGCATCATCGGCACTGCACAGCCCGTTCGTCGCCGAGAAGCGGAAGGCCATCGCACAGCCAAGCGCCACGGCCTCGCCATGGGTCAGCTTCGTCTCGTCGAAGCCCAGTTCTGCCTCGATTGCGTGACCGAAGGTGTGGCCGAGGTTCAGCAGGGCGCGACGCCCGGCCTCCCTCTCGTCCTCGCCGACGATGGCGCTCTTGATCTCGACCGAGCGCACGACGGCGCGATGCAGGGCTTCGGGATCACCCGAAGCGCCGGCCGCGCCCTCTCCCGACAGCCAGTCGAGGAAGGCGGCGTCGCAGATCAGGCCGTGCTTCAATACCTCGGCCCAGCCCGAACGGAGCTGTCGTTCCGGCAGGGTGGCCAGCACATCGATGTCCGCCAGCACCAGACGCGGCTGATGGAAGGCCCCGACGAGGTTCTTGCCGCGCGGGGTGTCGATCGCGGTCTTGCCACCGACCGCAGAGTCGACCTGGGCCAGCAGGGTCGTCGGGACCTGAACGAAGTCGATGCCGCGCATGTAGAGCGCCGCCGCCAGTCCGGCGAGATCGCCGACTACCCCGCCGCCCAGTGCGACCACCACATCCTTGCGATCCAGCCCCCGCGCCAGAAGCTGATCGAGCACGCGCTCCAACTCGGAGAAGGACTTGGAAGCCTCCCCCGCCGGCACGGCCACCAGATCCGCCATGAACCCCGCGGCCTTCAAGGCTCGGAGCGCCTGACCGCCATGTAGCGCGGCGACAGTCTCGTCGGTCACGATCACCGTCCGTCCCTTCGCCAGCGGCGCGACGTACTCTCCCAGACGCGCCAGCAGGCCGCGCCCGACGACGACGTCATAGGGTCTGAAGTCGCCGCCGCTGACGGGAACCGTGGTGATCATGCCTTGGCCTTCCAGAACGTCTCCAGCGCCCGGACGATCGCCTCGACCGCCTGCGCGTGGGCGCCGCCGGCGACGTCCACGACGACATCGGCTTCGCCATAGATCGGGTATCGCGCCTCGGCGAGGGTCTTCAGGGTCTGCAGCGGATCCTTGCCGCGCAGAAGGGGCCGGGTATCGCGGCGCTGCACCCGCTCGACGATCGTTTCCAGATCGGCGCGCATCCAGACCGTAACCGCCCGCGCCTTCATCACCGCCCGCGTGTTCGGGTTCAGCATCGCCCCGCCGCCGGTCGCCAGCACGAGCCGCGGCCCCTCCAGAAGGCGGCGCATCACTCGCGCCTCTCCGGCCCGGAACTCGCCCTCGCCCATGCTGGCGAAAATGTCCGACACCGTCATGCCGGCCGCGTCCTCGATCTCGATGTCGCCATCGGCGAATGGCAGATCGAGCCGCTTGGCCAGCCGGCGCCCGACCGTGGATTTCCCCACGCCCATCAGTCCGACCAGCGCTATGCTCCGCTGATGGACGGGAATCGCCTCGACATCGGTCATCGACCGCCTCGCGGAGGCGTCTTGTCGGTCGGCAGGGAGCAGCTCAGGCACGGCATGGTCCCCTCACCCTTTACACAAGGCCGGGCCGCGCCCAAGGGGGCGTTGCGATGACCACGCCCCAGATCGAGGCCTTTCTGGAGATGATGGCGGTCGAGCGCGACGCCTCGCCTCACACCTTGTCCGCCTACGGCCGCGACCTCGCCGACGCCGAGGCGGGCGTCGAGGGCGGGCTGATGACCGCCGACGAGGTCCGGGTCGAAGCCTGGTACGCCTCGCTGGGCGCACGCGGCCTGTCGCCGGCGACCCAGTCGCGCCGACGCGCGGCGGTGCGCCAGTTCTATCGGTTCGCCCTCGGCGAGGGCTGGCGCACGGACGATCCCTCGCGGCGGCTCGATGCGCCCAAGGCAGGACGAAGCCTGCCCAAGACGCTTGGTGCGGACGAGATCGAGCGACTGCTCGCGGCCTCCGCCGCGCGAGACGGCGCAGCCGGCATTCGCCTCGTGGCGCTGGTCGAACTGGCCTACGCTTCAGGCCTTCGCGTCTCTGAACTGCTCGCCCTGCGGGTTGAGGCCGTTCGGCGGGATCCGGCCTGGCTGATCGTGCGGGGCAAGGGCGGCAAGGAGCGGCTCGCGCCCCTGAACGCCTCCGCGCGGGAGGCCGTGAAGGCTTGGCTGACCACCCGGGACGCCGGCCGCAAGGACGGCGCGCCGGACAGTCCGTGGCTGTTCCCTTCCCCGACCGGCAAGAGCCATCTGACGCCCAGACGCTTCGCCCAACTGCTCGATCAGGCGGCGATCGACGCCGGCATCGATCCGGCCCGCGTCAGCCCGCACGTCCTGCGCCACGCCTTCGCGACCCACCTGCTGGAGGGCGGTGCGGATCTGCGCATCGTCCAGACGCTATTGGGTCACGCCGACATCGCCACGACCCAGATCTACACCCATGTCGCCACCGACCGACTGGCGAAGATGGTCCGGTCCAAGCACCCTCTTGCACGCGACGACTGAACCCCGCTTGCCCCTTGGCGTTGACCTGACTAGGTTCCGCCGCCTTCCGAAGCGCCACACGGCGCGCCTGTTCCGGACGCCTTCATGGCCACGCACTATCTCGATTTTGAAAAGCCGATCGCCGATCTGGAGGCGAAGATCGAGGAGCTCTCGCTGCTCTCCTCGACCGCTGGATCGTTCGAATCCGAGATCGAGGGCCTGCGCAAGAAGGCCGAGAACCTGCGCAAGAAGACCTATGCCAGCCTCGACCCGTGGATGAAGACCGCCGTGGCGCGCCATCCGCAGCGCCCGCACTTCATCGATTATATCAGCGGCCTGTTCACGGACTTCGTCGAGCTGAAGGGCGATCGCCAGTTCGGCGATGACCAGGCGATTCTCGGCGGACTCGCCCGGTTCCGCGGCCAGCCGGTCGTCGTCATGGGCCATGAGAAGGGTCACGACACCCAGACCCGCCTGACCCACAATTTCGGCATGGCCCGTCCGGAGGGTTACCGGAAGGCCGTGCGCCTGATGGACATGGCCGAGCAGTACGGTCTGCCAGTGCTCAGCTTCGTCGACACCGCCGGCGCCTATCCGGGTCTCGGCGCCGAGGAGCGCGGTCAGGCCGAGGCCATCGCCCGCTCGACCGAGCGCGGCCTGACGCTGGGCGTGCCCTCGATCGCCACCATCACCGGCGAGGGCGGCTCGGGCGGCGCCATCGCCATTGCGTCGGCCAGCCGCGTGCTGATGCTGGAACACTCGATCTACTCGGTCATCTCGCCGGAAGGCGCGGCCGGCATCCTGTGGCGCGACGGCGCGCGGGCCAAAGACGCCGCCATGGCCATGAAGATCACCGGCCCGGATCTGATGGAGCTGAAGATTGTCGATCGGATAATCCCGGAACCGACCGGCGGCGCACACGCGGACCGCGATGCCGCGATCAGCAAGGTCGGCGACGTTCTGGTCGAGGAGTTGAAAGCCCTTACGCCTCTGTCGCCGGAACAGCTGCGCAAGGATCGCGCGGACCGCTTCTATGCGATCGGTCGTCTGGGTTAATTTCATTAACCTGTAAGATACGGGTTCCTGACAGCGTCCCGACGAGCGCATATCCCTGCGGGATTCGCGCAGGGGATGAAAGCAGTATGAGTCAGGGCTTGGCGGACGCGCTTCGTGAGAGTTCGGTGATCAACCTCACCGGGGCCGTCACCATGGTCGTCGATGACTCGCATTTCGGTCTCGACATCACCTCCAGCGCCCTGCTCGGATTCGGCATCAAGACCCGCTACGCCTGCCACAGCGCAGCCGAGGCTCAGGAAATTCTGAGGGATCATCCCATCGACCTTCTCGTGGTCGACAGCGAAATGCCCGACATGGATGGCTACGGACTGGTCCGCTGGCTGCGGCGGTCCGGGCTCGATCCCAATGCCTTCGTGCCGGTCATCATGACCGCAGCGCACGTCCGGCGGTCCAAGGTGATCGAGGCGCGCGACTGCGGCGCCAACTTCATCATCACCAAGCCCTTCAGTGCGGCCAGTCTGCTGGAACGCATCGTGTGGGTGGCGAGGGACTCGCGTCCCTTCCTCGAAGTCGGGGACTATTTCGGGCCAGATCGGCGATTCCGGCCGGGTGAGGCTCCGGGTGAGGAACGACGCGCCGACATGATCCGCAAGGCCCAGTTTGACGCCGAAAAAACCGTCTCCGACCAAGGGGGCGGCAAATGACCGTCATCACCCACGCCCGCCGCAAATCACGCCTGTCGCGCCTGATCGATGAGGCCGGCGGCATGAGCGTCGGAGTCGCCCTCGCCCAGGCCCGTGCGAACCTCGACACCCTGCGCCCCCAGAGCCTCGCCGAGATCGCGGCCCAGGCCAGCGAACTCGCCGCCGTCGCCAAGCCTGCGGACGAGGCGGAAGTGCAGGCCGAGCTGAAGAAGGTCTACTTCCTCGCCAATGCCGTGATCGACGCCGCAGGCCCCTTCCAGATGACGGACATCTGCGATGTGGCTGCGGTGCTCTGCGATCTGATCGATGCGACGGCGCCCGAGAAGCCCTTCGACTGGCGTGTCGTGCCGGTCTGCTCCAGCGCGATCCAGCTTCTGCTCACCCTTCCCGACGATGCCGTCGAGGAGCGTGCGAAGATCCATCAAGGCCTCGACCTGCTGATCAGCCGCAAGCTGGGCGCGACTCCGGTCGAGGTCTAACCGGTCGGCGCCGACCGGGCCCCTCGGGTCTGCTTCCGCCACAGCGCAGCGTACTCGCCGCCCAGCCGCGCGACCAGTTGATGGTGCGCGCCCCGCTCGACGATTCGTCCGGCCTTGAGCACGAGGATCTGGTCGGCGTCCGCGATGGTCGACAGCCGATGGGCGACCACAAGGGTCGTCCGCCCCGCCCGCGCCTTGCGCAGGGTCTTCTGGATCGCCGCCTCGGTGCGGCTGTCCAGCGCGCTGGTCGCCTCGTCGAGGATCAGGATGCACGGATCGGCCAGCAGGGCACGGGCGATGCCGACTCGCTGACGTTCGCCGCCTGACAGCTTCAGGCCACGTTCTCCCACCACCGTATCCAGCCCGTCCGGCAACTGGGCGATGAATGCTGACAGCTCCGCCGCCTCGGCTGCCGCAAGGATCTCGGCCTCGCCCGCATCCGGTCGGGCGAAGCCGATGTTGGCGCGCAGGGTATCGTTGAACAGCGCCACATCCTGCGGGACGAGGGCGACGGCGGCGCGCAGCGAGCCCTGGGTCACCGCACGTACGTCGAGCCCGTCGATCAGGACGCGGCCTTCCTGCGCATCCAGCAGGCGCAGCGCCAGCTTCACGATGGTCGACTTGCCCGAACCGGAGGGGCCGACCAGCGCCGTCGTGGTTCCCGGCTCCGCTTCGAAGCTGACGCCGTCCAGACCACTCGCACGGGCGTCGTGCCGGAAGCTGACGTCTTCGAACGTCAGCGAGGCGCCGCGTGCATCGGTCGGACGCGGCAGCGGGACTGCATCGGCGGCGTCCGCTACCTGCGGGGCCTGACGCGTCACTTTCAGCATCTCTTCCATATCGATGAAAGATTGGCGGATTTCCCGATAGGCGAAGCCGAGAATGTTCAGGGGCGCATAGAGGGAGATCAAAATCAGGACCGCCGCCGTCACATCGCCGGGCCCCATCCGTCCGGCCGCCGCCTCGAATCCGGCCATGACCGCCATGACGGCGAGGCCCAGGTTCATGATCACGGCCTGAATGATGTTCAGCAGGGCCAGCGAGCTGTTCGCCTTCAACGCCGCCCGCGTGTAGTCGCCCAGCGCCGCGTCATAGCTGCGCGCCGCCCGGGCCTCGGCGCCGAAGGATTTCACTGTCTCGTAGTTCAGCAGGGCGTCGACCGAGACGCCGGCGGCCTGGGTATCCGCCGCGTTCATCTCGCGGCGATGTTCGATCCGCCAGTTGGACAGGGCGAAGGTCGAGACGGCGTAGATCGCCACCACCGCCACGGCGACCGCGCCGAACCGCCAGTCGTACTTGCCCGCCAGCACGCCGGCCGCCAACACCAGCTCGACCCCGGTCGGGACGAGATTGAAGGCCAGAATGCGCAGCAGGAAGTCGACAGCCCGCGAGCCTCGATCCATCGTTCGCGACAACGACCCGGAACGCTTGGTTTGGTGAAAATCCAGCGACAGGCTGAGCGCGTGGGCGAAGGTCTCGGTCGCCGCGGTGCGCTGCGCTGCCGAGCGGACGGGCGCGAAAACCACATCTGAAGCGTTGGGCGCTATGGCCGAGATCAGGCGCACCACGGCCCAGCCGACGGCGAAACCCGCAAATCCGAGCCCGACGGCAACGCCCGCCCCCTGCCCGGACGCCAGATGGTTGACCGCCGCGCCCAGCACCAGCGGCGCCAGCACGCCCAGCGCCTTGCCGGCGAGGGTCATGGCGATCGCCGCCACAAGACGCAGCTTCAGCTGTGGGGCGTTCGACCGCCCCACGAGCCGCAGCAGATCTGCCAGTCCCTGCCACGTCGGCGGGCCATCGGCCGGAGTCGAAAGCCCGGCCTGGGCCGCCTTCGCTACCGGATCACGTCGTCCGGATCGTTCACCGCGCATCGCCATGGGTCCGCATATGGACCTGTGGCGCGCCGGCGCAACGATTCTTCGTCAGCCGCCGCGACCGCCGTGCTTCGCGTACTCGAGACGGGCGATGGTCCGGTTGTGAACCTCGTCCGGGCCGTCGGCCAGACGCAGGGTCCGGACCCCGGCGTAGAGCTCGGCAAGCGGAGTGTCGCCCGAGACGCCGGCGCCGCCGAACGCCTGGATGGCGTCGTCGATGATCTGCAAGGCCATACGGGGGGCAGCGACCTTGATCTGGGCGATCTCGGACTTGGCGTTCTTGGCCCCGCCCTGATCGATCATCCACGCGGCCTTCAGCACCGACAGGCGGCACATCTCGATATTGATGCGGGCCTCGGCGACGCGCTGCTCCCACACCGAGTGTTCGGCGATCTTCTTCTTGAAGGCGGTACGGCTCAGCAGGCGCTCGACCATCAGGTCCAAGGCCCGCTCGGCGGCGCCGATGGTGCGCATGCAGTGGTGGATGCGGCCCGGCCCGAGCCGGCCCTGGGCGATCTCGAAGCCGCGCCCCTCGCCCGCGATCAGGTTCTCGACCGGCACGCGCACGTTATCGAGCACGACCTCGGCGTGGCCGATCGGGCGCTCGTCATAGCCGAAGACCGACAGCATGCGCTCGACGCGGAAGCCCGGCGTGTTCACCGGCACGAGGATCTGCGACTGCTGTTGGTGCGTGGCCGCGTCTGTATCCGTCTTGCCCATCACGATGGTGATGGCGACGTTCGGGTGGCCCATGTTGGTCGACCACCATTTGCGGCCGTTGATCACATAGTGGTCGCCGTCCCGCTCGATCCGCGTCTCGATGTTGGTGGCGTCCGATGACGCGACCGCCGGCTCGGTCATCAGGAAGGCCGAGCGGATCTCGCCGGCCATCAGCGGCTTCAGCCACTGCGCCTGCTGCTCGGGGCTGCCGTACATGTGCAGCACTTCCATGTTGCCGGTGTCCGGGGCGTTACAGTTGAACACCTCGGCGGACCACAGATGGCGGCCCATGATCTCGGCCAGCGGGGCATACTCGAGATTGGTCAGGCCCGCGCCGTGATCGCCCGGCAGAAACATGTTCCACAGGCCTGCCTCGCGCGCCTGGGCCTTCATCTCTTCCATCGCCTGAGGCTGGCGGGTGTGGTCCTCGCGGACCTGGGCCCAGTACTCCGCCGAACGCGGCAGCACCTTGTCGTCCATGAAGCGTTGCAGGCGTTCCTGCCAGTGCAGGGCCTTGTCGCTGTGGCGGAATTCCATGGGGAGGATCCTCGTCGATAGGCAAACGGCGCGACGTCCGAGACGCCGCGCCGCTGGAAAGGTCAGGTCTTCGTCAGGCTCAGCGCTTCAGCAGCGGGGCCAGCTTCTGGGCGATCATCATGTCGCCCGCGATCTTCAGCTTGCCCTGCATGAAGGCCATCATCGGATCCAGCTTGCCTTCCGACAGCGCGATGAAGTCGTCCCAGGTGATCGACACGGTCGCGTCGGCCGGCTTGTCCTCGTTGGTCACCGTGTTCGGGACCGAGGCGCCGTCGATGAAGATCTTGCCTGTGTCGCCCAGATCGATTTTCACGGTCTTGCCCAGACCCGAGTTGTCGCCGACGGCGCCGCGGATGTGTTCGGTGACTTGAGCCAGATCGGCCATGAGCGTCTCTCCCAGAGATCGGTTTGAACTATCGACCTAGACCGCGCGCGAAGCGCTGCCAAGATCACGTGGGGTCAAGTTCCCGTGGCGTGACGCCGCTCAGTAGAAGGCGGAATCCGCCGACAGACGGGCGCCGGACGGAACCTCGCGCCAGCCTTCGGCCTGCATGCGCTCGATCCGCTCGCGTCGGGCGGCGCGTTCCGCCTCGAAATCGCGACGGGGACCATCGAAGCCGTAGGGGTTGCGCGGCGCGTCGCGAGGTTCGGATTCCGCGCGCTGTTCATAGGAGCGCGGCCCGTCGTCCTCCCGTCGATCCCGCCAGCGCGAGGAGCGAGGTGCCGGCTCGTAATCGGGTTCGACCCAGGCGTCGGAGAAATCCTCACGGTAGGTCTCGTCATTCTCGACCACCGCAACCGGAATAGCTTCCGGCCTGAAGCCGTCGGACAGATCACCGACCTCCATCCGGCCACCCGGCTCGACGACGGGCTCTACGGGTTCAACCAGACTGATCTGCATGGCGCTTTCCGGATCGATCGGATCGACGCCGGGCAAAGGGACGCGCTGAACGACCATCAGTCCCGCAGCCACAATCACCACAGCGCCCGTACCGGCCGCGATCGTCCATGGTGGGACGCGCCGCACCCAGGCAAAGTGGCGTTTCAAGTCCGACTCCGGCATGGCGGGCTCCTTCCCGGTCCATCAAGACCCGGCCGGCGCTTTGGTTCAACACAAACCGGCGGTCAGTCGCCCGCGGCCTCCCAGGCCGTCTTCAGTGACTTGCGAATGGCTCGGCCATCCAGCGCGGCCGAGACCTCGGAGATCGTATACTCCGTCTCCAGCGCACGCCTCAGCCCCATCAACGTATGGTATCGCCCCGTGCGCGCCAGCTCATACGCGCGTTCAGTCACCGACATCCGACCCATAGCCTCCAGCCTGCGGGGCGAGCCCGCTCGTTCGTCGGCGTGTGAATGTGCGGGAGCGCGCGCCGTTCCTATGTCGGAAACCGGACAGGCGGCATGGCCTGTACTGGGGAAGGTCTGGCGGAGACGGAGGGATTCGAACCCTCGGTACCCCTTACAGGGTACGACGATTTAGCAAACCGTTGCCTTCAGCCACTCGGCCACGTCTCCGGCAGGCGGCGTGCTTAGCGGAGCAGACGAGGTCGTGCAACGGGTCTTGCGCGCCTTGGGCGTGTTAACGCGACAGTGAGGCGCTCTGTGCATGCTGAAGTGGAACTATCAGCGGGCCCCATGACCGAAGCCGCCAGCCGCATCACTCGCGACGACGTCTCCGCCACGGGCGGTTCGGACGCCGCAGGCCTGTACGCCTGGGCCTCCGCAGCCGTCGCCGAACCGGTAGCCGACGGCGCAGCGCGGCGCGGCCCGTTCCGCCCGGATGTGTGGTTGAATGCCCGGCAACGGCACGCTTCCCGCCTCGCCGGCCACTATTTCCGTGCATTCGACGTTCTCGCCGTCGTGGCGATCTCGATGCTGTGCGCCTGGGCCGCCGCGCCGGGGCCGCTCCTGCACACGGAACTCTCGCGCATCGCTCCATTCGCTGTAGGCGCCTTTGTGGTACTCGCGCTGATGCGGTCGCTGGGCCGATACCGGTTTTCACGGGGACAGAGCACGACGAGGCATCTCGCGTCGGTCGCAGCGATCGTCGCGGTTGGCGCGATCACCGCACTCGGCGCCGGCGCCCTGATCGGCGGGGCGCAGACCCACTCGTCAGCGCTTCTCGTCTGGGCTGGCCTGACACTGATCACCCTGAACGCCCTGCATATGGGCTGGAGCGATCTGGTGTCGCGCTGGCGGGCGTCGGGAGCTCTGACGCCGAACATCGTGCTGGTGGGCGCGACGCGACATGCAGAGAAGCTGATCAAGGAGGCGCTGAAGCGCCGTGACCTGAATGTGCTGGGCATCTTCGACGACCGCCTCGCCCGCAGCCCGCGCGCCATCGAGGGCGTGCCGGTGCTGGGCACGGCGGATGACCTGCTGACCCACAAGATGACGCCCTATGTCGACAAGGTCGTGCTGGCCATCGACCCCAAGGCCGAGGCGCGTGTGAGGGAACTCAACGCCCGCCTGCGGACCCTTCCGAACGAAGTGACCCTGCTGGTGGAGCCGAACGGCGCCGAGGAGACAGCCAATGCGCTGGACCGGCTGGCGGCAGCGCCGCTGGCGGATGTGCAGGGTGTAGCCGATCCGGATCGCAGGGCCTTCAACAAGCGTCTGCAGGATCTGATCATCGGATTGATCGCCATGGCGCTTCTGGCGCCGGTGATGGCCCTGATTGCGCTCGCCGTGCGGCTGGATAGCCGCGGGCCGATCTTCTTCCGGCAGCGTCGCCATGGCTTCAATCAGGAAGAAATCGTCGTCTGGAAATTCCGCTCGATGCGGCAGGAGACCGCCGACGCGACCGCCAGCCGACAGGTCACGCATGATGATGATCGCGTCACAAAGGTCGGAAAATTCATCAGAAAGACGAGCCTGGACGAGCTTCCGCAGCTGTTGAACGTCATCACCGGCGAGATGTCGCTGGTCGGTCCCCGCCCCCACGCCATCGGGATGAGGACCGGCCACGTCGAATCCGCCCGACTGGTAGCCGAGTACGCGCACCGGCACCGGATCAAGCCGGGCATGACCGGCTGGGCGGCCGTGAATGGTTCGCGCGGGCCGCTGCATACGGCGCAGGACGTGCGTCGCCGGGTCCAGCTGGATATCGACTATGTCGAGCGCCAGAGCCTGTGGATGGATCTGTGGATCATGACCATCACCATTCCCGTCCTGCTCGGCGACCGAGCGGCGATCCGGTGAACTGATGTTCTGGAAGGGTGTCTGGGGCTACCTCCCCGCCAACATCGTGCAGGGGGTGGTCGGCTTTCTGACCATCGTGCTGTTCACCCGCCTGCTGACGCCGGAGGATTTCGGGCGGTACGCGCTGGCATTCTCGGTCATGACCATGGCCCATGTGGCGGTCTTCAGCTGGCTGGAGGCCGCAATGGCGCGGTTCTGGGCGGCCGAGACGCCGGGGCCGGGCATGGCCGGGCATTTCGCCAGCCTGTACCGGGCGGCGTTTGGGCTGAGCGGACTGTTCCTTGTCGTGGCGGCTGTGGCGCTGTGGCTGTGGCCGGCGGATCCACTGTTCAAGATCGCGCTGGCGGCCGGTCTGGCCGGGGCTCCGGCAAGGTGCATCCTGAAGCTGGGACAGGAGCGGTTCCGGGCGGCAGGCGAGGTGGGCAAGGCCGCCGGCCTGGATATGGCCGTGGCCATCGGCGGACTGGCGATCGGCGTGGGTTGCGCCCTGCTGGGGCTGGGCGGTGCGGCGCCTCTGCTGGGACTGGGGCTGGCCCCGCTGGCGGCCCTGCCCTTCGTCCTGCCGGGCGAGCTGAAACAGGCGGGCGGCGCGAGGCTGGAGCCGGCGCGGGTGCGGACCTATGCGGCCTATGGCTATCCGATCGCGGTATCGCTGGCCCTGACGGTGATCCTGTCGTCGACGGACCGGTTCCTGCTGGCCGCGTTCATGGACGAGGCGGCGGTGGGCGCCTATCACGCGGGCTATTCCATCGCGAACCGGACGCTGGATGTCCTGTTCCTGTGGCTGGGATCGGCCGGGCAGCCGGCGCTGGTGATGGCGCTGGAGCGTGGGGGCGCGGATCGGCTGAAGGCGGCGGCGCGGGAGCAGCTGTCGACCTTCCTGCTGATCGGCCTGCCGGCGGCAGCGGGCGTGGCGCTGGTCGCCCAACCTCTGGCCGAGGTGCTGATCGGCGAGGATCTGAGGGTCGCGGCGGCCACGATCACGCCATGGATCGCCTTGTCCGCCCTGCTGTACGGCCTGACGGCCTATTATTTCGGACAGGCCTTCACGCTTGGTCGCAAGACGAAGCTGCTGCTGGTGGCCATGTCGATCCCGGCCGGGGCGAACGTGGTGCTGAACTTCATCCTCGTCCCGCGCTACGGCGTGCTGGGCGCGGCATGGGCGACGGCGATCAGCTTCGGGTTGGGCCTGATTGCGACCATGCTGATCGGCCGCAAGGTCCTGCCGCTGCCGGTGCCGTGGGAGGCGCTGGTCCGGTGCCTGATCGCGACGGCGGTCATGGCGGCCGTGGTCTACAGCCTGCCGCCCCTCGGCGGCTTCCTGGAGCTGATGCTGGACGCGACGGTCGGCGGGATCGTCTATGCCGCCGTGGCCCTGACGATCAATGCAGCCGAGGTACGGGACGTGGCCATGAACCTGTTGGCCAAAGTCCGCGAGCGGAGGGCCGCAGCATGAGCGCCGTCATCGTCGAGAACGCCGCTTGGGCCAAGGCGACACCGATCCTGTCGGTGCTGATGCCCTTCCTCCGTGACGATCCGGAGGACCTGCTGAAGCGTCTGGACGCCGAGGTCCCTGCACTGGGCGGCGCCGTCGAGATCGTGGTGCTGGATGACGGAACACAGGATGCGACCCTGACCGAACGGCTGACCCGCCGGGTACAGGCCATGGCCCTGCCTGTCCGGCTGATCACCCTGCCGACCAATGAGGGCCGCTCGGGCGGACGAAACCGGTTGTCGACCGCCGCGCGGGGGCAGAGCCTGCTGTTCCTCGACAGCGACATGCTTCCGGACACCGACCGCTTCCTGAAGACCTGGGCAGATCTGGCGGCGAACGAGAACCCGGCCGTCGCCTTTGGCGGCTTCTCGTTGCTGCAGGCTCCAGCGGATGCACGCTTCGCGGTGCACCGGGCCATGGCGGCGAAGTCGGACTGCGTGCCGCATGACGAGCGGGCGAAGCAGCCCGAGAAATACGTCTTCACCTCCAACCTGCTGGTCCGCCGCGACGTGTTCGAGGCCGAAGCCTTTGACGCCGGCTTCACCGGCTGGGGCTGGGAGGATGTGGAGTGGGCGATCCGCGTCTCGCAGCGCTTCCCCATCACCCATGTCGACAACGCCGCCACCCACCTGGGCCTCGACACGGTCGAGACGCTGGCGCGCAAATACGAGCAGGCGGCGCCGAACTTCGCCCGGATGGCGGCGCGGCACCCCCAGATCGTGGCCGCTTACCCCAGCTATCGCGCGGCGCGGAAGTTGAAGGCCGTGCCCGGCCTGCCCCTGTGGCGCAGTCTCGCGCGCAAGGCGGCGGGGACCGAGGCCCTGCCCGTCGCCGCCCGCGCCTTTTCCCTGCGCCTGTATCGCACCATGCTGTACGCGGACGCCGTCTGATGGGGGACGTGGCCATCCTGATGCCGACACTGCGCCGGCCGGACAGTCTGGAGCGCGCCCTGCGTTCGCTGTTCGCGCAAGAAGGCGTGTCGGATCGCGTCGAAAGCATCGTTGTGGTCGACAATGACCCGGCGGCGTCTGCCCGCGACCGCGTGGAAAGCCTGAGGCCTGCCTGTCCCTGGCCGCTGATCTATGTCAGCGAGCCGACCCCCGGCGTGGCGCGGGCGCGTAATGCCGGTCTGGCGGCCACGGACGCGCCACTGATCGCCTTCCTCGACGATGACGAGGCCGCGTCGCCGGGATGGCTGGCGGCCCTGCTGGCGGCGCAGGTCGAAACCGGCGCGGACGCCGTGTTCGGCCCGATCGCCGGGCGGGCGCCAGGGGCCGCCGAGTGGCTGAAGCCCTATCTGGAGCGGTTCTTCGGCCGCGAGGGGCCGGCGCATACGGGCGTCGTCGAGGCGCCGTGGGGCTGCGGCAACTCCCTGCTGGTACGGGCGACCGCCCTGCCCGGCGCAACGCCGTTCAACACGTCGGCCGATCAGACGGGCGGCGAGGACGACCTGCTGTTCTCCGGCCTCAAGGCGCGCGGCGGGACCTTCGGCTGGGCCGCGAACGCGTGGGTCGAGGAGTTCGCCCCGCCCCACCGCGCCACCCTGAACTACACCCTCGCCCGGGCCTTCGCCTACGGTCAGGGACCGAGCCAGACGGCGGCGCACGAGCGGAACTGGGCAGGCGTCTTGCGTTGGATGATCATCGGTGCGGGTCAGACGGTCGTGTTCGGCGCGATCTCGCTATGCCTGACCGCCGTCGGCAGCCCGAAGCGCGCAGAGCTCTACGATCGCACCGCACGAGGACTCGGAAAGTTGTTCTGGATAAAGGGTTTCGAGCCGCATTTCTATGGCGCACGCGAAGTGGCCCGGCTGGACGCACTGGCGGCGCCGCGCCCCTGACGTCGCCAATCTGTCGGGATTTTCACTGGCGAAACGCGACGGAAGCGCGCTTGATCAGGTCGCACATCAGGATTGCGCGATGACCAGAGCCCCCAAGAAGAGCGAGACGCTCGAGATCCGCCTGCCCTACCAGACCAAGACCGCCTTCATGGCGCGTTGTCGGGATGAGGGCCGCACGGCGAGCGACGCCGTCCGAGGCTACATCGAGAGCGAGGTCGGCGGACGCCCGGTGCGGTCGCGATCCCGCATCTGGATCGCCATGGCGGCTGCTCTCGGGCTGGCCATTGGCGCAGCCGCCGCGCCCTCGCTGGCGCAGACGACGTCGGACCAAGCCGCGTTCGGCAAGCTGGATCGCAACGGCGACGGTGTGCTTAGCTACGAAGAGTTCAGCGCCCGCTAGTCGATCGGCAGGAAGAAGCGGCCCGGCTGGACGTCGAACCAGGTCCAGGGTTTGAAGAGGCCCGCGCCGGGATTCCACGAGGCGACGACGATCTCTGCTCGACCGACGATGTTCTCCGCCGGCAGCAGTCCCACCCCGGTCTCCGCCGGCCAGCGGCTGTCCAGCGAGTTGTCGCGGTTGTCGCCCATGACGAAATACTGGCCCTCGGGCACGACGAAGACGCCGGTATCGTCGCCCTCTCCGCCCTGGAAGGCGTCGTAGGTGACGTAGCTGTGCGCGCCTTGCGTCTCGCGATAGCGGCGGACGGCCAATTCGGGCTGGTCGTGATCGACGGTCAGGCCCAGCGGCTGGCGAGCCAGTGCCGCGTCGTTCACATAGACCACGCCCCCGCGCATCTGCACCCGGTCACCTGGCAGTCCGATGATGCGCTTGATCCAGGTCGCCTGCGGATCGCGCGGCAGGCGGAAGACGACGACGTCGCCCCGTTCTGCAGTCTTTCCGAACAGCCGACCGCCGGGCAGCGGCGGGTTCAGCGGCAGCGAGGCGCGGCTCCAGCCATAGGCGAATTTGGACACCACCAGATAGTCGCCAATGACCAGACCCGGCTCCATCGATGAAGACGGGATGGTGAAGGGCTGGAACAGCACAGTCTGGATCGCCACGGCGGCGGCAAGACCCGCGCCCACGGTGCGCAGGATATCCAGGGTCTCGGAAACGGCGCCGCGGGAACGGCGGGAACGTGAGGTCACGGCGGGTCGATCTGCGAGGGTATCGGTCATGCCGTCAGGAAACCCGGACAGCGTCGAGAGGCAATCAGGAAGCTGTCCGGACGGGCTCGAAAGCTTGTCCGGACAACGGGAGGTCTACTGCGCGGCGGCCACCGTCGCTTCCAATTCCGCCTTCAGCACATTCATCTCGGCGCCGATGGCGTTGATCCGGGCAAGACACTGGCCTTGGGTGATGGTCGCGGCTTCGGGCGAGGCCTTGCCGGCATCATAGGTCGCCATGAGCGATTGAAGGACCACCTGCGAGTCCGGATCGTTCTCGTCCGCCAGTCCCGCCCGCAGCTGCTCGCCCACCTCGGGTGGCAGGACCCGTTCACAGGTCCCAAGCGTGGCGAACATGCGGTTCACCAGCGCCATGACCTCCTCGGTCTGAGCCGTCAGTGAATCGGTCGCCTGCGGCGCGGCGGCCGACGCCGTCTGGACCATCAGTGCGCTGGTCAGCGCGAGCGTCAGGGAGAGCATGAGTACTCCAAAAAGTGATCGAGGCACGCACCCCTCGCCTCGCTAGAAACGGCACGTCTCCACTCGCCTAGAGTACCGTCGACTAGCCAGCAATCTCAAATACTTACCATATCGCATTTGTCGCAACTCGCGCGGTGCGGGCAACGCAGTTTCGACCATCGGCGCCCCAATCCTTTGTGCGCAGGCGTTCAGGCCGGAACCATCTGCCAGACCATGCGTCCAGAGCATTACCCCTTAACAACCGAAGAGCGATCAACCATAAGTCGCCACCATGCATCGGGCGTTGATTCCAGCCGTCGCCTTTGCCGCGCTTCTCGTCGCGTCCGAAGCGCATGCCCAGATCACGGTCTCGCCCCAGACGTCGCCAGCCCTCGGCACGACGGTTCGCGGGTCCAGTGCGACCACCTTCTCGATCTCGACCTCCGGGACGGTGACCCGGCTCAGCGGCAATGCGATCCGACTGTCGACGTCGTCCGTGACTGCGCCGACCATCTCTATCAGCTGCGGGCTGCTGAACCTTGGAGGTCTCTGCGCCCTGCGTCCGATGCGCGTCACCATTACCTCGGCGGCGACGGCGCCGATGAGCATCACGACGTTCCGGGTCGCCAACCTAAGCGGCACAACCTGGCGCACGGGGTCCGCCCCCGCCGAGGCCTCGGTTCTGGTGTTCGAACTCAACGCCATGGGTCTGATTTCGACCGTCAGCTTCACCCTTGGCATGGATGTGGTGTTGGCTGCCGGCGCGGCTTCGGGAGGGCAAACCTTCCCGTACACGGTGACGGTGCAGTTGCTCTAGCGAGCGTGGCGCAAGCCTCCTCCTCCCCCGCCCGGACCCATCGTTACGGCCGAGGCGAGCAACGTGTGGTCTGCCGGCGTGAGAGACAGACGGGCTCCAGCCGCCCGGTGCGCGTCTGCACGCGCGTCGGCGTCGACAACCACAATTGCGAGGCGTCGCTTCGCTGGCGGGAAAACGTCGTCGATTCGCGTGCCACGCCTGAATGTCAGACCGATCCGATGTCCCCCTGCCCGGCTCGGTAGGGATTGTCGAGCTGGAGTTTCGAATGCGGTTCCTCGCCAGCCTTTTCATCATCCCCACCCTGACCGCCTGTGCATCCACTCCGCCGACGCCGGACTCGGCGCGCGTGGCGCTCGAGGAGCGGGCGCAGGCCTGCCACGCGGCAGGAGGCACCCTCATGCCCATCATGGAAGGCGGTCGACCGGGATATATCCGCCCCACCAACGGGATGGCCTGCCGCGCCCCTAGAGGCATGGCCCCGCTGTCGTAGGCAGACGGTTCGGTCGCTGGCGGATCCCTCGCGGAATCAACCCACCACAGTTTCCGATCACGCCGGGAGAGCAAGGTCCCTTGGCGCGCCCTGCAGGATTCGAACCTGCGACCGTCCGCTTAGAAGGCGGATGCTCTATCCATCTGAGCTAAGGGCGCCCGGGGCTGCAGGCGGCCGGAGGAGCGCTCAGTGCGTCCAGGGCTGCTTGCGGAAGGTGGCGAAGTTGTCGGCGTAGGCCTTGATGATCACCGGCGGCTCCTGCGGCTCGTGCAGGCGGAAGGCGATGCCGTGGCGCTCGGCGTAGGCGATGGCCTCTTCCATGGTGTCGAAGGTCAGGCGGACCTGGCCGTTCATGTCCGACGAGGAAGTCCAGCCCATCAGGGGGTCGATGGTTCGGGCCGAGGCCGGCTCGAACTCCAGCCGCCAGTCTCTCGACTTGGCCTTGCCGGATTGCATCGCGGTCTTGGCGGGGCGGTAGATGCGGGCGATGGCCATCGGAACCTCGTTGTCGGCCCTGCCGGTATAGCGGCTGGGAGGGCCTTCGCAACCCGACCGGTCCAAGGCCGCGTCGGGAGAAACTCTGGTCGGGGCGAGAGGATTCGAACCTCCGACCCTCTGCTCCCAAAACAGATGCGCTACCAGGCTGCGCCACACCCCGATCCAGAGCGGCGCGTCTTGCCACGCGTCGCCCTGCACCGCAATCGCCTTGAGCGTTTATTCGGCGAAGAAGGGATGGCGAATGACGTCGCCGGGCTTTGCGCCGATCTCGTCGGCGCGGCCGCCGCGCAGTTCCAGCACGCCCATCGCCGGACCGTTCGAGGGAATTACCTCGTCCGAGTTCGGGGTGGCGTTCTTCGCGATGGAGACGATCCGGCCGCGTGGGTCGATGTAGATGATGTCCAGCGGGCTGGGCGTGTTGTGCATCCAGAAGCCGCGCTCGGCGACGTCGGGGAACTGGAACAGCATGCCGCGATCATCGGCCAGCGGCGGGCGCCCCATCAGGCCGCGCTGGCGTTCGGCCTCATCGTCGGCAATCTCGACCATGAAGCGGTGAGTGCCGGTTGAGGTGGTGACCGTCAGGGCCTCGAGCGGATTGCCCTGGGCATCCTTCGGCGTGCCCGCGCCGGCGCAGCCCGCGACAAGGGTCAGGGCCGCAATGGCAGCCAGAAGTCCACGACGATCAAACATGCGCATCCGCCCTAGCTGGGGCGACGCGTCAGCCGCCCGGTCTGATTTCGGCGACCACCAGCCCCTTCGGACCATCGGCGAATCGCACCGAGACAGTCTCGCCCGGCAGGAGATCATCCAGCCCGCAGCGCCGCAGCGTCTCGACGTGGACGAAGATATCGCCTGACTGACCGTCGCGCACCACGAAACCGTAGCCCTTGGTGCGGTTGAACCATTTGACGATGGCCGGCTCCAGCAGACCGCTGGCGTCGTCCGCATCGGGAATGGCATGTCCGTTGGCTGCGGGACGTCGGACCGGCGCCGCCAGTGCGGGATCGCCCTCGCCGAGATCGTGAACCAGGACCACCTGCCAGCCCTTGGGGCGACGCACGCAGTCGCAGTCGATCGGCGCGCCTTCCTGTGCCGTCTCGCGGCCGGTCTCGCGCAGGCTCGTGACGTGGAGCAACACGTCCTTCAGATCAGTCAGCGAAGGGTCGTCGGGAACGATGAAACCGTAACCCTTGCCCGGGTCAAACCACTTGATCCGCCCCGCGATACGCACCACAGTCGCCGCTTCAGCACCCTCGTAATCAGACACAACCTTCCCCCAGCCCGCACTTCCGGCGAACACGCTTTTTGCTTAACACGGTTCTGTGAATGCCTGTGAAGCAAAAACGGCCGTTTCTCAGGGTTGCAGCGAAATTTAGTTCAACCGTCAGAGGTCGGCGTCGTGTCCAGCAATTCCTCCACGCGACCAACAAGATCCGCCTGACGGTAGGGTTTTCCGATCAGCGGGTATCCGGACGATTTCTGATCGTGGGCCTGGTCGGACCATCCGGTGGTCAAAAGGACGGGCAGATCGGGTCTCAGCTGGCCCGCGCGCGACGCCAGTTCGAGGCCATCGATGCCTCCCGGCATGACGATGTCGGTGAACAGCAGGTCGCAGGGCTCTCCGGCCTCGATCGCGCCTAGCGCCTGATCGGCGGTCTCGAAGGCGATGACGGCGAACCCTGCGTCCTCCAGCATCTCCCGCCCCAGATCCAGCACTTCGGGATGGTCCTCGACCATGATCACGACGCGATCGGCAGCGGCTTGGGTCAAGGCGGTCCTCCGGTGCGCAGGGGCGCGCGAAGCCAAACGCGCAGGATGCGAAATCGCACCGCGGCGGTCGTTCAACGATGAGGGAGGAAAAGCCCCGCGTGGCAGTCCCTAGGGGAATCGAACCCCTCTTTTCAGGTTGAAAACCTGACGTCCTAACCGATAGACGAAGGGACCGCTGCGCGGGGAAGCGGCGATATAGCCGGGGCCTCCGAAGGCTGCAACGCCTTTTTTCGAGAATTTTGAAACCAGCGTTACGGTTAAGCCATGCGCGGGTCGGCGACGTCCTCGAGCTCAAGCTGGACACCGTGGCGGCCGTTCCAGTCGTCGGCCTTCAGACGCCCGGCGACGCTGAGCCCGCCCTGCCCGGACAGCAGCATCTGGCCGGTCGGAAGGTCGGCGCAGCGCCACATGATGGCCTTCACCGAAGCCCCGTCGGCCCCGACCAGACGGCAGCGGACATGGCCGCCGTTCATGGCGACGGGCTCGCGCACCCCGACATGCTCCATGGCGAACAGGGGCTCGGGATTCGCCGGGCCGAAGGGCGCCAGGGCCTCGAACTGGTCGAACAGGGCGCGGGTGGCGGCGCGGGGCTCGATCAGGGCGTCGATCTCGACGGCGTCCATGGCCTCGGCGTGAGCCTGCTCGCCGGACAGGCGGTCGTTCAGGAAGTCGCGCAAGCGTGTGATGCCGTCGGCGCGTACGGTCAGGCCGGCGGCCATGGCGTGGCCGCCGCCGGCGATCAGAACGCCCTCCTCCCACGCGGCCTGAACCGCGCGACCGAGGTTCATGCCGGGCTGGGAGCGGCCGGAGCCCTTGCCGAGGCCGTTCATGGCGTCGACGCCGATGACGATGACCGGCTTGCGCCAGCGCTCGCGCAGGCGGCCGGCGACGATGCCGACCACGCCCGGGTGCCAGTCCTCGCCCTCGACCACGACGACAGCCGAGCCGTCATCGTGGGCGCCGGTGCTCTCCACACGGCGGATGGCCTCGTCGGTGACCTGACGCTCGACCTCGCGGCGAGCGACGTTCAGTTCGTTCAGTTCGGCGGCCAGCGCGCGCGCCTCGGCCGGGTCATCGGTGGACAGCAGGCGGGCGCCGAGGTCCGACTTGCCGATGCGGCCGCCAGCATTGATGCGGGGGCCGAGGATAAACCCGGCGTGGTTGACCTTCGCCGGACCAGGCTCGCTGCCAGCAGCCTCCAGCAGGGCCAGCAGGCCGGGGTTGCCCCAGTCGGACATGACTCTGAGGCCCAGACTGGTCAGGGCGCGATTGAAGCCGGTCAGGCCGGTGACATCGCAGATCGCGCCCATGGCGGCCAGATCCAGCCACTGACGGATATCCGGCTGGTCCCGCCCCTCGAATAGCCCCCTGCCCCGCGCCTCGCGGTTCAGGGCGGCCAGAAGCACGAAGACTACACCGGCGGCGGCGAGATTGCCCTGCCCCGAGTTGCAGCCCGGCCGGTTCGGATTGACCACGGCCAGACAGGCGGGCGGCTGCTCGCGCATCAGGTGGTGGTCGATCACGACGACGTTCAGGCCGATCGCGGCGGCATGGGCCACCGCCTCATTGGCCGCCGCGCCGCAGTCGACGGTGACGACCAGGTCGGCGCCGGATGTCTTCAGAGTGTCGAAGGCCTTGGCGCTGGGGCCGTAGCCCTCGGTGATCCGGTCGGGGACGTAGATCGGCAGTTCGGCGCCCATGGCGCGGAACCAGCGCACCAGCAGGGCCGCGCTGGAGGCGCCGTCGACGTCGTAGTCGGCGAAGACGTGGATCGACTGCCCGGCCTGCAGAGCATCGACGATGGCCTTGGCGGCGGCGTCCATGTCGGTGAAGCTCGACGGGTCCGGGAACAGGGCCTTCAGCGTCGGCGACAGGAAGTCCGCGCCCTGGTCGGCGCGCACGCCGCGGGCCGCCAGCGCGCGCGCCAGCGGCTCGTCCAGGTCGAGGGCCTGCATGTGCGCACGGATCAGGCCCGCATCGGCGGGACGCTGACGCCAGACGCGGCCGGACAGCGAGCGGGAGACGCCCAGAAAAGCGGGCGCTGCGCCGCCGTCGGCCATCAGAACGGGCGCGTCGTGCGGATGCGCTGGACCGTCCGCGTCGAGGAATCCATCACCAGCGTATGGGTCGAGACGAAGCCGCCCTTGACCACAACGCCGTCCAGCATGGCGCCCTTGGTTACGCCGGTGGCGGCGAAGACGGCGTCCTTGGCGACCAGCTCGTGCAGGTCGTATTTGCGGTCGAAGTCGGTCACGCCGGTGCGGCGGGCGCGCTCGCGCTCGTCGTCGTTGCGGAAGACGAGACGGCCCTGGAAGTGACCGCCGACGCATTTCAGCGCCGCCGCCGCCAGCACGCCTTCCGGCGCGCCGCCTTGGCCCAGATACAGGTCGATGCCGGTTTCCGGCTCGGCGGTGTGGATCACGCCGGCCACGTCGCCGTCGGTGATCAGCAGCACCTTGGCGCCGACTCCACGCAGCGCCGCGATCAGGTCGGCGTGGCGCGGACGGTCCATCACGCAGACGGTGATGTCGCGCGGATCGACTCCCTTGGCCGAGGCCAGCGAGCGGACGTTCTCCTGCGGGCTCATGTCCAGATCGACGGTGCCCGGCGCGAAGCCCGGTCCGATGGCGATCTTGTCCATGTAGGTGTCCGGGGCGTGCAGCAGGCCGCCGCCTTCCGAAAGGGCCAGCACGCACAGGGCGTTGGCCATGGCCTTGGCCGTCAGGGTCGTGCCTTCGAGCGGGTCCAGGGCGATGTCGATGGCAGGGCCTTTGCCGGTGCCGACCTTCTCGCCGATGTAGAGCATCGGCGCCTCGTCGCGCTCGCCCTCGCCGATGACGATCTTGCCGTCGATATCCATGCCGTTCAGCGCCGTGCGCATGGCGTCCACGGCCAGCTGGTCGGCGGCCTTCTCGTCGCCCCGGCCGATGCCGGCGTAGGAGGCGATGGCGGCCAGCTCGGTCACCCGGGCGGCGTCTGCAGCCATCGTGGAGGCGTAGGGGGCCGAACCGGCCATGGGCATTCTCCTGAGCGAAGGATCCCCGGATTCTGTCGTCCGGGCGATAAGGATGGGGTCTAGCGCCGGTCGATCGGCGGCGGGGCGCGGCCGCGCTCGCGCGTCCGGCGGGTGAATTCCTCGATCTCGCGCAGGGTCTCGGCCGTCACCGGGGAAACCGGAACGGCGTTGACCCGGGCGCGGGTGTCCGCGGCATAGGCGGCCGGGTCGCCGGTCTGGTCCCACTGCAGGCGCGACACCTCGCCGGCCAGAGCCGCTCCGCTGACCTTCAGCGTATTGACCTGCACGGCGAACTGTTGCGCCGGGATCGGGGCCGAGGCGCGCGGGAAATCCTCCCAGCGCGGGTATTCGCGATTCGCATCCACCAGCGCCTGCACGCGCGGCGCGACCGGCGAGGTCGTGTCCGTGCGCGGGTTGAAGGCGTTGGCGCAGCCCCCCAGACCGGAAATCCCGGCTGCGGCGACAAGAAGCGCAGCAATTTTCGTGATCGGCGCGTTCATTTCACCGGCGGTCATATGCCATGATCGTGACAGGCGGAAGGGCGGCCGCGCCCTTGCGATCAATGCAGACCTCCGATGGAGCCCCGCGTATGGCCAAACCGCCCGCAGACGACGCCCCTCGCGCGCCGCGACGCTCCGGCCGTCCGACCTCCGCCAAGCCGCCGCGCCCGCGCGCCAAGGCGGCTGCGAAGCTTGAGGAGACGGCAGCCCCTCCCCCGCCGGAGCCCAAACCGGCCCCGGATACCGAATCGGCTGGAGCGGCCAATCCGTTCGACTTCCCCGGAGCCGATCAGCGCGAGGCGCTGGAGACCCTGTCGCTGAACATCGCCAAGGCGGCCATGACGGCGCAGGCAGCGATTGCCGAGGCGGCGCTGAGCCAGGCGGATCGCCCGGCGGCCCTGTCGCCCGATCCGTTCAATGTCGGCCCGGCCATGACTTCGGTGATGTCCAGCCTCGCCTCTCGCCCCGACAGGCTGTTCAGCGCCCAGGCGGACCTGTTCAACCGCTACATGGACCTGTGGGCCTCGACCGCCCGCCGCGCGGCCGGCGAGGAGGTCGCCAGCGCGCCGGTGAAGGACAAGCGGTTCAAGGACCCGGCCTGGGCCGAGAACCCGATGTTCGACGTCATGCGCCAGTCCTATCTGGTCACGGCGGACTGGATGAATGGGCTGGTCTCCTCGGTGGACGACGTCGATCCGCGCACCAAGCGCCGGGCCGAGTTCTTCACCAAACTGCTGACAGACGCCTTCTCGCCGTCGAACTTCCTCGCTTCCAACCCGGTCGCCCTGAAAGCCATGGCCGAAACCAATGGCGAATCTCTGGTGCGCGGCATGCAGAACTTCGCCGCCGACATGGAGCGAGGCGCGGGCAAGCTGAAGATCAGCCAGGCCGACTACGGTCAGTTCGAGGTCGGGGTGAACGTCGCCACGGCGCCAGGTCAGGTGGTCTGGCGAGACGAACTGTTCGAACTGATCCAGTTCGATGCGGCGACGGACAAGCAGCGGGCCGTGCCGCTGCTGATCTTCCCGCCGTGGATCAACAAGTTCTACATCCTGGATTTGCAGCCCGAGAACTCGATGATCCGCTGGCTGTCGGCCCAAGGCTTCACGGTCTTCGTCTGCTCGTGGGTCAATCCGGATGTCGACAAGGCCGGGTTCGGCTTCGACGAATACCTCGAGAAGGGCGTCTATCGCGCCGTCGAGAAGGTGCTGGAGCAGACCGGCGCCAAGCATGTGAACACGATCGGCTACTGCATTGGCGGAACGCTGATGGGCGCGTCGCTGGCGCATATGGCGGCGAAGGGCGATGACCGGGTCTCGGCGACCACCTTCTTCGCGGCCCAGCATGACTTCGCCGAGGCCGGCGACCTGCTGTTGTTCACCGACGAGCACTGGCTGAACGAGATCGAACAGCAGATGGACGCCGCCGGCGGGGTGCTGCCCGGCGCGGCGATGGCGGAGACGTTCAACGCCCTGCGCGCCAACGACCTGATCTGGTCGTTCTTCGTTTCGAACTATCTGATGGGCAAGGCGCCGCCCGCCTTCGACCTGCTGTTCTGGAACGCCGACCAGACGCGGATGCCCAAGGCGCTGCACATGAACTATCTGCGCTCGATGTACGGCCAGAACGCCCTGACGAAGGGCGAGTTCGAGATCGGCGGCCTGAAGGTCGATCTGTCGAAGGTGAAGATCCCGCTGTACTTCCAGGCCAGCCGCGAGGACCACATCGCGCCGATGAATTCGGTCTATCGCTCGGCCCGCGCCTTCTCGAACGCCGCCGTCACCCTGACGCTGGCGGGGTCGGGCCATATCGCCGGGGTGGTGAACCCGCCCTCGGCCAACAAATACCAGCACTGGACCAACGCCGCCCTGCCCCCGACCTTGGCGGAATGGCAGTCGGAGGCGGTGGAGCATCCCGGCAGTTGGTGGAACCACTGGGCGGCGTGGCTGCATGACAAGTCCGGCGACTGGGTCGCGGCCCGTGACCCGCAAAAAGGCCCGCTTCCGGCGATAGAGCCGGCGCCGGGGTCCTATGTGAAAGTGAAGTCTTGAAGCGTCTCGAACCCAATCTGCTGCTGGCCATCTCGACTGCATTCGCCGTCGGCCTGGTGCTTGTGACGACCAGCCTCTACGGGCCGGATGGTTCGGGCCTGCGCAACATTCTGATGGTGGTGATCTGCGCCGGAGCCTTCGTGCTGCTGAACCCCATGCTCCAGCGCATGATGAAGATGCCGAAGCGGCCGCCGATGATCAGCGCCGACAATCCGTCGACGATCGTCTGGGCCGGCCTGTTCCCGTTGCTGGTCATTCTTTCGGCCGCAGTGCCGGTTTTCTGGCCCGGCAACGACTACGGTCTGCTGGTGATCATCGTGTCGATCTGGTTCGGCGTGACGCTGGAATCAGCCCTGAAGGCGCGCGGCCTGCGCTGAGGTTTGGCCGCGGGCGATCCGCACGGTAAGGCTGGCACATGAACCATCGCCTTGCCCCTCTCTCCGCCGTGCTCGTCGCCGCTCTGACCCTCGCGGCGCCGGCTTGCGCGCAGCAGCAGCGTCCGACGCCGGAAACCGAACCGGCCGGTGTGCTGTTCTGGTCGCCTCAGGATCGGGAGCGGGCATTCCGCAGCATGGACAAGGTCATGCCGCACGCCCGGGTGTCGCGCGGCGACGGGCCGGTGCGCGCCCTGCTCGCGGGCGAGCCCATCGCGGTCGATCCGTCTGCCTATATGGAAGACCAGCGGGTCGCCGGGGTGCTGGTGATCCAGGACGGGCGCATCCGGCTGGAGCGATACGGGCTCGGGATCGGGGAGACGGATCGCTGGGTTTCATTCTCGATGACCAAGAGCCTGACCTCGACCTTGGTGGGCGCAGCGATCGCGGACGGGAGCATCGACGGTCTGAACGATCCGGTCGTGCGCTATCTGCCGGGTCTGGCGGGCGGCGGCTATGACGGTGTCACCCTGCGCCAGCTGCTGACAATGACCTCGGGCGTGCGCTGGAACGAGGACTACACCGACCCGGACTCCGACGTGGCCCGCTTCCTGTCGGCGCCGGTGCGCGACGGGCAGAACCCGGTCGTCAGCTTCATGAGCCGCCTGCCGCGTGAGGCCGAGCCGGGCACGCGCTGGAACTATTCGACCGGCGAGACCAATCTGGTTGGAACGCTGATCGCCGCCGCCGAGAACAAGCCGCTGGCGCAGTTGCTGTCCGAACGCATCTGGTCGCGGGCGGGCATGGAGGCGGACGCCTTCTGGGCGCTGGATCAGGGCGGGCGCGAGATCGGCGGTTGCTGCGTCTCGGCCGTGCTGCGCGACTGGGGCCGGGTCGGGCTAATGGCGCTGGAGGACGGCGTGGTGGGCGGCGAGCGGATCACGCCCGATAGCTG
The DNA here is from genome assembly GCF_039523815.1 of Brevundimonas kwangchunensis. Lineage (NCBI taxonomy): Bacteria > Pseudomonadati > Pseudomonadota > Alphaproteobacteria > Caulobacterales > Caulobacteraceae > Brevundimonas > Brevundimonas kwangchunensis. The sequence goes on along the minus strand of NZ_BAAAGA010000005.1, from coordinate 82,025 downwards.
GTTCGCCGAAGCCGGATCGAAACAGGCCGACATCGGCTCGCCCGGTGAAGGCTACGGCTATCAGTGGTGGACGCAGGACGACGGCGTGTTCAACGCCTACGGCATCTTCGGCCAGACGATCCGGATCGACCCGGAACGCAAGCTGGTGATCGTCATCCTGTCGGCCTGGCCGAACGCTACGGGCCGGGAGCATTCCGCCGCCCGCCGCGCCTTCATCGCCGAGGTGGTCGCGGCCGTGGACGCCGCGCCACAGCACTGACCGGTCAGTTGAGGCCGGCGGTCTCGTCCAGACCCAGCATCAGGTTGAGGTTCTGAACAGCCGCGCCCGACGCGCCCTTGCCGAGGTTGTCCAGCAGGGCGACCAGACGCACCTGCTCGCCGCCGCGGTCGCCGAAGACGTGCAGGCGCATGCGGTTGGTGCCGTTCAGGCCCTCGGGGCTGATGCCCGCCATGGCCTCGGTCGCCTCAAGCTCGGCCACCTCGACGAAGCGCTGGCCGGCATAGGCTTCGGCCAAGGCGCCGTGCACCACCTCGACCGACGGCGAGCCCGGCAGGGCCGAGAGATGCAGCGGAACCTCGACCAGCATGCCCTGGCGGTAGGCGCCGACCGCCGGAGCGAACAGGACCGGGCGCTCCAGCCCGGTGCGCTTCGTCATCTCGGGCACATGCTTGTGCTTCAGCGTCATGCCGTAGGCGCGGAAGGGTGGCGCGCCCTCGCCGTCCTCGAACTCGGCGATCATGGCCTTGCCGCCGCCGGAGTAGCCGCTGACCGCATTGACCGTCACCGGCCAGCCCGCGGGCATGATCCCGGCGCTGACCAGAGGCCGGACCAGGCCGATGAAGCCGGTCGGATAGCAGCCGGGGTTCGACACGCGGGTCGAGGCGGCGATGGCCTCGCGCTGACCGGGGGCCATCTCGGCGAAGCCGTAGGTCCAGTCCGGATCAACGCGGAAGGCGGTCGAGGCGTCGATGACGCGCACAGCCGGGTTCTCGATCATCGACACGGCTTCCTTCGCCGCATCGTCCGGCAGGCACAGGATGACCGCATCGGCGCTGTTCAACGCCTCGCGCCGCGCCCCGACATCGCGCCGACGGTCGCCCAGCAGCATCAGTTTCAGATCGGAGCGCGCCTCCAGCCGCTCGCGGATCTCGAGCCCCGTGGTGCCGGCCTCGCCGTCGATGAAGATGGTGTGGGTCATGCGTCAGCCCTTCGCCCGGATTCCGGACAGAAAAAGGGCGCTCCGGGTTGTCCCCGAAGCGCCCCAAATCCAAACCGCGAGAACGCGATTAGCGCTTCGAGAACTGGAACGAACGGCGAGCCTTGGCGCGGCCGTACTTCTTGCGCTCGACGACGCGGCTGTCGCGGGTCAGGAAGCCGTGCGGCTTCAGGACCTTGCGCAGTTCCGGCTCGTAGTGCGTCAGGGCATGCGACAAGCCGTGGCGGATGGCGCCGGCCTGGCCCGATAGACCCGAACCTTCAACGGTACAAATCACGTCGTACTGGGTGGTGCGCTCGGTGACGGTCAGCGGCTGGGCGACCATCATCTGCAGGACCGGACGCGCGAAGTAGGCGGTCACGTCCTTGCCGTTGACGGTGATCTTGCCGGTGCCGCGCTTCACCCACACGCGGGCGATGGCGTTCTTGCGCTTGCCGGTCGAGTAGGCGCGGCCCAGGGCGTCCAGCTTCTGGACGGCGACGGGGGCTTCACCCTCGGCCGAGGCCGACAGGCCCTTCAGGGCGTCGAAGCCGGTGGCGGTTTCGGTGTTGGCGACGTCGGTCATTCTCAGACGCTCCGGGTGTTCTTGGCCGACTTCGAGGCGAAGTCGATGGTTTCGGGCGACTGGGCGGCGTGCGAGTGCTCGGCGCCGGAGAACAGGCGCAGGTGCGTCATCTGCTTGCGAGCCAGCGGGCTCTCCTTCGGCAGCATGCGCTCGACGGCCTTCTCAAGGACGCGCTCCGGGAAACGACCGCCCAGCACCTTGGCCGGGGTGGTTTCCTTGATGCCGCCCGGGTGACCGGTGTGGCGATAGTAGACCTTGTCGGTGTTCTTCTTGCCGGTGAACACCACCTTGTCGACGTTGGTGACGACGACGTAGTCGCCGCAGTCCACGTGCGGGGTGTAGGTCGGCAGGTGCTTGCCGCGCAGGCGGTTGGCGATGAAGGTCGCGAGACGGCCCACCACGACGCCTTCGGCGTCGATGTGGATCCACTTCTTCTCGACCTCGGCCGGCTTCAGCGAAGCCGTAGTGCTCTTCAGCATAACGAGGAGTCCTTGGGAGACGGGCGAAACTGGTGCTCTCCCGGCGGGCCGGATGAGCGGAAGGCGCGCTAGTACTGGAAGCGACCGGACGCGTCAACGTCGGTTTCGCACGTCCATTCAGCTCATACAGCTGATATTGCTTGTGTTTTTCAATCCGGTATTAAAATACCGCACCAATTCACACTGAGAATCCACGCGAACGGGGTCCGGAAACGAACAGACGAGCCTGCGAACGGCGCACCAGCCACAGGTTTACGGTCACCACGGCCAGAACCAGAGCCGCTCCCGCCTGGTGCAACGCGCCCAGCCACAGCGGCACCGCGTGGATCAGGGTGACGATGCCGAGGATCGCTTGCAGCCACAGGACCGCGGCGACGGCGAATGCGGAGACGCCCAGCCCCTCGGCCAGACGCCAGCGCCACGCCTGCACGGCGTAGATCGTCCCGCCGATCAGCAAGGCGTAGGCGACCATGCGGTGATTGAACTGCACCAGCGCCTGATCGTGCAGGAAGGCCAGAGCGCCCTTCCCCCAGTCGGCCGGCGGGAAGAAGCCGCCGCTCATCAGCGGCCAGTCGGTGTAGACGAAGCCGGCCTTGGCCCCGGCGACCAGACCACCCAGCAGACACTGGAAGAAGACGGCGCCCAGCAGGATGCCGGCCGCCCGGCTCCAGCCGGCGGGATGGCGCGAATGGTTCTCGCCGTTCCAGGCCTCAAGCCCGGTCCAGATCAGACCCATGAAGATCAGCAGGGCGAGGCCCAGGTGCGTGGCCAGCCGCTCAGGCGCGACGTCGACGCGCTCGCTGAGGCCGCTGGTCACCATCCACCAGCCGATCAGCCCCTGAAGGCCGCCGAGGCCCAGAAGGACCACGCATCGACCGATCAGGCGACGCGGAACCTTGCGCATCAGCAGGAAGACCACGAACGGCAGGGCGAAGGCTGCGCCGATCAGACGGCCCAGCAGACGGTGGAACCACTCCCAGAAGAAGATGCCCTTGAACTCGTTCAGGGACATGCCCGCGTTGACCAGCTGGTACTGCGGGATCGCGCGGTATTTTTCGAAGACCTCGTTCCATTCGGCGGCGTTCATCGGCGGCAGCGCGCCCATGATCGGCTTCCACTCGGTGATCGACAGGCCCGAACCCGTCAGGCGGGTCACGCCGCCCACGACCACCATGGCGAACACCAGGGCCGCCACGGCCCAGAGCCAGATCGCCACCGCGCGGCTCTGCTCGCCTCCGCCAAAACGCTTCATTCGACGCCTGCCGTTCCGACCGCTACAGTCCCCGCGCGTCACTGGTCGCGCAGGGTTCGGAGCGGTATGCCTCCGCTTCGGGGCGAGATCGAGTCGCTTTTCGGCGTGACGTCGCCGCATCTGTCGGGAGAGCCCATTTGCAGTACGCCGATATCGCCATCGCGGTTCTGGGCGCCTTCGTGCTGGCGTGGCTGGCCGACCTGCTCGGCGGCCGTCGCGGTCTGTTCGCGACCTCTCTTGTTTCCGGCGTGGGCGCCGTCGCCGGCTGGTTCCTTGCGATCCGGGTGTTCGCGGTCTCGACCATGGAGGAATGGACCTGGGTGATGTGGTCGATGATCGCCTCGGCGGTCGCCCTGGGCGCTTTCTTCCTGTTCCGCAGTAAGCGCTGATGGGCCCGCGTACCCGCCGCTTCGTCGCGATGATCGGCGTGATCGTCTTCCTGTGCATCTGGATCTGGGGCGCGATCGCCCTGCGCGGCATTCTGCCGCCGGGCCAGTTGGTCGATCTGGTTGTATTCGCCGTCGCAGGGATCGGTTGGGGTATCCCGCTCTATCCCCTGTTCAAATGGGCCGAGCGCGGATAGTCCGTCGTTAAATCCTCGCAGAGACATGATGCTCCCGCTATGCGGGTTTCATCCTTTGTCGATTCACGATCATCGCACGTCGAGTTGGAATGTTCAGAGCTATCCGCAAGCTGATCCGTCAGATGCGCTGCAAGCGCCATCGCTGGCGGCCGGACCGCCGCTATGACGGCAAGCGCGAGTTCTGCGACCTGTGCGGAGCCAAGCGCGAGGCTCCGGCGAAGTAACCGGCTTGGAAGAATGAAAAAGGGCGTCCAGTCATCGACCGGACGCCCTTTTCGCGACCATTGAAAGCAGGCTTTGAATGGTCGGAGCGACAGGATTCGAACCTGCGACCCCTTGACCCCCAGTCAAGTGCGCTACCAGGCTGCGCCACGCTCCGAGAGGCGCTCCCTATAGACGGCGTCGCGGCTGGCGCAAACCGAAAAAGACGCGGATCAGGCGGTTCGCGACAGGACGGCGTCCAGACGCGCTCGCGCGCCTTCAAGATCGGCCAGAACCTGACGCAGACGCACCGACGAACCACCCTTTGGTTCAGGGGCGACGATGGGCTCCGGCGTCGATGGCGCGGCCGCACCATCCGGTTCGAAAGACACAAGACCATCCGGATCGCCCCACGAGGCGAGCTTCTTGACGCCCTGCTCCTTGTACAGACGCTGGACGCCCTTGATGGTCAGTCCTTCGTCGTGCAGCAGCCGGCGGACGGCCTTCAGCAGGACGACATCCTGCGGCCGGTAGAAACGACGACCGCCGGCCCGCTTCAGAGGCGCGACGAAGGTGAATTTGGTTTCCCAGAACCGCAGCACGTGCTGGGGCGCGCCGATCTCCTCGGCCGCTTCCGAAATGGTGCGAAAGGCGTTGGGACTCTTGGCCACGATCAGTCGGTGACGACGGCGTCGTGCACCCGGCCCTTCATGATCTGCGAGGCGCGGAAGCTGATGACCCGACGCGGATTGATCGCCGCCGGTTCACCCGTCTTGGGGTTCCGTCCCATGCGGGCGCGCTTCTCACGAACCTGGAAGACGCCGAAGCCCGACAACTTCACGGTCTCACCGCGCTCCAGCGACTCCACGATCAGCTCGAGGGTGCGCTCGACCATCACGGAGCACTCCTGTCGCGACAGGCCCACTTCGTCGTGAACGGCTTCGCAAAGATCCGCCCGCGTCAGTGTCTGCGTCACGTTTCGCTCCCCGGGGATTGGTCCGTTTCGCCCATAAAAGGGCAAGCGTCGTCAAATGGAAAGCTGATTATACGCGTCAGAGACGAAAGGCGCAGGCGCCCCAGGTCAGGCCGCCGCCCATGGCCTCGACCAGAACCATGTCGCCGCGCTTGATCCGGCCGTCTTTGATGGCGGCGTCGAGCGCCAGCGGGATCGATGCCGCAGAAGTATTGGCGTGGGTGGCGACGGTCGAGATAACCTTGTCCTCATCCAGACCCAGACGGTCGCCAACGCCCTTGATGATCCGCTGGTTGGCCTGATGCGGCACGAACCAGTCGATGTCCGCGATCTGCAGCCCCGACGCCTCGCAGGCTGCGGTGACAGCCTCGGCGATGTTCACGACCGCATGGCGGAACACCTGGTTGCCGGCCATGCGCAGATGACCGACGGAGCCGGTCGTCGCCGGCCCGCCGTCCACATACAGCAGGTCGGTCTTGTTGCCGTCGCAGCGCAGGGCGAAGCCCAGCACACCCTGATCGGCGGTCGTCCCCTGCCCTTCGCGCGGCTCCATCACCACGGCGCCGGCGCCATCGCCGAACAGGACGCAGGTGGTCCGGTCGGTCCAGTCCATCAGCCGGGTCATTTCCTCGGCGCCGATGACGACGGCGCACTTCGCCAGCCCGCGGGCGACAAAACCGTCGGCGACGCTCATGGCGTAGACGAAGCCCGAGCAAACGGCCTGGACGTCGAAGGCGATGCCGACCGGCGCGCCCAGCTTGCGCTGCACGATAGAGGCGGTGGCCGGGAAGGTCATGTCCGGCGTCGTGGTGGCGACAACGATCAGGTCGACGTCCTCGGGAGACCTGCCGGCGTCGATCAGGGCGCGGCGCGCGGCCTCGACGGCGAGATCGCTGGTCGGCTGGTCGTCGCGGGCCTTGTGACGCTGCTTGATGCCCGTGCGCTCCTGGATCCACTCGTCGGACGTATCGACGATGGCGGCCAGATCCGCGTTGGTGACGACCTGTTCCGGAAGGAAGGAACCGACGCCTGTCACGGCGCTGCGGGTAACGCTCACTGGGAAGTCTCCATGTCCGCCGCGGGGGATGCGGGCGGATGTTCAAGGACGGCGGTCAGCCGCTGGAGGCTGGTCCCGACCTTGGTCATATAGTCACTGCGGCCCAGATCGACAGCGATCCGGATGGCCGAGCCGAAGCCCGCAGCCGTCGCGCCGCCGTGGCTCTTCACGACGATGCCGTTCAGGCCCAGCAGCGGGCCGCCGTTGATGGCGTTGGGATCGATCTTCGCGCTCATCGCCTTCAGGGCCGGATAGGCCAGCGCCGCACCGGCCTTGGCCATCAGGCTGGAGGTCAGGGCCTCCTTCATGAGCGTCCCGATGAACTTGGCCACGCCCTCGGCGGTCTTCAGGGCGATGTTGCCGGTGAAGCCGTCGGTCACGACGACGTCGACGGTGCCCTTGGCGATGTCGTCGCCCTCGACGAAGCCGCGATAGTCCAGATTGAAACCGCCTTCGCGCAGCAGGCGGGCGGCCTCGCGGACCTCCTCATGGCCCTTCATGTCCTCGGAGCCAACATTCAGCAGACCCACGGTCGGCTTGTCGACGCCGTGGACCGCCGCCATGAAGGCCTCGCCCATGATGGCGAACTCGACGAGTTGCGCCGCGTCGCTCTCGACATTGGCGCCGACGTCCAGCACCGCGGTGATGCCCTTGAAGGTAGGCCAGCTGGCCACGATCGCGGGGCGCTCCAGGCCGGGCGCCGACATGCGCAGCAGCAGCTTCGAAATCGCCATCAGCGCGCCGGTGTTGCCCGCCGACACGACGGCGGCGGCCTCCCCCGTCTTCACCGCCTCGATCGCGTTCCAGACGCTCGAGCCCTTGCCGCGGCGCATGGCCTGGGCAGGCTTCTCGTCCATGGCGACCACCTTGTCGGTGTGCCGAACCTCGCAGACATCCTCGCCCAGACCGCATTTCGCCATCTCGGCGCGGATCGCGGCTTCGTCACCATGCAGCAGGAAGCGAACGCCCTCGCCGCCGTGACGGGCGCGATAGTCACGCACGCCGCCGACGACCACGGACGGACCGTGATCTCCGCCCATGGCGTCGAGCGAAATCAGAATGGGGGATGGCAAGTCGTTTCGACTCCGTCACGCCGCTCACGGGCGCTTGTCAGGCGGACGATACCGCCGCATCGGGGGGATGCAACCGCGTCGACGCGACGTCAACCTTCGTTGGAGGGCCGCAGCGTCTTCAGAACGGCGAAGGGCGAGATTTCCGCAGGCTCTTCCGGCTGGACGAACTCCGCACCGGGCTTGCGCGGGAACGGGTCCAGCTGAAGCGCCAGTTGCTCCACCGCGTACTGGCCGAGATCGACGACGCCGTCCTCGATCACATCGGGTGACTCGTCCTCGAGCGTGATCTCGATCTCCTCGTCCTCGCCGCGCGGTTCCTCCGACTCGGTCAGAGGGATCGAGAAGGCCTCGTCGACATCGACCGGCAGAGGCTCGAGCGTCAGGCCGCAGGTCTGCACCGCGTGGGCGCGAACCCGGCCGGACAGGGTCCAGCCGCCAGCCGAGGGCTCCAGACGCACATCGGCCTCGAAACTGTCGAGCGACGCCAGATCCAGCGCCTTTGCAATACGCGCGCGCTGGGCGTCATCGGGCTTAAGCGTGCGGCTCACACCGGCGCCGACCTGATGCAGGCGAACGGGGTCGCTGTAGGCGAGCGAAGGGGCGTTCATGCGGCGATCTCCGACCAGGCCGGTTTCGAAATGACGTCGTCGAAAGACTGGGCGGCAAGGGCGCGGCGGCTGGCAAGGGCATAGGCGGCCAGCGCGGCGCCGGCTTCAGTGTCGTCGCTCTCGTAGACATTGCGGGCGATGCTGGTTTTCAACGCGTCTCGGTCCTCAGCTTTCAGCGCCGATTCCCAAGCGGTCATCCGGCCATAGAGCGACTCACCCAGCTTGCGCATCTTCTTGCCGACCGAGATGTCGCCGACGCCCAGTTCCCGCAGGGTGTGATCCAGCTGGGAGACATAGATGTCGAACATCTGCTGCCCGGCCTCGGCGCCGCGCTCGCCCTCGTCGCGCAGCCGCATGTTCAGCAGCAGGACGTGGAGGGTATAGAGCTCGAAACGCGCGTCGATGCGGTCCGCGACGCCCAGCTGCGTATAGAAGCGCGGGTCGCGGGCTTGTTGAACCGCCAGTTCGTACAGCGGCTGGCCCAGGCGTTCGCGGCGGGTCCGGAAGAGATTCTGAAGCATGTCATACGGCCCCTTTTCCGCCGCGCCGTTGAACTAAGGCTCGGGTCCGGCTAGGTCAAAGACCTTGTTTATTCGCAGGCGCCCTGAATGCACCGCACGAAACTCCTGATCGCCGCCCTGTCGGTCGCCGCCACCACCGCAGCCTGCGCCCCTGTCGTGGGCCAGAACGGCTTCCAGGCGATCGATTCCCGGCCCGCCGACATCGTGGCCGGCACCGATACGCGCCAGACGGTGCTGACCAAGCTGGGCAGCCCCTCGACGACCTCGACCTTCGAGAGCGAGAACGTCTGGTACTACATGAGCCAGGTGACCGAGAAGTACACTTACAACCGCCCGCAGGTGACCCAGCGGTCGATCACCCAGATCACCTTCAACGATGCCGGACAGGTGTCGGACGTAACGACCCTCGGCCTCGAGGATGGCGAGCGCGTCACGATGAATGCACGCGAGACCCCGACCCGCGGTCGCCAGCTGACGATTCTCGAGCAGCTGCTGGGCAACGTGGCCCGTGGCCAGCTGCCGCGGACCGAGGAAGACATGCCCGGTCAGCGCCGCCCGGATTGATTGTCCGGACCATCGCCAAAGCAAAACGCCCCGGAGATCGCTCTCCGGGGCGTCTTTCTTTCAGGCAGCCCGGATCAGACGATCTTGCCGCTCGCCAGCACCGCCAGAAGCAGCAGGGCGACGATGTTGGTGATCTTGATCATCGGGTTCACGGCTGGACCACTGGTGTCCTTGTAGGGATCGCCGACGGTGTCGCCGGTGACGGCGGCCTTGTGAGCCTCCGAGCCCTTGCCGTGGACGACGCCGTTCTTGTCGGTGAAGCCCTCTTCAATGACCTTCTTGGCGTTGTCCCATGCGCCGCCGCCCGAGGTCATCGAGATGGCGACGAACAGGCCGGTGACGATCACGCCCATCAACATGGCGCCAAGCGCGGCGAAGGCATTGGCCTTGTCCGGCTGGATCCAGAGCACGACGGTGAACAGCACGATCGGCGACAGAACCGGCAGCAGCGACGGCACGATCATCTCGCGGATCGCGGCGCTTGTCAGGATGTCGACGGCCTTGCCGTACTCCGGCTTGACCTGCCCGGTCATGATGCCGGGATTTTCGCGGAACTGGCGACGAACCTCGGCCACGACGGCCTCGGCCGCACGCCCGACGGCGGTCATCGACATGCCGCCGAACAGGAACGGCAGCAGGCCGCCGAACAGCAGACCGATCACGACGTAGGGGTTGGTCAGGTCGAAGGCGACCGTGCCCAGACCATCGAAGAAGCTGCCCGGAAGAGCCTCGGCCGAGAAGTGCTTGAGGTCTTCGGTGTAGGCGGCGAACAGCACCAGTGCGCCGAGGCCGGCCGAACCGATGGCGTAGCCCTTGGTGACGGCCTTGGTGGTGTTGCCTACGGCGTCCAGCGCGTCGGTCGAGTGACGGACTTCCGGCGGAAGACCCGCCATCTCGGCGATGCCGCCGGCGTTGTCGGTGACCGGGCCGAAGGCGTCCAGCGCGACGATCATCCCCGCCACGCCCAGCATGGTCGTGGTGGCGATGGCGATGCCGAACAGGCCGGCCAGCTGATAGGTGACCACAATGCCGATGATGATGGTCAGCGCCGGCAGGGCGGTGGATTCCAGCGACATGGCCAGACCCTGGATCACGTTGGTGCCGTGTCCGGAGACCGAGGCGTTGGCGACCGACTTCACCGGACGGAAGCCCGTGCCGGTGTAGTACTCGGTGATCACCACGATGGCCGCCGTCACGATCAGGCCGACCATGCCTGACCAGAAGAGGTTCATCGGTTCGATGATCAGCCCGCCGCTCGTGACGACGGGTCCGGTCACCAAGGTGGTGATGACCCACCAGACCGCGCCGACGGACAGGACGCCGGTAACGATCAGACCCTGATACAGGGCCCCCATGATGTTCTGGCTCTTGCCCAGACGAACGAAGAAGGCGCCGATGATCGAGGTCACGATGCAGACGCCGCAGATGGCCAGCGGAAGCAGCATCATCACGTCGACGTAGGGCTGTCCGCGGAAGAAGATGGCGGCCAAGACCATGGTCGCCACGATGGTGACGGCATAGGTCTCGAACAGGTCAGCGGCCATGCCGGCGCAGTCGCCGACGTTGTCGCCCACGTTGTCGGCGATAGTCGCGGCGTTGCGGGGGTCATCCTCAGGGATGCCGGCCTCGACCTTGCCCACCATGTCGCCGCCGACGTCGGCGCCCTTGGTGAAGATTCCGCCGCCCAGACGGGCGAAGATCGAGATCAGCGAGGCGCCGAAGCCCAGCGCGACCAGACCGTCAATCACTTCACGATCAGAGCCGGCCATGCCCAGTCCCTGGGTCATGAAGGCATAGTAGCCCGCCACGCCCAGCAGGGCGCCACCAGCCACGAACATGCCGGTGATGGCGCCCGAGCGGAAGGCGAGGTCCAGACCTTTGGACAGGCTTTCAGACGCGGCCTGCGCGGTCCGCACGTTGGCGCGGACCGAGATCAGCATGCCGGCGAACCCGGCAGCGCCGGACAAAACGGCCCCGATCAGGAAGCCGAGCGCGGCCCATTGTCCGATCAGTAGCCAGGCGGCGATCAGGATGACGACGCCGACGGCGCCGATGGTCATGTACTGGCGACGAAGATAGGCGGAGGCCCCTTCCTGGATGGCGGCGGCGATCTCACGCATCCGCTCGTTGCCCGTCGAGGCCTTCATCAAGACGGCGGTCTGGATGGCCCCGTAAAGGACCCCCAGCGCGCCTGCGGCTATGACAAGCCACAGATAGTTACTCATGGCGTTTCCAAACCCTGTGTATTGAGGCGCCCGGCCCCTTGGCGCGGCGGGCTTATGCCTCTGTCCGCCTTCCGGGCCCCCCGTGCGCGACGGACGCGGGTTGCGTCCCTGGGGTACGGGGGAAGCGTGCCAAATGGTCGCGGATCACGCAACCGGCTTGGTGAACAGTGGTCAGCCAGCCCTGACGCCGGTGCGCCGACGGGGCGCCTGGCTGATGATCTCGACCCGGGCGACGACGCCGCGGCCGACGATCGCGGCCGCCGAACGCATCAGGCTGGCTGACAGGGCGTTCGCGTCCAGACGCGTCCAGTCATTGGCGACCGTGAACGGGGTACGATGAGCCGAGCGCACGAGGGCGTCCCGGATGTAGGCCTCCTTGGGCCGAACCGCGTCCGGCGAGGCCGAACCGCCCAGATGCAGGCGCAGGGAGACGAAGACGTAGTTCTGGATCCGGCCGTTGGCGATCACCGGCAGGCCGACGCCCGAGATGTTGACTACAGCTCCGCCCGGTGCGGCCTTCTCGCTCGCAGCCGCGGTCGTCGCCGCCACGGCGACGGGCAGGACGGCGGAGGCGGCGATGAGGTCACGACGGCGCATGACAGCGTCATCCCACACGGGCCTTGAGATTTCGTTGTCAGCCGTGGGTGAAGCCCGGGGCCGCGATCTCGACGGGCTGGCCGGCGAATCGGACGGTCACCCCCTGACCTGACGTCACCTTGCCGATGCAGGTCAGGGGGACATGGCGGCGGTCGGCCTCGCGGCGGAGGACGGCCTCGTCGCGGGGCGAGGCGGTGAAGGCGATCTCGTAGTCGTCCCCTCCGGTGACCAGCTTCTCCAGCGCCGCCTGTTCGTCCACGCGGGTATCGAACCAGGCCTGGCCGGCCAGCGAGCGTGGCGTGACTTCCAGATCGATGACGATGCCGACGCGGCTGGCGGCGGCGATGTGGCCCAGGTCGGCGACCAGGCCGTCGGAGACGTCCACCGAAGCCGTCGCCATGTCGCGGACGGGGATCGAGAAATCGAGACAGGGCTCGGGCGCGCGATAGTGGTCGACGAGGGCAATCAGCCGCTCGGTCTCCAGCGTCAGCTTCTCCTGCGCCGCCTGCAGGCCCAGCCAGCCGTCGCCGATGTAGCCGGTGACGAACACCAGATCCCCTGGCCGGGCTCCGGAGCGCGGCACCGCCCTGCCCTTTGGAACCCAACCGAGGGCGGTCAGGGTGAAGGTCGCGGGACCGGGCGTGACCACGGTATCGCCGCCCAGCAGGGAGACCCCGAACGCCTTCTGGTCTGCCTTCAGCCCGGCGGCGAAGGCCCCGCGCTCGGGCCAGCCGCAGCGTTCGGACCAGTGGCAGGACAGCAGGTAGCCGAAGGGCTCGGCGCCCTTGGCCGCGAGGTCGGACAGGTTCACGCGCAGCAGCTTCTGCGCCACCGTGTCCAGCGGGTCGTTGGGCAGGAAGTGGACGCCCTCGACGATGGCGTCCTTGGTCAGAACGAGGTCGAAGCCGGATCGTGACGGCAGGACCGCGACGTCGTCCATAAGGCCCCGGGCATAGTCCGGGTGGGCCAACGGGACGAACAGCCTCCGGATGGTCTCGAACTCTCCGGCGACGTCGATCGAGGGCATGGGATCAGCCGCGGGCGTCTCGCGCCACGCCGTCCAGCGCGGCGTTGACGAACTTGGCCTCGGCGTCGTCGAAGAAGGCCTTGGCCAGCTCGACATACTCGTCGATGACGATCTCGCGCGGCACGTCCTGACGCTCGCGTAGTTCCCAGGCGCCGGCGCGCAGCAGGGCGCGCAGGGTCGAGTCCAGTCGCTCCATGCGCCAGTTGGACGCCAGACGCGCCTTCACGGCGGCGTCGATGTCGCGCTGCTTGCCGACCACGCCGCGAACGATGTCGGCGAAATACGCCTCATCGGCCTGGGCCAGCATCTCGCCTTCGATGTCGCCATCGAAGCGGTGGTTGGAGAACTCGGTGATGACGGTGTCCACGCCCTCGCCGGCCAGCTCCATCTGGTAGAGCGCCTGCACGGCGGCGAGACGCGCCACGGTGCGCGCGCGGCGTTGGGGGCCGGTCAGCTTGGATTCGCGGGCCTTGTCGGCTTCGGCCAGCTGTTCGAGGACGGATTTCAGGCTGTTGGGTTCGGTCACGAGGCCAGTCCTACGCGCAGGCGCTTGCGCAAGGCAATGAGGTCCAGGCACGCGCGCGCCGCGCCGCCGCCCTTGTCGCCCTCGCTGATCCGGGCGCGGGCCCAGGCCTGCTCCTCGTCCTCGGTGGTCAGGATGCCGTTGCCGATGGCCAAGCCCTTCGTCCCCAGCTGGGTGATGCCCGCCGCCGATTGATCCGACACGATCTCGAAATGATAGGTCTCGCCACGGATCACCGTGCCGAGGGCGACATAGCCGTCATAGCGCGGAGCGGTCGGATAGCGACCGGCTTCCTCGGCCATGGCGATGGCGGTCGGGATCTCCAGCGCGCCGGGGACCGAGACGACGTCGAACTCCACGCCCTGCGCGCGCAGGGCGTCCTTAGCGCCCTCCAGCAGGGCGTCGGCGAGGTCGTCATAGAAGCGCGCCTCGACGACGAGAACGCGGGTGGGCATCGTTACGATTGGTCTTCTCCGTCCATGTCGCGCCAGCCGACAATGCGCAGGCCGTAGCCTTCAAGCGCGGTCGGATTGGGGCGCGTCGAGCTCATCACGATCATGTCGCGCACGCCGAGATCCAGCAGGATCTGCGCACCGACACCATAGTTGCGGATCGAGCGGTCAGCAGCGGCCGGCCTGGGCACGCCGGACAGGCGCTCGGCCAGACCCTGCAGGTCCGGATCGCGCAGGAAGACGGTGACGCCGGCGCCGTCGTGGGCGCTGATCGCCTTCAGCGCCTGGGGCACATAGTTCTGGCGCGCCTCGACATGACCCAGCATGTCGGCGGCGAAGTCCACCTGGTGCATACGCACGAGGGTTGGCTTGCCCGGCTCGACCTTGCCGTGGACCAGTGCGACGTGTTCCGCGCCCTCGATAGTGTTCCGGTAGAGCATCAGGCGGAACGGCCCGCCGTGGATGCTCTCGAACGGCGTGTCCATCACCCGCTCGACATAGCGCTCGGTGCGGCGGCGGTAGGCGATGAGGTCGGCGATGGTGCCGATCTTGAGGCCGTGCAGCTGGGCGAAGGCGACGAGGTCCGGCATCCGGGCCATCTCGCCGTCGTCCTTGATGATCTCGCAGATCACGGCGGCCGGGGTCAGACCGGCCATGCGGCTGATGTCGACCGACGCCTCGGTGTGACCGGCGCGGACCAGAACGCCGCCGTCGCGGGCGACCAGCGGGAAGATGTGGCCGGGGGTGACGATGTCGTCGACGCCCTTGGTCGGGTCGGTGGCGACCTGGATGGTGCGGGAGCGGTCAGCGGCGCTGATGCCGGTGGTGACGCCGTCCTTCGCCTCGATCGAGACGGTGAAGGCGGTCTTCATGCTCTCGCGGTTGTCCGCGGCCATCGGCGGCAGGCGCAGCTGGCGGGCGCGGTCGCCGGTCATGGCGAGACAGACCAGACCGCGGGCCTGTCTGATCATGAAGTTGATCTGGTCCGGCGTCGCGAACTGGGCCGGAATGATGATGTCGCCCTCGTTCTCGCGATCCTCGGCGTCGACGAGGATGTAGGGCTTCCCGTTGCGGGCATCCTCGAGGATGTCCTCGATGGGACTGATCGGGCTGTCGTTCATATTGGCCGCTGCTTGCATCATCAGGCCGTCTCCTGCCACCGCGCGAGGTATCGCGCCAGCATGTCGATCTCGAGATTCACCGTATCGCCCACTTTAAGGGCGCCCAGGGTAGTCACCTCCCAGGTGTGGGGGATGATGTTCAGCTCGAAGCGGTGGCCCTCGACGTGGTTCACGGTCAGTGAGACGCCGTCGACGGTGATGGAGCCCTTGGACGCGATGTAGCGATGCAGGGGCGACGGGGCCTCGACGTGGATCCGGTGCGAGCCGCCCTCGGGCTCGATGGCCACCACGCGGCCCAGACCGTCGACGTGTCCCGAGACGACGTGGCCGCCCATCTCGTCGCCCAGCTTCGCGGCGCGCTCCAGATTGACCCGATGCCCTTCGGCCCAGTCGCCCAGCGTCGTCTTTGACAGAGTCTCACCCGAGACCTCGACCGCGAACCAGCCCCGCCCCTTCTCGGTGACCGTCAGGCAGCAGCCGGCGTGGCTGATCGAGGCGCCGAGGTCGATTCCGGCCGTGTCCCATCGGGTTTCAATCTCGTAGCGGCGATCGCGCTCGGTCTGCTCGACCTTACGAACGCGGCCGATGTCGGTGACGATGCCGGTGAACATGACGCTCCGGTCCCTCCCGGACCTCAAAAACACGGTGTCCAGATCAGATGCAATGAATGCAATGGACAAGTTTGACGCCCGCGAGGCGTCACGATCGCTCGTAACGTTCCCACAGGTCGTCGCCGACCGGGTCGGCCGACACACGGCGGAACTTGGGGGCGTCGGCCAGCTTTGCAAGCGCAAGCGCGGCGATACAGGGCCGCCCCTCCCCGCCCAGCAGGATCGGGGCGCGGAACCACTCGATACGGTCGACCAGACCCGCCCGCAGGAAGGAGGCTGCGACCTGGCCGCCGCCCTCGATCAGCAGTGAGCGCGCGCCGGCCCGGCCAATGGCCGCCAGCGCCGCATTCGCCGTAGGCCGGCCGCCCTCGCTTTCGACCCGCTCGACCCGAGCCGACCCGATGGCGACAGGCTCGGCCGCCGTCAGGATCAGGGTATCGGCGCCGACAACCTTCGCCGTCACCGGCGTCCGCAGGCGGCTGTCCAGCACGACGCGCAGCGGCTGGTCGACCGAACGGCCCGGCAGGCGGGCGGTCAGTGCGGGATCGTCGGCCAGAACCGTCTCGATGCCGACGAGGATGGCGTCATGGGCCGCACGCAGGCGATGGCCTTCCAGCCGCGCCTCTTCGCCGGTGATCCATTTGCTTTCGCCCGAGCCGGTCGCGATCCGCCCGTCGAGGGAGGTCGCGACCTTCAATGTCACCGAGGGGCGCATCAGCCCTTGCCGGGTTCGTCCAGCCCTTCGTCGCCGAGGAAGCGGGCGAAGTCGCCGGTGTGACGGAAGTCCTTGTAGACCGAGGCATAGCGAACGTAGGCGACCTCATCGACCGACTTCAGCGCCTTCATGATGAAGTCGCCGACGGTCGAGGACGGGATCTCGGTCTCGCCCAGGCTTTCCAGCTGGCGCGTGATACGGCTGACCAGCTGTTCGATCTGCTCGGGCTGAACCGGGCGCTTGCGCAGGGCGATGCCCAGCGAGCGCTCCAGCTTGTCGCGGTCGAACGGCGTGCGGCGGCCGTTGCGCTTCAGGATGACCAGTTCGCGCAGCTGGACCCGCTCGAAGGTGGTGAAGCGCCCGTTGCACTGCGGGCAGGACCGACGGCGGCGGATGGCCGCGCCGTCGTCCGACGGGCGACTGTCCTTCACCTGGGTGTCCGGGTTTCCGCAGAAGGGGCACTTCATGGGGTCAGCCGTAGATCGGGAAGCGGTGCGTCAGCTCGCGCACCTCGGCCGCCACCCGGGCCTGAACGGCGGGATCCGCCTCGTCCGTGCCCTTCATGCTGTCGATCACATCGGCGATCCAGTGGCCGACCTGCTGGAACTCGGCCACGCCGAAGCCGCGCGTCGTGCCGGCCGGCGTGCCCAGACGGACGCCCGAGGTCACGGTGAAGGGCGCGGTGTCGAACGGCACGCCGTTCTTGTTGCAGGTCATCAGGGCGTGCTCGAGCGCGGCCTCGGTGGCCTTTCCGGTTACGCCCTTGGGCCGCAGATCCACCAGCATCAGGTGGCTGTCGGTGCCGCCCGAGACGATGGCCGCGCCGCGCTCGACCAGCACGGCGGCCAGCGCCTGTGCGTTCAGGACGACCTGTTGGGCGTAGGCCTTGAACTCCGGCTTCAGCGCCTCGCCGAAGGCCACGGCCTTGCCGGCGATGACGTGCTCCAGCGGGCCGCCCTGCAGGCCGGGGAAGACCGCCGAGTTGATCTTCTTGCCCAGCTCGACGTCGTTCGACAGCACCATGCCGCCGCGCGGGCCGCGCAGGGTCTTGTGGGTGGTCGTGGTCACGACGTGGGCGTGCGGCAGCGGGTCCGGATAGACCCCGCCCGCGATCAGGCCGGCGTAGTGGGCCATGTCGACCATGAGGTAGGCGCCGACGCTGTCGGCGATCTCGCGGAAGCGCTTGAAGTCGATGTGGCGGCTGTAGGCCGAGGCGCCGGCGAGGATCAGTTTGGGCTTCTCCTGCTCGGCCATCCGGGCCACGTGGTCGTAGTCGATCAGGTGGTCGTCCTCGCGGACCTTGTAGGTCACCGGGCGGAACCACTTGCCCGACTGGTTGGCCGGGGAGCCGTGGGTCAGGTGGCCGCCGCAAGCGAGGTCCATGCCGAGGAAGGTGTCGCCCGGCTGCAGCAGCGCCTGGAAGACGGCCTGGTTGGCCTGGGCCCCGGAGTGCGGCTGGACGTTGGCGAAGGCGCAGCCGAACAGTTCCTTGGCCCGGTTGCGGGCGAGGTCCTCGGTGATGTCGACGTACTCGCAGCCGCCGTAGTAGCGACGGCCCGGATAGCCTTCGGCGTATTTGTTGGTCAGGACGGAGCCCTGCGCCTCCAGCACCGCCTTCGAGACGATGTTCTCCGAAGCGATCAGCTCGATCTGCTCCTGCTGACGCGCCAGCTCGCCCTGGATGCCCTTGAAGATATCCGGATCGGCGTCCGCGAGCGTTTTGGAGAAGTAGTCGGCGTGGGTGAAGGCGGTCACTGGCAGGTCCCCGAAGCGATGCGGCGCTCTTTCTAGGCCCGCGTCGCTCCGACCACAATATGTGGTGACGCCAGCCCTCTCAGGCCGCCCTCGCCCCAGATATCGTGGCCGTCACCAATTGTTGCGCCCGTCCATATGGGTAAGGCTGATGGAGGCCGGATCGAAGTCGTCGATCATGCGCAGATTGACCGAAATGCGCCGGGCCTCGTCCGACATGTCCAGCTCGACGCCCTCCTTGGGCGTGCCGTCCATGTTGAACGCCTTGCTGTAGTCCGGGGCGTAGCCGTGGGTGTTGCCGCCACACCGGCCGCAGAAGTGATGCGCGTTGGCCGGGCTGCTCGGCGAATAGATCGAGGTCGATTCAGCGACGACCTTCACTTCGGACTGGTCGTAGGACGCCCAGACCGCGCCGGTCCGGTTGCAGAAGGTGCAGTTGCACACCCCGCCCTCGGTCGGCATGGACGGAAGCGTGATCTGCGTGGCGCCGCAGTGGCAATGGGCGGTGACGGTCATGGCGATCTCCCTTTCGCGGCCACCCTGCCCGGCCGGTGTGTCACCAGCTGGCAGCAGCCTGCGCCTCAGGAGCGTTCGAGAGCCCGCTTCAGTTTCGCCAGGGCGACGCGTTTCAGAGCCTCAGGCTGCAGCGCCGGGCCCATTGCCGAGACCTCAAGGCCGGTGGCGACGTGGATGGCCGAGCATTTCAGGTATGCGCCCGTGCGGGTCATCTCGAAGATGACATCGCCGATGTCCGGGGCGGTCAAAGCTTCTTCAGGCCCTGAACCATATCGACGGTGTCGATCTCACCGTTCCAGAACCCGATCAGGACGTCGCTGTTCAGCGATATCCACTTCTGAACCAGCTTTAGATCGGCACCATCCAGCCAGCCCTCGATCAGAGTCGGGTGCGGACGAATGCCAACCACGGCGGTTTCATCGATATCCATGCGATCACCGCGAAGGCGGCAGACCTTGACCCCCGGATCGTGGCGCGTGCGGCCGCGATGGCTTACCCAGACCGTCATCGGCAGCCCGGTATGCTTCGGATAGAGATTGGCCATCTCGAAAAGATCATTCTCCTCGAGCGGCGTCTCCTGTCGCGGCTGATGGATGTTCATGCGACCATCATAGCGCGAATTGTGGCTGGGCGGAACGTCAGGCGACCTGCGGAAGACGCGCCACGTTGCAGTGGGTCCACAGGGCGTCCATCGCCTTCACCAGATCGTCCATCATGGCGTCGGTGTGGTTCGGCGAGGGCGTGAAGCGCAGGCGCTCGGTGCCCTTCGGGACGGTCGGGTAGTTGATCGGCTGGACGTAGACGCCGTGCTGCTCCAGCAGCATGTCCGAGATCATCTTGGTGTGCACCGGATCGCCGACGAAGACCGGGACGATGTGGCTTTCCGAGTCCATGACCGGGATGCTGGCGGCGGCGAGACGGGCCTTCAGCGTGGCGGCGCGCTCCTGATGGGCGTCGCGCAGCTCCGGATGGGCCTTGAGGTGACGCACCGAGGCCAGGGCGCCAGCGGTCAGGGCGGGCGGCAGGCTGGTGGTGAAGATGAAGCCCGAGGCCCAGCTGCGGACGGCGTCCACGATCACGGCGTCGGCGGCGATGTAGCCACCCATGACGCCGATGGCCTTGCCCAGGGTGCATTCGATGATGTCGATCTGGTCCAGCACCCCGTCACGCTCGGCGACGCCGGCCCCGGTCGTGCCATAGAGGCCAACCGCGTGGACCTCGTCCAGATAGGTCAGGGCGCCGTACTTCTTCGCCAGGGCGATCGTGCCGGCCAGGTCGGCGATGTCGCCGTCCATCGAATAGACGCTCTCGAAGGCGATCAGCTTGGGCGCATCGGCCGGGGCCGCGGCCAGCAGGGCCTCGAGGTGTTCGAGGTCGTTGTGCGCGAAGATGTGCCGCTCGCCGCCACCGTTGCGGATGCCGGCGATCATCGAGGCGTGGTTCAGCGAGTCGGAGAAGGTGATCAGGCCCGGCAGGATGCGCTGCAGGGTCGTCAGGGTCGCCTCGTTGGCCACATAGCCCGAGGTGAACAGAAGCGCCGCTTCCTTCTGGTGCCAGCTGGCAAGCTCGGCTTCCAGATCGACGGCCGAACGGGTCGTACCCGAGATGTTGCGTGTGCCGCCTGCGCCCGCGCCGGCCTCGTCGATGGCCGCCTTCATGGCGTCCAGCACCACCGGATGCTGGCCCATGCCGAGGTAGTCGTTCGAACACCAGACGATGACATCCTGCTCGGTTCCGTCCGCGCGGCGACGCTTCGCCAGCGGAAACTGGCCGCGCACGCGCTTCAGGTCGGCGAAGACGCGGTAGCGCCCTTCGCTCTTCACCTGCTCAACAGCGGTTTCGAATGCGGCCTTGTAGTCGAACAAAACAGAGCTTCTGGCGCGGTTTCGGAAGTCGGGGCCTTATTGCTCCGACCGTCGGTCAATGTCCATGACTCCAGCATGGGCAAAACGTCCAAGCCATTAATTGATAACGGTTCTCAGAAGCGACTGGCCGATTACTCCTTCGGCAGCTCGTCCAGCTTGCCGCGCAGCATCTGCAGGATGGCGGAGAAGTCCCGGCCGCCGTAGCCCAGCCCGTTGAACATCTGGAACAGGGCCTCGGTCTGGGCGCCCAGCGGGGTGGAGGCGCCGGACTTGGCGGCGGCGTCCTGCGCCAGCTTAAGGTCCTTCAGCATCATGGCGGCGGCGAAACCGCCTTCGTAGTTGCGGTTCGACGGGGCCGTCGGCACCGGGCCGGGCCACGGATAGTAGGTCGTCGTCGACCAGCTCTGGCCCGAGGACTTGGCGACGATGTCGAACATCTTGACCGGGTCCAGCCCCAGCTTCTCGGCCAGGCCGATGGCCTCGCAGGTGCCCAGCATGGTGATACCGAGGATCATGTTGTTGCAGATCTTGGCCGCCTGCCCCGCCCCATGGTCGCCGGCGCGGAAGGTGGCGCGGCTCATCGGCTCCAGCGCCGCCTCGATGCGGGCGAACTGGGGCTCGTCGCAGCCGACCATGAAGGCCAGGGTGCCGGCGTCGGCCGCCATGGTGCCGCCGGACACGGGCGCGTCGGCGAATGCGTAGCCGGCGTCCTTGGCCAGTCCGGCGACCTTGCGGGCCGTATCCACGTCGATGGTCGAGCAATCGAGCAGCAGGGCCTTCGTCGGCGCCGCGCCGATGATCTGTTCGGAATAGACCTTCAGCACATGTGGGCCTGCCGGCAGCATGGTGATGACCACGTCGGCTTCCTTCACCGCTTCGGTGACCGAGCCGACCGGGGTGCAGCCCGCCTGCGCCGCGCGCTCCAGAGCCGCCTCGGAGAGATCGAAGGCCAGAACCTTGTGACCGGCCTTCGCCTGGTTCGCGGCCATGCCGCCGCCCATGTTGCCCAGGCCGATGAAGGCGACGGTGGTGGTCATGGCGTACTCTCCCGTTGTTTTGCGGGAGGGTTAGCGGGCGTCAGCGGCGAACGCCAGTCACGATGCGACGGATCACTCCGGCTTGCGGAAGCTGATCATGAACTGGCTGGTCCGGCCGCGGATCGACTCGTCGAAGACGTTGGCTGTACGCGGGTCGTCGTCGTTCCAGAGCGCCGGGCTCATCTGCGACTGGATGAAGCCGGCGGCCTCGACCTCGCGGATGACCTGATCGATGTCGATGCGGTGCAGGGTGTGCGGCGTCGAGGCGTCGGCGCCCGCAAGCGCATAGTGGTCGATGATGACGTACCAGCCGCCGGGCTTCAGCGCCGCGAAGGCGCGGGCGTTGACCTTCTCCGCCGTATCGTCGGCGAAGGGCTCAAGATGCAGGTCATGATAGTTCTGGGCGGTGAAGATCAGGTCCAACCCGGACGGGAAGTCCGGCGCGGCGATGGGCGAGCGGATGGCAGTCACGTTGGGCAGGGCCGCAGCGGCGGTCAGGGCCTCGCCGTAGGAGGCCTGGAAGGCGATGAACTCGGCCGGCTGCCAGGCGGTGACATGGCCCTCGGGGCCGACGGCGGCGGAGAGCATGCGGGTGAAATAGCCGCCGCCCATGATCATGTCCGCGACCTTCCAGCCCGGCTGGACGCCCATGAACTCGAGCGTGATCAGGGCCTGCCGGGCCTCGTCTTTCGAACGGTCCTCGTCGGTGCGGATCGGGGACGCCAGAACGGCCGCATAGTCCGGCGCATTCGGCGAGGCCATGACGGTCGGGATGTTCATCCGCGACACGTCGAGCACAGGAGCCGGCTCCTGCGCCCAGACGCTACCGGCCGCTAAGGTCAGAACAACGGCCACGGCCGCCAGTGTGAAACGACGCATGACGGCTTTCCTCCTGCCTGTCCGGCTTATTCCGCCGGCTTCCTGAAGCGATAGACGAACCGGTCGGTCCGCCCGCGAATGCTCTCGTCGAAGACGCTGAGCGTGTGGTTGTCGGACGGCACGCGCACGGCGTCGCTCTCGCCGTCGTAAATGAAGCCCGCGGCCTCGACCTGACGGCGCAGTTCGGCGGCCTCGATCCGGTGCAGGCTGCCGGCGACGGAGATGCCCGCGCCGTCGGCGGCCTGATGGTCGAGGATGACGTAGAGGCCGCCCGGCTTGAGCGCGGCGAAGACAGCAGCGTTCATCCGCGCCACGTCGACGCCGAAACGGGGGATGGTGAAGTCGTGGTACTCCTCGCCCATGAAGACGACGTCCAGCGGACGGTCGAAGGTCATGGTCTCCAGGGCGCCGGTCACGCGGCTGACGTTCGGATAGGTGGTCGACAGGGTGTCGGCGTAGGCGTTCTCGCGGCTCGCGGTCTGGTTCGGCACGAAGGCGTAGACGTGCCCCTCGGGACCGACCACCGGCGAGAACAGGCGGGTGAAGAAGCCCTCTTCAGGACGGATGTCGGCGACCACGTCGCCGGGCGACAACCACATGAAGGCCAGCATGTCGGCCGACTTGCGCAGGTCGTCGCGCGCCACGTCGGCGGCCGGACGGCGCGAATCGGACAGGGCCGCGGCATAGGGGTTGGCGGCGACCGCCTCGGCCGGGGCGGCGTGCACCACCGTCCGCTCCCCACCGTCACTGGCGATGATGACGCAGCCGGACAGGCCCACGAGGCAGGCGGCGGCGAGCAAGGCGGTTCTGAACATGACTGACCCCTGTTGTACGGGGGCCGAAGCTACGCTTCGCCGATGGCTATGCAAGCGGCATTCGACGCCGCCCGTCGCACGCCCGGATCAGTCCAGGGGCGTCCAGGCCTCGTCGGCCGGCAGCGGGGCGAAGAAGGCTTCGACCTCGGCGTCCGACACCTCGGCCGGGGTCGCCGCCGACCATTTCGGCGCATTGTCCTTGTCGACGATGACGGCGCGCACGCCCTCCTGGAAGTCGTGAGTGCGGACCACGTGACCACCGAGGGCGTACTCCATCGCCATGTTGTCCGCGAAGGTCTCGAGCCCGCGGCCGATACGCAGCTGGCGCAGGGACACCTTCAGCGACTGGGGCGACTTGGTCTTCAGAGTGGCCAGCTGGGCCGAGGCCCATTCCGTGCCCTCGGCCTCTAGCGCGGCGAAGATCTCCTCGACGGTGTCGAAGGCGAACAGGCGGTTGATGTCAGCCAGATGAGCCTCGACCGGCGGTTCGCCCGCATCGTCTTCAAGCCCGTCGGCGACGTCGATCGGGAACGCCGGATCGGCGGCGAGGATGGCGCGGAAGGCGTCCAGCGCATCGGTCGGCAGATAGTGGGTGTGGATGCCGAGGAAGACGGTGTCCGCCGCCTTCAGCCGCGCGCCGGTCAGGGCCAGCCACGTCCCGGTCTCGCCCGGCAGACGCGGCAGGAACCAGCCGCCGCCGACGTCGGGGAACAGGCCGATGCCGGTCTCGGGCATGGCGTAGGTCGTGCGCTCGGTGGCGATCCGCACGTCAGCGGGTTCCGAGATGCCGACGCCGCCGCCCATGACGATGCCGTCGACGATGGCCGTGACCGCCTTGGGATACTCGAACAGCAGGTGGTTCAGCCGGTACTCGACCGCGAAGAAGGCCTTCGCTTCGGACGCGTCCCCTGCCCCGCTCTCGGCGATCATGCGAATGTCGCCGCCGGCGCAGAAGCCGCGCTCGCCCGCATGGTCGATCAGGATCGACTTCACCGCGTCATCATCGCGCCAGGCGACCAGCGCCTCGATAATCGCCTCGCACATGCCCCGGTTCAGCGCGTGCAGCGCCTTGGGCCGGTTCAGGGTGATGCGGCCGATGCCGGATTCGATGCGGGCGAGGACTTCGGGTTCGGTGGTCATGGCCCTCGCTTAGTCGCGAAGATCGAACACGTCCACGCCCGCCCGCCGCGCAGCGTCGAGCAGCCGCGCGTCGCGCGACGCCAGTCCAGCGCCGCGTTCGAGGCAGAGAAACAGATAGGCGGCGTCGAACAGACTCAGCCCCTCTCTCGCTGCGAAATCCACGAGGCCAAGAACCGATTCGTGCTCGCGCGGAGCGGTAACCCGGATGTCGAGCGCTGCAAGATCATGCAGATAGTCTGCCGCTATTGCCGCATTCCTCTTGGCCATGCGCGCCAGCAGGTTGCCGATCTCCCAGGCGAAGATGTCCGGAGCAATCAGATTCCGCGGCTCTTCATCCTGCAGAAACGCATCAGCGGCGGAGGTCTTCTGGCCGGACAACAGCCAGCTTGCGGCCGCCGAAGCGTCAATCGTGACGGTCTTCATTTCGCGCGATCCGCTTCAGGGCGTCCCAGCTCAGATCCTCAAGGTCCGACACCGCCGGTCGGGCGTCGCGACGCGCAAGAAGGCGCCGAACCTCTTCCGCACGTGTTGGCCCCGAACGAGGCGCCGCGGCCTTGATCGGAACAATACGCACGGCCGCCTTGCCATGGCGGGTAACCGTCACCGCTTCACCGGATCGCTCGACCTCGGCGATCAGGCTGGTGAATGTCGTCTTTGCTTCAAGGACGCCGACTTCGCGCACGTCAAACTCCTGACCATTATGGTCAGAATATCACGAAGCCGACCAAACGCCTACTGCCGCATCATCTCCCGTGCGGTGATCACGCGCATGATCTCGTTGGTGCCTTCGAGGATCCGGTGGACGCGCAGGTCGCGCAGGATGCGCTCCAGCGGATAGTCCTTCAGATAGCCGTAGCCGCCGTGCAGCTGCAGCGCCTCATCGACGATCTGGAAGCAGACGTCCGTGGCCATGCGCTTGGCCATGGCGCACCATTTGGTCTTGTCCGGATGACCGGTGTCGATGGCCCAGGCGCCGCGCATCACCATCAGACGGCAGGCGTCCAGCTGGGTCGCCATGTCGGCCAGCTTGAACTGGGTATTCTGGAAGTCGCCGATCGGCTTGCCGAATTGCTTGCGGGTCTTCACGTACTCAAGCGCCGTCTCCAGCGCGAGGCGGGCGCCGCCCAGCGAGCAGGCGGCGATATTCAGGCGGCCGCCGTCCAGTCCCATCATCGCGTAGCGGAAGCCGTCGCCTTCCTTGCCCAGCAGGTTCGCGGCCGGGATGCGGCAGTCGTCGAAGCTGACGATGGCGGTGGGCTGGCTGTTCCAGCCCATCTTCTTCTCCTGCGCGCCGAAGCCGAGGCCCGGCGTGCCCAGGTCGACGACGAAGGCGCTGATGCCCTTGGGGCCCGCCTCGCCCGTGCGCGCCATGACGACATAGACGTCGCTGGTCCCCGCGCCCGAGATGAAGGCCTTGGAGCCGTTCAGCACCCAGTGGTCGCCGTCGCGGGTCGCCGTGGTGCGCATGGCTGCCGCGTCCGAGCCGGAGCCCGGCTCGGTCAGGCAGTAGCTGGCGATCTTCTCCATGGTCGTCAGCGACGGGACATAGCGGCCGCGCAGATCGTCCGAGCCGAAGCTGTCGATCATCCAGGTCGCCATGTTGTGGATCGAGATGAAGGCCGCGGTCGACACGTCGCCGCGCGACAGCTCCTCGAAGATCACCGCCGCCTCGACGCGGCCCAGAGCCATGCCGCCGTGTTCCTCGCCGGCATAGATGCCGCAGAAGCCCATCTCGGCAGCCTGACGCATGACGTCGACCGGGAAGTATTTGGTTTCGTCCCACTCGGCGCTGTGCGGCGCCAGCTCGGCCTCGGCGAAGGCGCGGGCCGCATCCTGGATGGCGCGCTGATCGTCGGTGAGGGCGAAGTCCATGTGTGTTTCCTCGAGTCTTTGGATCGGCTTCTAGACGGGAGACGCAGCGGCGTCACCAGCACCAACCGCCCCTAGCCCTTTCCGTCACCCTCGGGCTTGACCCGAGGGCCGGATGTTCCGCAGGCATTGCCTCTCCGGCTAGGCACAGGCCGATTCAGCCTCCGGCCCTCGGGTCAAGCCCGGGGGTGACGGTGTATGAGCGGGAAGTGTGCGGGTGTTTTTTCCATCTCGACCCGCTAAATCCCGCCCATGACCCAGCCGTTCGCTCCCGCCGCCTTCCCCTATGCCCGTCCGCGCCGCCTGCGCAGCCAGCCGTGGGTGCGCCGTCTGGTGGCCGAGACGACGCTGACGCCGGCCGATCTGGTCTGGCCGCTGATCGTCCACGACGGCAAGGAGGACCGCGTGCCGGTCGCCTCCATGCCCGGCGTCTTCCGCCTGTCGCCCAAGGCCGCGGCCGAGGCGGCGAAGGAGGCGCGTGATCTGGGCATTCCCGCCGTCGCCCTGTTCCCCAATGTCGACGGCGCGCTGAAGGACGCGGTCGGCACGGCGGCAACCGATCCGGACGGTCTGGTCCCGGACTGCATCCGCGCCATCAAGGACGCCGCGCCGGAGATCGGCGTCATGACCGACGTGGCGCTGGACTGCTACACCGACCACGGCCACGACGGCGTGGTCGAGAACGGCCGGGTGCTGAACGATGCCTCGCTGGAGCGACTGGCCGAACAGGCCTTCATCCACGCCCACGCCGGCGCGGACATCGTCGCGCCGTCGGACATGATGGACGGCCGGGTTCAGGCCATCCGCGACGCGCTGGAGGCCAACCGCTTCGAGGACGTGATGATCCTGTCCTATGCGGCGAAATACGCCTCGGCCTTCTACGGCCCGTACCGCGATGCCGTCGGCTCGGCGAAGATGCTGACCGGCGACAAGAAGACCTATCAGATGGACTACGCCAACTCGGACGAGGCGCTGCGCGAGGTCGCCATGGACATCTCCGAGGGCGCGGATGCCGTCATGGTCAAGCCCGGGATGCTGTATCTCGATCTGGTCCAGCGCATCAGCGAGACCTTCAAGGTGCCGACCTTCGCCTACCAGGTGTCCGGCGAGTACGCGATGATGAAGGCGTCGATCGCCAATGGCTGGCTGGACGAGGACCGCGCCATCCTGGAGAGCCTGCACGCGTTCAAGCGCGCGGGCGCGGCAGGGGTTCTGAGCTATTTCGCCCCGCAGGCGGCGCGGCTGCTGGGCCGATGAAGTTCGGCGACCTTCGCAGCGTCGCGCACAACGCCGCCGACTCCCTGAGCAGCGGTCTAGGCTTCCCGATCGGCCTCTATGTGACGGATATCTACGGAGAGGCAGGTCAGTCACCCGGCGGCGTCATCGGCGTGGACTTCCTGACTGGTCAGGTGATCGAGGGCGTCGCTTCGGAGTCGCCTGGAACGGCGGTCGAGCTGTACCGGGACGCCTTTAAAGACCTCTGTCGACGGCATGGATGCGAAGCTGACCTGTTCAGGGTCGCCACCGCCCGTTTTGGAATCGACTCGTCACTCGGGATCCACTTCACCGTCCACATCGAAGACCGGAATGGACGGACGGCGACCGACCGGTACATCGGAACGCCGGGACAGAAACTCTAGGCCGTCAGGCGGGCACTCCAGCCGTCGAACCCCACCTCGACATTCGGCGGAACAATCGCCGACAGCGTCTTGTAATCCATATCGATATGCAGGTTCGTAAGAACCGCCTTGCGAACGCCCGAGCGCGCGATCCAGTCCAGTGTCCGCTCCAGATGGGCATGGGTCGGATGGGGGGTGTAGCGCAGGGCGTCGACGATCCAGAGGTCACAGCCGCGCACCGCTTCGATCGCCGCCTCGTCCAGGTCGGAGACGTCGCTGGAATAGGCGATCGGTCCGCAGCGATAGCCGACCGAGCGGATCGGGCCATGGGCCTGATCGAAGGTCACGACCGGGACCGGGCCGCCCGCCCCTTCGACGGACCACGGCTGGCCGTGCGGCGGGACGTCCCGCGCCTCGACGATGGCCGGATAGCCGAGCTTGCTCTCGAAGATGTAGTCGAACCGGTGGGTCAGGGCCGCGCGCGTCGCCGCGTCCATCCACGCCGGAATGCGCTGGCGCGAGCGGATGGCGAAGACGCGCAGGTCGTCGATGCCGTGAGTCTGGTCGGCGTGGTCGTGGGTGAACAGCACCCCGTCCACATGCCCGATGCCCGCCGCCAGCGCCTGTTCCCGCAGGTCCGGCGAGGTGTCGATCAGCACGCTGGTGACGCCGTCCGGACTGTGGCGGCGGATCAGGGCCGAGCAGCGGGTGCGGCGGTTCTTCGGTTCGGTCGGATCGCAGGCGCCCCAGTCGCCGTCCCCGCGCGGCACGCCGCCCGAGGAGCCGCTACCCAGGATGACGACCTCCAGCTCCATCAGGCGCCGTCCGGCCGGGGGATACGGTCGAACAGGGCGAAGAAGGCGTCCGTCGTCCGCGCCTCCGCCTCGTCGCGGGACCAGCCCCGGATCTCCGCCAGCTTGTCCAGCACGTGGCCAACGTAAGCCGGCTCGTTGCGCCGCCCGCGATGCGGGATGGGGGCGAGATAGGGGCAGTCGGTCTCGACGATGATCCGGTCGGCGGGCATGCCGGCGATGATGTCGCGCACGTCCTGCGCCGCCTTGAAGGTGGCGATGCCGGAGACGGAGAACCACGCGCCAAGTTCCGTTGCCTTCTCCGCGAGTTCCGGCCCACTGGTGTAACAATGCATCAGGAACCGGAACGCACCGTCGGCCTGTTCCTCGGCGAGGATACCAGACATGACGTCGTCGGCCTCGCGCGTGTGGACCACCAGCGGCAGCCCCGTGGTCCGCGCCGCGGCGATATGCTGGCGGAACACCGCCGCCTGCTCCTCGCGCGGGCTGAGATCATAGTGGAAATCGAGGCCGCACTCGCCGATGCCGACGACGCGGGGCCGCTGCGACAGCTCGATCAATCGGGCGGCGGTCAGGTCGGTATGGTCCTTCGCCTCGTGCGGATGGACGCCGACCGTGCACCAGATGTCCGGATGGGCCATGGCCAGGCCGTGGGTGGCCTCGAAGGTCGACAGCTTGTCCGAGATTTCGACCATCATCTGCACGCCGGCCTCGCGGGCGCGGACGATGACGGCGTCGCGGTCCTCGTCGAACTGGGGCGCGTGCAGATTGACGTGGCTGTCGATGATCATCCGCGCGCCGCCTTGGTGCGTTGCAGGTCGGCCAGTGCGCCGGCCAGCACGTCCGCCCGGTCGAGGTTGATCGCCGCGGCCCGGTCGGGCAGCTCCGACATCCGCTCCCACAGCTCGGCCCAGCGGGCGCCGCGCGCGCCCTCTTCCAGCGCTCTCACCTTCACGGCCGCGATCAGCCGCTCCATCAGGGTCTCGAACCGCTCCTGCCCCTCGGCGCCGCGGAACTTGTCGGCCACCGACATGGCCTCGGCCCGGTCGACGGTTACGGCGTTGACCCACTCCTGCGCCAGCTGGTCCGCCTCCAGCGTCGCCCCGGACGCCAGCGCCAGCGCCTGACCGGGCGAGCCGGCGGCCATGGCGGCGATGCGGGACGCCTCAGCGGAGGACACGCCGGTGCGGTTGCGCACCAGATCCTCCAGCGCATGCTGAGGCCAGACCGGGAAGGCCAGGCGGCGACAGCGAGAGCGGATGGTGGCCAGCAGCCGGCCGGGCGCATGGGTCACCAAGAACAGCACGCCATTCTCGGGCGGCTCCTCAAGAACCTTCAGCAAGGCATTGGCGGCGTTCAGATTCAGGTCGTCGGCGGCGTCAATGATCGCCACCCGCGCCTGCGCCTGCGACGGGCTCTTGGAGAAGAACTCCGGCAGTTCGCGTGCCTGATCGACCGAGATGGATTTCTTCGTCTTGCCGCCCTCGACCGCCCGTTCCAGCACCAGCAAGTCCGGGTGCGACTGGGCCGAGATCATGCGAGCGACGTGGTCGTAGGGATCGGTCCCCAGCAGCCCCCGCGATGGGTCTGGCCGCGCGCCCAGCAGACGTCTCGCCGCGCGATAGGCGAAGGTCGATTTGCCCGAGCCCTCGACCCCGCACAACAGCCAGGCGTGATGCAGCCGTCCGCGCGCCTGGGCGTCGAGGAAGGCGGCCTCGGCCTTTGCATCGGGGATCAGATCGAACCGATCGCGCGGGTGCTCGCTCACAGCAGGCGCGCCTCCACGGCCGCCCAGACCCGCGCCTCTATGGTCTCGATGTCGCCCACGGCGTCGATGACCACGCAGCGCTCAGCCTTCTCCTCGGCGATCTGCAGGAAGCGGGCGCGCAGGCGTTCGTGGAAGGCGACGCCCTTGGACTCGAACCGGGTCTCGAACAGGCCGCGACCGAAGGCGCGCTCCAGTCCCACCTCCACCGGCAGGTCGAAGATCAGGGTCAGGTCCGGCTGGGTCTCGCCGACCACGGCGGCGTCCAGCGACTCGATGAACTCACCCGGCGTCCCACCGCCGGCGCCCTGATAGGCCCGGCTGGAGTCGGCGAAGCGGTCGCAGACCACCCAGCGGCCGGCGGCCAGCGCCGGGCGGATGGTCTTGTCCAGATGGTCGCTGCGGGCGGCGAACATCAGCATGGTCTCGGTCATCGGCGACCACCGGCCGGCGTCGCCGTTCAGGGCGATGGCGCGGATCTCCTCGGCGCCTTCGGAGCCGCCCGGCTCGCGCGTGCGCACGACCTCAAGCCCGCGCGCACGCAGGCGATCAACCAGCAGGGCGACCTGCGTCGACTTGCCGGCGCCCTCGCCGCCTTCGAACGTGATGAATCTGCCCTGGGTCACCGGGGCACAATGGCGGCGTCGCCGCTTGAGGCAAGCCTTAGCGGGCCGATATCAACAGGGCGTCGGCATATCCGCGTGCGACCACCGCCTGACGCGCCGTCTCCGCGGCGTTGGGATCGGGCCAGGGGCCGACCAGGACGCGGTACAGGGGCGAATCGCCGCGGTTGGCCACATCGACCGTGGCGCGGTCTCCGAGCCGGTCGGCGACCCGTCGCGCGGCGTTGCGGTCGGAGAAGGCGCCGGCCTGAATCCAGTATGCTGCGCTCTCGGGCGCCTGTTGCGGACGCGGCGCCGGCGGCGCGGGGCTGACCGTCGCCGCGTACTGCACCGGCTGGGCCGACCCCAGCCGCGGCGCGCGCCCGAGATATCGCACCCTCACCTCGCCCACGCCACGCTCCAGCAGACCAAGAGCCTCGGCCGAGCCGCGCGAAAGATCGATGATCCGGTTGTCCACGAACGGCCCGCGATCGTTGACCCGCACGACGATGCTTCGGCCGTTGGCGGTGTTGGTCACTTCGACCAGCCCGGGCAGCGGCAGGGTCTTGTGGGCGGCGGTGAGGGCGTTCATGTCGAACCGCTCCCCCGTCGCCGTCGGCCGGCCGTTGAACTGGGCGCCGTACCACGAGGCCAGGCCGGTCTCGTCGTAGTTCGGCTGCTCCTCGGGGTGATACCAGCGTCCGCGGATCTGGTAGGGCCGCATGGTCCCCGACACGATCGGCGCCGGATCGGTGACCACGGGCATCCGCCCGCCGCCGGGCCTTGCCCCGCCCGCGCACGCCGCCAGCAGCGACATCATCGCCGCGGCCATCAGAATCTTCGCAATCCGGCCCGTCATCGCCCACCCTTGAGAGGCGGACAGAATGAACCCGTCGATTTCCGGTTTGGTTAACGCCCGATATCGGCTATGCGGCCGGTCCGCTCGATAAACACGGACAGGTGGCCGAGTGGTTTAAGGCAGCGGTCTTGAAAACCGCCGTAGGTGGAAGCCTACCGTGGGTTCGAATCCCACCCTGTCCGCCACCTTCATGGTGAAGCCTCCAGATTTCAGTCAGTTAGAGTTCGATTTGGCTAACGCGCTCGCGGAGTTAGCCAAATTCTGTTCGCCTTGCGTGCCGCCGATCAGCGCGAAGGCGTCCTTCGCCAGTCGCTTCTGGTCACGGGCTTTGGTGTACCGTTCGACCTCCTTTGAGGTCGTGTGACCGGTCACAGCCTTGATCTGCGCCTCGGTGCATCCGGCGTCGGCGAGCCGCGTGGCGGCGGATTTCCGCAGCCCGTGCGCCGAGCGGTCCTCGATCCCGGCCGCACGGGCTGCATCCCGAAACCAGTTGCCGAAGCCGCCGGCGGTGAACCCCGCGCCGGATTTGGTTGTCAGGAAGAGCATTTGCCCCGTCGGAACACGCTGCAACGACAGTCTCAGCTGCGGGTGGATAGGGAGTTCGAGGAAGGCCTTGGTCTTCTCCTGCCGCACCAGGATTGCGTCATCGCGGATTTGCTGGCGCCCCATCTGTCGGACGTCGCCTGAGCGCTGGGCGGTGTAGAGCAGAAGATCGAAGGCAAGCCGCTCCCGCGTTCCCACTGCCCAATGCGCCTCGAACCTGGCGATGTCTGCTTCCGTCCAGGCCGGGAAGCCGACCGACGGCGCCTTCAGCGACTTGAGGCCCGCGGCCGGGTTGTCCGCCCGCCACTGTCGCGCGACCGCGAACGCCATCATCCAGCGCAGCACCTGCACCATCTTGTTGGCAGCCCACGGCGTCTCCGCCCGCTTGTCCCGCATCTTCAGGACGTGGTGCGGCTGGATCGCGCGCACCGACTGACCGCCGTAGTCATTCCGGAGGCGCTCGATGATCCCGCGATAGGTGTCCCGGGTCGACGCCTCGAGCAATCGCCATTCGGCGGACGCGTAGATGGCGACCGCCAGGGCATTGATCGTCCCGGGGACGGTCCGGCTGGCTCCCGGTATGATCGCAGTCGTGCGACCCGAAACCGCCGCGTCGTACTCCAGGGCGAACTCCGGCGAGCCCGGCGTACCATGCAGATAGATCGCCTTCTGACCGGTACGCCGGTAACGGTAGCGGACCTTGCCGTGCCGGTCGCTGAAACTGCTGACGTAGGGAAAGCCGATCAGCTTAAGGCCTCGTCCCAAGACAGAACCTCCTTATCGAGGCTGCTCGCAGTCACCGTGCCGGGCGCGGCCAGATGCAGCCGCACCTCTCCACCGGGCAGCAGTTCCAGCGCACCAAGTGGCACGCCGCGTTCCTGCAAGGTGTCAATCCCCCGACGCAGATCCGCTTTCCGAACTATGCCCTGCCTGGCCACTCAACTCTCCAGTCCGCGCTGCCACTCAGGCAACGTTAGACAGGTGCGGCAGCGCCTCTCAAGCGCTGGATCAGCGCGTTATTCGTCGAGCTGGCGAGTAAGGCCGTATTGTTGGCCAACAATACACATCCTGCCTGTGAACTGGACGAAAAGACGCGCAAAAGTACGCAAGTCGGATTGCTGAGGTACTGGTGCACGAATGCGACATTTCAGGCCGGCGGCTTGGCTAACGCCGAGCAACGGACTGATTTGTATGAATGTGTGAGTGCGACAGCCTGATCAGGCGGTCGGTTTGCTATCAGTGAGTTGCACGCCTTTGTGTCGTTTTGCATGTACGGAGCAGTCGGCGCGACCGACCTGGGGCGGAAGTCGAGTGGCGGGCTCATGTCCAATCGGGGGGGCCGAGAAGCCGATCTTTCAACGGGACCGTCTTTTCCGCACGCGTTCGCTAGGCGTCCGGCTCGGTGGATCGCGAACCCAAAGGTCATAAGCACGACCGTTGTTTCGGTAGATCGCGAACCGAACCGGCCAATCTTCGGTGGATCGCGAACCCCAGAAGTGGGTTTCAAGACCTCACTCGGCGGGTAGCCGGACTAAGGCATAGGTTCGGAGCGGTTGCTTCGGTGGATCGCAGGCGTAACAGTCCATTTCGGTGCATCGCGAACCGAAAGCACGCATCACGTCAGCCGAGATCGCTTGGCAGCACCACAATGACCGGCAACGCTGGGTCTCCGCCTGCTAAGCGCCATAAGGAGACCTTGGCTGCGTGCCTCGAACCAGACATTTTCAATCACGCGATGACGATAAGGATTCGACGTGACTGAGGACGATCATAACCCTGACCCGCCCGCACACAGCGGACCGCTTGTCGAGGCGATGATGGCCGACATCGACGCAAAACTCACCCGCGAGGGTACAGCTCACAGCGCATCGCCAACCTTGGTGAACCGGCTACGAGCAGCCGGTGCTCGCTGCAATCCGGAACTTGGCCGAAAGGCTTGTTAACTGGCCGAACCTGAGCCTTTACGATGAGGGGCTGGAACGGCTCGAGGCGCGGGAAGGCACAAACTCGCGTAGGGAAGCGACAGACGATGGGGCATAATCTAAAGACAGCGGGAATAATTCGCGCGGGGTTCGAATACCAAGACTTAGTGGCTACTGAGACGCTGCTGAATTACTACCGTGAGCCGGATCGTTACCAATGGGTCCAAGTCGAATCCACAGACCCCGCCTTCAAAGCTGTCGATGACGTCGTAGCCTGCCGACAGGATGGCAGGTTCGAGGTTACCCAGGTTAAGTTCGCCGCAGACCCTGATAACCCCGACACCAGCCTCTGTTGGGAGTGGCTGCTCACACATAAGGCGCGAGGAAAATCGCTTCTTCGGCACTGGTCGGACTCGGTAGCCCCCCTAGTTACCGACGGCCGACTCGCATTCGCTCGCCTGAAGACGGATCGGAAGCCCGATAGCGAATTCGCGAAATGTCTGATTGGCAATCGCGTCAGCTATTCAAAGATCCCCGCTGAAACGCGCAAGCGTGTCGTAGATCAGCTCGGGTCGGCCGCAAATGCCAAGCTTTTCTTCCAGAATTTTGATTTCATACATTCCCAACCACACGTCGACGATCTCGATCAGCAGCTATGGGATCGCATCTCATCAGACACCGATCCAGCGGGCTGGGCCTTTTTCCAAAAGCAAGTTCGCCTCTGGTCGATCAACAAGGGGCTTCCGAAGCCAGACGGCAAAATCAAGCACCTGCATTTGCGACACGCATTTGCTGTCGAGTCAGCCAAGCCGATTGCGCAAGGCTTCAAAGTACCGGCTGACTATCAAATTCCCGACCAGGGTTTCGCCGACTCTTTTGCAGATCGCGTCCTCAACAACGACGGTGCGACGGTTCTCTGGGCTCCGCCGGGTCGCGGCAAGAGCACCTTCCTGAGCAAATTCAAAGCGGCAATCGACCCTGAAAAAACAGTCTGCATTCGCCATCACTATTTTCTCAGCTTGGATGACAGATCCGAAGCGCGTTTCTTCTTTCAAGCCATTGCGAGATCGTTCGAGGCGCAGCTCGATGAACTCATCCCAGACTTGGACGTAAAGCGTCAAAGCGTTGGCGACATGCTGACGATGGCCACACAGCGAGTTGTTGGTGACGGCAAAAGATTGGTCGTCATCATCGATGGTCTGGACCATGTGTGGCGCGAAGGACAGTCACGCTTGGACACGGAAGAACTCTTCAACACCCTCCTGCCCGTCATTCCGGGGATGCATGTCGTTGTCGGGACGCAGAAGATCGCTGAAGAGCATCTGCCAGCCAAGCTACTGCGTGCGGCTCCCGTGGATGGCTGGTGGGAACTGCCGCTAATGAACCGCGCTGCGGTGCGCGGATGGATCACCGAGAAGTACAAATCAGGCCGCCTCAATCTGAGGCGCTGGCATCATGAGCCCGAGATTAAGGCGCTCAATGCGGTTTCAGATGCCTTTTTCGAACTATCCGCCGGACTTCCGCTTCATCTAATTTACTCATTTGAAGCCGTCTCACGGGACGGGGAAGAGGTATCGCCCGAAATCGTGCAGGCTCTTCCCTCCTGCCCCTCCGGCGACATCCGAGACTATTATGCGACGTTCCTGACGCGTCTTTCACCACGCGGCCGGGTCATTCTGCATGTCCTGGCAGGCTTGGACTTCGCCCCGCCCCCGTTCGCTATCGCCGACTGTCTTGGGAATGACGAAGCGAGCATTGTTGCCAGGAGCGAGATATCGCATCTGCTGGACTACCGCGAACTAGAGGTTCGTCCGTTTCACGGCAGTCTGTTTGCCTACCTCCATGAACGTCCGGAGCATCTCACGACATTCCTGGACCATTCCCAGCCGACCCTAGAATGGCTCCGAGATAAAGCTCCCGACTATTGGCGGCAGACTTGGCTGTGGGTCACGGAAGCGAAGCGGGGCGACGCCGACAATCTTATCGCCAAGCCAGATCGTGCGTGGGCAGTTCAGTACGTTTCGGCCGGATATCCGATTGATAATCTCGTCGCTGTTTATGACCATGCGGAGCGCGCGGCCTTTAACCGCTTTGACTTGGCATCCTTGGCCCGTCTCCGCCTTCAGAAAATTCGAGCGATCAATGGGCCCGAATTTCAGACGGACGATTTTTCAAGATTGTGGGCGACGGCGGCTTCCTTGAACGGCGACGGTTATGCGTGGGGGTTGCTGCGGGCTGATCTCGCCCGCCTTCCAGCGAAGATGCTGCCCCCACTCGTCAGAATGACCACCGGGGGGCAACGTTACGGCGTCGCAGATCGGGCCATCGAGGAGCTTAACGGGCGGATCACGCGATCCGGCGCGAATGGCAGCAGCGGCGACCGTCAGGCCGAATTGGCGGAAGCCATCGTGTCCGTCGTCGGCAATGCCGGACGCGCCGACGTCAAACGCGTCCTTTCATTCTGCAAAAGGGCGGCACATCCTGATCATCTTCTGGCGGCCTATGCTCAGAGCGCGCGGTTGGTCGGCGACCACGCGAGCGTATTTGCGGCTGGACGAGCCTTCGGCGGCCGCGAACTCGCACGCGAAGTGTTCATCAGCCTTTGCGTGGAGGGCTTGGCTCCGAACAGTCAAGACAAGCTCAAGTCACGCGATCATCCTGCCATCCGCTGTCTCGCGATTGTAAAGGGTGACAAATTGCGCGGCAGTTCTGTCGGCAGAGACCTGAGCACCCTCTTCTCGGCAGCCGACGGCCCCGAGACAAGATTTCAGATCGACATACGTGGCATGGCCTACACCACATTCATGTCTGCGCTCGCCAGTGCTCTTCAAGGAAAGTCCGTAAACAACTGGGCACGCATCCCATCCTACGCCGCCGATAGCTGGCTGGCCGGGTCGATAAGAGCATTTGAGAAACTGGCGGGATCGATTGCTGCGCGATGGCTCCAAGACCGCCAATGGCCGACACTCGACGACGTTTTCGGCGGGTTCGATGCTAGCGCTGACTATGGACGTGGATTTGATGCACAGAACCGATTCATAGCAATCCGCCTCGCCTTGATCGATGCCGCCTTTGATATCGCGCTAATCGGCCGAGCCATTGATGGCAGTTCCGTGATTGACGCTGCCGCGCTTGCTGCTGCGAGGTCGTCAGATTTCTGGCTGGACGAACTCTGGCTGGAGCAACTGGCGAAACAACGCGTGGCCATCCACGACCAGGCGTGCTTCGAGCATTTTGCAGACGCCTATGGCAACTCGATTGACCAACAAGTCTCCGTCATCAACGAAAGAACGATCAACTGGTCTAACTTGGCTATGGCAGCGCTCGACCATGGAAGTGATATCCAAGCCAGCCATGCAGTTCAGAAAGCCGTCGAGGGGATCTTTGCGTATGGATGGCGGAAAGATCCATTTGCCGACGAGATTCTAGATGTACTGGATATGCTTATCGAGGCAGGCGAAGAGGGTCTGAAAAGCACTCTCCTCGACTTGGCCGGCGCGTTCCATGAGATCACCGACTACACCGATGGCGATGGCACGAACCATATCCGGGGTAGCTATTACGAGTTGATTGCTAAGCATTTTCCGGACAAGGTCGGTCCTATTGTGAACGCACTCATCGACGATGAGGAGTGGCGCTACGTAGAGGACCTGTACAAGAAAGCGCTCTCCCTGCCGCTGGCCCAAACCGACGCGGGAGCGGCACTGGCCACAACCTACATCATGCCGACAGAGCACGCGGCGCTGGAGAAACTTACACCAGCCCCAGCAGCGTTAGATGAAGTCGAGCGGAAACTTGGCCGGAACAATGCCAACCCTAAGAACCGTGACCGCTACAGCTCGTCCGGTTCATCCTCCGCCAGTGAAACTCCGGCCGATCCTCCCAAGATTGAAGATTTCCCGCCTGGAGAATTGAAGGAACTGCTCGCTGAGCGAAGCCGCCTTCATATCTATGATCGCTCCGGAGTCCGGGACTGGTTGGCGCATTGGGATAAAGAGGGCCGTGGGCGAGAAGCTCTGGACGATCTCCAAGCCATAATCTCTGAGACACGGCTGCACCTCGATCTTGAAAGCGGGCTTGACCAGGCCGCTGAAATGGCCGCGAAACTAGATGGCCGGACCAGAGCTTTCGACTGGATCGTGCGCGCGCATGTCGTTCGGTATGGCTGGCAGACCTATTGGACCAGTAGCTCCGAAGCCGAGGCACGGCTTGATGTTGTCGCCCGCGACTACAAGTCGCGATGGAAGGATTTTGTGCGGCAGACGATGAAGCCGGCAATCGACCTTCGCGAGAGCCAGAACGGCATCGTCGTACCGTTCACGAGGCTGGTGTATCTTCTGATCGCCCTTGGAGAAATGGAACTTGCGAAAGCTCACGCTGACGCAATGATTTCCGCTTTCAAAGCTGAGGTTTCGAACCTGCCGCTCGGGACGCCGGCATGGGCATAGCGTCTCCCGCGATCGATCTACTCCTTACGAGGCTTAGATGGCCGGTCCCCAGAGTGCGCCTCGAGGCCTCCAGATCGATCGCGCATCTCATCCGCAGCGGTAACAGGGAAATGGCATCCTCCCTTCTAGGGTGGATCTCAACGCGCACGTTCGAAAGCGAGGTTGTCATAGGTCTTTGCATCATCGATGCATTTGACCTGAGTTCATATTTCGATTTCTCCGAAGTGCGGAACGCGGTCAACGCTCCATCACATCTGTCGGATATTCTCCTGTTCGAGAATTTCGGATCGGACGCTGGACTTTGGCCATCCCGCTATAGGTACGCGCCTGACAGCCGGGCAAATTTGAACGCGCGGTTACGCGCTAGGTTTTCCGCGTTCAATGGCGTGCCGCAAATGTTCCACTCAAGGCTCAAGCATCTTCAAGATAGCACCGGTGCGCCTTTTCTGCGCCGCTGGCAGCATGAATGGGAATGGCTTCAGGTCGCGGATTTGCGCGCCGAAGGTAACCCGTCATTCTTCTTTCAGGGCGATAGGAATTCGACCGGCCAGTTCGATTTCGGCGATCGAGAAACCTACGTGTCCGCGTTCTTGCGGACGCTGGCTTACGCCGCAGCGCACTGGGGGCTGCCGAACGACATCATGACATTCTTTGCCAGGGCGGCCATTACGCTTAATCGTGGACTGGCCGATGTGGCTTGTGTGGCCCGTCCAGCCTGGACGGATGATGTGATCATCCGGGACCAGGTCCCTTCTACCGCTGCCGCGGAACTATGGCGCAACGCCAATCTTGCCGTCGGAGGCGAGATGATCGTAGCGCTTCGCGTCGCAGAGGTGACCGAGACCGCATATGTCCAATACGAGTTCAGGTATGCCTTGGGCCTAATGGGAGGTTTCGACCATGCGAGACCGCCCCGCGAGCAGGGTTGGTTGATAATGCCGCGTGCGGAGTATGCCGGCCCATTGGATACGCCCGGCAAAATTGAGACCTTCGAAAAGCCCACAGCGCTGTGTGGCATGACGATGCCAATGGACGTCGGTCGGATGCTGGTTGATGTTGTTCCGCACGTCCAGCTTCCAGCCCAGTTGTCATCCACTGATCGCGCAGAGATATCGACGACGTCCGACAGTGTGGTTCTCTCAGTAGAAGACGAGCCAGTCGCGACTTGGCGATACTGGTATGCAGATTGGGATCCGGCTGTCCCGAAGGGCGTAGACTCTCTACTCAGCTACACGACTTCGGTAAAAGCCGACTCGTTGAAACAGAAAGCCGCCTATAGTGGCCGCGCCGGAGGCGTGTGGTGCGACATCACGTGGGGCACCCGCGAATACTCCTATTCCGACTTCACAGAAGCAAGCGAGGGTTTCTGGGCGGTCACGCCAGCTCCCCTCTAGGCTCGGGAATCGTTGCTAAGAGCACGGTCGCGGTGACGGCTATGAGTCCTGAGCCTATGTAGATTCTTTGGTTAGATTCCGGCACCGGCCCAGCAGCGATCCTGCCGAGGCTAGGTGAGAGTCTGAACGCTGATCGATCAAAGCCTCCGCATCGGATTAACGCCACTCCGCACAGCGGACCTTCCGAACGTCTGCTTAGAGTCACAAGCGGACGTCCCTGCTCGGGCATGAAGCGAAAGACGGCTCCTGACTCTTGATGGACCCTCGGAAGGTCCGCTTCGCGCGGGCCTTCTGATTATGAAGACCTGCTGAGGCCGCACGCGAGGTTCGATGACGTCTCTTGCACCCCTTCATCTTCACGGCGCTTCGTCTGGCTGGTGATGGACGGGCCGGCCGAAGCGCACGGTCCAGGTCACGCTGAGCCACGCCAGTCCACCGGGTCCTCCGCGCAATCCTGCTGGACCCTTCATCGGCCTGCGGTCGACGACAGTGGACGTTGCTGCCGGGGCATAGGCGGACAGAGAACGCCCGGTTCGGATCGCGCGTCATCAGGATATCGACCCTTAACCCCGCGTCGGAGAAATCGCTGCACCGGCCCGCCGCCCGGTGACGCCGAGCCAGTCACGGACACAGAACCTCCCGGCGACGCTCGATGCTGTCGGGCGCCGAACCTATTGGCAGACAAGCAAAAATCCATTCATATCGTTGTTCTTGACGTGTAGAGAGCGGCGTTGTGTCGTCGGGCCGGAGAGTGTTTCTTGTCCAGTAAGCGTAGCGTTTCCTGGGATGTTTCAACGAAGACTTTGCCGGACGCCTTCGACCGATATCTCGTCGGAATGGCGGGCTTCTATGAGGTTTCCGGCGTCAGCGAGACCGACAGGAACGCGTTCTTCAACCGGTCCAGATCCACCATCAGCCGAGCTGGCATGATCGGTCGCGGTCATTCGGTCCGACAAACGCTTTCCCGCGGCCTGTCGACACTGCGGAGCTCGGATGTCGATGGCCTGAACCTGATCGTCAACGGCGCAGCGGTGGTCGGAGATGCGGATGGTCGAGACGTGCGCGCGGCGCCCGGGGCCGTGCAGTTTCGGGATCTGGGCAGGCAGGCCGCGTCCCGCCTCGACAGGGTCGACCTGACCGTGCTGGTGGTGCCCCGGACGACGGCCCCGCCTGTTCTGCTGGCGCGGGAAGTGCATGGCCTTGTAATCCCCCCGGACCAACCGGGCGCGCGACTGCTACGCAATCACCTTTCGAGCCTCGAGGGTCTGGCGGCTGATCTGCCGGACGAGCAACTTGAGACTGGCATCCAGGCCCTGCTCCTGATTGCCCTGCGTCTCATCGGGGGAACGGCGTCGCCTGCGCCCGAACCGGTCGCGGCCGCCCTGTATCGGACGGTCAGAACGGTCGTCGCCCGGCATGTCGATTCCCGGATTGCGGCCGGCGCGCCGGCGCCGGACAGCCTGGCGCTGGCGCGCGCAGCTGGAGTGTCCCGAGCCACGCTCTACAGGGCGTTCGACGCGGAAGGAGGCGTCGTCCGGTATATCAGGGAACGGCGGCTTCATCACGCCCGTACCGCGCTCCGGCTTCGACACGAACGCTCCGAGACCATCGCGAGCATCGCCGAGCGCTTCGGGTTCGCGTCGGCCACCCATTTCAGTCGCCAGTTCCGCGAGCGCTTCGGCTATCTGCCTTCAGAGGTCGCTCCACCGGTCGTTCCGGTCGGCATTGCAATGTCGCAGGGTCCCATCAGGCATGACCTGCTGGTCGAATGGCTCGAAAATCTGAAGCTGCGGTCTGATCCGAGGTAGAGGCAGACGGCCCAGAACGCTCTCCCAAACGGGGGGGCAGGAGCCGGGAGTCCCTGTCCCGCATATGAATTCCCCGTTCAGGGGTGGCCG
The DNA here is from genome assembly GCF_039523815.1 of Brevundimonas kwangchunensis. NCBI lineage: Bacteria > Pseudomonadati > Pseudomonadota > Alphaproteobacteria > Caulobacterales > Caulobacteraceae > Brevundimonas > Brevundimonas kwangchunensis. The sequence goes on along the minus strand of NZ_BAAAGA010000005.1, from coordinate 39,926 downwards.
GTGCGTCTCACCTCGTGAAACGGACGTGGCCTATCCGGGAAGATAGTTTCCAAGGTATTACCGATGATTGAGGGGATGTTCGGTCAACGGCCGAACGTTGCATGGTTGTTGGAACCGGCTCTGGCCGGTGATGCGGGTGGGTTCGGGAAATGTCGACTGTCAAGATGCGCGCCGCTGCGCGCCGTTCGTCTGCGCGCAATCCGGGTCGCCGGATGCGCAATGGCCTTCTCGGCTCGACCGCACTGATCGCCGCGGCGTTCGCCGCCTCCGGGGCCATGGCGCAAACGACGATCGTCGCTCCAAGCGGCGGCGGCGTCATCACCCGAACGACCGGATCCAACCCTTCCGTGACCAATCAGACTGCCGGCGGCGGCGGCATTGTGCTGACGGGCGTATCCCAGAGCACGGACCTCACGGTTAACGGGGTCCAGATCAACAACACGACAGGGACGCCCACGGCGAATGCCCTTGAAGTGAGGGGCCTGACGGGCGGTCTGAACAGCACCGGCGTGCTGTTCACCGGCGCCAGCGGGCTGACGACGACGACAAGCGGGGGTTCGGCCTTCTTTGCCCAGACCAACGCCAACATGGGTGTCACGTTCGCCAGCGGCGGTTCGGTGTTCACCGGCTCATACGGCCTGAACCTTAACGCGCCCTCCGGCTATGTGTCGCTGGATTCGACGGGCTACAACCAGTCATTCGTGGGGAACGGCTCGGCAGTAGCAGGCATCAACATCCTCTCGGCCATCAACGCCGGCATCTCGATCGGCGGGTCTTCGATCACGGGCTTCGACACGGGCGTCAACGCGACGAATCTTTTCGGGTCCGGGTTCGTGTCGACAGGCGGCGTCATCAACGCCACGTCCACCGGCATCCGCTTGAATGCGACCGGCGGCCAGAACTCGGTCGACTCGCAAAGCGCGATTACCGCACTGACCGGAATCCATTCCACAGCTGTCGGCAATGTCACCGATACGACGACGATCATCACCCGCGGCGCGGGCACGATCAACAGCACCGCGATCGGAACCGGCACCGGCGTCCTCGTCGCCTCGGCGGGCAAGGTCAATGTGACGATCGGCGCAGACCTGGGTCTGGGCTCACATTTCGCGACGGGCATATCGGCCGTGAGCGCGTCGGGCATCACCGGCAATCAGATCAATATCAACGCTCACACGCGCGGCGTTACGGGCGTGGCGACGGGGGCGGGCGCCTTCGTGACCACCGTGGGTGCTTCAGGTGAAATCAACGGCATGACCGCCGGCGGCTTTGGCGTCGATGATTTTGGCGGCGGCTCCATCATCAACAACGGGAACATCTACGCCCAAGGGACCGGCGTCCGCCTGCAGGCCGGTGGTTCGGTCACCAACAACAGCACCCTGACTGGCGCCGGCGGCACGGCGATTGCGCTGACGGGGTCGGATGCCGCCACTGTGACCCTAGCCAACGGCTCCACCACGACCGGAACGATAGTCTCGACCGGTTCCGGCGCGAGGAACCTCACCCTCGCCGGGATTTTCGATGGCGCCCTCGACGCAACCGGCGCGACCGGAGCGGTGAACCTGACGGTGAACACCAGCGCCACCGGCTACAACCTGCTGCGCGCCGGCACGGGCGCGGACAGCCTGACTTTCGCGGGGACGGGGACGCGCTCCTTCAGCGTCGACAACCTCGGCGGCTGGGAAACGGGCGCCTTTACCGGCGGGAACTGGACGCTCACCGGCACCGGCAACCAGACCAGCTTCACCTCGGGACTGACGATCAACGGCGCAGCCCTGTCGATCAGCGACACCCTGCAGCTGCAGGGCGCGACCAGCCTGACCATGACGGGCGGCGGCTCGATCACGACCACGTCGTCGATCTCAAACACACGCGGCATCAACCTGTCCGGCGCTGGCAGCCTCGGCGTCGCCGCGAGCCGGACGCTGACCCAGTCGGGCGTCGTCAGCGGCGCGGGGACCCTGACCCTGAACGGGCCGGGTACGCTGATCCTGTCGGGGAACAACACCTACACGGGCGGCACTGTCGTCAACTCCGGCATACTGCAACTGGCCTCGACAACCGCCGCCGGCACGGGCGTGATCCGGATGATCGATCCGCAGATCAACTTCGCGGCCTCCGGCACGTACAACAACGCCATCTCGCTGGAGGTCGCGGACGGCCAGCAGGCTGCGGATCCCACGATCCTCAACAATACCTCGGGCGGGACGGTGACCCTTGCGGGCCGGATCTACGAGACGACCGGCGTCGGCGGCGCGAACCAGTACGTCACCTTCAGCGGCGGCACGTTCAGCCTGACCAACAATACGAACAGCTGGGGTGGCGTGAGCCGCATCAACAGCGGCTCGACGGTCATGGTCCAGTCGGGCGGCGTGAACGGGCTGTCGGGCGGCTCGATCGTCAACAACGGCACGCTCTACTACCTGAACAACACTGCGGGCACGGTGGCGCAGGCCATTTCCGGCTCGGGCGCCATCCAGATCGGTTCGACCGCACCGGTGACCTTCTCGGGCGCTCTCACGACGACCGGCACGTTCGAGGTCTCGGGCGGCGCCGCTTCCGCCGTGATCGCCGGCAGCCGTTCGGGCGCGAATGGCACGGCCGCCGTCGTCAGCGGCGCGAATAGCAGCCTGAGCGTCGCGAACGGCGGCTCGATCGTGGGCGGCGGGCAGCTCGGCGTCCACATGTACGGAATCGGCTCGACGCTCAGCAACCTCGGCTCGATCACCAACAGCGGCGTCAGCAACGCCATCGGCGCCGCCGTCTACGTGCAGGCGACCAGCGGCACGAATACGGTCAACAACGGTTCCTCCAGCGATACCGGCGCGGGCTCGATCATCCGCGGCTACAACGCGGGTATCCGGCACGACCTGTCCACCGGTGGCTTGCTGGTGGTCAACAACTACGGACACATCCGCGGCGACATCTACAATGGTATCGAGAATTCCACCGGCGGACTGACAGTCAACAATTTCAGCGGCGGCTATATCTGGACCCTGCTCGGCAACGGAATATCCAGCAACTCCACCTCGGCCGTCAGCGTGACCAACGCCGGCATCATCGGGCGTGATCCGACCGACACGACGACCGTCGGCAGCTACGCCGTGACGACGAACGGGGTGTTGACCCTGAACAACCAGGCTGGCGGCCAGATGCACGGGACGCTCGGCGGGGTTCAGTCCAACGCGGCTGGAGCCTCGATCACCAATGCGGGCACGATCACGGGCAACTCGGGCATCCTGCTGGCGTCGGGCGGATCCGTCACCAACCAGGGCGGCGGGATCATCCTCGGCACCAACGGCTACGGGATTGATTCCAACGCCGGACTGATCCTGAACAACAGCGGGATCATCCGGTCGGTCGGCGGCGCGGGAACGGCTGTCGACACCCTTGGCGTCTCCACCCTCACCAACAACGCCGGCGGCGTGATCGCGGGCCAGTTCAACGGCCTGACCCTCGCGGGCGGGATCAACACCGTCGTCAACAACGGCGTGATCGCGGGCTTCCAGAACGGCGTCTCCGGCTCAGCCTTCTCGCACGGGATCACCAACTCGGGCGTCATCGTCGCAGGCTATGTCACGGACGCCACCACGACCCTGGCGCAGGCGGACCGGAGCAGCGTTCCGGTCACGGCCTACGGCGTCAACCTGACCAGCGGTGGGACGGTGACCAACCTCGCCGGGGGTGCGATCGCGGGCCGGGGTGCAGGCGTCCGCCTGACCAATGGCGGCACGGTGACCAACGCCGGCCTGATCGACTCCGACGGCGTGGCGACGGCCGACGCCGGGATCCGGCTTGTCAGCGGCGGAACCGTTAGCAACCAGCTCGGCGGCGTGATCACCGGAAACGTCAATGGCATCAGGTCCGACGCCGGGACTGTCAGCGTCAACAATGCGGGCTCGATCAGCGGCGGCGTTGAAGGTCTGCTGGTGTTCGGCCAGCTGGGTCTGACGAATACCGGCTCGATCAATGGCCAGACCTATGCGGGCGTCACCTTCGATGCGGCCAGTTCCGTCGACAACTACGGGTCGATCACCAGCACCGGGGGCTTCTACGGCCTCTACAACGCCAGCACGTCGGGCACGACGACGATCACCAACCGCTCGGGCGGACTGATCACAGGCGCAATGGGCGGCATCCTGCTGAACGCCGGGACCACCGTGATCGATCTGCAGGCGGGTTCGACAACGGGAAGGATCGTCAGCAATGGCGCGGGTACGCGCACGGCGAGCCTCGCGGGCGATCTGACAGGCGATTTCGACATGTCGTCGAACACGGGCGTCGATACCGTGACGCTGGCGGCGACCGGCTCCATGACCAACGCGTTGCTCGGCGGCGGCGCCGACACATTCACCTGGCAGGGCGGTTCGTTCTCCGGCTCGATCGACGGCGGCGCGGCAAGCGACAATTTCATCAGCGCCCTGGGCGGCGCTTCGGCCTCGCTGAACCTGTCCAACGTGCTGAACTTCGAAACCCTCAACCACCTGTCCGGGACCGCGACCCTGACCGGGAATGGCTCCTTCTCAGGCGGAACGGCCGTCCAGGGCGGCACGCTGATCGTCAACGGCGCCCTGCAGTCGCTGACCTCGGTCAGCAGCGGCGCGACCCTGAGTGGCGGCGGTTCGATCACCGACGCTGTCATGGTTCTGAACGGCGGTATCCTTGCAAACACCCAAGGCTCCACCCTGACCATGGGGTCGCTGTCGCTCAACTCGGGTTCGGCGATCAACGCGACCTTCAACGGCGCAGGCGGCCCGGCGCTGTTCGCGGTTACCGGCAACCTGACGCTGGACGGCACGGTCAATATCGCAAGCACCGGCGCCTTCGGCATGGGCGTCTATGGCCTGATGACCTACGGCGGCGCCCTGACCGACAACGGCCTGCTGATCGGCACGACTGCGGCGGGCACGCAGCGCCTGACGGTCCAGACCTCTGTGGCCGGTCAGGTGAACCTTGTGCACGCCCCGAACGAACTCCTGTTCTGGGACGGCGGCAATGCGGGGCAGCACAACAACAACGCCGTCAACGGCGGCTCGGGAGTCTGGACCGCCGCAGGGTCCAATTGGACGGACGCGAACGGGCTCTTCAACGGCGCCATGACGCCTCAGCCCGGGTTCGCCATCTTCCAGGGCGTCGGCGGCACGGTCACGGTCGACGACTCGGCCGGCGCCGTGGGTGTGACCGGCATGCAGTTTGCGGCCAACGGTTACACGGTTCAGGGCGATGCGCTTACCCTGGCGGCGCCGAGCACCACGGTGCGGGTCGGCGATGGCACGGCGGGAAGCGCCGGCTGGTCGTCCAAGATCGCATCGGCGCTGGTCGGCTCAGGTGGTCTGGTGAAGACCGATCTCGGCACGCTGATCCTCACGGGGGAGAATAGCTATACCGGCAGCACCACCGTCAATGCGGGCGTTCTACGTGTCGGCAACGGCGCCGGGGCGGGATCTTTCGTCGGCTCGGCGGTCTTGGCCAATGGCGCCGGGCTGACCTTCTCGCGCAACGACCATCACAGCTTCAGCAATGCAGTGAGCGGAACCGGCTCCGTCACCGTCGATGGTATCGCGGCGCTCACGGGAGCCATTACCGCCAGCGGCGGCGTCAGCGTCACGGCCGGCTCCACGGCGACCCTGTCTGATGTCAGTATCGCCGGCTCTAACGCGGTGCTGGCGGGCACGGCCGCCACCGTGAACGTCGCCGCGGGCGGAACCATCTCCAGCCTCTCCGGCACGGCGATATGGGCCCAAGGCGCGACCGGCACGATCAACAACGCCGGGTCGGTCACGGGCGGTGGAACCGGCGTGGCGATCTTCGCGTCCGGCGCGCTGACCCTCGCCAATACCCCGGGAGGATCAATCCTCGGCCACTTCGCCGTTTCGGCGAATGGCGATCTGAACCTGACTAACGCAGGCTCGATATCTGCGAGCATCGCGAGCTTCAACAACTCGGGTATTTACGCCGGTGGTCAGGGAACGATTACCAACACCGGCTCGATCCTCTCAGGCACCAACGCGATCTACACGCAAGGTCGGGGCGATCTGACGAACAGCGGTCTGATCCGCGGCGGCGGCGCGGCGTCGACCGTCCGCTTCGTCGGCGCAAACGCGACCGTGAACAATTCGGCGACCGGCGAGATCAATACGACCGGGACCGGAACAGGGGTCTATCTCGATGGCGCCAACGCGTCCGTTACGAACGCCGGTCTGATCCGGGGCGGCAATGCTGTCTGGCTCGTCGGCGGCGGAACCCTAACCAATAGCGGGATGCTGACAGGCTCCCTCGGTTCGGCCGTGGTTTCAGCTGGCGGCAGCGTCAGCAACCTCGCTGACGGCGCGATCAACGGGGTCAGCAACGGCGTTAACTTCAATGTGGGTGGCGGCTCGGTCACGAACGCCGGCTCCATCACCGGCACGGGCGCCAACGGCATAATCTTCAACGCCGGCGGCTCGTTGACGAACACGGGAACCATCAGCGGCGCCCTGCAGGGGGTCCGTTCGCTCGCAGGATTGGGCCTGACCTCTTCCGGCACGATCACCGGAACGGGCGGAACGGCGGTCGAGAGCGTCGGCGCATTCAGCGACAGCCTGACCTTCCTGGCAGGCTCGACCACGAATGGCGCGATCCTGTCAGGCGACGGCGCCGACACGATCTCGCTGGCCGGCGTCGTGAACGGCCTGGTCAATGCCGGCGACGGCGCAGACACCGTCACCCTGTTCGACACCGGCAGCGTCAGCGGCCTGATCGACGGCGGTGCAGGCGTGGACGCCTTCATCCTCGACGGCGCCGGCGCCGGCTCGCTGAACATCGGCAACGTCGTCAACTTCGAAAGCCGCGCCAAGACCGGCGCCGGCGTTTGGACCCTGACGGGCGTCGATGCGGCAGCGGTGGACTGGGCCGTCAATGGCGGCGTTCTCGCCGTCTCCGGCGGTTCGGCGATCCATGACAGCGCCTCGGTCGGCATCGGCGCCGGCGGCACGCTGCGACTTCTCGGTGAGGAGACCATCGGCGGGCTGAGCGGCTCGGGTCTGGTCGATCTGGGCCTCAACGCCAGCCTGACGATCGGCGGCGGCTCCAGCAGCTATGCCGGCGTGATCGGCGGAACGGCCGGCAATGTGGCGATCGCCAGCGGCGCCACGTTGGGTCTGGGCGGAGCGAACACCTACACCGGAACGACCTCGGTGCTGGGGACCCTGCGTCTGGACGCGTCGGACGTGCTGTCCGACCTGTCGACGCTGACGATCGCTGCGGGCGGCGCCGTCGACATGCAGGCGTTCAACGACACCGTGGTTCGCGCCAACATCAACGGCGCACTGAATGGCACGGGCACGCTGACGGCGGGCCAGTATGTGCTGAACGGCGGCACGGTGAATGCAAACCTCGGCGCAGGTCTGCTGACCCAGGCGGGTGGCGCTTCGGTGCTGAACGGCGCGGCGGCGGCCGGCACGGTATTCGTCACCGGCGGCACGCTGGCTTTGGGCGCTTCGGAGCGGCTGTCGGATGCCGCCACCCTGTTCGTTGACACGGGCGCGGTTCTGGATCTGGGCGCGTTCAACGAGACGGTGGGCGTCGCCTCTCTGGTCGGGACGCTGAACGGCTCCGGGACGCTGACGGCAGCCGAGATCGAACTCAACGGCGCGACGGTGAATGCCAATCTCGGCGCCGGGCGGTTGGTCAACTTCTCGGGTGTCTCGACCCTGAACGGGACGTCGGCCGCGGGCACGGTCGTGGTTGCTGACGGCACGCTGGTGCTGGGCGCCGCAGACCGGCTTTCGGACGCCGCTACCGTGTCGGTGGCAAGCGGCTCGGTCCTCGACCTGGGCGCCTTCAACGAGACGGTGGGGCTGCTGGGCCTCTCGGGCGCGCTGAACGGCACGGGCACGCTGACGGCGGGTCGTTATGAGCTGACCGGCGCGACGGTGAACGCCAACCTCGGCGCGGGCGATCTGGTGCAGCTGTCGGGTTCGTCGGTGCTGAACGGGACGTCGGCCTCGCAGCTGATCAGCGTCGCCGGCGGCACGCTGGGCCTCGGCGCGGCGAACCGCCTGTCGGATACCGCCACGGTGGTGGTCGGCAGCGGCGCCGCTCTGAACCTCGGCGCCTTCAACGAGACCGTCGGCCTGCTCGGCCTGTCGGGCGCGCTGAGCGGCACGGGCACGCTGACGGCGGGTCGTTATGAGCTGACCGGCGCGACGGTGAACGCCAACCTCGGCGCGGGCGATCTGGTGCAGGTGTCGGGTTCGTCGGTCCTGAACGGGACGTCCGCCTCGCAACTGATCAGCGTCGCCGGCGGCACGCTGGGCCTCGGCGCGGCGAACCGTCTGTCGGATACCGCCACGGTGGTGGTCGGCAGCGGCGCCGCTTTGAACCTCGGCGCCTTCAACGAGACCGTCGGCCTGCTCGGCCTGTCGGGCGCGCTGAGCGGCACGGGCACGCTGACGGCGGGTCGTTATGAGCTGACCGGCGCGACGGTGAACGCCAACCTCGGCGCGGGCGATCTGGTGCAGGTGTCGGGTTCGTCGGTCCTGAACGGGACGTCCGCCTCGCAACTGATCAGCGTCGCCGGCGGCACGCTGGGCCTCGGCGCGGCGAACCGCCTGTCGGATACCGCCACGGTGGTGGTCGGCGCCAATGGCGCTCTGAACCTTGGCGCATTCAGCGAGACGGTGGGGCTGCTGGGCCTGTCGGGAACGCTGAACGGCACGGGCACGCTGACGGCGGCGGAGACGCAGCTCACCGGAGCCACGGTCAACGCCAACTTGGCGGGCGACCGCCTGTTCAACATGTCGGGCGTCAGCACCCTGAACGGCACGGCGGCGCAGAGCCTCGTCTCCGTGCAGGGCGGCACGCTGCGTCTGGGCGCCTCCGAGCGTCTGTCGGACACGGCGACGGTTTCGGTCTCGCAGGGGGCCACCCTCGCTCTCGGCGCCTGGATGGACCGGATCGGCAGCCTCTACGGCATGGGCGACGTCACCGTCGGCTCGGCCGGTCGTCTGACCGTCAGCGGCGAGTCCGGCTTCGGCGGCCGTCTGAGCGGCGCGGGCGCCCTGTGGCACACGGGCGGGCTGTTCACGCTGCTGGGCGATCACTCGATCGGCTCGATCGTCAACCAGGGCGGCGAGCTGCGCTTCGTCGGCTCCACCACCGGCACGATGTCGATTGCCGGCGGCTCCCTGACGGGTGGCGGCACGATTGGCGGCAATCTGGTGGTCTCGAGCGGCGGCGTCCTGTCGCCGGGACTGTCCGGACAGCAGAACGGCATCGGCGGTTTCACTGTCGGTGGGCTGACGCTCACCGGCGGGCGTCTGAACCTTGATGTCACGGGAACCGCGGCCGGCAACCTGATCGATCAGATCCGGGTGCTGGGCACGGCGACGCTTACGGGCGGTACGGTGGCGCCGACCTTCCAGGGGGGCGTGACGGACTTCAACTTCGCCACCCGCTACCTGTTCGTGCAGGCCGACCGTCTGGTGGGCGCCTTCTCAAACGGCTCGGAGTTCACGGCGGCGCAGCAGAACGGCCTGTACTGGCGCGTGCGCTACGACCTGATGCCCAACAGCGCGGTGATCGAACTGCGGCAGCTGACGGACTTCGGTCCGGGCGCGACCGGCAGCGACAACCAGCGTGCGGTGGGCGACGCCCTGACCGGCGGCCAGATCAACGCCTCGGACGACTATGCGGCCGTCCTGTCGGTGTTCGTCGGCCTGTCGGACGCCGAACGCAAGACGGCGCTGGACAACATCTCCGGCGAGGCCCTGACGGATGTGACGACCTCGGCCTTCGCGGCCAACGATCACTTCCTGCAGACGGTCCAGGCGCAGGGCTTCAGGGGCGACGAGAGCGGACGCTCGCTCAGCTTCGCCAGCCAGCTGTCGCTGTCGTCGGGCGCCAATACTCCGGCCGGTCAGCTGGCCGGCGTGCTGAGCGCCTATGATCCGGGCGCGGCGCAGGGCGGCGCGCAGGGCGGCTGGGTCTCGGTCTTCGCCGGCGACCAGCGGCTTGAAGGCAAGGCCGGACAGGCGACGGTCGACAGCCGCATCAACGGCTTCGCCGGCGGCTATGGCGTCTCGCGCGGCGACTGGACGATCGGGGGCGCCGCCGGCGTCTCGCGAATGGAAGGCGACGTCGTGGCCCGCGGCTCCAGCTACGAGTCGGACATCAGCCACGGTGCGGCCTTCGCCCGCTATGACGACGGCCAGTGGGTCGCCGATCTGACGGGCGTGGTCTATGGCGGCGACGCCGATACCTGGCGTTCGGTCGCCGTCGGCGCCCTGCGCGCCACGGCCATCGGCAACACCCACGCCGAGGGTCAGGCCCTGTCGGCGAGCGTGTCGCGTCGCTACCGCTTCGCGGACGAGGGCACGCTGGCCTTCGGCATGATGGGCACGGTCTCGAACGCTTCGGTCGACGGCTACACCGAGACCGGAGCGGGCGTCCTGTCGCTGCAGGTTTCCGGTCAGGAGCGTGACTGGCAGACCCTGCAGCTGAGCGCACGCGCGACGCAGCCCTATGAGGTCGACGGCCGCACCATGCGGATCTACGGCGGCCTCGGCGTTCTCGCGACCACGGGCGACCGTCAGACGACGGGCGACATGCGCTTCACCGGCGCACCGACCGGCTTCGGCTCCTTCGCCATCGAGGGCGCCGAAACGCCGCCGCTGGCCGGCGTCACCGATTTCGGCCTCGAGGTGGAGGCCGCGGACGGTGTCTCGGTGTCGGCCGGTTATCGCGGCGTGTTCAGCGAGCGCCTGACCGAGAACCAGATCGGGATGAAATTGAACGTACGCTGGTAAGCCGGGCTGCGTGGCCGAGAGGCGAGGGTTCAGGCGCTCTCGCCCAAGCGACCGATCAGGACCTGGCCGCGTTGAACCGCGTTTTCCGGTGCGATGAGGTGCGGCAGGATCACTTGATCCATGACCAGGAAGCTCTGGCGTCCTCTGCTCCCCCGCGCCTCCGCGCATAAGACAGGCCCGTGCGCAGGTCGCTGGCTCGTCCTCCTGGGCATCCTCGCACTCGCTTGGCTCGGTCACTGGGGCTGGAAAGAGCTGACGCGTCCTTGGGGTGCGCAGAAGATCGCCTTCGCCGAAGCCAGCCAGGAGTGCGACGCCTCAGGCCCCCTTCGGTACTGCGTGTATCGGGCCGCCAACGGTACGAACGGCGACGTGCTGTATCACCTTCACGGCCGCAGACTTGATGAGCGGATCTGGAACGACGACACCTATCTGACCGCCATGATTCAGGCGCAGTGGCAGGAAACGGGCGTGACGCCGCCAACCGTGATCACCCTGTCCTATGGAGACACATGGCTTCTGACGCCCAAAGGCGAGCGCGAGGACAGCGGCTTGTTGGAAGACCTGATGGGAAGGCTGCCGGAGATCGAGCGGATGATCGGCGCGCCGCAGCGGCGCATGCTCGTGGGAGAGTCCATGGGCGGCCTCAATGTTCTGATCGCCGGGCTTTCGAACCCCAACGCTTTCGAACGGATCGCCGCCCTCTGCCTTGGCGTCTATGCCGTGTCTCCTTTCGAGACCCTGTCGGTAAACCGGGAGCTCATCGAGCGGACGGGCGCCAGTCCAAAGATGGCGCTCGGAATCTGGATGCTCGCCCGAAAGTACCTCGCCAACGAGGATGAATGGCAGCGCGTCTCGCCGCTTGCGCTCATCGACCGCGCGGGCCCCCGGTCACCCGCACTCTATTTGTCGAACGGCTCTTACGATGCCTACGGCAACTACGAAGGGACGCGGCTCCTCGCCGAACGGGCGACGCGTCGCGGGGTCAGGACGGAGTGGCATCCCTTGTACGGGGGACATTGCGCCACCGACATCAAGTCGTTGGCCGCGTTCCTGGCGACTTGAGTGCCGACTGGCTAAGATCGCTCGTCTCGACGCCAACTGAGCCCACCCATTTCCCAACCCGGTCATCACGAACTCCGGGTTCGAAGTGGAAGCGGCGGCTCCCGGGGCAGTCCGCTCCTGGGCGGCGGATCAACGTCCGCAAGTGGCGCAGGCCTGACGGGATAGGAGTATTATCCGCCAAGGCAGGGAGGCCATCCGTTGGAGGTTGGCCATGCGCCAGTCTGACCTGTTCATCATTCCTCGTCGCCCTTGGAACGCGGGGCGTCTCATCGGACCGAAAGCTCCGCTGAAGCCGAAGCACATCTGGGCGATCCGACAGCAGCTCAAGGTCGCCAAGCGCGTTCGCGACCTCGCGATGTTCAACTGCGCGCTCGATGCAAAGCTCAGAGCGTGCGACCTAGTGAAGCTCCGCGTGAGTGACGTCGCGCCCGGAGGGTCGCTGAGGGTCCGCTCGACCGTCATCCAGCAGAAAACTGGCAGGCCGGTGCCCTTCGAGATCACAGAGCCTGCCCGAGATGCGATCGCGGTCTGGTTAAAGCTTCGTGGGCAGCGGGATGACGACTGGCTGTTCCCTAGCCGGAGCCATGCCGGCTGTCACATCGGCACTCGGCAGTACGCGAGATTGGTCGATAAGTGGATCCGACTGATTGATTTGGAGCCAGCGGCTTACGGCACGCACAGCCTTAGGCGGACCAAGGTGTCGTTGGTCTACAAAAAGACCGGTAACCTCCGCGCCTGTCAGTTGCTACTCGGTCATCGGAAGCTTGAAAGCACCGTCCGATATCTCGGCATCGAGGTGGACGATGCTCTGGAGCTCTCCGAACAAATCGACCTTTGACGCTAAGCCGGGTCCAGTCAACGGACCCGGCATTCATCCGCTATGGGTGGAAAGCGGACATTGCTCCTGTAGCCTACAGGCTCCCTCGGGACCTCAACTGGCGAAAACGTTCATGCGCTCTGCGGCTATCGCGGCTCTCACGCTCATACCGGCATTGGGTGCGTGCACGACGAATTGGTCCGAATATCCTTGGGCGGACACAGGGGACATGTGCACGGGAAAGATCATTGGGCCAGGAGTGCACCGAACCCTTCCTCCCATCCCTTCCGCAAATGGAACTGTGGCGGCCGTCAATGGAGTACCTCTGCCCGAGGGACTTCACTACCGCATTTCATTCTCAGGCAATCATGGATCGCAAACCATGACGACGAGAAGACCGGCCTTCTCCCTGTGCATCGAGAACCCTGAGGGGAAGGGCGACTACCACTGGTTTGCCGAGGTCAGAGAAAGCGCTACGGGTCCAATCATATTTCGATCTCCGGCTCCTCAGCCCTTCAAGGCCGCTGCACCCATCGTGGTCTTGGTGGATGCCCTTCCAGATTAGCGAGTAAGCGCTCGACGTCCGCAACGGGCGGGAGGCGAAAGTTGAGCCGAAGCTCCTTTGCGTTGCATAATGAACAATGCTTCGCGCACTTCGAATCTTCGTGGTTTTGAGCCTGTTCTGGCTGCCAGCCAGCCTTTCGCAAGCATGCGAGTTAGCAGTTCCCCGAAATCCCGGAGAAACCGAAGCCCACGCTTATGAACGCCTTTTCCGGGCTGACCAAGATCGCTATTGGGCTGAAGCTGATACGGTGTTTGTCGGCAAAATCGTCGGGAAGTATTGGCGCGGGCGACACATACAGGTGGAGGTACTGCCAAGGGCATCGTTCAAAGGCGACGCGGGATCGGGCGTGGTCACCTACGAACTTAGCGAACGTCAAGGCATTGAAATGCAGTGTGGCCAAGCAGCGTATCCGGAATTTGATCGAGCCGGACTGTTTTACGCTAGCGGCGAGGATGGCAGGCTAACGGTTCTAAGAATGCTCGGTCCCAACCACATTCGGAATGATTCTTTGAGAGCCCAGACAATCCATCAGTTGAGCCCGCTCGAACTGACGGACTGGAAGACGGAAAATCCGACGCCAAGCCGAGGCCCCCTGATATTTGCCTATCTGTTTGCTTTCTGCACCTTCATCGCTGGCTTGGCTTTGGGACGATTTTGGAGGCATGGCAACAAACGTGCTGCTCTCCAAGCCAACGACACCGGGGACCTTTAGGGCTTAACCTTGCGAACGTCCGCAACGGGTCGGTTTGCGAAGCACGCATCGCGCCGGAAAGCGGACCTCTGACTACGCTTGGAATGTCGTCTTTCCGATATGGTCCGCATGTCCGCTGTTGGCGCTTCTCCGACTGAACGTGGGTTCCGCAACGTGTGGAGAAGGCGAAATCAGGCTCGATGCGCCCGAGGCGAAAGATCGCCCCGGGCGCGGCCGGTCAGAGGGTCAATCCGCAGGCTCGGCGAATAGCGATCTGGACCGGCGAGGGTGGCGATGCCGGGTCGAACTCGGCCCGAGGAAGCAGGGGTGGCTGGGCCATAAAGCGCGGTTCAGTTCCTCGGTGCGCCTGCGCCGCATGAACGAGGAAAGGATGGCACAGGAACACCGTACCGGCAGGGCCTGTCGCCAGGCTGACCGGGCAATCGCGGGTGGAAGCAAAGCCGTCCGCCGCCAGCTGCCGCAGGGACGCACCCCGCTCGCCGTAAGGCAGGAGCTCGCGAGCGATCACGGAGTGTGATCCTCGTCGTATGCGGGTCGGCGCGTCATCGTCATCGACGTCGGACAGCAGAAAGAGCATCAGGAGCGCCCGTCGGCTGCTCTTGATGTTGGCCCTCCATTCCATGAAGTCGGGCGACTCGCCGAAGCTCACGTCGACGTGCCAACCATCGTCCCCCGCCGATAGCGGCGATGGAAAGCGTATCGGAAAGGTTCCGAGACCGAGTGGGGCAAGCCAGCGCCCATTGCCGACTAGCTGATCATAGGCCCTATGCAGCCGTGGGGTATTGGCCGCCTGAACAAAGGGCTCGGACGATTTGGACGCGACCCGGATCACAGGCTGCGTCCATTCTTTGGGGTCATCGGGGGACAGTCCGATCTCCGACCACAATTCGTCACGGCACCGGGCCGCGATATCCGCGCTGAACCCGTTGTCGAGCCTGACGAAGCCGTTGCTGATGAAGTCCTGGATCTGACCGTCGGTCAGACCTTCATGCTCATGATGAGGCACAGTTACTCTCCCTGGCCCTCTGCGGGCCGAATAATGATCTGAGCGGCGCCTGCAGGCACCGGGGCGAGCACGCCTCAGATCAGCGGGAAGAAGTCGGCCTTCATCATCATCCCTCGACTATGCCAGCGTTTGAAAGCGGGCGGCAAGCTGAGTGGCAGGGCGGCCTGTACACAGCGTCTGCCAAGGGACGGGAGTGCGCTCTCAAACGGAGCCCACCTGACGTCCGGTTCTCGGCAGCCAAGCAATGTCCGCTGATGGCGCGAAGTTGCCCTTCCCTACCCGGCCTGTTCCCGCCTCGTTCGCGAAACGCGCCTAACGGACATTGCGTGAACCGGACTGCTAGTTCGCACAGTGGCAGCACCTTTACGACTTTGGGCCGCGCATCATTCCGAGAAGCCCGTCCCGCGTTTTTCCGTTAATCCAAAATATTCCACGAAGCGCAACGGCCGGAACGATTACAAGAGCGAGCCAACCCTTCCAATCTTGCGGAGTATAGAAAGCCACGCTGAACAAGATAAATGCGAAGTACAGTATCAGAAATAAAATTCGGGAGAACCTCAACACTCAACCTCCAGATCCGCAGGGACGCGTCACAACACCCAGTCTAGCATTTCCTCCAACGAACACCGCAAAACCTCCTTGGAGACCGAGGAACTCGTCTTCTTCTTCGCGGAAACGTTGAGCCGCCATCCGGCGGCTCGATCCCGGTGCCAAGGTAGTCTCTCTTTGTCGTGCGTAACGTGCTTCTACCCCCGCATTGTCATACTGAGGCGCACCGAGCGCACCTGAAATCTCCCCCCCTTGAGTTACGAAAGCTCCGTTCACAAAGCGGCCACCTTCGAATCCCAGTCGGTATCGGATCGATGCAATATCGGCGCTACCTGAGACAGAAGCGATTCCGCGTGCACCCAACTTTCCTTCGGCGACACCGCCAACGACGCCCTCAACGCGGGCCACGGGACAAAAGTTATTCCTCACGAACCGCCTCCCCGTAACAACTACGTCTGAAAGGACGTGACCAAAATCTCCCTGATTGTCAGGCCCCGGGTTATAACCGCCGAACTGGCTATTCCCATCACCAGAGTTAACGGGTGGACACAGCCGAAGCCGACGACACATTCCTCCCCAGAGCACATCGCCTAGAGGCCAAGCCTTGTCCTCTTCCAGTCCCCACGGATCAGTCATGTTGACCGGATCTCCGCCGACGTATGCATAAAGGTTCGGCCCGTCGCCGTATCCAATGGGATCGTTTTGCAGGAAGCGCCCGAACTGGGGCGCATAGGCGCGGTTGCGATAGTTGTAGAGGCCCGGCTCGATGATTGCTTGGCCGGTGTACTGGAAGCGGTCGGAGTTGCCCTGCGCCGGCACGCCGTACTCGTCGTAGCGGTTGATGTTCAAGGTGTTCCCCGAGTCATCCGACAGATTGATCACCGACTGCCGCTCGTCGGCCGCCAGCCACATCCGCGTGCCCAGGCCCGCGCCGTGATAGGTCACGATCGGCTGGTCCAGCCCCGGTCCCGGGATGTGCCGCACCAGCATCGCGCCCAATGAGTTGTGCTCGCCGGTCAGCTGAGCTCCGGCGTACGACAAATGCGTACCCGAGCTGCTGGCTGAATACATTCGCCCGGCAGGGTCGTAGCTATAGCTGCTGGCGTTGGTGCCGATCAGACGCCCCGCTGCGTCGTGGGCGAAGCTGCGACCCAGCCCCGACGTAATGTTCTGGTTGGCGTCGTAGGTGACCGGCGTGCTCCAGATCGAGGTCACCTGGTTCAAACCGTTGATCGGGTACGCCGTCCCGCCGGTGACCGGGGCGTAGAGGTAGCCCGGGCTCCAGGTGGTCCGCTCCTTGATCTGGCCCGCTGCGTTCCAGCCGTAGCTGAAGGTCACGTCCCATGCGCCGCCGGCGAGGTCGTGGGACATCCCGGTCATGCGTCGGGCGGAATCATAGCCATAGTTGGTGGTGGTCCCGTTACCACGCGCGATGCCCGTCAGCTGACCAACGTCGCCGTAGCCATAGACCGCCAGCAGGCCGGGTCCCGAGGTCGCGCTGTTCTCGCGGATCGCGGTCACTGCGCCGTATGTGTCCCGGTCGTACTGGACGTGGAAGCTGTCCGGCCAAGTGATCCGCGTCATGCGGTTCGCCTGATCATACTGATAACTCATTGTGCCCAGAGGTCCGGCTTCCGAGGTCAGGTTCGACAGAGCGTCCCAAGCCCGTGTCAGGGTCTGACCGTTGCCGCTCACCGTCAGCACACGGCCCAGATTGTCGTGGGTCGTGGCGATGTCCATCGTGCCGGACGGCGCGTCCACCAGGGTCGGGCGGTTCAGGGCGTCGTAGGTCACCGTCGTCCACTGCCCCGCGCGATTGCGGCTGGAGGTGACATTGCCGGCCGGATCATAACTGACCTCGGTGTAGTCGGTGGTCGATGTCCCGCCGCCCGAAGCGTTAGGATAGCGCAGACGCGTTGGACGATTGAAGCCATCGTACTCCTGTACAGACACATTACCGTTGCCGTCGCTCATCGTCGCGACCTGGCCGTTAGCCGTGTAAGTCACGCTCTCGGTGATCGCCTCGGCCCGCCCCACTGCTGTGGTCGTCGTCAGCGGCCGGCTGGCCGCATCGTAGGTCATCTGCGCGATCCGATCCGGGCCGTCGCTGCCCGCCGTCGCCGCCGTACATGCGGACCCCGGCAGCGCCCCGAAGGTGGCCGGGTTCATACGCACGACCGTGCAGTCCACCCGACCGGCCGCATCGTAACTGATCTGAGAGACCGCCACCGTCGTTCCCGCGCCGGTCTGCTGGCGGCTCACGACAGGACGGCCGTAGGCGTCGTAGCCTGTCTCGGAGCGCAGCACCGGAGTGAAAGCGGCAAAGCTGGAATCCGAATAGTCAGCCGTGTTGCCGGTCTCGGCCACCGTCACCTGACCACGCGGGTTGTAGGTCATCCGCTGGGCACGATGTTGGCCCGCCCCGACGCCATCCGGGTCCGGACCGATCACGCCCGTCAGCTGACGAGCCGCGTCGTAGATATAACGCGTCGTATCCGCCGGACCCGGGAGCGGCCCGTCTACCGTCTCGACATCCCCGTTCGCCGTGTAGCTCAGCGCCGTCATCTCAGCCGCTGGCTGGACTCCGGAACCCCGGCTTATCAGCACCGGCTGCAGGTTGCTGGCGTTGCCCGGCGCGGCATAGGTCAGAGTCGTACGCACCTCGTCCGCCGTGCCACTGCAGCTGGAGCCAGTGGCGCAGACGTTGACCTGGGCAGGCAGTGTTACGGCGCTGGCCGCCGCTGAGATCAGGCCTGAACTGTTCTTGTAGTAGGCTGTCTGCGTCGCATAGCTTTAGCGCAGCTCCGGCCGGACACCGCCAGCGCCAGCCGCTGGAAGCGTGATCGTGGATGGACCGCCATGAACAGGATCCCAGACGTAATCCGTGACGTTGCCACGGGCGTCAGTGGTCGTCAGCGGCCGATTGCAGATGACCGGGTTGGCACACGTGGCGTTATAGGTGGCGGTCTCCACGATGGGTGAGCCGGATCCGTAGGGGATTGTCTTTGTCTGTGTGACATTGCCGCGGCCGTCGTAGCTGTACTCAACGGCCGCGCCGCTGACCTGAGCCTGTCGTTGAAGGCGCTGCTGAGAATCGTAAGTCTGCAGGATCGTCTCGCCGTAGGCGTTCTCGATTGAGAAGGGGCGCCCGACTCGCACGTCCGTGATGACTGTCAGCTTCTGACCCTGCGGGCCGTTGCTCACCGCTGTTCTCAGGATGCCGGAATCCGTGAAGCTGTAGGTCCAGGTCCCCGTAGCGTCAGTGACGCTTGCGACAGAGCCGTAGAGACTTCCGCTGCTTGGGCCGCTGTAGCTCAGGGCAACGTCGTCACTCGTGGATCCCGGGTGGCGGATTGCCGTCAGATTTCGGGGGGTGCCGCCATGGATGTACTGGGTTGTGCGCCCCGATTCATCCGTGGTCGCAGTGACATAGTCACCAACAGCTTGGGTATACGCAACGCTCGGCCAGGTCCGGGAATAGCTGCAGCTGAGGGCCGCGGGGGCGCAGTAGTCGACGGCGTTGTTGACGCCGGTCACGGTCGCAACGCCCAGCCAGTTGCCGATCCGGTTGGTCAGGGTCCCCGATGCGTTGATGTTGTTAGAGCGGTAGGTGTAGTGGAGCTCATAGCCATAGTTGTTGGTGATCGACTGGACACGCCGCACCGTCCCCCAGGTGATCTCGCTGGTCGTCGGGTTGACCGATCGGACGTAGGTCGCTGACGTGTAATGATACTGGCGACGCTCTCCGTTCGGGGCGATCACCTCTGTGATCATGCCCTTGTGGCTGCAGGTCCCGCCTGTCGCGCTGGCGCACAACGCGGTGTCGTACTTGACCACCAAGCCAGTTGAGGTCGTATACGTGTAGATCGTGCCCGCCACGGACAGGGTCGAGCCGTTGTTGCTGCGAGGGGTGTAGGTCGACCCCGACTGGTCGAACGTTTCCGAACGACCCTCAAATATTACGGTGGTTCCAGGGTAGGTCGCATTGCCGACGGCGAGTTGGCCCTGATTGGTTTCCCCCCAGGCGCCCCGGCCATGAACCAGCCCGCCGCTGCCGGGCTCGCCGATGACAACTTCGGATGCGCTCCACACATAGGCGCCCGTCACCATGTCGACGCCACGTTCGTCGATCGAGTAGTGCTCGGGAGCCACCGCGACCGTCAGGGTCTGAGCCATCGCAGATCCGGCGCCCAAGCTGACCGCCATAGCCGAAGCACTTGCGATCAGAGCCGCCCGCAGCCGCGAAGGCGCTCTGGACGGTTGATCCATTACTGCAGACCCGATCATTGACCGCCCTCCACGGTGTCCGCCGAAGCCGACCTCCATAGTTCCTCCCCCGAGCGCCCCAGCAGCCTCAAGGCGCCATCGTGGGCCAGTTCCAGCCGGGCATCATTCTCCAGCACGCCACCGAGAAGAAAACGCGCTTCGCCTTCGGCCGACACCTCGAACGCCGAGGCCAGTTCGGACGGGACGGGGGCGTTCGCCAGCCAGAGCTCCAGCCGCCCCGAGGGCCTAAACGCCAGGGAGTACTGTCCATCCGGAGATGTCAGGGCTTGGTGCGGCAGAAGAAGCTGATCCACCGGAATTCGGCGCAATGCCGTCCAATGAGTAACGCCGCTCTGCCCCCGCAGCGTCCGGTTATTGGCGTTGTCGTAGACGTAGCCCGCGGAGTTGGTTCCCGCCGACCCCGTCGTCGTTACCCCGACCAGCCGACCATTGGCGTCATAGGTGTAACCTTGGGTCGCCTAGCCCGCGGCGGCGCTGGCCAGTCCACTCGCCAGAACCAGTGCGCAAATTGCCGGAAATCTCATCAATCCCCCCTCGCTCTGGTTGAAACGTCGCTCAGGAGAGGCCAGCGAACAATGTACCAATCGGGCAGCCGAATTGCATAACTGTGGACAATCTATGCGATACATAATCGATCAATTACATGCGAAGTAATCTATATATTCCGGGCTTCTGAACAATTTTGGATTTCAGCACGAGCTCTCGGCGAGCTAACGGATTGCACGAACGCCCTCCAATCCAACGCCGTGGAAAACTCTCTCTTTGGTAGAAATTCGACCTTGTCGTCGGGATCGTTGCCACCGATAGTCGGGATCGAGTTCGGGGGATGTTCAAATGAAGCGACTTGCGGCCATTGCGGGTTTTCTGGTCAGTCTGACCAGCGCTACAGCCGCCACAGCTCAGGTCGGCCCAGGCCTCTCGGACCCCGCCGGCTCCGGCCCTATCGTCTCGGCGATGCAATGGTTGCAGGGCACCCTGCTGGGCACGGTCGCCACGGTCGTCGCCGTGATCGCCGTGGCCTGCGTCGGCTTCATGATGCTGACCGGCCGCATGAACTGGCGCTATGGCGGCGTGGTCATCCTCGGCTGCTTTATCCTGTTCGGCGCGGTGAGCATCGTCGCCGGCATCCGCTCCACCGCCGGCCTGGCGGGCTGAGGCGTGGACACGCTTGAGCGGACGCCGATCTTCACCGCCCTGACCCGACCCCAGATGTTCGCCGGGGTCACCTACAACTATTTCATCATCAACGCCGTGATCGCGTCGGAACTGTTCCTGGTCTTCCGCTCGGTCTGGGTCCTGCCCGTCGCCCTGCTGGTTCATGGCATCGGCGTGCTTCTGTGTCTGCGTGAGCCCCGGATCATCGACCTCTGGCTGACCCGCGTCAGCCGTTGTCCGCGCGTCCGGAACCATGATCTCTGGCGATGCAACTCCTACCGTCCCTGAGCCGTCGATCCGATGCGATGGCGCGGGAGCAGGCCGCCGGCTTGCACCTTCCCTATGCCCGCCATGTAGACGATCACACGATCGAAACCCGCGACGGTCTTCTACTGCAGACGATCGCCCTCAGAGGTCTGCTGTTCGAGACCGCGGATACGGCCGAGCTCAACTATCGCAAGACCCTGCGCGACGCGATGCTGCGCGCCGTCGGCACGTCGCAGTTCGCCCTGTATCATCACATCGTCCGCCGCCGGGTGCGGCCGGACTTGGCCGGCGAAGCCCCGGACGTCTTCTCGCGCTTCCTCGCCGAGCGGTGGACCGACCGGTTGGCGAGCCGGGAGCTGTTCGTCAACGACCTCTATCTGACGCTGATCCGACGTCCCTTGCCGGGACGGCTGGGGCTGGCCGACCGTGTCCGCAGCGCCTTCACGCGCGCGGGCGAGCCCGATGGCGCAGCCCTGGCGCGGGAGCTTGCCCACCTCGCCTCCGGACGCGACGCCCTTCTGGCGGCTCTCGGAGATTACGGCCCGAAGCTGTTGGGGCTGTACGAGACCCCGAACGGCATGTGCTCCGAACCGCTGGAGTTTCTGTCGGCGCTCTACAACGGACAGAGACGCCCCCTGCTCCTGCCGCAACAGGACCTCGGGGCCTATCTGCCCTGGCGACGCGTCAGTTTTGGCCAGGACACGGCGGAGCTCGCTCCGGCCGCCGGCGAGGCGCGGAACTTCCAGGCGCTGGTGTCGATCAAGGACTATCCGGCCTTCAGCGCGACCGGGATGTTCGACGACCTTCTCCGCCTCCCGTACGAACTGACGATCACCCAGTCGTTCGCCTTCGTCGACCGGCAAGCGTCGCTCGACCGCATGAACCTGGCCTTGCGCCGGATGCGGTCGGCCGAGGACGAGGCCGTCTCCCTGCGCGCCGAATTGGCCCAGGCCAAGGATGACGTGGCGGCCGGTCGCGCAGGGTTCGGCGAGCACCACATGACGGTGGCGGTCCGCGGCGAAACCCTGACGGAGGTCAATGCCGGGGTGGCCGAGGTCACGGCGACCCTGGGAGACCTGGGTGCGGTCGCCGTGCGCGAGGATCTCGGCCTCGAGCCCGCCTTCTGGGCCCAGTTCCCCGCCAACTTCCGCTACATCGCTCGCCGCGGTTTGGTGTCGACCAGCAATTTCGCCGGCCTGGCCAGTGCACACAACTTCCCGACCGGTTCGCCGGACGGCAACCACTGGGGCGACGCCATCACCCTGCTGGAGACGACGGCGGCGGGCCCATACTGGTTCAACTTCCACCAGGGCGATCTGGGCAACTTCACCATTATCGGCCCATCGGGGTCGGGTAAGACCGTGGTGCTGAACTTCCTTCTGGCCCAGGCGCGCCGCCTCAAGCCGCGCATCATCTTCTTCGACAAGGACCGGGGCGCGGAGCTGTTCATCCGGGCCATCGGCGGTCGCTATGATGTGCTGCGCCCAGGCCGCCCGTCCGGTCTCAACCCGTTGCAGATCGAGGACACGCCGGCGAACCGTGTCTTCCTCGTCGACTGGCTGGCCCGCTTGGTCGGCGCGACGGAAACGGCCGAGCTCGACATGATCCGCGACGCCGTCGAGGCCAATTTCGACCAACCGCACGCGGTCCGGCGTCTGCGCCATCTCGTGGAGCTGTTCCGGGGCGGACAACGCCCACGCTCCGGAGACCTGTGGTCTCGCATGAGACCCTGGTGGGGCAAGGGCGAGCACGCCTGGCTGTTCGACAATCCGGCCGATCTGACCGACCTGTCGATCGACACGGTCGGCTTCGACATGACGGTGCTTCTGGACGATCCGGTCCTGCGCACCCCGGCGATGATGTATCTGTTCCACCGGGTCGAGGACCGGCTGGACGGAACGGCGGCCATCGTCGTGGTGGACGAGGGCTGGAAGGCGCTGGACGACGACGTCTTCGTGCGGCGGATCAAGGACTGGGAGAAGACGATCCGCAAGCGCAACGGCATCGTCGGCTTCGCGACCCAGAGCGCTCAGGATGCGCTGGAAAGCCGGATCGCCAGCGCGGTGATCGAACAGGCCGCGACCCAGATCTTCATGGTCAATCCCAAGGCCCGCGCAGAGGACTATATCGACGGTTTCAGCCTGACGCCGCACGAGTTCGATCTGGTCCGCTCGCTGCCGGACAGCTCGCACTGCTTCCTGATCAAACGCGGCGGCGAAAGCGTGGTCGCCCGACTCGATCTGACCGGGGAAACAGAGCTGCTCGTCATCCTGTCGGGCCGCGAGCGCACGGTGCGACAGCTCGACGAGATCCGCGAGCAGGTCGGCGACGATCCGACGGACTGGATGGAGCCCTTGCTTGAGCGAGCCGGCGCATGAGCTGTTCTCCGCTCGTCTCCGGCGACCAGTTCCTGTCGAGCCTGCTGCGCCACCTCGACTGTCAGGGCCGCACCCTCGGCGCCGTCGGCTACGAGGCCCTTGCCGCGCCCGGTTCGCCGGTGACGGCGGCCCTCACGGCGGCGCTCGTCATCGCGGTCGCCCTCTACGGGATGCGTCTGGCGCTCGGTGACGCCGCAGCCCCTGTGCGGGGCAGCGTCATCCTCGCGGCCCGGGTCGGAATCGTCCTGACGCTGGCGGCCAGCTGGCCGGCGTTTCAGACCGTCGTGTTCGACGTCATTACCCGCGGACCGGACCAGATCGCCGGCCTGATCTCTCCTGCCCGTTCTGGCATCGGACGCACCGAAACCCTCATTCTCGACCTCCAGGCGGCGGACCAGGCCATCATGCGCCTGACCAATCTGGGCACTGGCCGTGTCGAGTTCTCCGCCCTGCCCGCTCCGGGCGCCGATCCCTCCGAGCCTCCGCAGCGGATTCCCATCAACGACAACCCGGCGTTCGGCTGGGCCCGCATACTCTTCCTGAGCGCCGCTGTGGCCGGCTTCGCGGTGACCCGCCTGGCGGCGGGCGTGCTGCTCGCGCTCGCGCCGCTGTTCGCCGGCCTTCTCCTGTTCGGCGCCGCGCGGGGATTATTCATCGGCTGGGTCAGGGCGCTGATCTTCACTGCGCTCGCCTCGCTGGCGCTGACCCTGATCCTGACGATCGAAGTCAGACTGCTGATGCCCTGGATCGAGGGCGTCATCATCCAGCGTCAGGCGAGGGTCATCACGCCGTCGGTTCCGACGGAACTGCTTGTCCTCTGCCTGTCCTTCGCCATCGGTCTCGTCGGCGTTTTCGCCTTCCTGCTGCGGACCAGCTTCATGACGCACGTCCCCACCCGGCCGCTGCGAGAGATCGCGGGCCGGCTGATCCGCGCCGCCGAACTTCGCGCAACGCCGCCCGTAGCTTCACCGCCGGTTGCCCCTGACGCGCCGCCCTCCCGGGCCCTGGTGATCGCCGATGCGGTCGCCGCCGCCCAGAGACGCGAGACCGCCGGCCGTCGATCCCCCACGCTGCGGACGAGCGATGCCCCGCGCCGCACCTTGGCGGCCGCCGTGCAGCCGACAGGTGACGACCTGGTCATTCCCGACTTCGGAGCCGCCGGCCGCAGGGCCCGCTCCAGAACCTCCCTTGGCGCCCGGTTGCGGGACAGACGCGCATGAAGAAATCCAATCGAAACGACCTCAAGGCCTACTACGCCGAAGGAGACAGCTGGGCCGCCGACCGACTCTCCGCCCTGCGCGCCTCTCGCCGCACCGCGTGGTGGGTGGCGGGCGCCGCCGTCTGCATCGCCCTGGCGGAAGCGGCCGCCCTCGTCATCCTCATGCCCCTGAAGACGGTTGAGCCCTACACCCTGCTCGTCGATCGCAATACCGGCTATGTCCAGGCGCTCGCCCCCCTCGATGCGGCGCAGATCACGCCGGACCGGGCCCTCACCCAGTCCATGCTCGTGCAGTATGTGATCGCCCGGGAGGGCTTCGACCGCGCTACCGTCCAGGCCGACTACCGCAAGGTCGGCCTCTGGTCCGCCGAGACCGCCAGGCAGTCCTATCTCGACCTGATGCGGGCGACCAACGCCGACAGCCCGTTGGTGCGATACCCGGTCGGCGCACGGATCGAGACGCGCGTGAAGAGCGTGTCGCCACTCGGGACCGACACGGCCATGGTCCGCTATGACACCGTTCAGCATGACGCGGGCGGCGGCGTCCTTCCGCTGCAGTCCTGGGTGGCGATCGTCCGTTATCGCTACTCCGGCGAGCCGATGGCGGCCGCCGACCGGTATCTCAACCCCCTCGGTTTCCAGGTCATCGAGTACCGGCGCGACGCGGAAACCCTGCATCCGGAGACCGCGCCGGTCGCTCCCGCGATTGAGGACGACGTGATCCTGGAGCCGGTCGAAGCGGTGGAGATGACGCCGTGACGCCCCTGATCGCCCTCCTCGCCATGTTCGCCACGACGGCCCAGGCCGAGACGCCGCGGCCGGCCGACCCCCGCATCCGGACGGTCCCCTATGCCGTCGACCAGGTCGTCCGCCTGCCGGTCGCCGCCAACTTCCACACCGCGATCCTGTTCGGTCCGGACGAGCGGGTTCGCAACGTCGCGATCGGCGACAGCGACGCCTGGGAGGCCACCCTCAACGAGGCCGGCGACGCCCTGTTCCTGAAGCCCCTGCGGGCGAGTGGAACCACCAACATGACGGTGATCACGGACGTCCGGGTCTACAGTTTCGAGCTGAGCGCCTCTCACGGCGGCGCGCCGGACGCCCCCTTCACAGTACGCTTCGCCTACCCCGAAATGAGCGCTCAGCCCGCGGTCGAACCCGGCGTCCCTCGCCTTGGTCGCTACACCCTCAGCGGCGCCCGTCGTCTCCGCCCGACAGCCATTGTGGACGACGGCGTGCGCACCTCGATCGAGTGGCGGCCGGCGCAGATCATCCCCGCGGTGTTCGCGGTCGACGAGCTCGGCGCCGAAACCCTGGTGCAGGGTCAGATGCGCAACGGGCTCTATGTCATCGACGGCGTTCACCGGGCCCTGGTCTTCCGGATCGAGCGCCATACCGCCCGCGCCACGCGGGCCTCCGGACGCGCGGCGCGATGACGGCCGAACGCCCCGAGACCGACATCCGACCGAAGGTGGCGCTAGCCCGCTCCGGTGCGCCGCCCTGGCTTCTCGCCGGCTGCGCCCTGCTGGCCGCCGGCGCCCTGTTTCTGATCCTCGACGGTCAGCGCCGCGAGCGCACCGCTCCGGCCACCCGCCCCGGCGCCGCGGACCGGGTCCTGACCATCGCCCCGCTCCCGCCGCTCGTCGTGCCGCCGGAGCCCCCGCCCCCGCCGGCGCGGCCCGTCCTCGTCACGCCGACGGTCGTCGCGACGCCGACGCCGCCCATTTCAGCGCCCCCTCCGCCGGTCTTCTCGCCGCCCCCGGCCTACGCGCCGCCGCCGACTTACACGCCGCCGCCGGTCTACACTCCGCCGGCACAGCCGACTGCGCCCCCCTCCCCCGTTTCCTCGACGGGTGCGTCGGTCCTCGTGATCGATACGGCGAGGTCCACACGAGCGTCAGAGCGTTCAGGCCCGGCGTCACCCAATGAGGCGGGGCCCGCCGCCGCCACCGATCTCCCGGTGCGGTCCGAAAGCCTGCGACGGCCGGCCAGCACGGTCGCGCGCGGCGTGCTCATCCCCGCCATCCTCGAGACGGCGCTGGACTCCACCCGGCCGGGTATGGCGCGCGCGATCGTCTCCAGCGACATCGCCAGCTTCGACGGAAGCCGCATCCTCATCCCTCGCGGATCCCGGCTTATCGGCGAGTATGCCGCCGATCTCACCGCCGGCCAGACGCGCGCCATGGTGCGCTGGACACGTCTGGTGAGACCGGATGGGGAAACGATCGCTCTCGACTCCCAGGCCGCGGACCTCACCGGGAGAGCCGGCGTGACCGGCCGTGTGGACAACCGGTTCCTGCAGCGGTTCTCGCGCGCCATCCTGCAGACCACTTTGAACATCGGCGCCAGCCTTGCCGCCCGCGAGATCGGCGGCGACGGCGCCGGGGTCATCATCGCCCTGCCGGGATCGAGCCAGACGACGGCCGCCGCTGCGACATCCGACACCCTGCAGCCGATCGTGCGGGTCGACGCCGGCGCGCGCATCGCCGTCCTCGTCGCCCAGGATCTGGAGTTCGCGTCAGGGACGCCCCGCCGGTGAGCGAAGATGCCGACACCCAGGTCTATCTGCGCAGCTACCTGGCCCCGCTGCGCGCCTTTCTCGATCGTCCCGATGTCACGGACCTCTATGTCAATCGACCCGGCGAAGTCTGGATCGAAACCCTCGGCGGCGCCGCCGAACGCCATTCCGCAGAGGGGCTGACCGGCGAGGTCCTCGACCGCCTGTCCCGGCAGATCGCCGCACATGCCCACCAAGGCGTGAACCGGGAGCATCCGTTACTCTCCGCCGCCCTGCCCGGAGGCGAGCGGATCCAGATCATCCTGCCGCCAGCGACGCGGGGCGAGATCGCCATCGCCATCCGCAAACAGGTCGCCAGCGACATGGCGCTCAGCGACTACGTCGCCGCCGGCGCCTTTCCCAAGCCGGCATCCAACGGCGCGGACACCGACATCGCCCAACACCTGAAGACCCTGCATGAGGCCGGCGACTACGCCGGCCTGCTCGCCGCCGCCGTGCGCGGACGGCGCAACATCCTGATCTCGGGCGGCACCTCGACCGGCAAGACCACCTTCCTGAACGCCCTGCTACGCGAGATCCCCGCCGAAGAGCGGCTGATCCTGATCGAGGATGCGCCCGAACTGATCCTGCGGCATGAGAACGCCATCGGCCTGCTGGCGCCCCGCGGCGCCCTGGGCGCGTCAACCGCGACGGCGGAAGACCTTCTGAACGCATCGCTTCGCATGCGGCCGGACCGGATCATCGTGGGCGAACTGCGCGGCCCGGAAGCCTTCACCTTCCTGCGCGCCGTCAACACCGGCCACCCCGGCTCGATGACCACCATCCACGCAGACAGCCCCGAGCGCGCCATCGAGCAGATCGCGCTACTCGTCCTGCAGGGCGGCACGACCCTCAGTCGCGCAGATGTCCTTCACTATGTCCAGTCAACGATCGACGTCTTCATCCATTTGGGCCGCGTCGGCGGCTCCCGCTCAGTCGAAAGCATCGTCGTTCGCCGGACAGCAGTCGAAACTGACGGCTAGTCCGGCGCATAACGTCGTCATGTCGGCGACTCATCGCTGCGATGTATCCGACTGACGATCACCGGATTTAGACGATCGCTAGCCATCGACGCAGCCCCCATTAGAGGAACCTTGGGTTCAAGGGGTGCGACGGATGATCCAGCGAACGAGCAAACACATGCCGACGATTCCTCCAGCAACCGGCGCGGTGATGGCCGCGAACTTGACTAGGTCCATATCGACGGGCCAACTGGCCCCAATGCCGACCGCTACCGCAGCATAGAGAAGATAGCCGACGGCGAGTCCCAGCACGATCGAGGCTTGTACCTGCGCTGACCGGACGACGGAGTGCTCTCGAAAATGGGGGTCTTTCATCTAGGGGCATCCCAATGGTCTAGTGGCATAGGTGGCATTGAACTGACGTCCGAGCGCGCCATACATCCCATACGCACCTCGCGGTCCCATCGACATTGCATAGTTGTGGTCGCGGCTGCCGACCACAGCTGAGGTTTCAACTCCGCCGACCCAGCCTGCTCCCAACTGCATGACGGTGTTTGCACTCGTTGACAGTCCGCTGTCGAGCGCCCCTTGGGAGTATCCGAGGCCATAGTTCTGACCGGCTCCAACATACCCGCCGAAGCCACCCAGGAAGGTGAAGGACGTCGTCACGGAGAACTGGATGCCACTTAGATTCCCGTTCAGAAGCGAATCGACAGGCACGGACACGGTACCCGTGATCCCCAAGGATCCCCCTAACAATCCGCCAAACCCGGTCGCAGAAGGGCCTCCACCAAAGGATACCCGGGGGCCGCTCGGGCAGGTCTCTTCGTTTGGCGGCGTCGCAGGAGCGCCGGTGACACCGCCTCCCCCCCCCCCTGGACCAGGAGTTCCGCCGCCTGGGGACGGCCCACCGGTCGGAGGCATAATGCACCAGTCATAGCCTTTCGTTCCGTCGTCCCGAACCTTGATCTCTCCGCCTCTCTTTATGCATTCCTCACGGCTGATTAAGGTCTGCAGTCCCGAAGGGTCGACGAGATTGACAGGGTCGCCTCTCACATAGGCATAGACGTTCAGCCCATCTCCATACCCGAGGGGGTCGGTCTGCAGGAACCGCCCGAACTGGGGCGCGTAGGCGCGGTTGCGGTAGTTGTAGAGGCCCGGCTCGATGATGGCCTGACCGGTGTACTGGAAGCGGTCCGAGTTGCCCGGCGCCGGCACGCCATACTCGTCGTAGCGGTTGACGTTCAGCGTGTTACCCGCCCCGTCCGACAGGTTGATTACCGATTGCCGCTCGTCGTTGGCCAGCCACATGCGGGTAGCCAGACCGGCGCCGGAATAGGTCACGATCGGCTGATCCAGCCCCGGTCCGGGGACGTGCCGCACCAGCAGCGTGCCCGCGTTGTTGTGCTCGCCCGTCAGCTGGGCGCCGGCGTAGGACAGATTGATCCCGTGCGCCGAAGAGCCATACATCCGACCGGCCGGGTCGTAGCTGTAGGCGGACCCCGACGTGCCGATCAGACGACCGGCCGCATCGTGGGCATAGGTCTGCCCCAGGCCCGAGGTGATGTTCTGGTTGGCGTCATAGGTGACCGGGGTGCTCCAGATCGAAGTGACCTGGTTCAGGCCGTTGACCGGATAGGCCGTCCCGCCCGTGACCGGCGCATAAACATAGGCTCCGTTGGAGGTCGAACGAGACGATATCTGGCCCGCCGCATTCCAGCCGTAGGTGAAGGTCACATCCCAAGCCGATCCGGCCATGTCGTGCGACAGGCCAGTTCGACGTCGGGCCGCGTCGTGGGCATAGCTGGTTGTCGTGCCGTTGCCGCGGGTAATCCCCGTCAGCTGGCCAACGTCGCCATAGCCGTAGACTGCCAACAGGCCGGGCCCGGAAGTGGCGCTGTTCTCGCGGATTGCGGTCACCGCGCCGTAGGTATCCCGGTCGTACTGGACGTGGAAGCTGTCCGGCCACGTGATCCGCGTCATGCGGCTGGCCGGATCGTACTGATAGCTCATGGTCCCCAGAGGCCCGGCCTCCGAGGTCATGTTCGACAGCGCGTCCCAGGTCCGGGTCAGGGTCTGGCCGTTGCCGCTGGTCGTCAGCACCCGGCCCAGATTGTCGTAGGTCGTGGCGATGTCCATCGTGCCGGACGGCGCATCGATTTGGGTAGGGCGATTCAGAGCATCATAGGTGACCGTCGTCACCTGTCCCGCGCGATTACGGCTGGAGGTGACATTGCCGGCCGGATCGTAGCCGACCTCCGAGTAATCCGTCGTCGAGGTCCCGCCGCCGGAGGCATTGGGATAGCGAAGCCGCACCGGACGGTCGTGGCCATCATACTCCTGCACCGACACATTGCCATTGCCATCCGTCGTTGTCGCGACCCTGCCGTTGGCGGTGTAGGTCATCCGCTCGACGATCTCTTCAGGCTGGCCCACCGCCTTTGTCACAGTCAGGGGGCGGCTGACGGCGTCGTACAGCGTCACCTGCGTGATCCGGTCGGGGCCATCGCTGCCCGGCGTCGTCGCCGTGCAGGCCGAGGCCGGTAGAGAGCCGAAGGTCGCCGGGTTCATGCGCACCACTGTGCAGTCCACCCGGCCGGCTGCATCGTAGCTGACCTGAGAGGCCGCCACCGTCACACCCGCGCCAGTCTGCTGGCGCGTCACCACCGGGCGTCCATACGCGTCGTAGCCGGTCTCCGAGCGCAGCACCGGGGTGAAGCTGGCGAAGTCAGCGTCCGAATAGCCTGCGGTGTTGCCAGTCTCGGTGACCGTCACCTGACCGCGGCCATTGTAGGTCATTCGTTGAACGCGGTGCTGCCCTGCCCCGGGCCCATCCGGATCCGGACCGATAACGCCCGTCACCTGACGGGCGGCGTCATGGATGTACCGGGTCGTGTCCGCCGTACCGGGCAGCGGACCATCCACCGTCTCGACGTCACCGGTGGCCGTATAGGTCATCGTGGATCGTGCCAGCGAAGGGCTCGATCCCGCCCCCCGATCGATGCTGGTCACCTGGAGGTTGTTGAACCCCGTGGAGGAACTGTAGCCGATCGTGGTCCGGACCTCATCGACGCCGCCCAGACAGCTCGTACCGGTTGCGCAGCTCGACACCATGATCGGCAGGATAACCGACGTCGCAGCAGGCGTCGGCGTCCCCGCCGCATCCTTGGCGGAGGCGGTGAACGAGGCGTAGGTGAAGCGGGTCTCGGGCCGCGACGCGCCCGATGTCGGCGCCGGAGCTGTAATCGCGAGCGGCCCGCCGTGCAGCGGATCCCACGTGTAGTTCGTTACGCCTCCCCGCGCGTCGGTCGTCGTCTGGGGGAGATTGCAGATGACCGGATTGGCGCAGACAGCGTCATAGGTGGCCGAGGTTGTAATCGCAGGAAGCCCCGAGGCAGGGATCGCCCCCCTCTCGGTCCCGGTGACATTGCCGCGAGTATCATAGGTGTAAGCGACATAACTTCCGTCCGCGCGGGACTGCTGGGTCACACGGCCATCGACGTCGTAGGTATAGCTGATGGTTTCACCGGCCCCGTTGGTGACCGACGCCGGTCGGCCTACGGTCAGGTCGGTGACGACCGTCAAGGATTGGCCGCCGGGGCCCGTGCTGACCGCGGTGCGGATATTGCCCACATCCGTGAAGCTGTAGGTCCACGTTCCGGAGGCGTCTGTCACACTCGCTAACCGGCCCCCTGAGTATGCGAGCGTCACATCGTCGATCGCCGATCCCGGATAACGTATCGCGGTCAACTCCAGCGGGGTGCCGGAATAGGTATATTGCGTCACTCCGCCGGACTGGTTTGTGGCCGAGTTGAGATAATAGCCGATAGGCTGACTGTAACTCATACTGGGCCATGTCCGCGAGAAGGTGCAGGACGTCGCGGTCGGCGGGCAGTAATCGACCGCATTGTTCAGGCCGGTCACAGTGGCAAGGTTCAGCCAGTTTCCAATCCTGCTGGTCAGATTGCCAGACGCGTTGATGTTGTTAGACACATAGCTGTAGTGAAGCTGATATCCCCGGTTATTGGTGATCGACTGCAATCGCCGCACCGTCCCCCAGGTGATCTCGCTCGTCGTCGGGTTCACCGACCGTACATAGGTCGCGCTGGAATAATGGTATTGGCGCCGCTCTCCATTTGGCGAGATGACTTCCGTCACCATCCCCCGCGCGGTGCAGGTGGCGCCTGTGCCCGTCAGGCAAAGCGAGCTGTCGAACTTGACGACCAGACCGTCTGACCGGGTGTACGTGTAGATCGTGCCCGCCTGGGTCAGTGACGAACCATTCTGGCGGACCGGCGTGAAGACAGAACCCGACTGGGTGAACCGCTCGGAACGACCTTCGAACGACACCAGCGTCGGCGTGCTTGCGCCGCCGACATTGATACCCGACTGGTTCGTCGCGTCCCATCGGCCGCGAGAGTGGCTCAAGCCCCCATTGGCCGGATCGCCAATGACCACCGCAGGCGTGGTCCAGTTGTGGTATCCCGAAACCATGTCCACGCCGCGCGGATCAAACGCGTAGTGTTCCGGCGGCGCGATGATATCGACCGTCTGCGCTTCGCTCGTGGAGGCGATCCCTATGCCCAGCGCGAGGCTCGATACTCCCGCGACAAGCGCGAGACGGGTCGGAGCGCCATGGCGCGAGAACTCGCCGAAGAGGCTCATCGGCCGGCCTCCCCGCCTGCCGTGACATCCGAGCGCCAGAGCACCTGATCGGCGGGATCAACCATCAACAACGAACCATCGCTGGCCAGTTCCAGCCGGGCGTCGGTCGTCGCAATGCCCGAGGGGGGAAGGAAGCGCGCATCCCCCTCGCTCGAAACCTCGAACATCGCCGCCAGATCTGATGGCAAGGGCGTCGACGCCGACCACAGCTCAAGCCGTCCCGAGGGCCTGAACGCCAGCGACCAGGTCCCGTCCGGCGAGGTCAGGGCCTGGTGCGGCAAAAGGGGGTTATCCGCCGGCAGACGCCGCAACGCTGCCCAGTAGGAGACGCCGCCCTGCCCCCTGAGCGTGCGATTGTTGGCGTCGTCGTAGCTATAACTGGACGCGTGGGTACCGGCCGGACCGCTGGTGGTCACCCCGACCAACCGCCCGTTGGCGTCGTAGGTATAACTCTGCGTGGCCTGAGCCTCAGCCGCACTGGCTCCCGCGACACCGACCAGCAGTGCGCAAACCGCAAGACATCTCATGACAACCCCTCCCCCTATGGTTGAGATGTCAGCTCGACTCTCAACCATAGGGAAGACACGATCATGTTATCCCGCCGTTACGGACTTCATCGCACCTCGACTGCGCCGCGGCGTTCCACAGCCCCCACACCGGACGAAAACGATTGACTGGCTGTCTTTGCAGGCACTGCAGCGGCGCGGACCCGGACCCGCACCAGACGCATGATCACGCGCCTCCGAACGATCCCGCCGATTCCCGGCAGAGGAGAGCTTTCCGCCTTCAGCCTCCAGCGGCAGAGCCTACAACGCTGAAACTCGTATGGCCGATGACCCAGGCGATGGCAGTTCCCAGAATTAGCGTGGACGGAAACACCCATAGCCATCGCCAACCGAGCGCTCCGGACAGATCTTCGGAGCGGCGACGAAGGGCTCTCTCGTCCAGCATGCTGCAGGCGCAGATCACCGTCCAGAAAACGACGAACAGAAATCCTGAAGGGCCTTTCGCCAGGTTCGAAACAATGCCGATCCCGACAGACAGAACCAGAGCGACGACGCCTGTCCGGATCAGCATCTGGCCTCAGGGTTCGAAAGTGAAGCAGGCATTGTACCACGTCCCATTGACTTCGGTTCTGTAGCAGTTGCCAACCCAGCCGGACTGCCCGCCGAAGGACTGCACGTAGTTGACGAGATCCTGCCCGGACAGCACCGTCGGCGCTTGATGGAAATCATAGGCCGACCCGACGAGCCCACTTCCCAGTTCGCCGAGCGCGATCATGTTATCTGTGCGCAAGACGCATCACGCTCGTGGAGCCCATTTTATCTACAGAGCCATTCAGACATCCGGCTCAGGTGAGAATGGCCCTTCAGTCTCTGCGAAGAAGATGCTCTCCTGAAGACGCCATCGGCCTTCGATCCGGACGAGGAGACACGAGACGTAGTCTTCCAGATACCGTTCCGGGAGAAAGGTCTGCGGGCTGGCATTGAAGGCCGGTCTTGCACCTTCCCTGATATAGCTGACGACGACGGTGTCATCATCGACATGATGGAAGTAGGTGAAGGTCCTGCCGGAAAGGATTTCCCTGACCTTTCCAGAGTTCAACGGGCATGACGCCCCTCCGACCAGGAAGCAGCGGATGCCCGGATCCATCTGCCCGCCGGGATCGTAGGTGATGCCCGCGCCTTCCACCCAGAGAGCCAGGTCGTCGAGCTTCTCTGTTCTCACCAGGTTGGCGATTTCTTTGGCAGCGCCGGGAAGCGATGTGGCAGCGACTGGCGCCGGTTCTTGTGCATCGACCTGCGGACCACAGCCCAGCACGGCGAAGATGGAGCCAATCCAGAGGAGATTTCGGCCGATCTCAAACATCACATGCGTCTCCGATAGGAGTGTTCAACGGATTGCTCCTCGACGCGGGCGGCGAGCTCTTGTGAGTTAAGGTGCAGGTGCACCCGTTCTGCTGCCGTTGGAATTTCCAGTTCGCTGACCGGCGCGAACTTGGTCGCCCAACTCAGAGCTGGAGGTGGCCGCGTGCGCGACGCCGGCAACGCCAACCCAAGACGCCAAGGCTCGAGCTGTAGCTACCCCTGATCACGGCCATCGCAACGTATCGCCACAGACGCCCGGTACGCCCACCGTCGGGTCGTCAACCATGTTCACGGCGAGATAACCTCCACTCACCAATCCAGCTCAACAAGAGCAGGAGGCCGAGTGATACCGGGTAGAAGGCGATCAGGGCAGCTACGAAGCCCAACCCAATCAGTGGACCAAGCCCGTCTGCGATGACGACCAGGATCGCATGGACAATCGCCGTCACAAAGCTGACGACGGCGCCAAGGGGGAAAACGCTCTGGCTCGACCATTTGCGATGGACGACTACGGCGGCAGTTACGATCGTCAGTACGATCAGCGCGGGCCAAGGAGCCACCTGCCATGGGCCCAGAAAGAGCCCGACAAAGACGTTTTCGAGGTTTGCGAACAGGCTCGACATCATTCGTCTCTCCAAGCGTCGCGTCGGTTTTGATCCCGGCGTCTCGCACGCCGTTGCTCATAGTCAAAGATCGGCCGCATAGCGCTCACACCCAGATAATAAATCGCAGCCTGTCCTCGGCAACTGACCGCAGATTCGGGGTAGATGCAGGCCTCACGCATATCGCGGTAGAAGGCGACATCGCAGTTTCTTTGGTCAGCGCCGGCCGTTGTCCAGCACTGGTCATGAGCACGGCATGCCGGCCGGAAGTCTTCGCCAGTCGGCAGCGTTCCCGGCACACCTGTACAGTAGTTGACGCCGGCAGGCGGACGAGGGCGATCCTGTGACACTCGTCGGGGCGTCGCCGGCTTCTGCCCCTGAACCATGACCTCATCCAGTTCGGTGGGAGGCTCCTGTGGATTTCCGCCGCTACCTCCGATCACGCCTCGACCATCCAGGAACTCGTTTCTCGGATTGATGAGCTGCCGCGGTGGACCGCCATTCACGCATGGTAGATTATCCGTCGGGGCTGTCACGCATTGGAGCGCGATCCCCAACGGGTCGATCGCGTTCACCGGGTCCCCGCCGACATATCCGTAGATGTTCAGCCCGTCGCCGTATCCGATGGGATCGGTCTGCAGGAACCGCCCGAACTGGGGTGCGTAGGCGCGGTTGCGGTAGTTGTAGAGGCCCGGTTCGATGATGGCTTGGCCGGTGTACTGGAAGCGGTCAGAGTTGCCCGGCGCAGGCACGCCGTACTCGTCGTAGCGGTTGACGTTCAGGGTATTGCCCGCCCCGTCAGACAGATTGATGACCGAATGCCGCTCGTCGTTTGCCAGCCACATCCGGTTGGCCAGACCCGCACCGTGATAGGTCACGACCGGCTGATCCAGCCCCGGTCCGGGGATGTGCCGCACCAGCAGGGTGCCCGCGTTGTTGTGCTCGCCCGTCAGCTGGGCGCCGGCGTAGGACAGGTGCGTACCCGAGCTGCTCGCCGAGTACATTCGCCCCGCCGGGTCGTAGCTGTAGGCGCTGCCGGAGGTTCCAATCAGACGACCGGCCGCATCGTGGCTGTAGGTCTGACCCAGACCCGAGATGATGTTCTGGTTGGCATCATAGGTGACGGGCGTGCTCCAGATCGAGGTGACCTGATTGCGCCCGTTGACCGGATAGGCCGTCCCGCCCGTAACCGGCGCATAGACATAGGCGCCGTTGGTGGCGCCGCGCCGGATGATCTGGCCGGCGGCATTGTAGTCGTAGGTGAAGGTCACATCCCACGTCGATCCCGCCATGTCGTGGATGATGCCGCCCATCAAACGCGCTGAATCGTAGGCGTACCCCGTGGTCGTCCCGTTGCCGCGGGTGATGCCGGTCACCTGGCCCACGTCCCCATAGCCGTAGACCGCCAGCAGACCAGGGCCTGAGGTGGCGCTGTTCTCGCGGATGGCGGTCACTGCGCCATAGGCGTCGCGGTCGTACTGGACGTGGAAACTGTCCGGCCAGGTGATCCGCGTCATGCGGCCGGCCGGATCGTACTGATAGCTCATTGTCCCCAGAGGACCGGCCTCCGAGGTCATGTCCGACAGCGCGTCCCAGGTCCGCGTCAGGGTCTGGCCGTTGCCGCTGGTGGTCAGCACTCGACCCAGATTGTCGTAGGTCGTGGCCACATCCATCGTGCCGGACGGCGCATCGACCAGGGTGGGGCGATTGAGGTTGTCATAAGTGATCGTCGTCACCTGTCCGGCCCGGTTACGGCTGGTGACCACATTGCCGGCCGGATCGTAACCGACCTCGGAATAGTCCGTGGTCGAGGTCCCGCCGCCCGAAGCGTTGGGATAGCGCAGCCGCACGGGCCGATCATGGCCGTCGTACTCCTGCACCGAGACATTGCCATTGCCGTCCGTCATCGTCGCGACCTGACCGTTGGCGGTGTACGTCACACCCTCGGTGACGGCCTCGATCTGCCCCACCGCCGTGGTTCTGGTCAGGGG
The DNA here is from genome assembly GCF_039523815.1 of Brevundimonas kwangchunensis. Lineage (NCBI taxonomy): Bacteria > Pseudomonadati > Pseudomonadota > Alphaproteobacteria > Caulobacterales > Caulobacteraceae > Brevundimonas > Brevundimonas kwangchunensis. The sequence goes on along the minus strand of NZ_BAAAGA010000005.1, from coordinate 2,477 downwards.
CCGGCTGGCCGCGTCGTAGGTCGTCTGCGTAATCCGGTCCGGGCCGTCCGCGCCCGGCGTGGCCGGCGTACAGGCCGACGCCGGAAGCGACCCGAAGGTCGCGGCATTCATGCGCACGACCGTGCAGTCGACCCGGCCGGCCGCATCATAGCTGAGCTGGGAAGCCCGATACGTCATCCCACCGGCTGTCTGCTGCCGGGCCGACACAGGACGGCCGTAAGCGTCATAGCCCGTCTCCGAACGCAGCACCGGGGCGAAACTGGCGAAGTTGCTGTCCGAATAGCCGGCGGTGGCGCCCGTCTCGGTGACCGTCACCTGACCGCGTGCATTGTAGGTCAGCCGCTGGGCGCGATGCTGCCCTGCTCCGCCGCCATCCGGGTCCGGGCCGATCACACCGATCACCTGACGCGCGGCATCATGGATCATCCGTGTCGTATCGGCCGATCCGGGCAAGGGACCGTCGACGTAGTCCACGTCGCCATTCGGCGTGTAGCTCATCGACGTGCTGGCCATGACCGGACTGGAGCCCGAGCCCCGGCTGACCGTCGTCGGCAGCAGGTTGTTGGCCACGCCTGCCGAGCCATAGGCCAGCGTCGTGCGCACCTCGTTGGAGCCCCCGCTGCAGCTTGAACCCGTTGTGCACTCAGACACCTCGACGGGCATTTGAATTGACGGTCCCGGTGAGAGAGTGATGGGCCAGCCCTGCTTGTACCAAGCTTGCCTCGGCGCATAAGTGATGCGGACTTGGGGGCGAGCTCCGCCCGAAACAGGCGACGGCTCGGTCACACTGAGAAGACCGCCGTGCCCCGCGTCCCATGTGTAGTCCGTGACCTGACCGCGCGCATCCGTTTCCGTCAGCGGCAAATTACAGATGACAACATTCGTGCAGGCGGAAGCATACGATGCTCGGGTCACGACCGGAGTCAGCCCTGAACCTGCTTTGGGAGTGTGGGTCGTTTGCGTCACGTTCCCGCGACTGTCGTAAACATATCCGACGTAGTCGCCTTCCGGGTTGGTAATACGCGTTACCCTTCTCTGGTCGTCATAGAGGTAGGAGGTCGTTTGTCCGAGTGCGTTGGTGACGGACGTCGCCCGCCCGATGCTCAGATTGGACACTACCGTCAACCGTTGCCCCGCCGGGCCGTAGGCTGTCGTTGTCCGAATAACGCCTGCATCCGAATATGAGTATGTCCATGCACCGTTTGGCCCCGTGAGACTGGTGACGCGTCCACCAGGGCCTGTCCGCGTCAGCGACACATCGTTGGAGGATTGACCGGGATAATGGACGCCCTCGATTCCGGTAGGGCCCCATACGTAGGTCGTTGAACGGCCACTCTGGTCAGTTGCGACCTGGCCAAGCCAGTCGCTGTACGTAACACTCGGCCAGTTTCTGGAGGGGCCGCCATTGTAACAGTACGGCTGGCAGTAATCTATGGCGGCATTGAAGCCCATCACACGATCGACCGTCAGAAACTGATTTGTCTGCCACTCCGGATCGGTCGATTTGTAATAGTAGGCGAGACTATATCCGAATGTATTCTCAACTTGCTCAAGCCTGACTACATCGCTGTAGCCGAGACATTCGGAGCTGTACGGATCATATCCTGTACAGATCGTATAGGCGTTATAGCGGTAGCGGGTCTGGGCGCCGTTGGGTTCGTCGACGCGCGTGAGCAATGCGCTGGTGTCATAGAAGCTCATCGCCGACGCATGCTCCGTCGTAAACCAAGCAACAGAGCCTGTTCTCGTCGTATACTTGTAACCGCCGCTCACCACCTCGAGGCGCTGGCCCTCCTGGTTTTGCGGGATGAAGTTCGATCCCGAGCGGGTGAACACATCCGCCTCGGCTCCCAGCGCAACTGTAAAACGAGACCCGGCAATCGAGATATTTCCGAGCGAGAGATCCCGCCAATTGCCTCCGCTATTAACGCGACCGTGCCTGAGCCCCCCCGCCGCCGGATCACCGATGACGACCTCTTCCGCAACGGTCGTCCAGGCGCCCGTGACCAGATCCACTCCGTTTACATCGAGCGTGTAGTGTTCTGGCGGAAGCGGTTGGGTTCGGACCTGCGCCTGCACCGATTCCGCAGCGATCAGGGCGACACTGGATGTGGCGGCGAACAGCAGGGGTTTCATCGAGGCGCGGGTCATTGGCCGTCCTCCCCGGCCGTCGCCGCATCGGATCTCCAGAGCACCTGACCGGCGAGATCCAGCATCAACAGCGACCCATCGCCCGCCAGCTCCAGTCGGGCGTCAGCAGCCGCCGAACCCGAGGGCGGCAGGAAACGAGTCTCGCCTTCCGCCGAGACCTCGAACACCGAGGCCAGTTCGGACGGCACAGGCGCGTCCGCTGACCAAAGCTCCAGCCGCCCCGACGATCGCAGCGCCAGGGACCAGGTTCCGTCCGGTGAGGTCAGGGCCTGATGCGGCGACAGCAGGCCATCGACTGGCAGGCGGCGCAGAGCCGCCCAGGACGA
>NZ_BAAAGA010000004.1:122139-176365 GCF_039523815.1 Brevundimonas kwangchunensis | reverse complement strand
GCCCCGGCGGAGCGATCCGGCGGGGGTTTTTCTTTGGGGGTCTGTTCGCGGTTCATCACGGCGGGCACGACGGACCACAGCGGACACGGCGGGAACGAGGTGCGGTCTTCGGCCGGCGGGCCGCCTGCAAGGCGATCAGGATTGCGCTTCGCGCGGACAGTGTCTGACGAACTGGCGCGAACACCGCTGTGTTCGCCGTGCCCTCGCCGTGGTCGCTGTGATGAAGCCCTGCCCGGATCAGACGAAGCGGACCTCGACGCCGGGTTTGACTGCCGCCGCCAGCTGCTGCGCGTCCCAGTTGGTCAGGCGGATACAGCCGTTGGAGGCGGTCTTGGCCACCTTCGACGGATCCGGCGTGCCGTGGATGCCATAGCTTTGGCGGGACAGGGCGATCCAGGTGGAGCCGACCGGATTGTTCGGGCCGGCGGGGACGGTGATCTTGTTCGGGCCACGGTCGTAGCTGAGCTTGTCAGGGTCGTAGGTGTAGTCGGGCTCCTTCGCCACGCCGACGACGGTCAGGGTTCCGGACGGAGCGGGGCGCTCGGTCGAGCCGATGGTGGCGGGATAGAAGGCGACCAGCCGGTTCGAGGCGTCGAAGGCGCGTAGCGAGCGCTCGGTCTTGTCGACGACGATGCGGGTCACCTCGGGCAGGGCGTTGTCGGACACCGCCGGAACGACGATGCGGACGCCGGCGCGGCGGAAGTCGACGTCGGGGTTCAGGGCCTGCAGCAGGGGTTCGGTGATGTGGAAGCGCTCGGCGATGCGTTCGCGGACGCTGGTGTAGTTCACGCCGTTGCGAGCCTGGCTGGCGAGGTCGCCGGGCGGGGGGCTGAACGGGCCGGCGAGGTCGGCCTCGGTCAGGGTGTATTCGGTCATGGCGGCGCTGCGGTCGGTCTCGGCCAGCTTGCGCAGGAGGTCGGCGTCCACGGCGTCGCCGGTCATGCCGTTGGCGCTGCGGAAGGCGGCGGCGGCCTGACGGGTGTTGTCGCCGGCGAGGCCGTCGATGACGCCGGGCGAGAAGGTCGAGCGGTCCAGCAGGATCTGCACCCGGATCAAGCCGGGGTCCGGTTGGGCGGGGGGAGTGGCGGCTTCGCCTTCGGTGGGAGCTGGCGTCGGCGTCGGGGCGACAGCCACGGGGGTGGCGCGTTCGATGGCTTCCGCCGTGAGGGTGATGGTCTGCGTCGCCTCGACGGGCGCGGCGGGCTCGCGCTCACCGCAGGCGGCGAGGGCGATAAGGCTGGTCGAGGCGAGGATCAGGCGAAAGGACATTGGATTCCGTGCATTGCTTCACGGAATCCAATCCTTCGGAAGCGGAGGCGTTCCCGCGGATCAGCGCAGGGCGGCGGCCAGTCCCTCGGCCGTGGTCTCGGACCAGCAGGCATAGCCTTCGTCGTTCAGGTGCAGGTCGTCGGGGCCGACGCCGCCGCGATCCAGACCCGACCAGCCGGCCATGGCCTCGAAGCGATGCAGAACGGCGTAGCCCATGCGACCGCCCTCCAGCGCGATCAGACGGGACATGTCGCCCAGTGCCGGATTGCGACCGCGGAAGGCGGGGTTGGGCGTGTTCTCGGGCAGGCGCTGCGGGTCGATCAGAAGGACGTCGACGCCGGCGCGCTCGAGGATGGCTTCGCCGCGGCGGAAGTCGCCGAAGATGTCGTCCATTGGCCGGTCGCGCAGGATGTCGTTGGTGCCCAGCTGCCAGATGACCATGTCCGGGCGATTGGCGGCGATCTCCCGCTCCAGCCGGTCGGCGGTGTCCTTGGCCGTCTCGCCGCCGATACCCTTGTTGATCACGGTGACTTCGACGCCCGGCAGGCGGCGCTCAAGCCCGGCCTCCAGCAGAGGCACGAAGCCGAGCTCGCGACGGCTGGCGCCCGCGCCCTCGATCGAGGAGGAGCCCATGGCCAGGATGGTAAGCCGGCCGGCGGCGACGGCGGCGCGGCTCTTCGACAGGCCGTCATTGGCGACGACGTGCTCGGCGTTGACCGGGCAGGCGGCCGGAGCCGTCTGGGCCAGAGCCGGCGAGGCTAGAGCGGCAACGGCGGCGGCGACGAGAGCGGTTCGGATCATCAGGGGTTCGGCTTTCCGGTGGCGGGGTCGGTGGCTGTGTCGCCGGGGTTGGAGCTGCCTTCGGAGCCCTTGGGCTCAGTGGCGGGGCGGGGCGCCTCGCCCTCATGGGCTGGCGGGCGCTGGTTGTCGTTCTCGGTCTCGCGGGTCGAGGGACGGTCGGATTCGGACATGATGAACTCCAGCAAAGGCGGGGATCGCCGACAAGCCAACGTTCGCGCCGCCGCCCGGCTCCGCGGTAAACGTTCGTTTCACCATGCCTGCACACCCTGATGAAACGCGCCCTGTGCAGGATGCGAGGCTGAACGGCGGTCCGGGTGGGCCGAACGGAGGAGCCGCGCATGGCCGGGTTGAAGGTCGAGATCGTCAGGGCGGACGCGCTGGACGAGGGCGCATGGGCCGAATGGCGCGCGATCCTTGCCGACACGCCGGCGCTGAACAGCCCGTACTTCCGGCCGACCTTCACCCAGATCGCCGGCGCAATCAGCCCCGAGGCCGCGGTGGCGGTGTTCACCCGCGATGGACGCACGGTCGGCTTCTTCCCGCACCAGCGCCGGGGCGGGGCGATACAGCCGCTGGCGGCGCCGATGAACGACTACCACGGGGTCATCGCCCGCGACGGCGAGGCGCCGACGCTGGAAGAGGTGGCGACCCTGCTGGGCGGCAGCCGCCTGAACGTCACGGCCTGGGTCGGCGATACGCCGGCGGGCGAGCCGCGCCGGACGGTGCAGGTGGAGCTGGGGGCGGACGGCTATGACGGCTGGTACGCCGAGCGCCGCCAGACCTTCGGCAAGTTCTTCAAGGACAAGGAACGAGCCCGCCGCAGCATGGAGGCCGAGTTGGGGCCGCTGCGGGTCGAGCGCGGGCTGCATGACCCCAGGCTGCTGGACTGGCTGATCGGGCTGAAGCGCGATCAGTACAAGCGCACGGCGCGGCACGACATCTTCGGCTGCGGCTGGACGGTCGAGCTGCTGCACGAACTGCTGAAGTCGGAAGGACCGGGCGGATTCGGGGCCTCGATGGCGGGGCTGTGGGCCGGGGATCGGCTGACGGCGCTGGAATATTCGCTGCACGCGGGCGACCAGTATCACTTCTGGTTCCCGGGCTATGAGCCGTCGCTGGCGCGCTGCTCGCCCGGCATCCTGCTGAGCATGGATACGATGCGGCTGGCGGCGGAGCTGGGCTATCGCACCTTCGACTTCGGGTTCGAGGGCGAGCACTACAAGAAATACTTCTGCAACGGCGCGCACACCGTCCGCGAGGCGATGATCGTCAAGCCGGGCATCGGTCAGGCGTTCAGCCAGGCGGCCGTGAAGGCGCTGGATCTGGCGGGCGAGGGGCGCGGCGAGCGTCTGCGCGCCAGCGTGCGCCGGCGCTGGGCCGCGATCGAGGCCTGCGAAGTCACACACGCCGACCGACTGAAGGGGGCCGTGCAGGCCGCCGGGGCCGCCCTGGCCAAGGTCCGCGCGCCGCAGCGCGCCTCCGCCTGAGATGCTGATGACCCAGACGAACCGCACCCGCTATTCCGGCCCGATCCGTCAGGCCGAGACCCATCCCCACACCTTGGTCGATCAGGGCTTTGCGTCGGACGAGAGCCTTGCGGCGATCCTCGACCGCTATCCGGCCGAGCTGTTCGACATCAACCTGTACGACTACGACGACGAGGGGCAGGTCAGCCTGCGCACCGGCGCGCGGGGACGGCTGGACGGCGGGCAGCTGCTGGAGGCGATCCAGCAGGGGCGTCTGTGGGTCAACATGCGCGAGGTCGAGACCGGCTGGCCCGAGCTGTGGGCCGCGGCGATGGTCGAGTTCGGCAAGGTGGCCGAGGCCTATCCGGGGCTGAGGGCCGTGCGCAATGCGGGCCAGTTGATCCTGTCCTCGCCCAAGGCGCGGGTGCCGTACCATTTCGACGCCGCGGGCGTGGTCCTGTTCCACATGCGCGGGCGCAAGCGGGTGTTCGTCTATCCGGGCGACGAGGCGCATCTGCCGGAACGCAACATGGAGCAGGTGGTCTCGCGTCAGACGACCGAGGAGCTGCCGTACACCCTGGCGTTCGAGCAGGACGCGCAGGTGATGGATCTGGAGCCGGGGCAGGCGCTGACCTGGCCGATCTATGCGCCGCACCGGGTGGAGAATCTGGACAGGTTCTGCGTCTCCCTGTCGATGGACTTCCAGACCTGGCCGTCGCGGTTCCGCAACGGGGCGCTCTATACCAATGCGGTTCTGCGCAGCCGGGGCGGGCAACCGCGGATGACCGACCGGATGGGCACGCCGGAGCTGGCGGCGCGCTGGGCGGCCTCGCTGGCGTTGAAGAAGGCGGGCGCGCTGAAGAGCCGGATCGCCCACTTCGAACGCGATTTCGAGCCGGAAGTCGGCGTGGCCGACGGCGCGGGCGCGCTCAGGAACTGACCCGGACATTGCTTCGACGTCATGCTTCGGAGGTCCGGTCGCGGCATGGCGGGGTTCTGCCCGTCGGGCGCGCCTGAACGGAAAGTCATGACCTCGATTTAAAGTGAAATTACGCGGGGCGAGTCGCACCTTCCGATCACAGGACAAGGGAGCTGACTCATGAAACTCGCAATCGCATCCGCCGTATCCGCTGTCGCCTTGGCCGCCGTGGCCGGTCCGGCTCTGGCCAAGGAGCCGAGCGTCGAGATCCGTTACGCCGTGGCGCGCGTCGCCGTCGTGGTCGAAGACCGCGCCGATGTGGCGGTCGAGGTCGAGCAGGGCTCGTCCCGCCTGCCGCGCGTCGAGGTGACCCGCTCGGGCGACGAGATCCGCGTCAACGGCGGCCTGCGTCGCGGCGGCGGCCTGTTCGGCGGCCGGGGCACGGGCATCAATCGCTGCGAGACCGGACCGGATAGCGGCCGCGCCGGCGAAGGCGCCTGGGTCGAGGTTCGCGATATCGGTCGGGTCAATCTCTCGGACGCACCGCTGATCGTCATCCGCACGCCGCGCGATGTGAATGTCGCCGGTTCGGGCGCCATCTTCGGCTCGGTCGGCCGAGGGGCTCGCTCGCTCGAGCTCGGTCATGGCGGTTGCGGTCGCTGGGATGTCGCCAATGTCGACGGCGCGATGTCGTTGAGCATCGGCGGCTCCGGCGACATCCGCGCCGGAACCTCGGGCTCGCTGGAAGTGAACATCGGCGGTTCGGGCTCGGTCACGGCCGGCGCGACCCGCAACCTCGAGGTCGCCATCGGCGGCTCAGGCGACGTGAACGTGGCCCGCATCGAGGGGCCGATGAGCGTGGCGATCGGCGGCTCGGGCGACGTGGATGTGCGCGCCGGAACCTCGCCGGACGTGAGCATCAGCATCGCCGGCTCGGGCGACGTGAACTTCGGCGGCACGGCCGGCGACGTGGACGTTTCGATCATGGGCGGCGGCGACGTCAGTATCGCCCGCGCCACGGGCGCGGTCAGCCGCTCGGTCATGGGCGGAGGCGATATCCGGATCGGCAACTGACCCCCGTCAGTCGCTGAACAACGAGGAAGGCCCGGGAGCGTGGAACCCCCCGGGCCTTCTTTTCGTGCGCTGGTCAGAGCGGACAGCAAAAGGCCCCGCCGGATCGCTCCGCCGGGGCCTTCGTTTACGCCACTATGGGGTGGAGGCTCTTACAGAGCGCCCAGCAGACCGGCGATGCCGGCGCCCGGCAGGCTGGCGCCCGCACGGTCACGGGCTTGCAAGCCACCGCCGAAGCTGTAGCGCAGGCCAACGGTCCAGGTGTCGATCTTCACGTCTTCGATGTCGCCACGGTTGAAGCCGGCGGCGAGCGAGAACGGGGTGTTGGCGATCTCGTACTCGGCGCCCACGCCGTAGGTCCACAGGTCGGCGCTGCCGAAGCCGGCATCGACGTCCGAGTAGCTCAGGCCGGCGTTCAAACGCAGGTTCGGCATGACGTAGAAGGCGGCGTCGCCGGCCACGGTCCAGGCGTCGACGTCAGCGTCGTCGGCGGTGGTGTAGGCGACAGCGCCGGTCAGGGTCGCGTTGGCGAGGTACTTCTGCACTTCACCGCCGAAGGTCCAGGCGGTGTCGTCGCCTGCGTCGGCGGCGCCGACGAAGCCGCCGAAGCGCAGGTCCGAACCGGCCATGCGGGTCAGGTGAGCCGTACCGGCCAGGCCGGTGTCGTTGGAATCGTCGTTGTGGGCGATCTGGCCAGCGAAGGTGGCGGTCCAGCCGGCGAAGGCGTCAACGGCAACCACGCCGTCGATGGCGTACGAGTCGCTGTCCGCGTCGATCGAGCCGAGATCGATTTCGGTGTTCGAGTAGGAGACGCCGACCGAGCCGACCGGAGCCGACTGGGCGAAGGCCGGAGCCGCGGCGAAGGCGGCGACGGCGGCCGTGGCGAGGAAGAGAGACTTCATTTTTGTTGTCCTTGGGGAGACAGCGTCTTTGCACTGCGGGGGAGGGGCTATCAGCCCGACCCGAAGCGAAGCCATTACAAACCTGTCACAAAACAGCGGCTTGCGGGGGCTGTTGTGAAACCGTCACACAATGTGGCGCCCTTGCGGCCACATAGCGTGGAGATGCGGGCGAAGCCTGAATCCGGCGTCAGGAACGGGAGGTTCTCGGCGAACGCGGGCCCGTGACCTGCCGGCGCCGACGACGGAGGACTCGGATGAACAGGTGGGCGGGCCTTGCGGCCGGATTGATGCTGACGGCAGGGGCGAGCGCGCCCGCGATGGCGCAGGAGCCGCCGGAGGGGTTCGTCTGGTACGTCCTGAGAGAGCTGAACGACTTCGGCTTCGACATCGACGACCCGACCAACCGGCCGCCTCTGATCACCGAGGCGCCGGCCGGCGTGCTGGTAGCGGTGGACGCCAACGGGGACAATCGGACGGACTGGCTGATCCGCTGGCCGGAGGCGATGCAGGTCTGCGGCACCGGCGGCTGTCGCGTCACTCTATATAGGGACGGAAGACGGGTTCGTTCGCGCGTTCGACCGTCAGGCCCTGTGGTTCGATATCCGCACCGCGGAAGGCGAGCGGCGAGTCGTGGCGGAGCTGCATCCGCTGATATGCGATGATGGCGGCGAGACGTGCGTGAGGTCGTGGGCATGGGATGAGGCTGCGCAGCGGCTCATGCCTGTGATCTCCAGGGCCGGCCTTCCACTGCCTCCACACGTCGCTCCGGTGGCCTGGCCGGAGGGGGTTGGGGAGTAGAGTCCGGCAACGCCGCTCACGCCCCGCAGATTCAGCGTCCGCCACGTTTTCGCCGCTTGACGGGCGGGGACTCAATAGGCATAAGCGCGCACTCTTGTTGGACCGGCTGTGCACCCCCGGGTGCAGACGCGGTTCGCAGGAACGACCTAAGTGCCTGTTCTTTGCAGTTTCTTGGGACTTCAACGGCCTTCGCGGGGGACTGCGTGGGCCGATCGTTTTTGCGAAGTGCGTACTCTGAAGGCCTTTTTGGCCTGAAGGCTCCGGTCTTTGAAATGGTTCACAGGGACGCAGGTTCGCCTGCTTGGGAATAACAACCGATATGGATCAGAGCATCCGCATCAGGCTCAAGGCCTTCGATCACCGCGTCCTCGACTTTTCGACGCGCGAAATCGTCAATACGGCCAAGCGCACCGGCGCGACCGTCCGCGGTCCGATCCCGCTGCCGACCCTGATCGAAAAGTTCACCGTGAACCGCTCGCCGCACGTCGACAAGAAGTCGCGCGAGCAGTTTGAAATCCGCACGCACAAACGCGTGCTCGACATCGTCGACCCCACCCCGCAGACCGTGGACGCGCTCATGAAGCTCGACCTGTCCGCCGGCGTGGACGTCGAGATCAAGATTTAATCGAGAAAGAGGCGGGATCCGATGCGCACGGGCGTGATCGCCAAGAAGCTGGGCATGACCCGCGTGTTCGCCGATGACGGCGCGCACGTTCCGGTCACTGTGCTGCAGCTCGACGGCTGCCAAGTCGTCGGCCAACGTACCCAGGAGCGTGACGGCTACGTCGCTCTCCAGCTGGGCGCTGGCACCAAGAAGGCCAAGAACACCAACAAGGCTCAACGCGAAGCTTTCGCGAAGCTGGAAGTGGAGCCGAAGGCCTATGTCACCGAGTTCCGCATCGATGCGGACGCCATGATGGATGTGGGCGCCGAGTTCTCGGCCGACCACTTCGTCGCCGGCCAGAAGGTCGACGTCCAGGCCGAGACCATCGGCAAGGGCTTCGCCGGCGCCATGAAGCGCTGGAACTTCGGCGGTCTGCGCGCCACGCACGGTGTGTCGGTCTCGCACCGCTCGCACGGTTCGACGGGTAACCGTCAGGACCCGGGCCGTACGTTCCCCGGCAAGAAGATGGCCGGTCACCTGGGTCAGGAAGTCGTCACGACCCAGAACCTGACCGTCTTCCGCGTCGACGCCGAGCGCGGCCTGATCATGATCAAGGGCGCCGTCCCGGGTCACGAAGGCACGTGGGTCAAGATCCGCGACGCCGTGAAGAAGGCCCGTCCGGCCGACGCCCCGTTCCCCGGCGGCGTGAAGTCGAACAAGGCTGCTGCTGCGGCTCAACCGGCCGAAACGCCGGCTGAAGAAGCCCCGGCCGCCGAAACCGTCGAAGGCGGTGAAGCGTAATGAAACTCTCGGTCATCAAACTCGACGGCAAGGCTGCTGGCGACGTTGAGCTGTCGGACGCCGTCTTCGGCATCTCCGACATCCGCGGCGACCTGCTGGCCCGTTACGTCAACTGGCAGCTGGCCAAGCGCCGCGCCGGTACTCACAAGGTTCAAACCCGCAACGAGAACTCTCGTACGGGCAAGAAGATGTACAAGCAGAAGGGCACCGGCGGCGCCCGTCACGGTTCGCGCCGTGCGCCGCAGTTCGTCGGTGGTTCGCGCGCTTTCGGTCCGGTCGTTCGCGACCACGGCTTCTCGCTGCCGAAGAAGGTCCGCGCCCTGGCCCTGCGTCACGCCCTGTCGTCCAAGGCGAAAGCCGGGAACCTGGTCGTGGTCGATACGGTCGCTGTCAAGGAAGCCAAGACGGCTGCCCTGCGTGAGACCTTCGGCAAGCTGGGCTGGACCAAGACCCTGATCATCGCTGGTCCGGAAGTCGACACGAACTTCGGTCTGGCTGCCCGCAACATCCCGCTCATCGACGTGCTGCCGAACGCCGGCCTGAACGTCTATGACATCCTGCGGGCCGACAAGCTGGTGCTGACCAAGGCGGCTGTTGAAGCCATCGAGGCCCGCTTCGCTCAGAAGGAGGCCGCGTAATGGCCGGCGCCCAACCCACTGTGCGTCACTACGACACCATCCTGGCTCCGGTGATCACCGAGAAGGCCACGATCCTGTCGGAACAGAACAAGGTCGTCTTCCGCGTCGCGGACAACGCCTCGAAGGACGAGATCGCCGCTGCGGTCGAGGCCCTGTTCAAGGTGAACGTGATCAAGGTCAACACCCTCGTCCAGAAGGGCAAGACCAAGCGTTTCCGCGGCATCATGGGCCGTCGGGTCGACATCAAAAAAGCGATCGTGACGCTGGCCGACGGCCAGTCGATCGACGTCACCACGGGGCTCTGATCAGATGGCCTTGAAGACTTACAATCCGACGTCCCCGGGCCGCCGCGCCCTGGTGCTGATCGACCGCTCGGAGCTCCACAAGGGCCGTCCCGAGAAGTCGCTGACCGAAGGCCTGACCAAGTCGGGCGGACGTGGTCAGGGCGGTCGCATCGCTGTCCGCTTCCGCGGCGGCGGCGCCAAGACCCTGTACCGCAAGATCGACTTCAAGCGTCGCAAGTTCGCCACGGCGACCGTCGAGCGCCTGGAATACGATCCGAACCGCACCGCCTTCATCGCCCTCATCACTTATGAGGACGGCGAAAAGGCCTACATCATCGCGCCGCAACGCCTGAAGGCGGGCGACACGGTGGTGGCCGGCGAGAAGGTCGACGTGAAGCCGGGCAACGCCATGCCGCTGCGCTCGATGCCCGTGGGTACGATCATCCACAACATCGAGATGAAGCCGGGCAAGGGCGCCCAGCTGGCCCGTTCGGCCGGCGCCTACGCCCAGCTGGTCGGCCGCGATCAGGGCTACGCCCAGATCCGCCTCGGCTCGGGCGAGCTGCGCATGGTTCTGGACGGCTGCATGGCCACGGTGGGCGCGGTGTCGAACCCCGACCACATGAACCAGAATCTCGGCAAGGCCGGTCGCGTCCGTCACATGGGCTTCCGTCCGCACGTTCGCGGCGTCGCCATGAACCCGATCGACCACCCGCACGGTGGTGGTGAAGGCCGGACCTCCGGTGGTCGTACCCCCGTCACGCCGTGGGGTAAGGACACCAAGGGCACCCGCACCCGCAAGAACAAGGCTACGGACAAGTACATCATCCGTACCCGTCACGTTAAGAAGGCTCGCTAAGAATGGCCCGCTCCTCCTGGAAAGGCCCGTTTGTCGACGGGTATCTGCTCAAGAAGGCCGACGCCGTTCAGACGTCGGGCCGCAAGGACGTGATCAAGACGTGGTCGCGCCGCTCCACCATCCTGCCGCAGTTCGTCGGTCTGACGTTCGGCGTCCACAACGGCCAGAAGCACGTGCCGGTGATCGTCTCTGAAGAGATGGTCGGCATGAAGTTCGGCGAGTTCGCCCCGACCCGGAACTTCCCGGGCCACGCGGCGGACAAGAAGGCCAAGAGGAAGTAATCCATGGCCCAGACCAAGAACCCCCGTCGGGTCGCCCCGACTGAAGCCCGCGCCAAGCTGGTGAACGTCCGGATCAGCCCTCAGAAGCTGAACCTGGTCGCCCAGTCGATCCGCGGCCTGCCGGTCCAGAAGGCGCTGAACGAGCTGGAATTCAGCCGCAAGCGCATCGCGACCGACGTTCGCAAGGTCCTGTACTCGGCCGTTTCCAACGCCGAGAACAACCACAACCTCGACATCGACAACCTGATCGTCGCCGAGGCCTTCGTGGGCAAGAACCTGGTGATGAAGCGCTTCGCGAGCCGCGCTCGCGGTCGCTCGTCGCGCATCCTGAAACCTTTCGCGGAAATCACGATCGTGGTCCGCGAAGCCGGTGAGGCCGCCTGATGGGTCAGAAAATCAATCCGATCGGTTTCCGCCTCGGCGTGAACCGCACGTGGGACAGCCGCTGGTTCGCCGACGGCGCGAACTACGCCCGTCTGCTGCACCAGGACCTGAAGCTGCGCGAGTGGCTGAAGGAGCGCCTGCAGGCCGCCGGCGTGTCGCGCATCATCATCGAGCGTCCGCACAAGAAGTGCCGCGTGACGATCTACGCCGCCCGTCCGGGTGTCGTGATCGGCAAGAAGGGCGCTGACATCGAGAAGCTCCGCAAGGACATCTCGGCCCGCACCGAAGGCGAAGTTCACCTGAACATCGTCGAGGTCCGCAAGCCGGAGACCGACGCGCAGCTGATCGCCGAGAACATCGCGCAGCAGCTCGAGCGTCGTATCGCCTTCCGTCGCGCCATGAAGCGCGCGATGCAGTCGGCCATGCGTCTGGGCGCCAAGGGCGTCCGGATCAACGTCTCGGGTCGTCTGGGCGGCGCCGAAATCGCTCGTATGGAATGGTACCGCGAAGGTCGCGTGCCGCTTCACACCCTGCGCGCCGACATCGACTACGGCTTCATCGAAGCCAAGACGACGTACGGCATCATCGGCGTGAAAGTGTGGGTCTTCAAAGGTGAAGTGCTCGAGCACGACCCGATGGCCCAGGACAAGCGCTGGGCACAGGAAGCCTCGGGTCCTTCGTCGAACGAAGGCCGCGAGCGTGGTCCGCGCCGTGACGATCGCGGCGGACGTCGCGACCGCGGCCGTGGTGGTGAGAACTAAGTCATGCTGCAACCTAAGAAGACCAAATACCGCAAGGCCTTCAAGGGCCGGATCCACGGTTCGGCCAAGGGCGGCTTCTCGCTGAACTTCGGCTCGTACGGCCTGAAGACGGTCGAGCCGGAACGCATCACTGCGCGTCAGATCGAGGCGGCCCGCCGCGCGATCACCCGCCAGATGAAGCGTCAGGGCCGCGTCTGGATCCGCGTCTTCCCGGACCTGCCCGTCACGGGCAAGCCGGCTGAAGTCCGGATGGGTAAGGGTAAAGGCGCCGTGGACCACTGGGCCGCGCGCTGCCACCCGGGCCGCATCCTGTTCGAAATCGACGGCGTGCCGGACGACATCGCTCGCGAAGCGCTGCGCCTCGGCGCCGCCAAGCTGCCGGTCCGCACCAAGGTGGTCACCCGCCTCGACGCCGGCATCGCTCATGTGGAGGCTGCTGCCTGATGACCAAGATCGCCGATCTCCGGTCGCAAACCGCCGACCAGCTGTCCGACGAGCTGCTGAAGCTCAAGAAGGAACAGTTCAACCTGCGCTTCCAGGCCGCTACCGGCCAGATGGAAAAGACTCACCGCGTCGGTGAAGTCCGCAAAGACATCGCCCGCATTTCCACGCTTCTGCGTGAGAAGCGCGTGAACGCGTAAGGAAACGAATATGCCCAAGCGAATTCTCGAAGGCGTGGTCGTGTCCGACAAGGGCGACAAGACTGTCGTCGTCAAGGTCGAGCGCACCCTGCTGCACCCGGTCCTGAAAAAGACCGTTCGTCTGTCCAAGAAGTACCACGCCCACGACGAAGCCAACGCCCTGAAAGTCGGCGACCTGGCCCGCATCGTCGAGTGCGCCCCGAAGTCCAAGCTGAAGCGGTGGGAAGTCCTTTCCCCGGCCTCGGCGTCGTAATCAGAAGGATCTGATCTTATGATCCAGATGCAAACTAACCTGGAAGTGGCCGATAATTCGGGCGCCCGCCGGGTCATGTGCATCAAGGTGTTGGGCGGCTCCAAGCGCCGCTACGCCTCGGTGGGCGACACCATTGTCGCCTCGGTGAAGGAAGCGATTCCGCGCGGCCGCGTGAAGAAGGGCGACGTCGTTCGCGCCATCGTCGTGCGCACCGCCAAGGACATCATGCGCAAGGACGGCTCTGTCATCCGTTTCGACAAGTCGGCCGCCGTCATCGTCAACAAGCAGAACGAGCCTGTCGGCACGCGGATCTTCGGCCCGGTTCCCCGCGAACTGCGCGCCAAGAACCACATGAAGATCATCTCGCTGGCTCCGGAGGTCCTGTAACATGGCCGCCAAGATCAAGAAGGGCGACAACGTCGTCGTCCTGACCGGCAAGGACAAGGGCCGCACCGGCCAGGTCCTGAAGGTCCTCCCCGAAGACAACCGCGTCGTCGTTCAGGGCATCAACATGGTTCAGCGCCACACGCGCCCGACCCAGGCTGACCCGCAAGGCGGCATCAAGAACAAGGAAGCGTCGCTGCACGTCTCGAACGTCGCGATCGCTGACGCCAACGGCAAGGCCACCCGCGTCGGCTTCCGTACGGAAGGCGACAAGAAGGTCCGCTTCGCCAAGACGACGGGAGACGTCATCTAATGGCTGACACCAAGTACACGCCCCGTCTGAAGACCGACTACGTTTCGCGTATCCGGTCCACGATGAAGGACAAGTTCGGCTACACGAACGAAATGCAGATCCCCAAGCTGGACAAGATCGTCCTGAACATGGGTATCGGCGAGGCCGTGGCCGACTCCAAGAAGGCCACCGCGGCCCTCAAGGACCTGACCGCCATCGCCGGCCAGAAGGCTGTCGCCACCAAGGCCCGTAACTCCATCGCCGGCTTCAAGCTGCGCGAAGGCATGATCATCGGCGGCAAGGTCACGCTGCGCGGCGACCAGATGTACGAGTTCCTGGACCGGTTCATCACGATCGCGCTGCCGCGCGTGAAGGATTTCCGCGGTCTGAAGGGCACGTCGTTCGACGGTCGCGGCAACTACGCGACCGGCCTCAAGGAACACATCGTGTTCCCGGAGATCAACTACGACCAGATCGACCAGATGTGGGGCATGGACATCATCGTCTGCACCACGGCCAAGACCGACGAGGAAGCCAAGGCTCTCCTCGCCGAGTTCAAGTTCCCGTTCGTGAACTGAGCGGGAAGGGAAGAGCACAATGGCTAAGAAGTCCGCTGTAAACCGTAACGAGAAGGTCAAGGCCCTCGTCGCGAAGTACGCCGACAAGCGCGCCGCCCTGAAGGCGATCGCGAACGACGAGTCCCTGCCGCTGGAGGAGCGCTTCGAGGCGCGCCTGAAGCTGGCTCAACTGCCGCGTAACTCGGCCGAGAACCGCATTCGCAACCGCTGCGAAGTGACCGGCCGCCCGCGCGCTTACTACCGCAAGCTCAAGATGAGCCGTATCGCTCTGCGCGAGCTGGGCAACCTGGGCCAGATCCCTGGCCTGACGAAGTCGAGCTGGTAAGGGGAGCATAAAGTCATGATGATCAACGATCCCCTGAGCGACATGATCGCTCGCATCAAGAACGCGGCGACCCGCAAGCGTTCCAAGGTGCTGACCCCGGCCTCGCGTCTGCGCCAGCGCGTCCTCGACGTGCTGCAGGACGAAGGCTACATCCGTGGCTATTCGCTGGTTCAGAACCCCGGCGAGTTCCCGCAGTTCGAGATCGAGCTGAAGTACTTCGACGGCCAGCCGGTGATCGCCGAGATCGCCCGCGTGTCGAAGCCGGGCCGTCGCGTCTATTCGGCCATCAGCGACCTGAAGCCGATCAAGAACGGCCTGGGCATCTCGATCCTTTCGACGTCCAAGGGCGTCATGTCGGATGCCGCCGCCCGCGACGCTAACGTCGGCGGCGAAGTCCTCTGCAGGGTCTACTAAGATGTCCCGTATTGGCAAGAAAACCATCGCTGTGCCGAAGGGCGTGACTGTCACGCTCGACGGCCAGACCGTCTCGGTGAAGGGTCCCAAGGGCGAACGCACCTGGACCGTCGCTGAAGAAATCGAAGTCAAGCAGGAAGGCGACGAGCTGTCGCTGACCCCGCGTTCGGACACCCAGCGCGCTCGCGCGATGTGGGGCCTGTCGCGCACCCTGGTCGACAACATGGTCGTCGGTGTCACCACCGGCTTCGAAAAGTCGCTCGACCTGGTCGGCGTGGGTTACCGCGCTGCGATGAAGGGCAACGCCCTGTCGCTGCAACTCGGCTTCTCGCACGACGTGGACATCGAACCGCCGGCTGGCGTCACCTTCGCGGTGCCGAAGCAGACCGAGATCAAGATCTCGGGCGCCGACAAGCAGGCCGTGGGTCAGATCGCCGCCGTCATCCGCAAGCTGCGTCCGCCGGAGCCGTACAAGGGCAAGGGCGTGCGCTACACGGGTGAAACCGTGCGTCGCAAGGAAGGCAAGAAGAAGTAAGTCATGGCTCTCTCTCTTCAACAGCAAGCCAAGCGCCGCTCGGAGCGCAACCGTCGCCGCCTGAAGGCTGTCGCCAACGGCCGCCTGCGCCTGTCGGTTCACCGTTCGGACAAGAACATCTCGGCCCAGATCATCGACGACGCCCAAGGCGTCACGGTGGCCGCCGCCTCGTCGCTGGAAGGCGGCAAGGGCAAGAAGGGCTCGGACGTCGCCGCAGCTGCCGCCATCGGCAAGCTGATCGCCGAACGCGCCATCGAGAAGGGCGTCAAGGACGTCGTCTTCGACCGCGGCGCCTACATCTATCACGGACGGGTGAAGGCGCTGGCGGAAGCCGCGCGTGAAGCCGGCCTGAACTTCTAAGGGACGCGACAGATGGCGCAACAACCCCAACGCGGCGGCGGCGGCAACGATCGCAACCGTCGTGACAACCGCAACGCTCCCGCCGTCGACGGTCCGGATTCGGACATCGTCGAGAAGCTGGTGCACATCAACCGCGTCGCCGCCACCGTGAAGGGCGGCCGTCGCTTCAGCTTCGCTGCCCTGATGGTCGTCGGTGACGGCAAGGGCCGCGTCGGCTTCGGTCATGGCAAGGCGCGCGAAGTGCCGGAAGCCATCCGCAAGGCGACCGAAGAAGCCAAGAAGACCATGATCAAGGTTCCGCTGCGCGAGAACCGCACCCTGCACCACGACGGCTCGGGCCGTTGGGGCGCCGGCAAGATCATGATGCGCGCGGCTCCTCCGGGAACCGGCGTCATCGCGGGTGGTCCGATGCGCGCCGTGCTCGAAACCCTCGGCGTCCAGGACGTCGTCGGCAAGTCGACCGGTTCGTCGAACCCCTACAACATGATCCGCGCGACGTTCGAGGCCCTCAAGGTCCAGTCGTCGCCGCGTCAGGTCGCTTCGAAGCGTGGCAAGAAGGTCGCCGACCTGATGGGCCGCCGCAACGACGGCGCTTCGGCGCCGGAAGCCGTGGAGTCCTAAGTCATGGCCAAGACCGAAACCAAGACCGTCACCGTCCGCCAGACCGCCAGCCCGATCCGCCGCAAGTCGGATCAGCGCGCGACCCTGGTCGGCCTGGGCCTCAACCGCGTGGGTCGTGAATCGACCCTGGAGGACACCCCCTCCGTGCGCGGCATGATCGCCAAGGTCCACCACATGGTGGAAGTGGTCGAGAAGTAAGATTGCTCCGCCCCTTCGGGGGCGGGACAAGTCGCCGCTTGCGGCGACAGGGCAAGGGCGGCTATAGGCCGCCCTTCCTTGCGTTCCGGACCCGCTCCGGTTCGTACGACAAAGACATCAACGCCGAGTCCGGGTTTTCGCCCGGGCGCTAGAACCCGAAAGGATCAGGCATATGAAACTGAACGAAATCCGCGAGAACGAAGGCGCCCACAAGAAGCGCATGCGCGTCGGCCGTGGCCCGGGTTCGGGCAAGGGCAAGACCTCGGGTCGTGGCGTCAAGGGCCAGAAGTCCCGTTCGGGCGTCGCCATCGGCGGCTTCGAAGGCGGCCAGATGCCGCTGTACATGCGTATGCCAAAGCGCGGCTTCAACAACCCGAACGCGCTGAAGCTGGCCGAAGTGAACCTGTGGCGCCTGCAGGACGCCATCGACGCCAAGAAGCTGGACATCAAGGGCGAGATCAAGGGCGAGGCCCTGGTCGCCGCCGGCGTGATCCGTCGCGTCAAGGACGGCGTCCGTCTGCTGGGCACCGGCGAGATCAAGTCCAAGCTGAACCTGGTCGTGTGGTCGGCCTCGGCCGGCGCGATCAAGGCGATCGAAGCCGCCGGCGGCTCGGTCGTCCAGGAGCGCATCGCTGCTGAAGAAAAGGCCGCCGCCCGCGTCGAGAAGCGCAACGCCGCCAAGGGCAAGGCTCCGGCTCCCAAGGCTCCGAAGGGTGACGCCAACAAGGTGTCGGCCCGCGCCAAGCGGACCGCCGCCAAGTAAAAAGCTGACGGGCGCCCTCGCCACGGGGGCGCCCTTCTCCTATCTGGATGCAGGCGCCGACTCCGGGTCAGATGCGCCGCGTTCTGATCAGTCGGGGTGACGACACATGGCTTCGGCCGCCGAACAACTTGCAGCAAACATGAACATGGGCTCGTTCGCGCGTGCGACCGAGCTGCACAAACGTCTGCTGTTCACGCTCCTGGCCCTGCTGGTCTACCGCATCGGCACCTATGTGCCGGTTCCGGGGATCAACTCCGAGGCCTTCCTGGCGTTCTTCCAGAACCCGGACAGCCAGCGCGGCATCCTGGACATGGTCAACATGTTCTCGGGCGGCGCGGTCGAGCGTTTCGCGGTCTTCGCGCTGAACGTCATGCCGTACATCTCGGCGTCGATCATCGTCCAGCTGCTGGGCGCGGTGTATCCGCCATGGGAAAAGCTGCGCAAGGAAGGCGGCGAGAGCGGCCGCAAGCAGCTGAACCAGTACACCCGCTACCTGACCGTCGTGCTGGCCCTGTTCCAGTCGGCCGGTATCGCCATCGGCCTGAACGCCCAGCCGGGCTTCGTCGATGCGCCGGGCCTGTTCTTCATCATCTCGACCATCACCGTCCTGACGGGCGGCACCATGTTCCTGATGTGGCTGGGTGAGCAGGTGACCGCCCGCGGCGTCGGCAACGGCATCTCGCTGATCATCTTCGCCGGCATCGTGGCCGTCCTGCCGGGCACCATCGCCCGCCTGTTCGGCCTGGCCCAGCAGGGTCAGATCTCGGCCTTCGTGCTGCTGCTGGTCGCCGCCATGGCCATCGCCGTGGTCGTCTTCATCGTCTTCATGGAGCGCGCCCAGCGCCGCCTTCTGATCCAGTATCCGAAGCGCCAGGAAGGCAACCGCATGGCCGGGGGCGAGCGTTCGTTCCTGCCGCTGAAGGTCAACACCGCCGGCGTCATTCCGGCGATCTTCGCCTCGTCGCTGCTGATGCTGCCGGCGACCGTCGCCCAGTTCACCGCCAACGCCAACCTGCCGTCGTGGATGAGCTGGCTGCCGATGGTGACCGCCCAGCTGACCCACGGCCAGCCGGCGTTCATGGTGCTGTACGGCCTGCTGATCGTCTTCTTCTGCTTCTTCTACACCTCGATCACCTTCAACCCCGAGGACACGGCCGAGAACCTGCGCAAGTACGGCGGCTTCCTGCCGGGCATCCGTCCGGGCAAGCGCACGGCCGAGTATCTCGACTACGTCCTGACCCGACTGACGGTCATCGGCGCGGCCTACATCACCGCCGTCTGCCTGCTGCCGGAAGTGCTGATCTCGCAGATGCCCAGCATCGGCTACTTCGGCGGCACCTCGCTGCTGATCGTGGTCTCGGTGACCATGGACACGGTGGCGCAGATCCAGTCGCACCTGCTGGCCCACCAGTACGAAGGTCTAATCAAGAAGGCCAAGCTGCGTGGCCGCGGCCGTGGTACGACCGCTCCGGCGCGACGCTAGTAGCTGATTGACTAACCTGCCGGAGGGGCGGCCATGAATCTGATCCTGTTCGGGCCGCCCGCGGCCGGCAAGGGCACGCAAGCCAAGCGCCTGGTCGAGACGCGCGGCATGGTCCAGCTGTCGACCGGCGACATGCTGCGCGCGGCCATCGCCTCGGGCTCGGAACTGGGTCTGAAGGTCAAGGACGTGCTGGCGCGCGGCGATCTGGTCACCGACGAGATCGTCATCGCCCTGATCGAGGAGCGTCTGCCCGAGGCAGAGGCTGCCGGCGGCGCCATCTTCGACGGCTTCCCGCGCACGGTCGCCCAGGCCGAGGCGCTGGACGCCATGCTGGCCAAGCGGGGCGCCCAGGTCGATCGTGTCGTTCGCCTGAAGGTCGACGACGCCGCCCTGACCGAGCGCATCTCCAGGCGTTATGCCGAGCAGGGCCGCCCGGACGACAATCCCGAGACCTTCAAGGACCGTCTGGCCGTCTACAATCGCCAGACCGCGCCGCTGCTGCCGTACTACGAAGGTCAGGGCAAGCTGACCGAGATCGACGGCATGGGCTCCATCGAGGCCGTCACCACGGCGATCGACGCCGCCCTGGCGTGAAGCTGAATACCGCCTGACCGAACCGGCCTTCCGTGCGTTAATGCGACCGGGGGGGTAGTTCGAGAGGCGTGAGCACCATTTCCCATCCCCTGAAAGACAGGCGCGTGCAGCGCGTCGGCCTGATGGCCGGCGTGGTCGCGGCGCATCTGGGGATATTCCTGATCGCCGGCCGGCCGGATCCGGTCGAGCCGGGGCCGCTTCCGACGCCGCCGATCCTGGTCGAGCTGGTCCAGCGGGTGACGTCTCCACCTCCGCCACCTCCACCGCCGCCCGAGCCCTCGCAACGGGCAGGGGGAGGGGCGCCGGCCGCGCCGTCGCGCGTGCACACGCCGCCGCCTCCGCCCGTACCCCAGCCCGATCCTCCGCCCGCGCCGCGAGAGCAGGCGCCGGAGCCTGCGCTCGTCGTGGGTGTGGCTCCGACCGCGTCCGAAACCCCCGGCATGGGGCAGGGCGGGCAGGGGACCGGCACGGGGACGGGCATCGGCGCGGGCGACGGCCCCGGCTCGGGGACGGTGGCCATGATCCTGCGTGGCGCGAACGGACGTCAGATCACCGAGGCGACGCCGCCCGAGCTGCGCCGTCGGGCGCGGAACGTGGACATCACCGTCAACTGCGAGATCGGACTGGACGAACGGCTGCGCGATTGCCGGGTGGTTCGCGAACGGCCGGAAGGGCAAGGGTTCGGGCCGGTCGCCGTGAGGGTCGCCCAGGATTACTTCCGCGTCCGTCCGGGGCGGAGCGGCTCGGGCCAGCCCATCGCCGGCGGCCGCATCACCATCGGTGTGATCTGGCCCTGACCACGACGGGCTTTCCATTGGCGTAATGCTGTTACATTCTCTCTGTCGGAGAGGGGATGCGCATGCTGATCGTGGAGCACAGGCCTGTCAGGGTGGAACCGTCCCGGCGGTTTCTGGCCATGGCGATCGTGGCGCTATTGCACGTGGCGCTGATCCTGTGGCTGGCGATGACCCGTGGAGGCGCGGTCGAGCCTCAGCTGACGCTGCCCGCCATGGAGATTCATCTGTTCTCGCCACCGGGCGGCGGAGGGGCTCCGGCCGCAGCGGATGCAGGGACCGAAGCTTCGACGGGGACTGTTGCGACGCCTTCGGCGCGGACGCCGGACGTCGTTCAGCCATGGGACAGGCCGCCACCTGCAAGGATGGACGCAACGCCGCCTGAACTGCTGGTCGGGCTGGGCGCGACGGAAGCCGGGCCCGCGACGACAGCCCTGAGCGCCGCGACCGCCGAAGCCGGCGCGGGCGCGGCCGCAGGCGGCGCCGGATCGGGAGCCGGAGGCGGCATCGGTTCGGGTCTGGGCGCCGGCGTCGGGTCGGGGCGTGGCGGTGAGCGCCCCCCGGCGGCCGATCTCGCCGGACCGCAGCTTCTGCGCCGGCCCACCCAGCTGGACGTCAATCGTTCCTACCCGTTTGTGGCGCGCTCACGCGGGATCAACGGGCAGGCGGTCATCTCGTGCGTCATCGGGACGGACACCCGGTTGAGGAATTGCCGGGTCCTGCGCGAAACTCCGGGCAGCCTTGGATTCGGCGAAGCGGGGGTCAAGCTGGCGAGGGAGTACCGGTACCAGCCGCCGATGCGCGACGGCCGGGCGGTGGAGGGGCACGTCGTCACCTTCTCCGTCGATTATCAGCGTCAGGCGCGCTGAGGCGCCGGTCAGGCGTTGACGGAAACTGAATCCCCTGTATAAGGCCCGCTTCCGCGAAGGGCGCGACACGCTCCTGGTCTGTTGACCGGAGCGTTTATTGCGTCCGCACACGCGTATCTGGAGAGCTTCGTGGCCCGTATCGCTGGCGTCAACATCCCGACCAACAAGCGCGTCGAAATCGCGCTGCAGTACATCCATGGCATCGGCCCGGCGGCCGCCAAGGACATCACCGGCAAGGTGGGTATCGAGCCCGCCCGTCGCGTCAACCAACTGACCGACGCCGAAGTGCTGCAGATCCGCGAGACCATCGACAAGGATCACACCGTCGAGGGTGACCTGCGTCGCGAGACCTCGATGAACATCAAGCGTCTGATGGACCTGGCCTGCTACCGCGGCCTGCGTCACCGCAAGGGCCTGCCGGTCCGCGGTCAGCGCACCCACACGAACGCTCGTACCCGCAAGGGTCCGGCCAAGCCGATCGCCGGCAAGAAGAAGTAAGAGAAAGAGCTGACCGATGGCCAAGGACACGGGTCGCGTTAAGCGCCGCGAACGCAAGAACATCACGTCGGGCGTCGCCCACGTGAATGCGTCGTTCAACAACACGATGATCACGATCACCGACGCGCAAGGAAACGCGATTTCCTGGTCGTCGGCCGGTCACATGGGCTTCAAGGGTTCGCGCAAGTCGACCCCGTACGCCGCCCAGATGGCTGCTGAAGACGCCGGCAAGAAGGCCGCCGAGCACGGCGTCAAAACGCTGGAAGTCAACGTCTCGGGTCCGGGTTCCGGCCGTGAGTCGGCCCTGCGCGCCCTGCAGGCCGTCGGCATGACCATCACGACGATCCGCGACGTCACGCCGATGCCGCACAACGGTTGCCGTCCGCCCAAGCGCCGCCGCGTCTAAGCGACCGACGACCGACTATTACTCCGCCGGTCCTGACGCCCTGACGAGGAGCGAGGGACCGGCGAACTCCGTTTTCGAGGGACATCCATGATCGAACGTAACTGGCAAGAGCTGATCCGTCCCGAGAAGCCGCAGATCGAGGCGAGCTCCGACCCGCAGCGCAAGTCGCGCCTGGTCGCCGAGCCCCTGGAACGTGGCTTCGGCGTGACGCTCGGCAACGCCCTGCGCCGTGTTCTGCTGTCGTCGCTGCAAGGCGCGGCGGTGACGGCCATCCAGATCGACGGTGTGGTCCACGAATTCTCGTCGCTGGAAGGCGTGCGGGAAGACGTCGTCGACATCGTGCTGAACATCAAGCAACTGGCCCTTCGCATGCATGCCGAAGGTCCGAAGCGCATGACCCTGCGCGCCACGGGCCCCGGCCCGGTGACCGCCGGTCAGATCGACGTCCCGTCGGACATCGAGGTGCTGAACCCCGATCACGTGATCTGCACCCTGGACGACGGCGCGTCGATCCGCATGGAACTGACCGTCCAGAACGGCAAGGGCTATGTGGCTTCGGAGTTCAACCGTCCGGAAGATGCGCCGATCGGCCTGATCGCCGTCGACGCCCTGTACTCGCCGGTCAAGCGCGTCGCCTATCGCGTCGAGCCGACCCGTCAGGGCCAGTCGCTGGACTACGACAAGCTGATCCTCGAGGTCGAAACCAACGGCGCCGTCTCGCCGGTTGACGCGGTGGCCTACGCCTCGCGCATCCTGCAGGACCAGCTCCAGATCTTCATCACCTTCGACGAGCCGAAGAAGGCTGTGGAAGCGTCGGACGGCAAGCCCGATCTGCCGTTCAACCCGGCCCTGCTGAAGAAGGTCGACGAACTGGAACTGTCGGTCCGTTCGGCCAACTGCCTGAAGAACGACAACATCGTCTACATCGGCGACCTGATCCAGAAGACCGAGGGCGAGATGCTTCGCACCCCGAACTTCGGCCGCAAGTCGCTGAACGAGATCAAGGAAGTTCTCGCGACGATGGGCCTCAGCCTCGGCATGGACGTGCCGAACTGGCCGCCCGAAAACATCGAAGACCTGGCCAAGAAGTTCGACGACCAGATCTAGTTTCAACCCTCCGCCCATGGCCCACGATCGGGTTGCGGAGCGGTTAGAATGATAGAGCCCAAGGTCCGGCGAGCCGGAAACCAGGGTTGAGTAGGAGAGACCCCGATGCGCCACGGCGCCGCCTATCGCAAGCTCGGCCGTACCGTCAGCCACCGCCAGGCCATGTTCGCCAACATGGCTGCCTCGCTGATCAAGCACGAGCAGATCACGACCACCCTGCCGAAGGCGAAGGAACTGCGTCCCTTCGTCGAGAAGCTGGTCACGCTCGCCAAGAAGGGCGACCTGCACGCTCGCCGTCAGGCGATCAGCCAGGTCCGTGACGTGCCGCAGGTCGGCAAGCTGTTCGAAACGATCGGCCCGCGCTACGCCGAACGTAACGGCGGCTACATCCGCATCATGAAGGCGGGCTACCGCCACGGCGACAACGCCGCCATGGCCGTGATCGAGTTCGTCGATCGCGACGTGGACGCCAAGGGCCTCGATTCCGGCCCGGTGCAAGTTTTCGAGGGCGACGACGAGGCCTGATCGGCTTCATCGCTCAAGGGGCTGAAGAAGGCTCCGTCGCGGAAGCGGCGGGGCCTTTTTCTATGGCCGCGATCCGCGCTACAGCCTCGCCATGACCCTGAGCATCGTTCCCTACGAGCCTCGCCACGCCGCCGCGTGGAAGCAACTGAACCTCGACTGGCTGCACGAGGGCGGGTTCGCGGTGGAGGCCAAGGATCACAAGGTGCTGGATCACCCGGATACGGCGATCATCGCGCCGGGCGGGTACATCTTCATGGCCGAGCTGGACGGCGTTGCGGTGGGCTGCTGCGCGCTGATGGCGATGGGCGACGGCCGGTTCGAAGTGGCCAAGATGACCATCACCCCGGCGGCGCGGGGGCAGGGGGCTTCGCGCCGGCTGCTGGAGGCCTGCGAGGCCGCCGCGCGGGCCGCGGGCGCACACCGGCTCTATCTGGAGAGCAGCAGCACGCTGAAGACGGCGCGGGCGCTGTACCGCAGCTTCGGCTTCGTCGACCTGCCGCCGCGGCCCACGCCCTATGCGCGGGCCGACGTCTTCATGGAGAAGACTCTGTAGCGCCTACTCCTTGGACAGGTCCTGCCGCTTGAACAGCAACAGGGCGAGGCCCAGCGGGACGATGATCCAGATCGCCAGGCCGATGATCGAGGGCCAGATGCTGTCCGCCTGGGCCATCGCATTGGCGAGGCCGGGCGAGATGGCGTTCTTCAGCGTGTCATAGGCCAGGCCCGGAAGCATCAACTGGGCGGGCCAGTCACCCGGTTCCAGCTTGAGCAAGCCGAGAACGGGAGGCGAGCCCAGCAGTGACTGGACGAAGCCGACCGCCCACGGCACGAACAGCGCCGCCAGCAGCGAGCGGGTCATCACCGCCGTCAGCAGGGCGATCAGGCCGTACTGAACGATCCGGATGTAGGACAGCAGCCAGACGAGAGCAGAGTCTCCGGCCATCTCGCCGGTCAGGTTGAAGGTGATCCCGCGCTCGTAGACCAGAGCCTGGGCGAGGAAGAAGACGAAGGCGGCGATGACCATGGCGAAGGTCGCCGCCAGGGCCGTCAGCTTCATGACCCCGACCTTGCCCAGCAGCAGGTTCACACGGCTGTTGCGCGCCGTGATCAGTCGCCAGCTCTCCCAACGGTAGTCACCGGCATAGACGGTCGCGGCGGTCACCAGCATGAGAACAAGCAGGACGCCGTTCGCGGCCCCGCTGGCGCCGAACAGGAGGGCGTCGGCGAGGTTGAGAGCTTCGGTCGGGGCCGGGAGCTGGAGGTTGGCCTCGGCCGCCATTTCGTCGCCGCGGCCCTTGGTCAGGACGTGGAACAGGGCGCCGCCCACAGCGAACAGCAGCGGAGTGAACAACACCGACCAGAAGACGGTCATGCGGTTGCGGAGCAGCCGATAGCCCTCGGCGCGGATGGCGTCAGCGAGCATGGTCGGCCTCCGGGGTCTGAACGGCGCCCGTTTCGGTGAAGAAGATGCTTTCGAGGTCGGCGCCGACCCAGCGGGCTTCATGGATGTCCACGCCGCCCTCGACCAAGGCCTTGATCAGGCTAGGGCCGTCGGCGCGAGTGACGGCGGCGAGGACGGCGCTTCCGTCGCGCACGCCCTTGTCGCCGAGGATCGACAGCACCTGATCGGGCTGGCCGATGGCGAGACGCAGCCGCTCGCCGGTCGCGGTCAGTTCGGTGACCGAACCTTCACGGACCAGCCGGCCCTTGTTCATGATGGCCACGCGATCGCAGACGCGCTGGACCTCCAGCAGCTGGTGGCTGGCCAGGACGACGGTGACGCCTTCCTCGCTGGCGAGGGCGCGGATCAGGGCGCGCATCTCCTGGATGCCGGGCGGATCCATGCCGCTGGTCGGTTCATCGAGGATGACCAGCTCGGGCCGGCTCATCAGCGAGGCGGCCACGCCGAGGCGCTGCATCATGCCGACGGAGAAGCCGCGCACCTTGCGGTCGGCCGCCTCGGTCAGGCCGACGCGCTGCAGCCAGTATGGGATGTCGGTCTCGCCGCCCACGCCGTGTTCGAGCGCCAGCCAGCGCAGCACCTGCCGGGCGGTCATGTAGGGCGGGAAGCGCGGGGTCTCGATCATGGAGCCCATGCGCCGCATGGCGGCCACGTCCCCGACGGCCCCGCCCATGACGGTGGCCGAGCCCTCCGTCGGCCGGATCAGGCCCAGCAGGATGCGGAACAGGGTCGACTTGCCGGCGCCGTTCGGCCCCAGCACGCCATAGATCCCGCCCTTGGGGATGGAGAGGTCCAGCCCGTCGAGGGCGCGCACGGAGCCGTAGGTCTTGGTCAGCCCACGGGTTTCGATAACGGCGGTCATGACCACAGGTTGAGGGTGCGCCGCGCCCGGTGGCAAGCCACCTTGGCATTAAGCTTTTGCAACGCGGCGTTCGTCGTGGACCTGTCTTGGTTTCCCGCTAGGCCAAACCGGTCTGATTTCCGGAGTTCGTGATGATCCTTCGCCGACTGTTCCCGATCCTGGCCGCGCTCGCCGTGGTGACGATGGCTTCCAGCGTTGCCGCTCAGGCGCCGCAGCGGCCGGTGATCATGATCGGCATCGACGGCTTCCGGGCGGATTATCTGGAGCGCGGCCTGACGCCGACCATTGCCCAACTGGCGCAGGAGGGCGTTCACGCAGAGGGCGGGATGAAGCCGTCGTGGCCCAGCGTGACCTTCCCGAACTTCTACACCCTGGCCACCGGCATGCACCCGGACCACCACGGGCTGGTCTACAACACCATGCGCGATCCCGAGCTGCCGGGGCGGACCTTCACCCTGCGCAACCGCGCCGAGGTGATGGACAGGGTCTGGTACGACGCCGGCGAGCCGATCTGGGTGACCGCCGAAAACGCGGGCCTGCGCACCGCCACCATGTTCTGGCCGGGATCGGAGGCGCCGATCCGGGGCGTGCGCCCGACCTACTGGCTGCCTTTCGAGCAGTCGGTGCCGACGATGGCACGGGTCAACATGCTGCTGGGCTGGATGACCTTGCCGCCGGAAGAACGGCCGCAGCTGGCGACCCTCTATTTCGACGTGCTGGACACGGCGGGGCACAATTTCGGGCCGGACGCGCCGGAGACGAATGCCGTTCTGGTCGACGTCGACAATGCGGTGAAGGCGCTGCTGGACGGGCTGGCGGCCCGGAATATCGAGGCGGACATCGTGATCGTCTCTGACCACGGCATGGCGGCGGTGTCGGGCGAGCACGTGACTTTCCTGGATGACCATGTCGATCCGACCGCGATCAGCGTCGTGGCCTACGGGCCGGTCGTCAGCCTGAATCCGGTCGCGGGCCGCGAGGCCGAGGTCGAGGCGGCGCTGCTGGGCGAGAAGCCGCATCTGCAATGCTGGCGCAAGGGTGAGATCCCGGAGCGTCTGTCCTACGGCACGAACCCGCGCATCCCGGCCATCATCTGCCTGTCGGAAACCGGCTGGACCACGGGCACGCGCGAACGGACCGACCCCGCGCGGATCCGGGGTGGAGCGCACGGCTTCGACAACGCGGCGCCGGAGATGCAGGCCCTGTTCGTCGCCCATGGCCCGGCCTTTGGTCGCGGCGTGGCGCTGACGGACATGGACAGCGTGGACGTCCAGCCGCTGCTGGCCCGCCTGCTGGGCCTGACCGCGCCGGCGGGGGACGGGCAGGCCGACGACACGGCCGCCGCCATGGCCGCGCCGACCCCGTAAGAGGGCTTCGACGAGGGGATGTTCTTCCGCTAGAAGGCCAGACCCTCGCACAGGCCTGTCATGAACGCCCTCAACGATCTCAAAGTCCGCCGGGCGGCGCTCGCCTTCATCCTGATTACGGCCGTGCTGGATATCGTGGCGATGGGAATCATCATTCCCGTCCTGCCGCAGCTGATCGTCGAGTTCGTCGGCTCCAACGCCGACGCCGGCTGGATCAACGGCGTGTTCGTGGCCCTGTGGGCCGGGATGCAATTCATCTGCTCGCCGATCATCGGCTCGCTGTCGGACAAGTATGGCCGGCGGCCGGTGATCCTGATCAGCTGTGCGGGACTGGCGCTCGACTATGTGCTGATGGCGCTGGCCCCGAACCTGTGGTGGCTGGCCGCGGGCCGGATCATCGCCGGGATCACCTCGTCCAGCTTCACGACCGTGTTCGCCTACATGGCCGACATCACCGAGCCGGAGAAACGCGCCAAGGCCTATGGCCTGATCGGCGCCGCCTTCTCGGGCGGGTTCGTGCTGGGGCCGGTGCTGGGCGGGCTACTGGGGTCCATGGATCCGCGGTTGCCGTTCTGGGTGGCTGCGGTGCTGTCGGGCCTCGCCCTCCTCTACGGCCTGTTCGTGCTGCCCGAAAGCCTGGCGGCCGACAAGCGGATGCCGTTCAGCTGGCGGCGCGCCAATCCGGTGGGGGCGCTGATCCTGCTGAAGCGCCATGCCGAGCTGGCGGGCCTCGCGGTCGTGAACTTCCTGCTCTATTTCGCCCATCACGTCTTCTCGGCGGTGTTCGTGCTGTACGCGGGGCTGCGCTACGGCTGGGGTCCAATCCAGGTCGGGTTTCTGCTGGCGCTGGTCGGGGTGCTGGACATGATTGTGCAGGGCGGCCTGACGGGCGTCTTCACCAAGCGGCTGGGCGACCGGAAGACCATGGTTCTGGGCCTGATCGGCGGCACGATCGGCATCTCGCTGATGGGCTGGGCGCCGACCGGCTGGGCCTTCATCGCGGCCATGTTGCCCAATGCCCTGTGGGGGCTGGCGATGCCCACGCTGCAGGCCCTGATGACCCGCCGGGTGGGCGAGGACGAGCAGGGGCAGTTGCAGGGCGCCAACACCAGCGTCGGCGCCATCGCCGGGGTCCTGTCGCCGCTGTTCTTCGGCTGGCTGTACACCCATTCCACGGGCGGCGGCTTCGGCGGGGTGGCGCGATGGGTCGAGGGCTGG
The DNA here is from genome assembly GCF_039523815.1 of Brevundimonas kwangchunensis. Lineage (NCBI taxonomy): Bacteria > Pseudomonadati > Pseudomonadota > Alphaproteobacteria > Caulobacterales > Caulobacteraceae > Brevundimonas > Brevundimonas kwangchunensis. The sequence continues at coordinate 147,978 of NZ_BAAAGA010000004.1, read as the reverse complement.
CTGGGGGACGGGCCGCCGGCGCGCCTGATCATCGGCGGCCTCTACGATCCGGGCCTGTCGTTCTACATCGCCGCGGTAGTGCTGTTCGTGGCGGCGGTCATCGGCTGGTGGGTCGGAAGGCAGGCGAGCCGGGCGGAAGCTACAGAGAGTTCATCCGACGGCCTTGATCCGGCCTGAAATCCCGGGCGGAATGGGATTTCAGAGACTTTCGAAGATACGGATGCCGATGAAGACCCGCCCACTGGTACTCGCCCTCGCCCTGACCCTTGCCGCCTGTGGTCAGCCGAACAGTTCGAAAGCCCAGGACGGCGTCTTCGCCGACAACCGCGTGCCTCCGGGCGACGCCACCTCGATGAAGACCAGTTTCGCGCCTGTCGTGCGCGAGGCGGCTCCGGCCGTGGTGAACATCGCCGCGCGCGGCGTGCAGCAGGTGCAGGACCCGTTCTGGTCGATGTTCGGGCAGGGACCGCGGGCGCAGCAGGTCGGCTCGGTCGGATCGGGCGTGATCGTGCGCGACACCGGAGTGGTGGTGACCAACTATCACGTCATCAACGGCATGCAGCAGATCCGCGTGATCCTGAACGACCGCCGCGAGTTCAACGCCCGCGTCCTGCTCGGCGACGAGCGGTCGGACATAGCCGTGCTGCAGCTGGAGGGCGTCAACGAGCGCCTGCCGATCCTGAACATCGACGACCGCGAGGAGCAACAGGTCGGCGATCTGGTGCTGGCGATCGGCAACCCGTTCGGCGTCGGCCAGACAGTGACCAACGGCATCATCTCGGCCCTGAACCGGACGGAGACGGGCATCTCGGACTCGGGCTCGTTCATCCAGACCGACGCGGCCATCAACCCCGGCAACTCGGGCGGGGCGCTGGTGGACATGGACGGCGACCTGATCGGCATCAACACGGCCATCTTCTCGCGTTCGGGCTCGTCGTCCGGTGTGGGCTTCGCGGTGCCGGCGACCATGGTGCGACGGGTAGTGGACTCAGCCGTGGGCGGGGCCAGCACGGTCGTGCGGCCGTGGCTGGGCGTGCGCGGCGAGCCGGTCAGCGCCGACATCGCCCGCAGCCTGGGCATGGATCGTCCCCGCGGCATCGTTGTGAACGACGTCTGGGATAATGGGCCGGGCGACCGGGCCGGCATCCGGACTGGCGACATCATTACGGCGATCGACGGCGCCGAGATCAACGATCAGGGCGGTCTGAACTTCCGCGTCGGCACGCGCGAGCCGAACTCGGGCGTCGAACTGACCCTGTTGCGGGACGGGCGGGCGCAGACGATCAATGCCCGGGTTCAGCCTCTGCCGGGCGATGCGGACACCGAGAAGGCGACGACGATCCAGCAGGGCGGCCTGTCCGGCGCCCAGGTGCTGGCGCTGAACCCGGCGCTGGCGGACAAGCTGGGCGGCGATCCGTTCGCCAGCGGCGTCATCGTCGGCGGCGTCGACGGGCGCGGCTATGCGGCGCGGGGCGTCGGCATTCGTCCGCGCGACGTGATCGTGGCGGTCAACGACCGGCCGGTGACCTCGATCAATCAACTGTCGAACCTGCCGCGTGGATCGCGCCTGACGGTCGAGCGTCAGGGGCAACGCGGCATCCTGCTGGTCCGCTAGGTCATTTGCGGACCGGCGCGCCGATCGACCAGATGTGGCCGAACGGGTCGCTCATGCGGCCATAGCGGTCGCCCCAGAACTGGTCGGCCAGCGGGGTGACCGGCACGCAGCCGGCGATGATGGCGCGGTTCCACCATTCGTCCGCATCGTCGACCTGCAGGTGCATCGTCACGCCAGCGGGGACGATGTCCGTCGCATGGCCGTACTCGGGGAACTCGTCTGACAGGAAGAGCAGACCGCCGTTGATCAGCAGCCGGCTGTGCATCAGCCGCTCGCCATCCTCCGCCAGATTGCGGAACACCTCCTCCGCGCCGAAGGCGGCGCGGTAGAACTCGACCGCCGCCTGTCCGCCGCGCGAGGGGATGGTCAGATAGGGAATGACGCAGCCGGGCGGGACCTTGTGCGGATCGGACATGCGGGCTCCTGGGTTCGGCCCACACTAACGCGTGAAAAGCGGGCCGGTAACGCCTATCTCTGACGACACATGACCGACCTGTTCGAAGCCTCCGGCATCCATCCCCCCGACGCCCCGCTGGCCGACCGCCTGCGGCCGCAGACCCTCGAGGAGGTGGTGGGGCAGGACCATCTGCTGGGCGAGGGCGGCCCCATCCGCCGCATGATCGAGGCCGGGCGGTTGGGCTCCATGATCCTGTGGGGCCCGCCCGGCACCGGCAAGACCACCATCGCCCGGCTGCTGGCCCAGGCCGCCGGCTATCAGTTCCAGCAGATCAGCGCCGTCTTCTCGGGCGTCGCCGATCTGAAGAAGGCGTTCGAAGCCGCCCGCATGCGGCGCGCGGCCGGACAGAGCACGCTGTTGTTCGTCGACGAGATCCACCGCTTCAACCGCGCCCAGCAGGACGGCTTCCTGCCCTTCGTCGAGGAAGGGGTGGTGACCCTGGTCGGGGCGACGACCGAGAACCCGTCGTTCGAGCTGAACGGGGCGCTGCTGTCGCGCTCTCAGGTCTATGTGCTGAAGCGGCTGGACGATGCGGCGCTGGATCAGCTGCTGGCGCGGGCGGAGGGGCATGAGGCGCGGACTCTGCCGCTGACGCCCGAGGCGCGACACGCCCTGCTGGCGCTGGCCGACGGCGACGGGCGGTATCTGCTGACCATGTCCGAGGTATTGTTCAACCTGCCGGAGGCCGAGCCGCTGGACGTGCAGGGGCTGGCCGGCATCCTGCAGAAGCGCGCGCCTGCCTACGACAAGAGCCGGGAGGAACACTACAACCTGATCTCGGCCCTGCATAAGTCGGTGCGGGGCTCGGACCCTGATGCGGCGCTGTACTGGCTGGCGCGGATGCTGAACGGGGGCGAGGACCCGCTGTATCTGGCCCGCCGGATCGTGCGCATGGCGGTGGAGGACATCGGTCAGGCCGATCCGCTGTCCATTCTCGTCGCCAATGCGGCCAAGGACACCTACGACTTCCTGGGCAGTCCCGAGGGCGAGCTGGCGCTGGCGCAGGCGGTGGTGCATCTGGCCACCGCGCCCAAGTCGGTCGCGGTCTACGAGGGCTACAAGGCCGCCCGCCGCGCCGCGCACGAGACCGGCTCGCTGATGCCGCCGCCGAATATCCGCAACGCGCCGACGAAGCTGCTGAAGGAGCTGGGGTACGGCAAGGGCTACCAGTACGACCCCGACGTCGAGGACGGCTTCTCGGGCGCGAACTACTTCCCCGAGGGCATGGAGCGCCGGACCTTCTACAAGCCCAAGGGCGAGGGGCATGAGGCCAAGGTCAAGGACCGGATGGAGCGCTGGGCCGAGATGAGGGCGCGGAAGCAGGGCGGGGAATGAACCTCAATCAGGTCACGCTCGAGGTCGCCGACATCCCGCGCGCCCGGGCCTTCTATCTGCGGCTGGGGCTGACCCTGATCGTCTCCCGGGATCACTATGCGCGGCTGGCCTGTCCGGGCGGGGCAACGCTGTCGGTGCATCTGGCGGAGGAAGTCCGGACGAACGGGACCGGCGTCTATTTCGAGTGCGAGGATCTGGACGAGCGCGTCGCGAACCTGAAGGCAGCGGGCTTGGTTTTCGATGGCGATCCCGTCGATCAGCCTTGGCTGTGGCGCGAGGCCTGGCTGAGCGACCCCGACGGCAACCGGTTGTGCTTGTTCCACGCGGGTGAAAACCGACTGAACCCGCCGTGGCGCGTCGCTGACTGATCAGCGTTCATTGTCGAGCCCACGCAGCTTTGCCATTGTCCGCCCTGTATCTCCGGGGAGGGAACAATGAGCATGACGGTAAAGACGCCTTGGCACCTGTGGGTCGTGGGCGTGGTTTCGCTTCTGTGGAACGGTTTCGGCGCATTCGACTTCATCCAGACCACCACGCGCGGCGAGGCCTATATGCGCGAGGCGGGCTTCGATCAGGCCATGATCGACTACTTCATGGCCATGCCGAACTGGATGTACGGGCCGTGGATCCTTGGGGTCTGGGGTGCGGTTCTCGGCTCGATCCTGCTGCTGATGCGCAACAAACTGGCGGTCTGGGCCTTCGCGGCCTCGGTGCTGGGCGCGCTGATCAGCCTGATCTACGGCAAGGCGATCAACCCGCCTCCGCCGCCTCCGGCCGGGATGGAGATGATGGGCTATATGCCGTTCGTCATCATGGTGATCGCCCTGTTCCTGCTCTGGTACGCCTGGAGCATGAAGAGGAAGGGCGTTCTGCGCTGAACTGACGGCTTGGGCGGCGCGCGGTTCGTTGGTAAGCCTCGCGGCATGACCGTGACCGCGCCCCGCCTGACCCTCATTCTCGCCGCCGCCTGCCTGATCGGCTTCGGCGTGCTGATCCAGATGGCCCTCGGCCACCGGCTGGGCGTCGGGGCCGGGCAGGCGACCGAGATGGTCGCCATGGCCAGCTATGCCGCCGCCATCGTCTTCCTGCTGGCCCCGTTGGGCCGCGCCCGCGCGCTTCTGGCCGGTGGTCTGGCGATCATCCTGATGGCCTGGGCCGTGCACCTGAACGCCCGCCTGTCCGCCAATCTGGAGAACCAGTTCGGCGGCAATGTCGTCGCGGCGCACCGCATCCTGATCAACACCGTGATCATCGGGCCTGGACTGGGCATCGTCGTGGGTATCATCACGGGCCTGATCGCCCGCTCGGGCCGCATCCGCTGGACGCCGAAGACGCGCCCGGCGGCGTGAGCGACCGCCAGCCCGTCAACCTGACCGAGGACGAGATCGCTGCCGTCCGGTCGTGGGTCCTGCTGGAGGATCCCCACGTCCTCGTCCTGAACAAGCCGTCCGGCCTGTCCAGTCAGGGCGGGCGGATCAAGGCGCATACGCTGGATGACCTGCTGTGGGCCTTCATGCGCTCGAACGGCAAGCGGCCCGAGCTGGTGCACCGGCTGGATCGCGACACCTCGGGCGTGATCCTGGCCGCCAAGACCAAGCCGGCGGCGGGATTCCTCGGCAAGGCGCTGCAGGCCAAGCGATTCAGGAAAACCTATCTCGCCCTGCTGTCCGCCGCGCCGGAGCCTGCGGCGGGGACCGTCGAGACGCCCCTGCTGCGGCAGGAGGTCGGGCGCGAGAGCTATATGCGCGCCGTCACCGCCGACACGCCGGGGGCGCAGGCGGCGCTGAGCCGGTACCGGACCCTGGCGAAGTCGGAAGACGGGGCGCTGGTCGAGCTGGATCCCGCTACGGGGCGCATGCACCAGCTTCGGGTGCACATGGCGTCGATCGGTCGCCCCATGGCTGGCGACGCGCGGTATGGCGGGGCGCTGACGTTCGCGGGCAAGGCTGCGCCGCGGCTGATGCTGCATGCGGCGAAGCTGGTGTTCCCGCATCCGGAGGGCGGATATCGCACCGTCGAGGCGCCGGTTCCGGAGGATTTCGAAGCGTTGAAGGTGGCGGCGGGGCTGGGGTGACCCCTCCGTCTCGCCGCGCAAGCGCGTCGAGCCACCTCCCCATCTTCGATGGAGAGGTGAGGCGGTGTTTCACTTCTCCACGTAGCGGGGAGGGGGACCATGCGGAGCATGGTGGAGGGGTTTCAGGAACTCTCCCGCCGCCGCGACGCTTTCTCAAGCACACGGAGTTAACGCCATGAAGCGCCTGACCCTTCCCCTGATCGCCGTGGCCGGCCTGAGCCTCGCCGCCTGCGCCAGCCTGTCGCCATACGGAGCCCAGACCTCGCCGGGCGGGCAGGGCTATGCCGAGCAGCGGATCGAATCCAACCGCTACCGCGTGACCTACAACGGCGTCGGCGCGCCCGGGCCGGTGGCGGATTACGCCCTGCTGCGCGCAGCCCAGCTGACGACCTCGCAAGGCTATGACTGGTTCGAGGTCACCCAGCGCTGGACCGACGGCCGCCCGGACAGCGCCGGCGGCGTGCGTCCCAGCGTCGGCGTTGGCTACGGTTCCAGCCGCGGTTCGAGCCGGTACGGCAGCTATTCGGGATCGGGCGTTGGCGTCGGCGTCGGCCTGAACTTCAGCGGACCGTCGGCGACCTCGACCACGCTTGAGGTGGTGATGGGCAATGGCCGTCGCCCCGACCGCCCGGACGCCTATGACGCGCGGTCGGTGCAGGACAATCTGCGCTGAGGGACCCTAGAACTGGTCAAATACGAGCAAGGCTAGAACCAGCGCCGAGATAATGAGTGGGACGACTAGCCTAACGCGGTCTATCCATCGTTCGGTCCAAACAAACCTGCCGCGCTTGGCGGGGTCTCTTTCGTCAAGACTATCATAGCGCGTCTGAGCTTCGCTGAGGCCTTCCTCCGCGTTTCGTAAATTCCAATGGTGCGATTCCATTTGGGTTTCGAAATGTGATCGCGCGCCGCGAGGATCGTCGGCGTTTTCCCGATCACGGAAAAATGCTCGTTCTAGTCGGTCAATTTCGCGTCTTTGGGCGGCGACATTTGACTGACCACCGGTGACTGCGGCGAGTGCAACCTCACGCTCAGCCATCAGTTTTGCAGCGAAGCGCTCCTGTAGTTCCAAGTCGTAAACCGTCCGGACTTGAAAGAGGAGTAGGCTGTATTGAGTGACGAGATAGAGGAGCGCGAAGCCGAATGCTCTCTCCAAGAACCACTCTGGAAGAGTTATAAACTTCAGCAGTTGGCTTGCTTGGTCTGCGCTATACAGATCAAATGCTAGGATCGATCCGGCTCCAGCCGCTAAGAACAACCATTTGCGAGCCTTGAGAGCTCTCGCATAAGCGCCTTCAGCAGCCGTATGATCGTCCGCGCCGAGTATGACCTGAAGCACGAGGCTACCTACCCCGCGTTAGCGCCCGGTACTCGACCAGACGTTCCTTGTCGCGGCGGACCTGGTCGGCGACGGCGTTGTCGACGTCCAGCGAGGCGTAGCGGACCCAGCCCTCGACGCCGAGCTTGTCCTGGACGGCGGCGACCGGGGTGCGCCAGCGGAAGTAGGACAGCCAGCTGACCAGAACGCCCAGCAGGATGGCGACGCCCTGCAGCACACGGAAGGCGGCGGCGTCCTGCGGCGCGGGCTCAAGCGCGAACAGCGCCAGCCAGACGATCAGCACCAGCGGGGTGAAGATGCGTTGAGCCCAGCGCATCCAGTAGCGCTCGCGGCGGATGCGCCACAGCTCCATCTGGACGTATTTCTCGAGGTACTCCATCCGCGCGCCGATCCACATGGTCAGGCGGGTCAGATACAGGGCGCGCTGGCCCCAGCCCTTGCCGTCCATCTGGTATTGCGTCTCGGCCTGGTCGGCCATGGCGCGGGCGGAGGTGAACAGGTTCTGCAGCTCGCGGGTGCGCTGAACGATCTCGCGCGACAGCTCGTAGGAGTCGTTCTCCAGCTGGAACCGGTACTGGGTGAACAGGATCGCCTGCGCGGCCCAGAAGACGCCGACCGTCGCCAGCATGGCGCCGAAGGCGAGGCCCAGGCCGATCGGGGCCGAGCCCGTCCAGGTCGTGAACCACGTCGGTCCAAGCGTCGCCAGCAGGGTGAAGGCGATCATGGCCAGCGCCTGGCTCAGGCGCTTGACCGAGACGTGGACCACCAGCGCCTTGAAGACGCGGCGGCCGTAGTCGTGGATGTGCTTGCGCAGGTCGCTGTCGACCGGGAAGCGTTCCTCGATCTGCCGGCTGAACAGGACGTGGAAGCGGTCCGGCTTGCCCTCGCTCTCCCAGAAGGGGAAGAGGTCGAGCGGCTGGTTGAAATACTCGTCGATGTGCGAGGAGACCGCGGCCACCGAGGCCGGGTCGTAGGAGAAATACTCGCTGTCCTGAATGGGACGCAGGATGCCGTCGGCGCTGCGCAGGGGCGTGGCGGCCGTGTGCGAGGTCGGCTGGGGCGCGACGCGCTCGGCGTGGTCCGACGCGCCCGGGGGCGGCGGATTGGCCGGCTGCAGCCGCTGGTCGTGACCGTGGCCGCCATGGCCGCCGTCATGAGCGCCGTGACCGTGCGGGGCGTGGGGCTGAGGCGGCGGGGCGTGGTGATGATCGTCGTGCGACATGCGCGTCGGCGGTCCTCTGAATCGGGCTTCACCCGGCACTATGGCAGATCGCGCGGTCCGGAGGACGGCGTTCTCTCATGACGCGAAGCGCCACGGTTCAGCTATCGCCGTTAACCCTGTGCTGCGGCAAGTGAAGTTTCGGTCAGGAGAGCCATGGGGGTCGCGCGGCCCAGATCAGGACCGCGCCGCCGATCACCGACAGGGGCGAGATCAGGCGCACGGTCGTCACGGGGATGCGCGCCGCCCACCAGCGCGAATAGGTTGAGTGCCAACGTCGGGGCAGGAGCGCCAGCACGCACGCCGAGACGATCAGGAATGCGCCGAATACGGTCAGGATCAACGGCGCGCGGGACACCGATGCGGCGCCCATGATCGCTGCGCCAACCCCGGCCCGGACGGCCATTTCACCGAAATGGATGGGCGGGCTGCTGCCCATGGCGGCGAGAACGGCCAGGGCCTGTCGAGGGCGCAGCCCCATCCAGACGCCCAGCCCGATCAGCCAGAGACCGGCCGCCACGCAAGCCCACTGCGAAACACCGGTCATGCGCGCTCCCTTCGCAATGTCGCAATCGGCGCTATAAGCCCCGCAACATGACACGTTTTCTCATTGTTGCAGCCGGGGGCGCGCTCGGCGCCATGGCCCGCTACGGGCTGGGAAGACTGCTGCCGGCCGGGGCATGGCCGTGGGGGACGCTGGCGGTCAATGTGGTCGGGGGGCTGGCGATGGGCCTGCTGACCGGCTGGCTGGCGTTCCGGGGCGGGGCAGGGGGCGAGAACATCCGCCTGTTCGCCGCCGTCGGCGTGCTGGGCGGCTTCACCACTTTCTCGGCCTTCTCCCTGGAGGCGGCGCTGATGATCGAGCGCCGTGAATTCGCCCTGGCGTCCGGCTATGTCGCCGCCTCGGTGGTGCTGTCCATCGCCGCCCTGTTCCTCGGCCTGATGCTGGCCCGCCGCGCTTTCGGAGCCGCACTGTGACCGACGAGAAATCCGCCGACGCGCCCAAGCGCGAGGTTCAGACCATCTATGTGGCCGAGGCCGAGGACGGCATCCGGCTGGATCGCTGGTTCCGCCGGCGCTGGCCGCACCTGTCGAACATCCAGGTGCAGAAGATGGCCCGCAGCGGCCAGATCCGCGTCGACGGCGCCCGGATCAAGCCTGAGGGACGTCTGACCGCCGGCGCCGCCGTGCGCGTGCCGCCGATCCCGGACGACACCTCGCGGCAGGCGGGCGACGCCCATACGCTCACTGAGCGCGACATCGCCTTCGCCAAGTCACTCGTCCTGTACGAGGACGACATGGTCATCGCCATCAACAAGCCGCACGGTCTGGCCGTGCAGGGCGGCACCAAGACCAGCCGCCACGTCGACCGCCTGCTGGGCGCCTGGGGCGAGGGGATGGACCGGCCGCGCCTGGTGCACCGGCTCGACCGCGACACTTCGGGCGTGCTGCTGCTGGGCAAGGGGCCGGAGGCGGCCAAGCGGCTGGCGGGCGCTTTCGCGCGGCGTCAGGCGAAGAAGACCTACTGGGCCATCGTCATCGGCAATCCCAAGCCGTCGGCGGGCCAGATCGACATGCCGTTGAAGAAGACCGGCATCAACGACTTCGAGATGATGCGCCCGGCGGACCGCAAGGACCCGCGCGCCGAGCCGGCCGAGACGGCGTTCGCCACCATCAGCCGGGCCGCACACCGCGCCGCCTGGATGGCGCTGCGACCGTTCACCGGTCGGACCCACCAGCTGCGCGCCCATATGGCGGGCATCGGCCATCCGATCCTCGGCGATCCGAAATACGGCGACGACAAGTCCCGCGAGCTTTCGGGTCCGCTGAAGCTGCAGTTGCATGCGCGGCGCATCGAGCTGGATCATCCCAGGGGCGGCAAGCTGATCGTTGAGGCGCCGCTGAGCCCCGAGATGAAGGCCGGGCTGGCCCACTTCGGCTTCGACCCGCACGAGGGCGACGGCGAGGATCCGTTCGAGGGCGTGAGGCGGCAAAGATGACCCGCCCCCTCGCGGTGTTCGACATCGACGGGACCCTCGTCGACAGCCGGGCCTCGATCCATCGGGCGGCGTGCGACGCGGCGCGCGACATGGGGCTGCCCGAGCCGGAATATGACCGGGTTCGCATGATCGTCGGCCTGTCGCTGGAGCATGCGATGGCGGTGCTGGAGCCCGGGCTGGATGCGGACGGGCTGGCGCGGTTCGTCGCCGGCTTCCGGGCCAGCTTCAACCGCATGTACGCCGAGGGGCACGAGGAGCCGCTCTACGACGGCGCCATCGACCATCTGCGCCGGCTGCACCGCGACGGCTGGCGTCTGGCCATCGCCACCGGTCAGAACCGGCGTGGCGTCGCTCGAAATCTGGCGCGCGAGGGCTGGGCCGACCTGTTTATCTCCAGTCACTGCGCCGAGGACGGGCCGGGCAAGCCGGATCCGGCCATGCTGCTGGCCGCCATGGCCGCCTGCGACGCGGAACCGACCTCGACGGTGATGATCGGCGACACCGCCCATGACGCCCTGATGGCGGTCAACGCCGGCGTCCTGCCGTTGGGCGTCGCCTGGGGCTTTCACACGCCCGAGGAACAGATCGCCGGCGGCGCGCGCCATGTCGCGAAGAGCTTCGGCGAACTGGACGTGGTGCTGGACGGCTTCGCCCGCATGCGCGCCGCCTGAAGACGAGAAACCCGATGAGCCACATCCCCCCGCTGGATCCCATGGTCGCCGCCCGCAAGGGCTTTCGCGAGTCCGAGGAGCGGCTGAAGCGTTTCTGGAAAACGGTCGACGTGGTCGAAGGGGAGGGTGGCTGGGCTGTCACCCTGGACGGCCGCACGCCGAAGACGCCGGCCCATGCGAAACTGGTTCTGCCCACCGAGGCCGCCGCGCGGCTGGTGGCCGAGGAATGGGCCGCGCAGGGCGAGTTCATCGAACCCGGGACCATGCCGGCGACCCGTCTGGCCTCCACCGCCATCGACCGCGTCAGCCAGACGCGCGAGCCCGTCGCCGACGAGATCGCCGCCTACGCCGGCTCTGATGCGCTTTGCTATCTGGCCGAGTTTCCGACGCCGCTGGTCGAGCAGCAGGCGCGGGAGTGGTCGCCGTGGCGCGACTGGGCCCGCGATCTGGGTGTGCCGCTGGAGCCGGTCGAGGGCATCGTGCACCGGGCGCAGGACCCCGCCGCCGTCGCCCGCGTGCGCGAGCTGGCGCTGGAGCTGGACGACTTCGCCCTGACCGGGCTGGCGACCGCCGTGCCCCTGCTGGGCTCGGCCGTGCTGGGGCTGGCGGTGCAGCGCGGGGCGCTGTCGGGAGAGGCGGCGTTCGATCTGTCCCGGCTGGAAGAGGCCTTCCAGGAAGGCCAGTGGGGCGTCGACGAGGAGAATGCGGCACGGACGGCGGCGCGGAGGGCCGAGGCGATGCTGGTGGATCGGTGGTTCAGGGCTTTGGAGCTGAGCTGACCGGACCCCTCCGTCTCGCCGGCTGATCGCCGTCGAGCCACCTCCCGGCTGCGTGGAGAGGTGAACGCGACCAATCACCTCTCCACCGAAGGTTGGGAGGGGGACCGCCGGGGGTGGAGGGGTGAGGGGTACCTTGCCACCGACCCCGCGTCTCCTTAAGCCTCGCCCTTCAAGGAGACGCCCCATGCAAGACATCCTCGACAAGCTCGAAGCCCGCCGCGCGGCCGCCCGTCTCGGCGGTGGTGAAAAGCGGATCGAGGCCCAGCACGCCAAGGGCAAGCTGACCGCGCGCGAGCGGATCGAGGTCCTGCTGGACGAGGGCTCCTTCGAGGAGACCGACATGTTCGTGGAGCATCGCTCCCACGACTTCGGCATGGAGAAGCAGCGCATTCCGGGCGACGGCGTGGTCACCGGCCGCGGCACGATCGGCGGGCGTCTGGTCTATGTGTTCTCGAAGGACTTCACCGTCTTCGGCGGCTCCCTGTCGGGCGCCCACGCGGCCAAGATCGTCAAGCTGCAGAAGATGGCCCTGACCAACGGCGCGCCGATCATCGGCCTGTTCGACGCCGGCGGCGCCCGCATCCAGGAGGGCGTCGAGAGCCTCGCCGGCTATGCCGACATCTTCCTGCAGAACACGCTCGCCTCGGGCGTCATCCCCCAGATCAGCGTCATCATGGGCCCGTGCGCCGGCGGCGACGTCTATTCGCCGGCCATCACCGACTTCATCTTCATGGTGAAGGACACGTCGTATATGTACGTGACCGGCCCGGACGTGGTGAAGACGGTCACCAACGAGGTCGTCAGCCACGAGGATCTGGGCGGCGCCTCGGTCCACACCAAGAAGTCGGGCGTGTCTGACGGCGCATTCGAGAACGATCTGGAGGCCCTGTCGGAGGTCCGCCGCCTGATCGGCTTCCTGCCCCTGTCGAACCGCGAGAAGCCGCCGGTGCGCGACAGCTACGACGACCCCGAGCGGGACGAGGCCTCGCTGGACACCCTGGTCCCGGCCAATCCGAACCAGCCCTACGACATGAAGGAGCTGATCCTGAAGACGGTCGACGAGGCCGAGTTCTTCGAGATCGGCGCCGATTTCGCGAAGAATATAGTCACCGGCTTCGGCCGCCTCGACGGCCAGACCGTGGGCGTCGTCGCCAACCAGCCGCAGGTGCTGGCCGGCGTTCTGGACATCGATTCCAGCCGCAAGGCCGCGCGTTTCGTGCGCTTCTGCGACGCCTTCGATATCCCGCTGGTGACCCTGGTCGACGTGCCCGGCTTCATGCCCGGCACCCGTCAGGAATACGGCGCCCTGATCAAGCACGGCGCCAAGCTGCTGTTCGCCTATGCCGAGGCCACGGTGCCCAAGCTGACCGTCATCACCCGCAAGGCCTATGGCGGCGCCTATGACGTCATGAGCTCCAAACACCTGCGCGGCGACGTCAACTACGCCTGGCCCTCGGCCGAGATCGCCGTCATGGGCGCCAAGGGCGCGGTCGAGATCATCTTCCGCAAGGAAGCCGGCGACCCCGAGGCGCTGGCGGCGCGCGAGGCCGAATACAAGGACCGCTTCGCCAATCCGTTCGTGGCGGCCGGCCTGGGCTACATCGACGACGTGATCATGCCGCACGGCACGCGGCGGAGGCTGATCAAGGCGCTACGGACGCTGAAGAACAAGCAGCAGGATAATCCGTGGAAGAAGCACGATAATATTCCGCTTTAAAGGCGCTCTTCGGGTGTGAAAGAGTGATCTGGGCTTGGCTCATCTTCAGCCATTCGACGCGATAGGTCTGCCAGAAGTTGTCCTAACTCTGCTTGATGGGCGCGATGCCCTTCCAAGCCTCGTTGCAGTGCAACGACTTCAACCGCTCCCCGAATTCCGAAGAAGACAGACGAAAGCAACGTCACGAAGTGGTCGAAAGTCCACAAACGCTCGAATTCTTCGTGGCCCAAGACAGGTCTTTCGAAGCTACCCCGCCAAAAATAGTTCACCCCGTAGAAGCTTCCATGGAGCAACTCGGACGACGGTCGATATATGGTAAAAATTGCTCCCGAGAGAGCCTCGGCAGCTAGTTTCGACTTAGTTCCTACCAACGAAATCCGTTTCTGAATGTTGTCTGGCGTCCAGTCTCGAACCTCTTGCCCATTGCGATTCGTGAACTCATCAATCGCGTCTTGTAGGCCCGGAAAGTCGCTTACCTGAGCCTCCAAATGCCGCTCGACGACGATCCGCTGGTCGCCCATTTGGGCAACTCTTTTGAGATCCCGCCAACGCTTTTGTCGAAGGTGACGCATCGCCCTATCGGAAAGCTCGGCGCCGCCTGCCGCGATGTAGGAGACGTTCACAGCAGTCTCAGCAGCTGATCTTGCGATACCAAAGCAATCTCGGATCGACATATCGACGGCTTCTGTAAGCCTGAGGATGCTATTGGCGGACACGCCAATGGCTTGCAGCATCCAGATGGTAACGCGATCAAAGTCGTTCGGGGCGATGTCGTAGGCGGTGGCTATGTCGCTGATGAGCGCGTCGAGGGCCCGACACTGGAGCCGCAACACTGTCCGGCCCTGGTCACGATAAACCTCATGCTTTGAAGGCTGCTCCACATCCACCTCGTAAGTTTGAATGCTTACGCTTACACGCAGCGGTCTAATGACCAACCTCCTCTTCCTCTGCTCCCGCAACCGCCTGCGCTCGCCCACGGCCGAGCAGGTCTTCGCCTCGTATCCCGGCGTCGAGACGGCGTCCGCCGGGCTGGCGCCGGATGCGGAGGAGGAGTGTTCGGCGGAGCTGGTGGAGTGGGCCGACATCATCTTCGTCATGGAGAAGACGCACCGGACGAAGCTGAAGCGGCGGTTCGGGGCGCATCTGAAGCGGGCGCGCGTCATCTGCCTCGACATCCCCGACGACTACGCCTTCATGCAGCCGGAACTGGTGGCGCTGCTGGAGCGGAAGGTGGGGGCGGTGCTGGGCTGACCCCTCCACCACGCTTCGCGCGGTCCCCCTCCCCACCTTCGGTGGAGAGGTGAGGCGCGCGTTCACCTCTCCACGGAGTGGGGAGGTGGCTCGGCGGCGCAGCCGGCGAGACGGAGGGGTTACTCCACCAGCGCATTCCCCAGGACCACCAGACCTGTCGTCGCCACGAACAGGCCGGCGGCCCAGGCCCAGGCCTTGCCTTGGGTCATCCCCGGCACGCCCATCAGCCACAGGCGCTGGATGCCGATGTACCAGCCGGTGGCCGCAAGCACGACCACCACGCCCGCGACCGTGGTCCACAGCGCCGTATCCCGGACGCCCATGGAGCCGAGGCTGACCAGAATGGATGTCGCGCCGGACAGGTAGCACTGGGCGAAGAAGGGCGGGCGCAGGGTGTCGCGGTCGACCTTGTGGCCGGACAGCTTCAACCACGCCCAGGCGAAGACCAGCGGGTGCAGGCTGAACATCAGGGCGCGGAAGATCAGCAGGTTCTGGTCGCTGGCGGTGATCAGCCGGCTGACCTCGCTGGCGTGCCGCTCGACCCCGAACCCGGCCGCCAGCTCGATGCCGTGGGCCAGCAGGATGCTGAGCACCAGAAACAGTGGCGGGCTCAACGTCTCCAGATACTGCTTGTCCGGCTTGTCGCGCTGCTCGCTGTCCGAATAGCGCATGGTCCGCAGCGGATGGCGCAGCGTCATCACCAGGGTGCGCGGATAGAACAGCAGCCACGACATGACCTCGTAGAGCAGTTCCTCCACCGAGCGCAGGATCGTCAGGACGTTCATGGGGCGGCCTCCGTTGGGGGAGACTAGCGCGGAACGGTGAACGGTCTCTGCGTTTCTGGACCCCTCCACCCCCGGCTTCGCCGGCGGTCCCCCTCCCCACCTTCGGTGGAGGGGTAAGGTGGCTCGGCGCGCTTGCGCGGCGAGACGGAGGGGTTGCTACCCCTCGAAGGCCTCGAGGATAGGGCACGGTCCTGTGTCCGACGCCGAGCACGCCCCGGCGAGTTTGCGTAAGGAAGTCCGGGCGGCTTCCAGCTCGGCGATCCGGGCGTCCAGCTCGCTCAGACGGACCTCGGCCAAGGCGCGGGCGCGGGACCGGTCCTCGCCAGCGTCCAGCGACAGGAGTTCGGCGATCTGGTCGAGGGTGAAGCCGGCGGACTGGGCGGAGCGGATGAAGCGGAGGCGGCGGGCGTCGTCGGGTTCGTAGCGGCGGACCCCGCCGTCGGGGCGCGAGGGCGTGCGCAGCAGGCCGCGGCGCTGGTAGTAGCGGATGGTCTCCACGCCGACGCCGCCGGCCTCGGCCAGTCGGGCGATGGTCATGTCGGGCATGTCTTGACTCCGTACCATGGTCCGGACCCTACATGGGGCAGGTCCGCTTCCGGGCAAGGAGAGCCGCCGTGTCGCAGCCGCAAAAATCCGCCGTCCTGTACCGCATGGTCATGCCCGACCACGTTTGTCCCTATGGGCGAAAGGCGCTGTGGCTGCTGAAGCGCAAGGGGTTCGCGGTCGAGGACCGGCATCTGACGACGCGGCCCGAGGTCGACGCCTTCAAGGCCGAACACGGGGTGAAGACCACGCCCCAGACCTTCATCGATGGCGGCCGCATCGGCGGCTATGACGACCTGCGTCGCCACTTCGGCCAGCGCGTGCCCGAGGCCGGGGCGACCAGCTATGTGCCCGTGCTGGCGGTGTTCGCCGTGGCCCTGCTGCTGGCCCTCGTCGTGGTGTGGTGGATGGAGGGCTATGTCCTTTACAGCCTGCCGCCCGCCTTCATCTCGATCGCCATGTGTCTGCTGGCGATGCTGAAGCTGCAGGACGTCGAGCGGTTCTCGACCATGTTCCTGAACTACGACCTGCTGGCGCAGCGGTGGCCGCCCTATGGCTACATCTATCCGTTCGCCGAGCTGGGGGCCGGGGTGCTGATGCTGGCGGGGGTGCTGACCTGGCTTTCGGCGCCGATGGCCCTGATCATCGGCGGCATCGGGGCGGTGTCGGTGTTCAAGGCGGTCTATGTCGACAAACGCGAGCTCAAATGCGCCTGCGTCGGCGGGGCGTCGAACGTGCCGCTGGGCTTCGTCAGCCTGACCGAGAACCTGATGATGGTCGGGATGGCGGTCTGGATGCTGGCCGTCATGCACTGACCGTCAGGCGACGGCGCGCAGGCCGGCCCTGAGGGCGTCCGCATCGGCGGGCAGTTCGGCCTCGATGGCCGCGTGCTCGGAGATCCACACCGGCGTCGCGCGGGCCAGCAGGTCGCGGCCGGCGACGGTCAGGCCCACGCGGCGACCGCGTCGGTCTTCGGCGTCGACAGCGATCGTCACCAGCCCGGCACGTTCCAGCGGCTTGAGATTTGCCGTGACGGTCGAGCGGTCCATGGCCAGCAGGCTGGCCACCGCGCCGATGGTTGGCGGCTCGGGCCGGTTCAGGCCGTTCATCAGGGAGAACTGGCCGCTGGTGATCCCATAGGGCCGGAACGCCTCGTCGAACCGCCGCGACAGGGCCCGGGCCGCCCGCTGGGCTTGCAGGCACAGGCAGTTGTCGCGAATGTGCAGGGTAGTCGCAAAGGCGGCCGGGACGTTTGACATGGCTTCAATTACGTTGATATCAAACTATCTGTCAACACGAGCGGCGCGGACAGCGACCGCCAGAACGCGTGAGGAGCGTCCCCGATGATCAAGGTCACCGCCTTCAAATGGGTCCCGTCGTTTGCGCAGGGCTCGGTGCGCGACATTCGGGTGCGCTGGGCGCTGGAGGAGGCGGGGCTGGGCTATGACGACCAGCTGATCGGCTTTGAGGATCAGGCGACGCCGGCCTATCGCGCGCTGCAGCCGTTCGGACAGGTGCCGGCCTACAGTGACGGCAAGGTCGAGATGTTCGAGAGCGGCGCCATCGTGCTGTGGATCGCACAGAACTCGGACCAGCTGATGCCGGCAGATGATGCGGGGCGGGCCATGGTCACGACCTGGCTGTTCGCGGCGATGAACAGCGTGGAGCCGTTCGTGGCCGAGTTGGCGATCATCGATCTGTTCAACGCTGACAAGGCGTGGGCGAAGGAGAGGCGTCCCGAGGTCGAGGCCATGCTGCGCAAGCGGCTTGGCGATCTGCAGACGGCTCTGGGCGAGCGCCGGTGGTTCGCCAACGACCGGTTCAGCGCCGCCGACATCCTGATGACCCATGTGCTGCGCGACCTGCGCCACACGGACATCGTCGCCGACTTCCCGGCGCTGGCCGCCTATGTCGCCCGCGCCGAGGCCCGGCCGGCGTTCAAACGGGCGCTGGAGGATCAGCTGAAGCCGTTCCGCGAGGCCGAGGCGGCCAAGCCGGAACTGGCCGCGTCGTAACGGGGAGCGGACCATGGCCGCCCGACTGATCTACGACATGAACGTGTCGCTGGACGGCTATGTCGATCACGACAAGGTCGCGCCCGATCCGGAGCTGTTCCGGCACTGGATCGAGGTTGTGCGCGAGGGGACCGGCTCCATCTACGGCCGCAAGCTGTACGAGATCATGCGCTACTGGGAGCAGGACGATCCGGCATGGGAAGCCGATCATCGGGCGTTCGCCGAGGTTTGGCGCAATGAGCGCAAATGGGTGGTGTCGCGCACCCTGACCGAAGTGGGGCCGGGCGTGACGCTGATTTCGGACGGGCTGGAGGCGGCGGTGCGCCGGATCCGGGACGAGTTCGACGGCGAGATCCATGTCGGCGGGCCGGTGCTGGCGGCCAGCCTGACGGAGCTGGGCCTGATCGACGAGTACCGGCTCTACATACATCCGGTGGTGCTGGGGCAGGGCGCGCCCTTCTTCACCGGCGCGCGTCCGCCGCTGAAGGTGACGGGGAACGAGCGGATCGGGGCGGAGGCGGTGCGGCTGACCTGCGTGCCGGCGTGAGGTCTCAGCCGGCGCCCTTGATCAACTGATCCCGCTCGTCCGGCGTCAGATGGCGCCAGCGGCCTTCGGGCAGGTCGCCGAGGTTGAGCGGGCCGATGCGGATGCGCAGCAGGTCGGCGACCTCCAGCCCGACCAGTTCGCACATGCGGCGGATCTGGCGGTTGCGGCCTTCCTTCAGGACGAAACGGAGGCGTTGGGGCTCCATCTGCGTCACGCGAGCTGGTTTGAGTTGACGGCCGTCCAGCTCCAGCCCGTGGCGCAGCTTCGACAGCTTGCCCTCGGTTACCTGGCCGCCGACGCGGACGAGGTATTCCTTGTCGAGGTCGGACTGCGGCCCGATCACCGCCTTGGCCACGACGCCGTCCGAGGACAGCAGAAGCAGGCCGCGGGAGTCCTCGTCCAGACGGCCGATCGGTGGCAGGACGGCGCGGCCGGGCGGCTCGCCCTCGCCGATGCGGTTGGCCATGTTCAGCAGGCGCGCGGCGGGGATTTTCCCGGGCTCCGGCTGGCCCGAGACGTAGCCGACCGGCTTGTGCAGCACGAGCGTCTGGCCCTCGGCCAGAGCGGCGGTGGCGCGGTCGTTCAGGGTCAGGGTCTGGCCTGTCTCCAGCTTGCGGCCGGCGTCGCGGACGACCTCGCCGTCGATGGAGACAAGGCCGTCGGCGATCAGGGCGTCGGCCTCCCGCCGGGAGCAGACACCCGACTGGCCCAGCCATTTGTTGATCCGCACCGGCTCGACGCCGTCATAGGTCTTCGTCCACGCCATCGTCAGACCGTCCGGAACAGAAGCATCAGGTTGTTGGCCGGCATCCCGATTCGCAGGGTCAGGGCCAGCCCTTCGGCCTTCGCTGCTGCGGCGACCGCGTCGCGGTCCCGCAGGCCCCATTCGGGGTTGCGGCTCTTCAGGCTCTGGTCGAAGGCGGCGTTGGACGGGGCCAGCTCGACCTCAGCCTCGCGCCAGGGGCCGTACAGGACCAGCAGGCCGCCGGGGCGGCGCAGTGTCCGTCCGGCCAGCCGCATCAGGCCCTCGGTCGCCGACCACGGGCTGATGTGGACCATGTTGATGCAAACCACGGCGTCGACAGGATCGGTCGGCCAGGTCGCCTCGTCGGTCATGTCGAGGGCGAGGGCGGGCTGCAGGTTGGCGGGGCCCTGTGCGGCCCAGGCGGCAATGCTGGCGCGGGCCTCGGGCGAGGGATCGCTGGGCGTCCATTCCAGACCCGGAAGGGCGGTAGCAAAGGCGAGGGCGTGTTCGCCGGCGCCGCTGGCGATCTCCAGAACCCGGCCCTTCGCGGGCATGTGTGCCTTCAGGACATCGAGGATCGGCTGCGTGTTCCGCGCCGTCGAGGGCGAGGCGAGGGCGCCTTCGGGAGTCGGCCGGATCGGGTCCATCGTCTGCATGCCCGCCCGATACCCCGGAGACGGTCCGTTCGCGAATGGAAATGTGCAGGGCGGGTCCATCGGCCCGCTCGCGAGAGGTTGAAAGTTGCGTCGGTTGACGTTGCGGACGCTTCGGGCCATTCCGGCTGAAACATTGCGTGATGTTGCGCAAAGGGAGAATGCCACGGCGGCGCAGATCGCCGGGCGCGTTCAGGAGAGTGACAGTGACGGTTTCCGCCATCCCGGGCCTGCACCCGGCCCCCACGAACCACGCCGGCCTCGTCGCCTGGGTCGAGCAGATCGCCGCCCTGACGAAGCCCGCCCGCGTCCACTGGTGCGACGGCTCGGAGGCCGAGAAAGCCTCGATCGTCGCTGACCTGATCGCAAAGGGCACGCTGCGGGAACTGGATCAGACCAAGCGCCCCGGCTGCTACTATGCCGCCTCGGACCCGCGCGATGTCGCCCGCGTCGAGAGTCGCACCTTCATCTGCCCGGCCAATGAGATCGACGCCGGCCCGACCAACAACTGGGCTGATCCGGTCGAGATGCGCACACGCATGAACGGCCTGTTCGACGGCTGCATGGCCGGCCGGACCATGTATGTCGTGCCGTTCTCGATGGGCCCGCTGGGCTCGAAGATCAGCGCCCTGGGCGTCGAGATCACCGACAGCGGCTATGTCGCCGTGTCGATGGGCATCATGACCCGCATGGGCAAGCCGGCGCTGGACGTGCTGGGCGTCGACGGCGAGTTCGTGCCGGCGGTCCATACGCTGGGCGCGCCGCTGGCCGAGGGTCAGGCCGACGTGCCGTGGCCCTGCAACGACGACAAGTGGATCGTCCACTATCCCGAGACCCGCGAGATCTGGTCCTACGGCTCGGGCTACGGCGGCAACGCCCTGCTGGGCAAGAAATGCTACGCCCTGCGCATCGCCTCGGTCATGGCCCGCGACGAGGGCTGGCTGGCCGAGCACATGCTGATCCTCAAGCTGACCGATCCGAAGGGCCGCGTGAAGTACGTCGCCGCCGCCTTCCCGTCGGCCTGCGGCAAGACCAACCTGGCCATGCTCCAGCCGACGCTGGAAGGCTGGAAGGCGGAGACCATCGGCGACGATATCGCCTGGATGCGTTTCGGCGACGACGGCCGTCTGTACGCCGTGAACCCGGAAGCCGGCTTCTTCGGCGTGGCCCCGGGCACCAGCCGCAACACCAACCAGAACGCCTTGGCGACGCTGGCCTCGAACACCGTCTTCACCAACACGGCCCTGACCGCCGACAACGACGTCTGGTGGGAAGGTCTGTCGAAGGAGGCCCCGGAAGGCCTGACGACCTGGAAGGGCGCGGCCCACGACGTCGCCTCGGGCGAGCCGGCCGCTCACCCGAACGCCCGTTTCGCCGCCCCGGCCCACCAGTGCCCGACCATCGCGCCGGAGTGGGAAGACCCGAAGGGCGTGCCGATCGACGCCATCCTGTTCGGCGGCCGCCGCGCCTCGGCCGTGCCGCTGGTGACGGAAGCCTTCGACTGGGAGCACGGGGTGTTCATGGGCTCGTCGGTCGCCTCGGAAGGCACCGCCGCCGCCGAGAACGCCATCGGCGAGCTGCGCCGCGACCCGTTCGCGATGCTGCCCTTCTGCGGCTACAACATGGGCGACTACTTCGCCCACTGGCTGTCGATGGGTGGCAAGACAGACGCCGCCAAGCTGCCGCGCCTCTACTTCGTCAACTGGTTCCGCAAGAATGAGGACGGCAAGTTCGTGTGGCCGGGCTTCGGCGACAACGCCCGCGTGCTGAAGTGGATCTCGGAGCGTCTGGACGGTGAAGCGACCGCCGTCGACACCCCGGTCGGCCGCGTGCCCTCCGCCGAGGCGCTGGACCTGGCCGGCCTGTCGCTGACCGACGCCGACCTGTCGACCCTGCTGGACGTCGACGCCGAGGTCTGGGCCGAGGAAGCCGCGCTGATCCCGGCCTTCTACGAGAAGTTCGGCGACCGCCTGCCCAAGGCCCTGTGGGACCAGCACGCGGCCCTGACCGCACGCATCGACGCCCGCCGCGCCGCGGCCATCGCGGCCGAATAGGGTCTTGCGGCGCTCAAGCAGCGAGCGACCGCGTCGCGAGCGTTAGCGCCCCTTGCAAAAAGAGGCCGGCGGGTCGATTTGACCCGCCGTGTCTTCCCCTGATGTGATCGTTGTCGGCGCCGGCGTGCTGGGCCTCTGCGCCGCCGCCGAACTGGCCGCGCGCGGACGGTCGGTGACGGTGCTGGATCCGGGCGGTGCGAACGCCTCGGCAGCGGCCGCGGGCATGATCGCCCCGGCGCTGGAAAGCCTCATCGACGACCTGTCGCCGGCGCATGCGGCCCTGCTGGCGCGCGGGCGCGACCTGTGGCCGGAGTTCGCCGGGCGGAATGGGCTCGACCTGTACCGCGAGGGCGCGGAGTGGCGCGGGCCGGACCCTGACGCCGACCTTTTGCGACTGACCGATCTCGGCTTCACGGCTGAACGGCGGGGGGAAGGCGTGTTCGCGCCCGACGATTGGCGCGTGGACGCGATCAAATCCCTTGCCCGCTTGTCGGGCCTGCCCGGCGTGGTCCGGCATACGGCGCAGATCGCCTCGATCCGGCGCGAGGGCGAGAACTGGCTGCTTGAGGCGGACGATGGTCGTCAATGGCGCGCGCCGACGGTGGTGATCGCGACGGGCGCGGCGGCTGCGCTTGAGGGGTTGCCGGAGAACGTCGAGCGCCTGATCTCGGCCATTCGTCCGATCCGGGGGCAACTGACGCCCGTGCGATGCCTCAAGCCCGCACAGGTGATCCGCGTGCCGGGTCTGTATGCCGCGCCGACGGGTGACGGCGCGCTGGCCGGGGCGACGATGGAGTTCGATGACCGCTCAACGGCGCCCGACACCGACACCGCGCAACGGCAGGCCGAGGGGGTACTGACCCTGCTGGGTTGCGAGGGCGTGGCGGGAGAGCCGCGCGTGGGCGTTCGGGGTGCGACCGCAGACGGCCTGCCGATGGCGGGTCCGGCGGGCGTGCCGGGCCTGCATCTGGGGTTGGCGCCGCGCCGCAACGGCTGGCTGCTGGGGCCGATGGTCGGCCGCATCGTGGCCGACGGAATCGAGGGCGAGGCGTCCTTGCCGGACACACCCGCCCTCGACCCGCTCAGGTTCGCCTGATCACTCCGCCGGCGGGACGAAGCGCAGGGCGATCGTCACCCGCGAGCCTTCCGCTGCGCCATCGACGGTCCGCGGATTGATGCGGAAGAAGCGCGAGAGCTGCTGGGCGGCGCGGCCGAAGCCGTCGCCCGACGGGGTCTCGCTGACGATGTTGCAGCCCGCCACACTGCCGCTGGCGTCGATCAGGCAGTTCAGGACCACCGATCCCGAACGGCCGGCGTTCAGCGCGCGCGTCGGATAGGCCCGCATCATCTGATCGGCGTTGGGCTGCCGGCTCCAGCTCGGGTTGGTGATCACGCGCGCCGGCGGCGGGTTGGGCGCTGCCGCCGGCGGCGCGTTGTCGACCGGGTTCTCGACCGGCTGGGTCAGGGAGATGACGGGGCCGGTGGTCGGCTGGGCGTTGTCGTTGATGACCACAGGCACGGTGTCGACCGATGCCGGAGGCGCCTGAACCGGCCGATGGATCGGCGGATTGGCGGCGGCGGGCTTCGGCTCCTCGACCGTCGGCTTCGGCGGGGGCGGGGTGAAGGTCAGCACGATCGGCGGCGGTCCCTCGGGCCTTTCGGCCGGAGCCGTCAGCTCGTATCGCTGATGGTACAGGACCACGCCGACCGCCGCATGGGCGGCGGCGACCAGGCCGATCGCGATCCAGGTGGTGCGTGCGGAACGCTTGTTGCGCCGCTCGTTGAAGTCGAAGGGGCTAACCAGTCCGGGGCCGCCCGCAGTTTTCATCATCATGGCCGTCTTCCCTCTGTCTGCTGCCCCCGCAGCTTCCCTGAGGGAAAGCAAGCGCGGCCGTTACGGCGGGTTTACGGCAAGGTTGCGCCCGGATTGCGCACAGCCCTGAGTGTTGCAGGAAAACCCCTTTAGGGTTTCGTTAACCAGACTCTACGACCGTTAACGATTATGACCATCGGCGCGATTCCATCGTCGGGCGGGGTAGAGGCGGCCATTCGTCGTGCGTCCAGCGCGACCGGGGTGGACGCCGACTTCCTCGTGCGCACTGCGCGTCGCGAAAGCGCGATGAACCCGGCCGCGCGCGCGCGGACCTCGTCCGCCGCCGGCCTGTTCCAGTTCATCGAGCAGACCTGGCTGGCGACGCTGAAGAGCCACGGGGCGAAGCACGGCTACGGCCAGTACGCCGACCTGATCTATCGCGGGAACGACGGACGTTGGCGGGTCGAGGGCTCGGCGCGCAACGTGGTGCTGGATCTGCGCTACGACGCCCAGGCGGCGTCGGTGATGGCGGGCGAGCTGACGGCCCAGAACGCAGCCTATCTGCGGGGACGTACGGGGCGCGAGCCGGGCGCGGGCGATCTGTACGCCGCCCACTTCCTGGGACCCGCAGGCGCGGCTCAGCTGATGGAGGCGATGGATCGCCGGCCGGGCGTCAGCGCCGCCTCGATCTTCCCGGAGGCCGCGGCGGCCAACCGGCCGATCTTCTATCGCGACGGCCGTCCGGCGACGGTGGCCGAGGTGCATGCCAACCTGCAGCGCTCGGCGGGCAGCGGCGCGCCGGCCAGCGGCTCGGGGTCGCTGTTGGCCCAGCCTGCTGCGCCCTTACTGTCAGAGCGGGATCAGATGCTGGCCGCGCGGCTGGACCGCCTGAAACAGGATCAGAGCCTGCTGTCTCTCCTGCTGGGGCAGGGCGATTCCGATACCGGCTTCGGCGCGGCTTTCGGACCGGGAAAAGCCGAAGTCTGACGCGCGGCCGTGCATGGTAAACCGTCCGTTAATGATGGCGGACCAATGGTGCGTTCCAGTCTGAATCCGAGCGTCATCCCATGACCGCCTATCGCGCCCGTCTCACCGAGATCGACATCCGTCGGCTGATCCAGTCCTCGGATGAGGACGAACGGGCCGCGGCTGCGCACAAGCTGTGCCGGAACATGGAGCGGATCGACCTGGACGACGAGGATCGCGCCGCGGCGCAGAAGATCCTGCGCCTGCTGGCCAACGACGCCGCCGAACTGGTGCGCCGGGCCATGGCGGTGACGCTGAAGGCGTCCGACCTGATTCCCAACGACGTGGCCCGCAAGCTGGCCGCCGACGTCGACAGCGTGGCCCTGCCGATCATCAACTTCTCGCCGGCCTTCACTGACGAGGACCTGATCGAGATCGTGAAGGCGGGTTCGGCCGTGCGCCAGACGGCGGTCGCCGCCCGTCCCAATGTCGGCCGTGACGTGGCCGAGGCGGTCGCCGATGTCGCCTGCGAGCAGGCGGTGCGGACGCTGGCGTCCAACGACAATGCCGATATCTCCGAAGCCTCGCTGGGACGCTGCGTCGATCGCTTCGGGCAGTCGGGCGAGGTCGTTGCCGCGCTGGCCTATCGTCAGGTGCTGCCGCTGTCCGTCAGCGAACGCCTGATCGAACTGGCGTCGGCCGCGGTGCGCGAGCATCTGGTGACCCGCCATGCGGTCGCGCCGGAGACGGCGATCCGTCTGGCCAGCTTCGCGCGCGAGCGGGCGACGGTCGACCTGATCGATCAGGCGTCCGCCCAAGCCGACATCCCGGCGTTCGTCGCCAATCTGAACGCTCGCAAGGCGCTGACGGCCTCATTGCTGCTGCGCGCGCTGGCGCGGGGACAGATGGCGCTGGTCGAGCACGGGCTGGCCGAACTGGCAGGGACGCCGCATCAGCGGGCCTGGCTGATGATCCACGACGCCGGACCGCTGGGGCTGCGCGCGATCTACGATCGGGCCGGCCTGCCGCCGCGCCTGTTCCAGGCCTTCCGCGCCGGCGTCGATACCTGGCGTGCATTGCAGGCCGAGGGGGCGGATACCGCATCTGAGCAGTTCCGCGAACAGATGCTGGAGCGCTTCCTGACCCAGCGCCCGCACGCGCCGCGCGAGGATCTGGCCTATCTGATGGAGCGGCTGGACCGCCTGCCGGCCGCCAACGACCCGGCCGTCGCGGCCTGAGCCTGAAAAGCAAAACGCCCGCC
>NZ_BAAAGA010000004.1:111954-122108 GCF_039523815.1 Brevundimonas kwangchunensis | reverse complement strand
GCGGGCGTTTCTGTTTCCGGGTCGGAAAGGATCAGCCGAGGTGCTGGGCGACCCGGGCTTCGAGCGTTTCCGACAGGATCTTGCCGGTCGGATGGTCGTCGGTCTGGATCTGGTCGCGGACCACGGCCTTGATGGCGTCGATGTGGGCGTCGATCAGCATGACCGGCGCGGCGAGGCGCTTGGCCGGATCGTCCATCATCTTGCACAGCGAGCCGGCAAGGCGGGTGACCAGCGGATACTGGTAGGTCGTGCCGAGACCCTTCAGGTCATGGGCGCGGAAGTACAGGGCCTCGGCCGTGGCGGCGTTGTAACCCTGCTCGCGGATGTCGGTCTGGGCCTTGTCCAGTTTGACGATCTCGTCCTGCAGCCACTGGCCGAACTGAGCCGACATGGCTTTCAGGGCCTCTTCGGCCTTGGCGATGGCGTTGGCGTCGATACCGCCGAACGCGCCGCCGACCTTCATGCGAAGGGTGTTGGGCGGACGAATGACCTGTGCCGAGTTGCTCAAGGGGCGCTCCCGATTCTGGAAGCGGCACTGTCACCCAATCTGTTTAAGAAGGGGTGGACGCCGTTATCAGGACGCAAATTGCTCGGCCAGCACCCGTTCCTCGAAGGACCGGCCGGCATCGAACAGCATGGTCAGGGCGATGTCCCGGCGCTCGCGCACCTCGACCTTGCTGACCCGGCGCACCTCGAAGCTGTCGGCGGTGGCGCTGACCGGGCGCTTGTCGGGTTCGAGGATCTCGAAGCAGACCTTGGCCTGATGCGGCAGCAGGGCGCCGCGCCAGCGGCGGGGCCGGAAGGCGCTGATCGGGGTCAGGGCCAGTACGCGCGAGTCCAGCGGGATGATCGGGCCGTGGGCCGAGAGGTTGTAGGCCGTCGAGCCGGCGGCCGTGGCGACCAGGCAGCCGTCGCAGGACAGCTCCTCAAGCCGAACGCGGTCGTCGACGCTGATCCGCAGCTTGGCGCTCTGGCGGGTCTGGCGCAGCAGGGAGACCTCGTTGATGGCCAGTCCGCTCTGGACCTGCCCGGTCTCGCCCCAAGCGTCCATCTGCAGCGGATGGATGACCGCCCGACCTGCGCCCGACAGGCGCTCGATCAGATTGTCTTCCTCGTAGTCGTTCATCAGGAAGCCGACCGAGCCGCGGTTCATGCCGAACACGGGCGTGCGGCGGTCCATGACGGTGTGCAGGGTCTCCAGCATGAAGCCATCGCCGCCCAGCGCCACGATCACGTCGGCCTGATCCATCGGCACGGAGCCGTAGCGTGCCTTCAGGCTGTCGCGCGCGGACATGGCCTCGGGGCGGTCCGAGGCGGTGAAGGCGATGCGGAGGTCTGAAGAGGCGGCGCTGCTCACCCGGCCACGCAAGCCGAGCCTGAGGCCGAAGTCAAACGGCCAGTCGGTTCTGCGGCGCTTCGGCCTCGATCAGGGCGCGGAAGGCTCGGGTCGCCGAGGCCGGCGAGATGGCGCCGCGTTGCCAGACGGAATCGCCGCGATCACCCGGCAGGGCGCGGTTCAGCTTGCGGACATCGGCCAGCAGTGTGGGGAAGGCGGCGCGGTCGATGCCGACGGCGGCGCAGGCGTAATAGAAGGCCTCCGGGCTGGGCATGGCCAGCGCCTTGCGGATCTGGGCGACGTTGAAGTCGCCCAGCGTGGCCAGGCCGTGGATCACCAGACCGAGGCGCTTCTCGCGCGCGGCGCGGACCAGCACGCCGGGCTTGAGCTGTTTCGCGGCGTGGAGTTTGGCGGCGAGGCGGCGTTCCATTTCGTCGCGCTCCGAGCCTTCGGCATCCGGTAGTTCGCCGGGGCGAGCCGGGCGCATCACGCCCTGAACGGCGTCGTAAACGGCGGCGGTCAGTTTGGTCTCGTCAACCTCGAAGCGGGTGGAGATGGCCTGACGCAGGGCCTCGCCGACCCACTGGTACATCTCTTCCGCCATGGCGGTGGTCAGGCCGGGGTGGCGCGAGAGGGGACTGCGCAGGGCGGCGATGCGGCGCGACAGGTCGACCATGCGGCGCATGCCCTCGGCGCTGATCTCGGCCGTGCGGTTGGTGGCCAAGGCGGTGACGACGATGGGATCGCCCCGGTCGAGGACGGCGTCAGCGACGCGGCCGCTGATGTTCGGGCGACGGGCGACGGCGATCTGGTGTTCCAGCGAGGCCTTGATCAGCACCTGGAGCAGGTCGTCGTCGCGCAGTACGGGGCTGGAAAGAAGGATCGGACGGGCGATCTCGAACTCGTCCAGCGCCAGCACATTGATCAGGGCGGACGGGGCCCAGTCGGCGTCGGCGAGACGCTCGGCGAGGGCCTTGCGCACCTCACGCTCGGCCTGACGGGCCAGGGTCAGGAAGATTTCGCCCAGAACCGGGGACAGCTCACCGGACGGTGGGGCCGCGTCGCACAGGGCGATGACACCGAGCAGCAGCCTTTGACGGGCGTCGGGAGCAGCGTTGCGGGCGAGCG
The DNA here is from genome assembly GCF_039523815.1 of Brevundimonas kwangchunensis. Classification (NCBI taxonomy): domain Bacteria; kingdom Pseudomonadati; phylum Pseudomonadota; class Alphaproteobacteria; order Caulobacterales; family Caulobacteraceae; genus Brevundimonas; species Brevundimonas kwangchunensis. The sequence goes on along the minus strand of NZ_BAAAGA010000004.1, from coordinate 119,644 downwards.
CAAGCAGCTCGGTCGCGCTGGGGGCGACGTTCGGATCGCGGTCGGGCTGGACGAGCTGGACGAGGACGGTCACGGACGTCTCCGGCGCACCGAGTGGGTTCGGCGACCAGAGCTTTACGGTCAGGGTTTAAAGGCAGGGTTAACGGAAGCTGAATCTTGACGGACGCGTCCCGGAGGAAGAGCGTGGCGAAAAAATACGCAGGGAGAGTAATCCAATGGCCGATGGCGCGATCACATCGCTGAAATCGAAGGTGTCGGAGGCGGAGTGGAAGACCCGCGTCGACCTGGCCGCCCTGTACCGTCTGGTCGCCCTGCACGGCTGGGACGACATGATCTTCACGCACATCTCGGCCCGCGTGCCGGGACCCGAGCATCACTTCCTGATCAATCCGTACGGCTGGTACTTCGAGGAGATGACCGCCTCGTGCTTGGTCAAGGTCGATCTGGACGGGAACATCGTTCAGGAGACGACCGACTTCATCAATCCGGCCGGCTTCACCATCCACTCCGCAATCCACGGCGCCCGCGAGGACGCGCATTTCGTAATCCACCTGCACACGGTCGCCGGCGTCGGCGTCGCGGCGCAGAAGGAGGGGCTGCTGCCGATCGGCCAGAATGCCTGCCTGCTGCAGGAACAGGTGGCCTATCACGGCTATGAAGGCCTCGCCCTGAACCACGACGAGCGCGAGCGGCTGGTGGCGGATCTGGGCGACAAGCCGCTGATGCTGCTGCGCAATCACGGGACGCTGGCGGTCGGGCAGACGGCGTCGGCGGCCTGGCTGGGCATCTTCTTCCTCGAGCGGGCGTGCGCCCAGCAGGTGGCGGCGCTGTCGGGCGGTCGCGAGCATGTGCTGATGGCGCCGGACGCGGCCCAGGCTGAGACGCGGGAGCAGGGCAAGGGCATCAGCTTCATCTCGTCACTGGCCTGGCCGGGCGCGCTGCGCATGCTGGATCGGAAATCACCGGGCTACGACGCCTGATGCGTTCCGGGGGGCTGGTGATCGGACTGGCCGCCCTTTCCATCGGCGGCCCGGCCGCCGCGGACGCGTGGACCCGGCCGAAAGGCGAGGGTCTGGCTATTCTGAAGTACGAGGACATGCGCGCGGATCGCGGGTTCGACCCTGCGGGCGATCTGGCGGACCTGCCCGCAGAGCGGCGCGACCGGACGGCCTCGATCTTCGCCGAGTACGGCCTGACCGACCGGCTGACCGTCCGGTTCAAGGGCGAGTGGCAGTCCGGCGAGGACGCCTTCGTCGACTATGATGGACGCGGACCGGTCGAGATCGGGCTGAACTGGCAGGTCTGGCGCGACGACCGGACCGCCGTCGCCTTGTACGGCGGCGTTGCGGACGGCGGGGAGGGACGCAATGCGGGGTATGCCGCGCCGGGCGTCGGGGAGCGGGACTGGGAGGTTCGGGCCGCCGGCGGGCGATCGTTCGGCGCAACCTTCGTCGAACTGCAGGCGGCGCGGCGATTCCGCGATGGACTGCCGGACGAAACCCGGCTGGACGCCACGGTCGGCGCCCATGTCGGGGCCGACTGGATGTTGCTGGGACAGGCGTTCGGGGGGCAGACCGAGGGTGGGGACGCGCGTTGGCTATCGCTCGAAGCCTCGGTGGTCCGTCACTTCGGCGACTGGAGCGTTCAGGCGGGCTGGCGCGACGCCGTCGCGGGCCGGGAAACGCCCGATTCCTCGGGGCTGGTCGTCGCGCTGTGGCGACGGTTCTGACTGTGGCCGCATGTCGCAGAATTCCGCGACGGAAACCGCATCAACGGCCGTTACAGGAACTTTAGTTGCGTCGACGGCGGGAGCCGCTAAGTCGGCTCGTCCTTCTTCCGGAGCGTCAGCCGCGTGATCAAGCGTCACTTCTTCCTCATCGCCGCCGCCGCCCTGGTAGGGCTGATGGTCGTCGCGTTGGTCATGCGCATGGCGTTCGCCGGTGACGAAAAGGGCGGCCAGCGTGGTCCGGGCGGACCCGGCGGCGGTCGCGGTCAGGCCGTATCGGAAGCGGTGGCGGCGAATCGCGAGTTCTCGGACCAGATCCGGGTGCTGGGCGTGGCGCGCGGCCGTCGCTCGGTGAACATCACCTCGACCACCAGCGAACTGATCACCCGCGTCATGTTCACCGACGGCCAGCGAGTCGCCGCCGGCACGCCGCTGGTTCAGCTGCAGGCCCGCGAGGAGGACGCCGCCATCGCCGAGGCCCGCGCCCAGGTGGCCCGCGCCCGCACCATGTACGAACGCTATCAGACCCTGCACGAGCGCGGCTTCGCCTCCGACGCCATGGTCGAGCAGTACGAAACCGAGCTGGAAAGCGCGCAGGCCTCGCTGGCCGCCGCCAACGCCCGCTCGGGCGACCGCACCATCCGCGCGCCGTTCTCTGGCGTGCTGGGCCTCAGCACCGTCACGGCGGGGACGCTGGTGAACCCCGGCGCGGTCATCGCGACCCTGGATGACATCGATGTCGTGCGCGTCGATTTCCCGATCCCGGAGCGCTACCTGTCGGTTCTGCGCACCGGCACGCCTATCACTGCGACGATCGACGCCTATGGCGACGAGGTCTTCAGCGGCCGCATCGCCCTGATCGATACCCGCGTGAACGAGCAATCCCGTTCGGTGGTCGCTCGCGCCGAGATCGCCAATCCCGGCGGCCGGATCCGTCCGGGCATGGCTGTCCGCGTGGCCGTCCAGCAGGGCCTGCGCCAGACCGTGGCCGTGCCGGAAGCCGCGCTGCAGTATCAGGGGCAGACCGCCTTCGTTTATCGCATCGCCAACGGCGGCGAGGGCGGTTCGACCGCCCAGCGCGTCCAGGTCGAGACCGGAGCCGTCGAGGGCGGCTTCGTGGAAATCCTGTCCGGCCTGAATGTTGGCGACCGCGTGGTCGGCTCCGGCCTCAACCGCATCCAGCCGGGCGCGCCGGTTCGCGTGGCCGGTCGTGAGGGCGCAGCGCCCGCCGGTGCAGCACGGGGCGGCGCCGCGCCGTCGCAGGCCGCCGGAGCCGCCGCGCGATGATGCTTTCCGACATTTCGGTCCGGCGGCCCGTCATGGCCGCCGTGGCGGCCATCGTCCTGTGCGTTGTCGGCGTCGCGGCCTTCTTCTTCCTGCCGGTGCGGGAACTGCCGGACGTCGATCCGCCGGTGGTGTCGGTCAACACCAGCTATGCCGGGGCCTCGGCAGAGGTCATCGAGAGTCGGATCACCGAGCCGATCGAGCAGCAGATCGCCGGCATCCAGGGCGTCGAGCGCATCAACTCGACCAGCCGCGACGGTCGTTCGAGCGTGAACATCGAGTTCTCGCTGGATCGCAACATCGACGACGCCGCCAACGACGTGCGCGACCGCGTCTCGCGCGTGCTGGGCCGCCTGCCGGATCAGGCCGACCCGCCCGAGGTGGCCAAGGCCGACTCGGACAGCCAGCCGATCATCATCCTGTTCCTGCGCTCGACCAGCATGAACCGGCTGGAGCTGACGGATTACGCCGACCGCTATCTGATCGACCGTCTGGCCACCGTGCCGGGCGCGGCGCAGGTGCAGATCTATGGCGAGCAGCGCTACGCCATGCGCGTCTGGCTGGACCCGGCGGCGATGGCCGCGCGCGGTCTGACGGTGACGGATGTCGAGACCGCCCTGACGACCCAGAACGTCGAACTGCCGGCCGGTTCGCTGGAGTCGGGCCAGAAGGATTACACCGTCCGCGTGGCGCGGACCTATGCGCGCGCGGAGGACTTCCGCCAGCTACCGATCGGCACGCGCGGCTCGGCGTCCAATGCGACGGCCTCGAACAACACCAGCGGCCAGGCCTCGAACGCCGCGGGCCCGCCCAGCGGCGCGAGCGGCGCTATCCAGGGTCAGGCCAGCTACGTCACCCGTCTGGGCGACATCGCCCGCGTCGAGGAGGCCCCGGCCGAAGACCGTCGCCTGTTCCGCGGCAATGGTCTGGACCAGATCGGTCTGGCGGTGACCCGTCAGGCCCAGTCGAACGACCTGGCCATCTCCGAGGGCGTGGAGAAGATGATCGAGGAGATCCGACCCAGCCTGCCCGAGGGCACGGAACTGGTGGTCGGATCGGACAACTCGGTCTTCACCAAGCACGCCATCGACGAGGTCTGGATCACCATCGGCATCGCCATGGCGCTGGTGGCGCTGGTGAACTTCATCTTCCTGGGGTCGCTGCGCGCGGCGCTGATCCCGTCGATCGTGGCTCCGATCTGCCTGTTGGCGACCTTCATCGTTCTGGCGCCGCTAGGCTTCTCGCTGAACCTGCTGACCCTGCTGGCGCTGGTGCTGGCCATCGGTCTGGTGGTCGATGACGCCATCGTGGTGGTCGAGAACATCCAGCGCCGTCTGGACCTTGGCGAGCCGCCGCTGGTCGCCGCCGAGCGGGGCGCGCGTCAGGTGTTCTTCGCCGTCGTAGCCACGACCGTGGTGCTGCTGGCGGTGTTCGCGCCGCTGCTGTTCCTGCCGGGCTACGTCGGCCGTCTCTTCGTCGAACTGGCCGCCGCCATTGCCGCGGCCGTGGCCTTCTCGGCCTTCCTGGCGCTCAGCCTGTCGCCGATGCTGGCGTCCAAGATCCTGAAGCCCGCACAGACGGGCGGCTGGCTCGCCCGCAAGGTCGACTTCGCGATGGACAAGCTGCGCGAGTCCTACGGCAACTCCCTGCGCTCCATGCTGGGCGCCAAGGCCGCTCTGTTCGGCGTGATCGGCCTGATCGTTCTGGTGGCCATCGGCACCACGGTGATGTTCATCACCCTGCCGGACGAACTGGTGCCGCCGGAAGACCGTGGCCGGGTGACCGTCCGCGTGCAGGGCCCCGAGGGCGCGGGCTTCGACTACACCCGCAACATCATGATGGGCCTCGAGCCGATCCTGGCCGAGTACAAGGCCAGCGGAGAAGCCGAGAGCTATCTGGTTTCGGCGCCGGGCTTTGGCGGCGGCAGCTTCAACTCGGGCAACGCCACCATGGTGCTGGCCGACTGGTCGAAGCGCGACCGCGCGGCTGACGAGATCGCGCAGGAGCTGAACGGCAAGCTGCGCGGCCAGACGGACGCCCAGGTCAACGCCTCGACGCCGGGCGCCTTCCAGCGCGGCGGCGGCAACTCCAACTCCGTCGAGATGGTCGTGACCGGCTCGGAGTACGAGGACATCTACAACTGGCTGCAGCCGGTTCTGGCGCGTGCGCTGGAGAACCCCGGCTTCTCGCGTCCGCGCCTGAACTACGAGCCCAACGCCCCGCGCCTGCTCGTCGATGTCGATCCGGAGAAGGCCGCGGCGCTGGGAGTCTCGTCCCAGTCGATCGGCCGGACCCTGGAGACCATGTTCGGCTCCCGGCGCGCCACGACCTATCTGAAGGGCGGGCAGGAGTACGACGTCATCCTGCAAACCGAGCGCGACAACCGCCGCACCGTCGGCGATCTGGAGGCGCTGTATGTGAACACAGGCTCGGGCCAGCTGGTGCCGTTGTCGGCGGTGGTGAACACCCAGACCTCGGGCGACACTCCGGACCGTCGTCGTCTGGATCGCCAGCGTTCGATCACCCTGAGCGCCGATCTGAACCCCGGCACGACCATCGCCGATGCGACCCAGTTCCTGACGCAGGTCGCGTCGGAGCAGCCGCAGGGCGTGGTGACGACCCAGTGGGGCGGCGCGGCGCGCGACCAGCAGGAAGCGGGCGGCGCGGTCATGGCCGCCTTCGGCTTCGCCCTCCTGCTGGTCTTCCTGGTGCTGGCCGCGCAGTTCGAGAGCTGGATCACCCCGGCGGTCATCATGCTGACCGTGCCGCTGGCCGCCGCCGGTGGGCTGTTCGGACTGGTGATGGCGGGCTCCAGCCTGAACATCTACTCGCAGATCGGCCTGATCATCCTGATCGGGGTCGCCGCCAAGAACGGCATCCTGATCGTCGAGTTCGCGAACCAGCTTCGTGACCAAGGCCGCTCGATCCGCGACGCGATCATCGAGTCGTCGACCCTGCGTCTGCGCCCGATCATCATGACCTCGATCGCCACCGCCTTCGGCGCGCTGCCGCTGGCCCTGTGGCAGGGGGCGGGGGCCGGCAGCCGTCAGACGATCGGCGTGGTGATCTTCGCCGGCGCCATCTTCGCCACCATCCTGACCCTGTTCGTGGTGCCCGTGATCTACGGCGTGCTGGCGCGCTTCACCAAGTCGCCGGAGTACACCGCCCGCAAGATCGAGGAGTGGGAAGCGCAGGAGACGACGGCCAACGACGCGGTTCCCGCGGCGGCGGAATAGATCAGGGCGCGGCCGCCGGCTCAGCCGGCGGCGCGTACCCGGTCTCGACCTTGAGCCAGGCGATCACATCGCGGCGGTCGGTCTCGTCGGGGATGCCGGCGAAGCTCATCTTGGTGCCGCGCAGGAAGGTGCGCGGGTTCTCCAGCCAGTGATCCAGACGCCCGGCGTCCCAGGCGAAGCCGGCTTCCTTCACGGCGGTCGAGTAGTTGTAGCCGGGGTGCGTGCCCGCGGTGCGGCCGAACATGCCGTACAGGTTCGGGCCGGTCATGTTGGGCCCGCCTTCGGTGATGGTGTGACAGGCGCGACAGCGGGCGAAGACGCGGCGGCCGTTGTCCAGATCTCCGGCATTGTAGGGCGTGGGCAGGGAGGCCAGCAGCGCCGCCTTCTGTTCCGGCGTGGCCTGCGGGCGCGGCGGTGCAGCCGGGGCTTCCGGCGCGTTGCTTTCACCGCAGGCGGCGAGGGTCATCACGGCCATGGCGGCGAGGGTCTGGCGGATCATCGAACGGCTCCCGGAGAACCTGTCGGTGATAGCCCAACCGTCGCGTCGGGCAACTGGTCGAAACGTCCAGCCGGACTGGACTGCGAGCCGTCGCGCCTGATAATCACTGTCAGGAAGAGCGCGGCCCGGAAGCCGCCCCCGCTGTAGCGAGTCCCATGTCCGACATCCTCAAACTCAGCGAAGCCCGCAAGGGCGCGCGCGGCGTGATCGTTCAGGTCGGCGATCACGGCCACCATATCGACCATGCGGTCGAGCTGGAGCGCCGACTGCTGGAGCTGGGTTTCGTCGAAGGTGCGCGCGTCGAACTGCTGCACGAGGGCCTGTTCGGCCGCGATCCGATCGCCATGAAGGTCGATGACATGCGCGTGGCGCTGCGCCGGCACGAGGCCGCCAGCATCTCGATCCGGCTGGAAACGGCGGCCGCCTGATGGACATGCAGGTTCGCACGCCCCGCGTCGCCCTGGTCGGTAATCCGAACAGCGGCAAGACGGCCCTGTTCAACGCCCTGACCGGCTCGCACCAGAAGGTGGCCAACTACGCCGGCGTGACCGTCGAGCGGAAGGAGGGCACGATCCGCGCCGCCTCGGGCCGGACCCTGTCGGTGCTGGACCTGCCGGGCACCTATTCCCTGCGTGCCCGCAGCCCGGACGAGGAGGTCACGCGCGACGTGGTCCTCGGCAAGCTGGCCGGCGAGGCCTTGCCCGACGTCGTGGTGGCGGTGGCCGATGCGACCAACCTGCGTCTGGTCCTGCGTTTGATCCTGGAGCTGAAGGCCGTCGGCCGGCCGATGGTGCTGGCGCTGAACATGTACGACATCGCCCAGCGTCAGGGCCTGCGCATCGATCTGGACGGCCTGCGCGCCGAGCTGGGCATTCCGATCATCACCACGGTGGCGACCCGCAAGCGCGGTGTCGACGAACTGGTGGCCGCGGTCGAGGCGGGGGG
>NZ_BAAAGA010000004.1:78376-111943 GCF_039523815.1 Brevundimonas kwangchunensis | reverse complement strand
CCCCCCGTCCTGCCGGACAGCGAATGGGTCGCCCCGGATGCCGAGGCCCTGCGCAGCAAGGCGCGCGAGGCCGAGCGCATCATGAAGGCCCATGTCCTGCCGCCCGAGCGGCCGGACACCCTGACAGGCAAGATCGACGGCGTGCTGCTGCATCCGGTGGCCGGTCTGGCGATCCTCATGGCCATCCTGTTCGTGATGTTCCAGTCGGTCTTCGCCTGGGCCGCACCGGCCATGGACGGCATCGAGAGCCTGATGGGCCTGCTGGGGCAGGGCGTCGCCGCCCTGATCCCTGACGCTGGCGCCTGGGGACTGGTGCAGAGCCTGCTGGTGGACGGCCTGATCGGCGGGGTCGGCAGCGTGCTGGTGTTCCTGCCGCAGATCCTGATCATTTTCGCCTTCATCATCGCGCTGGAAGACTTCGGCTACATGGCCCGCGCGGCCTTCCTGATGGACAAGATCATGGGCGGGGCCGGCCTGCACGGTCGGGCGTTCATCCCGCTGCTGAGCAGCTTCGCCTGCGCCATTCCGGGCATCATGGCGACGCGGGTGATCGACAATCGTCGCGACCGCCTGACCACCATTCTGGTCGCTCCGCTGATGACCTGCTCGGCCCGTATTCCGGTCTATGTGCTGATCATCGCCGCCTTCATCCCGAACGAGACGGTCTGGGGGTTCGTGAACCTGCAGGGCCTCGTCATGTTCGGCCTGTACGCCGCCGGCATCGTCAGCGCCCTGACGGTGTCCTTCGTGATCCGCAAGATTCTGTGGAGAGGCTCGACCGAGCCCTTCATGATGGAACTGCCGGCCTACAAGGTTCCGGACATCAAGAATGTCCTGTTCAATCTGTGGCTTCGGGCGAAGATCTTCATCAACCGCGCGGCCCGGATCATCCTGCCGCTGATGATCGCCGTGTGGTTCCTGTCGACCTTCCCCTATCCGCCGGAAGGCGCGACGGGACCGGCCATCGACTACTCCTTCGCCGGCATGATCGGCCACGCCTTGGCGCCGCTGTTCCAGCCGATCGGCTTCAACTGGCAGATGGTCGTGGCCCTGGTGCCCGGCATGGCCGCGCGCGAGGTGGCGGTGGCCGCGCTGGGGACCGTCTACTCCGTAGCGGACGCCGAGAACGCGACCGGCGCCATGGCCGGCGTACTGGCGGCGAACTGGTCGCTGGCGACGGGACTGGCCTTCCTGGCCTGGTACATCTTCGCGCCGCAGTGCCTGCCGACTCTGGGCGTGGTCCGTCGCGAGACCAACTCGCTGCGCTGGACCTGGATCATGATCGTCTACATGTTCGGTCTGGCCTACCTCGCGGCCTTCGTCACCTACCGCGTGGCGGTGGCCCTCGGAGGGGGCTAAGGAGGCGGGGAGGAAGTGGTGCCGGATGAGGGGATCGAACCCCCGACCTTCGGTTTACAAAACCGCTGCACTACCGCTGTGCTAATCCGGCGTCCCGCTTGACGGGCGGTCCTTATGCTGGCGCATGAGGCGGGACGCAAGCGGGGGCTGAAGTGCCGATCTCGATTCCTCACCTGGCGCCGGTGCTGATGCTGGTCGCCTCCAACGTCTTCATGACGCTGGCCTGGTACGGTCACCTGAAATTCGGGTCCAAGCCGCTGTGGATCGTGGTGATCGTCAGCTGGGGCATCGCCTTCTTCGAATACTGCCTCGCCGTGCCCGCCAACCGGATCGGGCATCAGGTCTATTCGGCGGCCGAGCTGAAGACGATGCAGGAGGTGATCACCCTGATCGTCTTCGCCGTGTTCTCGGTCACCTTCCTCGGCGAGAAGCTGACGATGAACCACGCGGTGGGCTTCGTCCTGATCATCGCCGGGGCATGGTTCATCTTCCGCGGGCCGCTCTAGATCGCCGCGGAGCGCCCTTCTGAACATGGTTCGTCACAGCGAACACAACGGGTTCCCAACGGACACGACGATAGCCGCACGTGGTTCAGGCCCTTTGTGCGCGCCGTGCATCGTTGTGTGCGCTGTGATGAACTTGAGGGATGCCGGCTTCGCCGGATCAGTCCAGCGCCGCCGCGATCCGGTCAGCCAAACCACGCAGCATGGCCGAGTCTGCCATCGGCGCATGGCCATGCCCTTTCATTGGCCGGTCGGACCAGCGGGGCACGATATGGAAGTGCAGGTGGAAGACTGTCTGCCCGCCGGCATCGCCATTGTACTGGAAGACCGAGAAGCCCTCGGGCTTCAGCGCCTTCTCGATGGCCTTCGCCGTGCGCTGGGTGGCGGCGGTGACCTTGGCGAGCGCCTCGGGCTCCATCTCCAGCATGGTCCGGGCGGTCGAGGTCTTGGAGATGATCAGGACGTGCCCCTCGGACTGGGGGAAGACGTCCATGAAGACCAGGACGTCGTCGTCCTCCCACACCTTCACCGACGGAATCTCGCCGCGCAGGATCTTTGCGAAGATGTTGTCGGGGTCGTAGGCGGCGTGAAGGGTCATGGGAGGCTCCGGTTCGTCGCGGACACCCTAGCAATTCCAACCGGGAAAACAGAACCCCGGGCGGCTTCGCGTGTTATGGTCAAGGTTCAATCGGGAGGCCGCCATGCTGCGTTTCATCGTTCAGTTCCTCGTCACCTGTCTGGCCCTGTGGGCGGCCTCGCGGATCGTGCCGGGGGTGTCGTTCAGCGACAGCGGCTCGCTGATTCTGGCGGCGATCCTGCTGGGCGTGGCCAACGCCATCGTGCGGCCGATCCTGACCATCCTGACCTTCCCGCTGACGATCCTGACGTTCGGCCTGTTCCTGCTGGTGGTGAACGCCGCGGTGATCGGGCTGGTGGCCTGGTTGCTGGGCGGGTTCGCGGTGAACGGGCTCGCGGCCGGGATCGGCGCGGCGATCGTGACGGGCGTCATCAGCTGGATCGCCGGCTGGTTCATCGGCGACCGCGAGGCGGCGCGCTGATCAGCCGAGGTCGCGGCGGAAGGGCGAGAGTTCTTCCGTCAGGCCCTCGATCTCTGAATCGACCGCCGGGCGCTCCCGCTCCAGATAGTCGGCGACCGGCCCACGCAGTGCCGGATCGGCGATGAAGTGGGCCGAGTAGACCGGGGATGGCAGGTAGCCGCGGGCGATCTTGTGCTCGCCCTGCGCGCCGGCTTCGACCCGCGACAGTCCGTGCGCGATGGCGAAGTCGATGGCCTGATAATAGCAGAGCTCGAAATGCAGGAAGGGGACGTCCTCGAGACAGCCCCACTGGCGGCCGTACAGGGCGTCGCGGCCGATCAGGTTGAGCGCGCCGGCGATGGGGCGCTCGTCCCGGAAAGCCATCACAAGAGCGATGCGGTCGGCCATTGTCTCGCCGATGCGGGCGAAGAACTCCCGCGTCAGATAGGGCCGGCCCCACTTCCGCGAGCCGGTGTCCATGTAGAAGCCGAAGAAGGCGTCCCAGTGCTCCGGCCGGATGTCGGCGCCAGTCAGGGTGCGGATGTCGAGCCCGGCCTGCGCCTCGCGCCGCTCGCGCCGGATCGTCTTGCGGCGGTTGGACGACAGGGCCGACAGGAAGTCGTCGAAGGTCGCGTAGCCGCCGTTGCGCCAGACATACTGCATGTCCTGCCGACGCAGCAGGCCGGCCTCGCCCATGGCGTCCCAGTCCTCGCGGGTCGGGAAGTTGACGTGCAGCGACGAGACGCCGAGCCGCTCCGTCAGGGTCAGGGCTCCCTGAAGCAGGGCCTCGCGCACCGTCGCCGCGTCGGCGTCGGGATGGGCGAGGAAGCGCGGGCCGGTCACGGGGGTGAAGGGCACGGCCCCGAGGAGCTTGGGATAGTAGCGGCCGCCGGCGCGCTCATACGCATCGGCCCAGCTGTGATCGAAGACGTATTCGCCCTGGCTGTGGCCCTTGAGCCAGAGGGGCATGACGCCGATGACGCGGCCGTCCGCGTCTTCCAGCGCCAGATGGCGGCCGGCCCAGCCCTGGGCCGGGACGGCGCTGCCGGACGCCTCGCAGGCGTCCAGAAAGTCGAAGGAGACGAACGGATCGCCGGTCGGGGAGGCGCAGGCGTCCCACGCCTCCCGGCCGATGTCGGATACGGTGTTGTGAACGCGGATCGCGAAGGTCATGCGGTCCGTTCGGGAAGTGGGTTCATCACAGCGAGCACAACGGGTTCACAACGGGCACGACGAGGCCTGCGCGTGACGCCGATACCGTTGCGCCCGCTGTGACGTCGTTGTGTTCGTTGTGACGAACCAGCGAACAGCGGCATCAGACGAGGGTTCTGACGCCGCTTCGCGGAAGACTGTAGATTGGCGCCGGTCAGCGGACTTCCACGATGGCGTCCACCTCGACGGCGAAGCCCAGCGGCAGCTTGTAGACGCCGACGGCCGAACGGGCGTGGCGGCCCTTGTCGCCGAAGACCTCGACCATCAGGTCCGAGCAGCCGTTGATGACGGCCGGGATGGCCTCGAAGTCGCCGGCGGCCTGGACGAAGCCGCCCAGTTTCACGACGCGCACGACGCGCTCCAGATCGCCGTCCAGCGCGGCCGACATCTGGGCCAGAAGGTTCACGCCGCACATGCGCGCACCCTTGACCGCGTCGTCCTGCGAAACGTCGGCGCCGACGGTGCCCTTCAGGCCGCCCGAGGCGTCGTTCGACAGCTGGCCGGAGATGTGCAGCAGGTTGCCGGTCTGGACGAACGGCACGTAGTTGGCGACCGCCTTGGCGGGTTCGGGCAGGTTGATGCCGAGTTCGGCGAGGCGGGCGGCGACAGTCATGGATTTCCTCCGTCTGGATTTGGGGGCGGTTTAGCGTGTTCCTCCCCCTTGGGGGAGGGGGACCATGCGAAGCATGGTGGAGGGGCGGCAGATCGTGCGCGGATCAACCGCCCCTCCACCGCCGTTCCGGCGGTCCCCCTCCCCTGGCTGGGAGGAATACGTCAGCCCTTCAACGCCCGTCCCGCCACGATCGCGGACTTTCCGAACTTGTCCCGGAGCGCGTCGATGGCCTTTTCGGTCTTGAGCGTGCGGGCCTCGGCGCTTTCGAACAGTGCGGCGGGGCCGTCGATGGCGTCGACCACCTCGCCCATGCCGATGCCGATCAGACGGTAGGGGATGCCCAGTTCGGGTTTCAGCAGGTCCCGGCCGGCGGCGAACAGGGCGCGGGCGGTCTGGATCGGTTCGGGCAGGCTGATGCGGCGGGTGACGATTTTGAAGTCCGTCTTGCGCAGCTTCAGCACGATGACGCGGCTGGCGACACCGTCGCGGCGGGCCTTGGTCGCCAGCTTTTCGCACAGGGGCCAGAGCTCGGCCTCGAGATCGGCGAGGTCGGTCAGGTCCTCGTTGAAGGTGGTCTCGGCGCTCATGCCCTTGCGATCATGCTCGGGCTTCACCGCGCGGGCGTCGCGGCCGTGGCTGAGGTCGTGCAGGCGAAGGCCCGTTTCGCCGTAGCGTTTGACCAGATCGCGCACATCGGCGCGGGCCAGATCGCCGACGGTGGCGTAGCCGTCGCTCTGCAGGGTCTTGCCGAAGACGGGGCCGACGCCCGGCAGGATGCGGATGGATTTAGGGGCCAGCAGGGCGGGGGCATCGGAGCCCAGCACCGAGAAGCCGCGCGGCTTGTCCAGTTCCGACGCGACCTTGGCGAGGAATCGGTTGGTCGCCAGTCCGATGGAGACGGTCAGGCCGGTCTCGTCCTCGATCCGCTTCTGCAGGCGGATCAGCTGGAAGGCCGGCGGGCCGCCGTTCAGGCGTTCGGTGCCCTTCAGGTCGATCCAGGCCTCGTCCAGCGACAGGGTCTGCACCAGCGGCGTCAGTTCGCGCACCATGCCGAAGATACGCTCGCTCTCGGGGACGTACTTGCCGAAGTCCGGCTTGATGACGACGGCCTCTGGGCAGGCCTTCAGCGCCTTGAACATCGGCATGGCCGAGCCGACGCCGTACAGGCGGGCGACGTAGCAGGCCGTCGAGACCACGCCGCGCTTGCCGCCGCCGATGATGACGGGCAGGTCGCGCAGCTCCGGCCGGTCCCGCTTCTCGACCGAGGCGTAGAAGGCGTCGCAGTCCAGATGGGCGATGGTGAGGTTGTCGAGTTCGTCGTGCGCGACGACCCGCCGCGACGCGCAGGCGTCGCAGCGTTCGACCTTGCGGTCCCCGGTCCACAGGCAATCGCGGCAGATGGATTTCATCTGGTCCCTGCACGAAGCGTCGCTTCACCCCAACTTAAGACTGCGCAGGGCAGAGTGCATCCGAAGAAGGCGAACAAGCCTCAGGCGCAACCGCGCGAACAGAGGCGAAACAGGCCGGGTTGGTGATGCAGAAGAAAGTCCTCATCGTCGAGGATAACGAGCTGAACATGAAGCTATTTCATGATCTTCTCGACTCGCAGGGCTACGAGACCCTCCAGACCCGCGAGGGGCTGCAGGCGCTTGCGCTCGCCCGCCAGTATCGTCCCGACCTGATCCTGATGGATATCCAGCTGCCGGAAATCAGCGGACTTGAGGTCACCAAGTGGCTGAAGGACGACGAAGAGCTGAACCATATCCCAGTCGTCGCCGTGACGGCCTTCGCCATGAAGGGCGACGAGGAGCGGATCCGCCAGGGCGGCTGCGAGGCCTACATCTCCAAACCCATTTCCGTGATGCACTTCCTCGAAGTGGTCCGGAAGCATCTGGGGTAGGGCGGATGACGGCGCGCATTCTCGTTGTCGACGACGTCGAACCGAACGTCCGCCTGCTCGAGGCCAAGCTGACGCTTGAGTACTACGAGGTTCTGACGGCGACCGACGGCGCGCGGGCGCTCGAGATCGCCTCGGCCGAGCGGCCCGACATCATCCTGCTGGACGTCATGATGCCGGGCATGGACGGGTTCGAGACCTGTCGCCGGCTGAAGGCCGATCCGGTCACCCGGCACATCCCTGTCGTTCTGGTCACCGCCCTGGACGGGCGAGAGGACAAGATGAAGGGGCTGGCGGTCGGCGCCGACGACTTCGTCACCAAGCCGATCGACGACGTCATCCTGTTCGCCCGCGTGAAGTCGCTGGTGCGGCTCAAGGCCGTCATGGACGAACTGCGCGAGCGCGAGGAGAGCGGTCGCCGGCTGGGCGTGGACACCGACGGCGCCGGACGCCTGCGCGGTTCGGGCGGTCGGGTTCTGGTCGTCGATGACAACGCCAGGCAGGCCGAGAAGATCTGCGAGCAGTTGCAGGGCGAGCATCGCCCGGTGATTGAGACCGATCCGGCCGCGGCCCTGATCGCGGCGCGCGGACCGGTGGACCTGATGATCGTCAATGTCTCGGCATCCGAGTTCGACGGACTGCGGTTCGTGGCGCAGGTGCGCTCGACCGAGGCGTCGCGGCGCACGCCGATCCTGGCGGTGGTCGATCCGGCGGATCGGCCGCGGCTGGTCAAGGCGCTGGAGCTGGGCGTCAACGACATCCTGCCGCGACCAGTGGACCCGGAAGAGCTGGACGCTCGCGCGCGGACCCAGATCCTCCGCAAACGCTATGCCGACTTCCTTAAGCAGAAGCTGGACTACAGCCTCGAGATGGCCGTCACCGACGCGCTGACCGGGCTGCATAATCGTCGCTACATGGCGGGCCAGCTACAGGCGCTGATGAGTCGGGCGGGGCAGGGCGGCGATCCGGTCGCCGTGCTGGTCATGGACATCGACCATTTCAAGCAGGTCAACGACGGCTTTGGCCACGACGCCGGCGACGAGGTGCTGCGCGAGTTCGCGGTGCGTCTGGCCACCAACGTCCGCGCCATCGACCTGCCGTGCCGCCTGGGCGGCGAGGAGTTCGTGGTGGTGATGCCGGGCGCCAGCCTGCAGGACGCCTCCATCGTAGCCGACCGTATCCGCCGCGATGTCGGCTCCATGCCCTTCCCGATCATGGGTGGCGCCGAGAGCCTTACGATCACCGTCTCGGTCGGCGTGGCCGCGTCGAGCGGCGGCAGCGACAACCCGGACGCCCTGCTGAAGCGGGCTGACGAGGGCGTCTATGAGGCCAAGTCGCGCGGCCGGAATCAGGTCATCGCGCGCGCGGCCTGACGGCCGACGTCAGCGACTCATCCAGGGCTTGGACTTGCCGGCGGCGATGCGGGCGGACTGTTCACGCTGGAACTTTCCGCCGCGAGGCGGTTGAGGGCGCGAGTCGATCTTCGCCTGTTTGAGGCGCAGCGCCTTCTGGGCGGGGGTCTCGTTGGCGGGGGCGTCGTCGGTCATGTTCGTCTCTTAGCACGGTTACCGCTCCACCATGCTTCGCATGGTCCCCCTCCCCGCTACGCGGAGAGGTGAGGGGGTTGCGTTCACCTCTCCACGCAGTGGGGAGGTGGCTCGACGGCGCAGCCGGCGAGACGGAGGGGTCAAACGAAAAACGCCCGGTCATCGCTGACCGGGCGCTTTCAAAACGCTTTGGAAGCAGGATCTTACTTGATCTTGCCTTCCTTGAACTCGACGTGCTTCTTCACGACCGGGTCGTACTTCTTGACGACCATCTTTTCGGTCATCGTACGGGCGTTCTTCTTGGTGACGTAGAAGAAGCCGGTGTCGGCGGTCGAGTTCAGGCGGATCTTGATGGAAGCCGGCTTGGCCATCGGAAATTACCTTTGCGACGGCGAAAGCCGCGGAAAACAAGAGGCGCGGAACATACTCAGGCGCGCTGCGAAGTCAACGGGCCAGACGACGCATTGAGCATGAAGCCCGCAAGGGCCACGCTCGGGCCCATGAAAACGCTGTTTCTAGCCGCGATCGCGGCCGCTTCGCTGTCCGTTCCGGCCGCCGCGCAGGAACCGACGAACCCGCAGGATGCCTTTCTGGCGCGGCTGAACGCCTTGTGCGGGCAGTCTTTCGAGGGGCAGGTGGTGTCGACCGACGCCGCCGACGCCGACTTCCGCGGCAAGCGGCTGGTCATGCATGTTCGCGACTGCGCCGCCGACGAGGTCGGCATTCCGTTCGCCGTCGGCGAGGACCGTTCGCGCCGCTGGGTCATTACCCGCACCGACACGGGCCTGCGCCTGAAGCACGATCACCGGGACGAGCAGGGCGAAATCCACGGCTATCACATGTACGGCGGCGACACGGCGGCCGCCGGCACGGCCGAGCGGCAGGAATTCCCGGTGGATCAGGACTCGATCGACCAATTCGTCGCCGGCGGAGCCAATGTCTCGACCACCAACACCTGGGCGGTCGAGGTGCATCCGGAGCGGATGTTCGCCTATGAGCTCAGCCGTCCGGGCGGGCGCTTTTTCCGCGTGGAATTCGATCTGACACGGCCGATCGCGGACTAGACCGCGGCCCAGCCCTTCACCGGCCTTACCGTCGCGCAGGCGGGCGTGCCGTCCTTGCCGCGGCCGGGGAGAACGACTTCCAGCGTGCGGCCGGCGCGGGCCTGATCCAGCAGGGCCGGCGGGATGTCATGGATGTCGATCTTGGCCCGGCGGCTCCATTCGCTGGAATGGTCGCCCGCCGAGGTTCCGATCCGGATGTAGACGAAGCGCCGCTCCTTGCCCTCACGCCGGACGAAGGGACCCAGGAAACGGCCGTCGTCGGACAGATGGATCGGGACATCGAAGGACAGGGACGCGTCGGTCGCGGTGACCGGCTCGAACGGCGCGTCGTCCTTCTGCAGGCTGTAGCGAACGCCGGGGACCGGATCGGCGACGGTCAGGCGCAGGGTGATCGCCGTGTCGGCCATGGGCAGTCCTGATGCTCGATGACGTGCTGGCCGCGGATCATGCGGACAAAGGGCAGGGGGCGCTCGTGGTGATCCAGCCGCTCCGCGACCTCGCCCAGCACGAAGCGGGTGATGGCAGGCAGGTCCAGCGCGCGGGCCTCGTCCAGCGGCAGCCAGGCGATCTCGTCCAGTTCGCCGGACCCGGCCGTCGGTTCCGGATGCAGCAGGGCCGAGGCGTTGGCCATGAAGAAGCGGGCGTCGAAGCGGCGCGTGCGGCCTGGCGGGGTGATGGCGCGGGCGACATAGGACAGGGCGGCGAGGTCGGGCAGGGCGCCCTCCGCCCGGAACTCGCGCCACGGTCCGGCGACGGAGGCGACGGGCGCGGGCTCGGCCAGCAACAGGCCGGTTTCCTCGAAGGTCTCGCGCACGGCGGCGAGGGCGAGGGCCCGGCCGCGGTGCGGGCTGACCTCGCGGGCGAGCCGGCCGGCGTCGGCGGGCGACAGGTCGGTGGCGAAGCCGGCCGTGCCGTCGGTGCGCTCCACCTTGCCGCCCGGAAACACCCATTTGGACGCCATGAAGACGTGGCCCTGAGCCCGCCGGCCCATCAGCACCTCGACCCCGCCGTTGCGGGGGCGGGTCAGGATCAGGGTGGCGGCATCCTTCGGACGCTGACGACCGCCGGTGCGAGGCGCATCATGCAGGTCCTGGGCGGCGTCGAACGGCTGGGGCATCACATTCCTCCCCCAACGGGGGAGGGGGACCATCCAGAGCCGGAGGCGATGGATGGTGGAGGGGCCTGCAGGCGTGCGCGATTCTGAAGAGGGCCGAGCCTGTATCGGACGCCCCTCCACCGCTTCGCGGTCCCCCTCCCCCGTTGGGGGAGGAACTGCGTCGCCGGCGTCACCGGCGCTTGCCCTTGCGGACGCCTTTCAGGCCGCCAGAGGGCTTGCCGCCATTGCGGGGCTTGGGACCGCCGGGACGACCGCCGCCGCGTTTGGGATAGCCGCCATCCTTCGCGCCGCGGGCGCGCATGCCGAGACGGGCCGAAGGGGCGTTGGGATCGCGCGGAGCCGGGTCGGACAGCATCTCGAACAGAAGGCCGCCGGTCACCGGCGTCGCCTCGCGCAGCTTGACCTCGACCGTGCGGCCCAGCGTCCAGCGGAGGCCAGAGCGTTCGCCGACGAGGGCGTGGCTGCGGTCGTCGTGGGTGAAATACTCGTTGCCCAGCGAGGAAACCGGCACAAGGCCGTCGGCGCCCGTCTCGTCCAGCCGGATGAACAGGCCGAAGCGGGTCACGCCGGTGATGCGGCCGGTGAAGGTCGCGCCGACGCGGTCCTCGAGGAAGGCGGCGATATAGCGGTCCATGGCGTCGCGCTCGGCGGCCATGGAGCGGCGCTCGGTCATGACGACATGCTCGGCGATGGCGGGTAGCTCGGCGATCTCGCGATCGGTCAGCCCGTCCTTGCCGAGGCCCAGCCCGCGGATCAGGCCGCGGTGGACGATCAGGTCCGAGTAGCGGCGGATCGGCGAGGTGAAGTGGGCGTAGCGGTCGAGGTTCAGGCCGAAGTGGCCGACGTTCTCGGGGCTGTAGATGGCCTGCATCTGGGTGCGCAGGACCACCTCGTTGACCACCTCGGCATGCTCGCCGTCGCGGGTCTCGTCCAGCAGCTTGTTGAAGCGCTTGGTCGTGGCCGGCTCGCCCTTGCTCCACGGCTTGCCGATGGTGCCGAGGAAGTCGCCGAGGTTCAAGAGCTTCTCCTGACTGGGAGCATCGTGGACGCGGTAGAGCAGGGGGATCTTCTTCTGCTCCAGCGTCTCGGCGGCGCAGACATTGGCCTGGATCATCATCTCCTCGATCAGCCGGTGGGCTTCGAGGGAGACACGCGGCTCGATCGAGGTGATCTCGCCGTTGGTCATGCGGATGCGGCGCTCGGCGCTCTCGATCTGCAGCGGGCTGCGCTTCAGGCGGCCCTTCAGCATGGCGTGGTAGGCATTCCAGAGCGGATAAAGGATCTGCTCCATGATCGGGGCGGTGGTGTCGTCGGGCTGGCCGTCGATGGCGGCCTGGGCCTGCTCGTAGCTGAGCTTGGCCTTGGAGCGCATCAGGCCGCGAACGAACTTGTGGCCCGTCTTGCGGCCGTCCTTGTCGAAGACCATCCGCACGGCCATGCAGGCGCGGTTGTCGCCCTCGGTCAGGCTGCACAGGCCGTTGGACAGCCGCTCCGGCAGCATCGGTTCGACGCGGTCGGGGAAGTAGGTCGAGTTGCCCTTGTCCCGAGCCTCGCGGTCCAGCGCCGTGCCGGGGCGGACGTAGGCGGCGACGTCGGCGATGGCGACCCAGACGATCCAGCCGCCGGGGTTCTTCGGATCCTCGTCCTTGTGGGCGTAGACGGCATCGTCGTGGTCGCGGGCGTCGGCCGGGTCGATGGTGATCAGCGGCAGTTCGCGCAGATCCTCGCGGCCCTTCAGCGACGGCAGTTCCTGATCGCCGGCCTCCTGCTCGACCTGCTCCGAGAAGCCGGTCGGGACGCCGTGCGAGTGGATGGCGATCAGGGAGGCGGCGCGGGGATCGTCCTCGCGGCCGATGGTCTCGAGGATCTTGCCGCGCTTGGGTCCGTAGCGCTGGTCGCCCTTCTCGATGGCCGCGAGCACGAGGTCGCCGTCCTTCAGACCCTCGGACTGGGCGTGGGGCGCCAGCAGGACGTCCTTCGAACGGCGGTCGACCGGTTCGACCCGGACCTCGCGGTTGGACTTGCGGATGACGCCGAGCACGCGGGTGCGCTCGCTGTCGAGCTTCTTCACCAGACGGGCTTCCCAGCCCTCGGCGCCGCGGGTGAACTTGACCAGCAGGCGGTCGCCCATGCCGGGGGCCGGGCCGGTGCGGCCCGAGTTGTCGGGCATCAGGACGGCGCGGGGGGCGTCGTCGGAGGCGTCCACGAGACGGACGTACATGTCGCCGTCGACGTCACGCTCGACCACGTCGGCGACGCCGACGGGGGGCAGGGCGCCGGATTCGGAGAAGCCCTTGCGGCCACGTTTTCCGAGCGCGCCTTCGGCTTCGAGCTCGCGGATCATTTCGCGCAGGGCGCGTCGGTCGCCGCCCTTCAGGCCGAAGTGGCGGGCGATATCGGTTTTCTCGGCAGACCCGGCTTCTCGCAGGAAGGCGAGGAGGGTGGCCTTGTCGGGGAGGCCGGCGGCGGGCCGGCGGGGAGGTTTGGTCATTTGGTCTTTCTAATACCGCCCTTTGCCGCTTCTTCGATGCGGGAAATGTCGGGCGGGTTGTGAACCGGGAGGGGCGGGCCTAGCTTCCGGCCCGAAGCCTCCATGGAGTTCGTGAATGTCTGTCGCCCCCGCCCCGGTCCTCGCCGGACCGACCAGCTCGCTGCTGGACCTGATCGGCAAGACGCCGATGGTGGAGGTGACGAAGATCGACACCGGGAAATGCCGCCTGTTCCTGAAGCTGGAGGCGCAGAACCCGGGCGGGTCGATCAAGGACCGCATCGCGCTGTCGATGATCGCAGCGGCGGAGGCGGAGGGTTTCCTGAAGCCCGGCGGCACCATCGTCGAGGCGACGGCCGGCAACACGGGCCTGGCGCTGACCCTCGTGGGGCAAGCGAAGGGGTATAAGGTGCTTCTGGTCATCCCGGACAAGATGTCCAAGGAAAAAATCCAGCATCTCAGGGCGATGGGCGCCGATGTTCGCCTGACGCGGTCGGACGTGCCGCACGGCCACCCCGAGTACTACACCGATATGGCCGAGCGTCTGGCGCAGCAGATCCCGGGCGGATTCTACGTCAACCAATTCGCCAACGACGCCAACTCGGAAGCCCACTTCAGGACCACCGGCCCGGAGATCTGGGAGCAGATGGGCGGTGAGATCGACGCCTTCTCCGCCGGCATCGGCTCGGGCGGCACGATCACCGGCATCGCCCGCTATCTGAAAAGTGTCGGCTCGAACGCCGAGGTCATTCTGGCGGATCCTGTCGGATCGACCCTGGCGGGCATCGTCAACGAGGGCGTGCCGGGGCCGGAGGGCAGCTACACCGTTGAAGGCATCGGTCAAAATTTCGTGCCTGACACGGCCGACATGAGCCTGATCGACAAGGCCTATTCCATTCCGGACGCCGAGGCGGTCGCTACGGTTCGCGAACTGCTGCTGAAGGAAGGCATCCTCGCCGGTTCGTCCTCAGGCACCCTGATCGCCGCCGCCCTGCGCTGGTGCCGCGAGCAGACCGAGCCGAAGCGGATGGTCACCTTCGTCTGCGACACCGGCGCCAAATACCTGTCCAAGGTCTACAACGACGCCTGGCTGGCCGATCAGGGTCTGGGCGAGCGCGAGCTTCATGGTGACCTGTCGGACCTGATCACGCGCAAATACGCCAAGGGCGATGTGGTCGTGGCCGGTCCGGAAGACACGCTGGACACGGCCTTCAAGCGGATGAAGGGCGCGGACGTGTCCCAATTGCCGATCATCCAGGACGGCCGTCTGGTCGGCATTCTGGACGAGAGCGATCTGGTCCACGTGATGAACACCGACGAGATCACCCGCAAGGAACGGTTCGCCAAGTCGGTCCAGTCCGCCATGACGCGCGATCTGGATACGGTGCAGGTCGGCGAGCCGCTGGACGCCCTTATCCCGCTGTTCGACCGTGACCGCGTGGCGATCATTCTGGACGGCGAGACCTTCGTCGGCCTGATCACCCGGACCGACCTGATCAACCACCTGAGTCTCAACCGCTAGCCAACGACGACCGCGAAGTCGGGGAGAAGGCTTCGCTGCCGCCCATCAAACCGGTCCCGGCCAACGGGACCGCCCCGGGGAGGAAACGACAATGAGAAGACGTGAGCTGTTGCTGGGCGCCTGCGCCCTGTCGGCGCCCGGGGTGGCCACGGGGCAGGATGCGGGGCCGCCCCCGCCCCGGCCCACCTGGGAGGGGATGACCTTCCTCAGCCACCGCAAGCCGATCCGGACGATCCGCTATCATCCGGTGGGCGAGGGGCGTCGCGCGGCGATCGTGATGATGCCCGGCTCGGGGGCGAATCTGTCGACGCGAGGCGGGGCCTGGCACTGGCTGGCGATGCAGTTCGCCGCCGACGGCTATCAGGTTCTGGCGCCCCTGTTCACCGATGCAGAGCCGGACAACGGCATCCGGCCGCCGCGCATGATGGAAGCGTGGCGCGACGTCGGGGAGCACGCCGTCGACTGGCTGATCCAACAAGGTGTGGATCCGCGTCGTACGGCGATGTTCGGCTACTCTCTGGGATCCTATGTCGCCGTGGACGGCGCGCTCGGGAACAACCGGGCAGCGGCCGCCATCGCATTGGCCGGCGGCGTGGACGTCTATACGCCTCGCGCTCCTCGCCGGCGCATTCCGGTTCTGATGATCCGGGCGGATGGAGACACGCATGTGCTGCCGCGCAACACCGCCGCCTGGATCGACTTCCTGCGCGGACACGACATTTTTGTGGAAGAAGCGGTTGTGAGGAACTCCAACCATCTATTCACCGCTGAGAAATGGCAGGAGATCGCCGACCTCTCCCGCGCCTTCTACGCCCGCAACATCGGCCGAATGGATCAGACCTCCGCATGAGCTCGCTGAAGAACAGTCAGGGTTTCTCGACCCGCGCCATCCACGCCGGCCAGAAGCCGGACCCGACGACGGGCGCGGTGATGACCCCGATCTACGCGACCTCGACCTACGCCCAGGAAAGCCCGGGCGTGAACAAGGGCTATGAGTACGCGCGGGGCAAGAACCCGACGCGCGAGGCGTTCGAGGCCTGTCTGGCGGATCTGGAGGGCGGTTCGCACGCCTTCGCCTTCGCCAGCGGCATGGCCGCGACCTCGACGGCGCTGGAGCTGCTGGACGCCGGCTCGCACATCGTGACGGGCGACGACCTGTACGGCGGATCGTGGCGTCTGTTCGAGCGGGTGCGGCGCCGCTCGATGGGGCTGGACTTCGCCTATGTCGACATGGCTGATCTGGCCGCGGTCGAGGCGGCGATCACGCCCAAGACGCGGATGATCTGGGCGGAGACGCCGACCAATCCGCTGATGAAGCTGGCCGATATCGAAGGCCTGTCAAAGATCGCGAAAGCGCATGGTCTGCTGCTCGTGGTCGACAACACCTTCGCGACGCCGTGGAGCCAGCAGCCGCTGTCGCTGGGCGCCGACGTGGTCATGCACTCGGCGACCAAATATCTGAACGGCCACTCGGACATCATCGGCGGCGCGCTGGTGACCGGCAACGCCGACCTCGCGACCCAGCTGAAGTTCCTGCAGAACTCGGTGGGCGGGGTGATGGGGCCGTTCGACGCCTTCCTCGCCAACCGCGGCCTGAAGACACTGGGGCTCCGGATGAAGGCGCACAACGAGAACGCCCTCGCTGTCGCCCGCTGGCTGGAGGCCCGCAAGGGTATCGCGAAGGTCATCTATCCGGGGCTGATCAGCCACCCGCAGCACGAGCTGGCGGCGCGCCAGATGAACGGCCGCTACGGCGGCATGGTCACCGCGATCATCGATGGCGATCTCGCCCGCACGAAGCAGGTGCTGGAGCGGGTGCAGGTCTTCACCCTGGCCGAGTCGCTGGGCGGGGTGGAGAGTCTGGTGAACCACCCGGCCATCATGACCCACGCCAGCGTCCCCAAGGAGGTTCGCGAGGCGGGCGGGGTGACCGAGAACCTGATCCGGCTCTCGGTCGGGGTCGAGGATCTGGACGACCTGATCGCGGATCTGGATCAGGCGCTGGGCTGACCTATATCGCGACGGTCCAGCCGGCGTTGGCGTCGATCCAGAGAATCTCGCCGCCCAGTTCGGGCTTGGCGACGCCTTCCATTGTGATCTCGTAGCGGACCTTATCGTCCGCCGCGGAATGATAGGCGGCGCACATCTCGCCTGTTCCGAGCATCTGCTGGGCCTGCGCACCGATGATCTGACGCATGCCGTTCAACTGGTCGCCCGCCAGGGCCTGGCCCTGGATCTCGACGCCAGTGATCTGGCTGGCGAAGTCGTCGGTGCGCGAACATTCCAGAGCGCCGCGCATGTGCATCGGCGTACGGGTGAGCAGGACGATCGGCGGGGCGGCGCTGACGGCCGTGCGCGCCTCGGTCACGATCGCGCCGTCGGCTTCGAAGCTGTAGGTCACAAGGCCCGAACAGGTCTTCGCCTCGGTATTGGGCGAAACGCACATGAGCTTGCCCTCGCGAGCCGGTGCGAGCGGGTCCTCGATCTGCTGTGGCAGCAAGGCGAGGGCGGCGGCGAGTGTCAGGAACATGGGGCGTCTCCGTTCTGTCGTTGCGGAGACGATGTCACACACGCGTAACGTTCAACAGACGCCGTCAGTCGGGTGCGACACCTTCGTCAGGCGTCACGCCGGCGTCGGGGTCGACATAGTGCTGCTGGCAGAGCTTGCGCAGGTCGGACGTCAGGGTGCGGCCGTACAGGGCGTCCTGCAGGCGGTCGTAGCCCTCGGCGGACAGTTGCTGCTTGATGTCGCTGACGGACCGGCAGGCTCCGCTCCTGGCCAGCTCGTACGCGCGTTCCAGGGTGGTCGGTCTATTCGAACTCATGCCCCCATTTAGGGACGGCAGAGCTTTTTTGCTAGAAGGCGAAGGCGATCCCGGCGACCAGACCGTCCTTGTATTGCTCGCCCGGCACGTCGGCGTCGGTCGCGTGCCAACGCAGGTCGGCCTCGATTGCGTCGGTCAGGGCATAGCTGAAGCCGACGTTCCAGCCCGTGTAGTCGATGCTGTTGTCCTGCTCACGACGGCCGATCTCGGCGGTGCCTTTCAGCTTGTTGGTGAAGTCCCAGCCGCCACGCAGGGCAACCCAGGTCCAGACTTCGGTCGAGCCGGTGCTGTCGGGCGAGTGCTGCACGCGCACGCGGGCGCTGGCCGGGCCGATGGAGCGGCTGATGTCGGCGGTGAACTCCCAGGCGTCATCGTCCGCGCCGGGGTTGGCGTCGACGTGCCATTTGTGTTCGGCGCTGATGTCCAGATCGAAGCCGGCCAGCTGCGGGCGGATGCCGGCGACCAGCGAGACTTCCAGATCCGAGCCGGTAGACGACTTGATCGTCTCGAAGGCCGGGCCGGCATAGAAGAAGCCGCTGCTGTTCGACCACTGGGCCTCGCCCCAGACGAACGGCTCGCCATCCGACTTGGACGCGTCCTTGGACCGGTTATCGGTCGCCGCGCCGAGGCCGAACGACCAGTCGCCTCCGGCGTCCTGGGCGTGAGCGGAGCCCGTGAACAGGACGAGGGCGGTGGCGGCGAGCGTGGCGGTACGGATCATGGAACTCCCAGACGCGCGAAGGCGCGTCGGGTTCCTAGACGAACGCAGTCGTTTTGGCGAACCGTTCCGTAGCCTGAGCGAATTCCTGTCGCAGTCGGGTAATGAGTTCCGCAGTCGGCAGGACATCGTGGATGGCGCCGGCGCCCTGGCCTGCGGACCAGACGGTCTTCCAGGCCTTGGCTTCGTCGGCCATGTCCAGCTTGTGCTCGGGCAGTTGCTTGGGATCGATGCCGTTCTCGACCAGCGACTTGGTCATGAAGTTGGCCGGGATGCCCGAGACGGCCGGCGTGTGGACGATATCCGTTGCGCCGCTGTCGATGATCATGTCCTTGTAGGCCTGCGGGGCCATCGCCTCGGTCGTGTTGATGAAGCGGGTGCCCATGTAGGCGAAGTCGGCCCCCAGCATCAGCGCGCCGGCCACGTCCTGACCTGTGGACAGGCAGCCCGACAGGATGATGGTCCCGTCGAAGAACTCGCGGACCTCGTTGACCAGGGCGAAGGGGTTCACGATGCCGGCGTGGCCGCCGGCGCCGTTGGCGACCAGGATCAGGCCGTCGACGCCCGCCTCCGCGGCCTTGCGGGCGTGGCGGACGTTGGCGATGTCGTGGAAGACCACGCCACCGTAGCCGTGCACCGCCTCGACCACGTCACGCACCGCGCCCAGCGAGGTGATGATCAGCGGCACCTTCTCCTCGACCGACACCATCATGTCGGCCATCAGCCGCGGGTTGGTCGGGTGGACGATGTGATTGACGCCGAACGCGGCGGCGTCGGGCTTCAGCCGGGCCTTGATCTCGTGCAGCCACTCCCGATAGCCCTCGGTGGTGCGCTGGTTCAGCGACGGGAAGGTGCCGATCACGCCGTTGTTGCAGCATTCGACCACCACATCCGGTCCCGAGACCAGGAACATGGGCGCCGAAATCACCGGCAGCGTCAGACCCTTTTGCAGCGAAGCCGGAATGGCCATGGCGTTTCCCCGAGTTGTCTTTCGCTACGGATAGCGGGCTGTCCCGAGGGAAGGCAAGCTGGCCCCGAAGGTCAGGACCCGCTACATCGCGTCCCATGACGACCGACACCTCAGGCCTGTCCCAGCTGGGCCAGATGATCGCCGCGCCGACCAGCCCGGAAACCGCCGTGCTGGAGCGTGTGCCCAACCCGCATGCGGACACCCTCTATGTGGCCCGCTTCACGGTGCCGGAGTTCACCAGCCTGTGCCCGGTGACAGGCCAGCCGGACTTCGCCCACATCGTCATCGACTATGCGCCGGGCGAGTGGCTGGTCGAGTCCAAGAGCCTGAAGCTGTACCTGACCAGCTTCCGCAACCACGGCGCCTTCCACGAGGACTGCACCGTCGCCATCGGCCGCAAGCTGGCCGACCTGCTGCAGCCGAAATGGCTGCGCATCGGCGGCTACTGGTATCCGCGCGGCGGCATCCCGATCGACGTCTTCTGGCAGACCGGCCCGGCGCCGGAGGGCCTGTGGCTGCCCGATCAGGGCGTGCCGACCTATCGCGGGCGGGGTTAAGGCAAGGCAGCGGTTAGCCGCGCCTCTCTCTGGCCAATCGCCCGTCGGTATGCCGTCTTCAAGACTGTGAAGAATCGCGCGAGTTGTCCCCTTTGTGCAGCTTATGGGGGTGTTTGTGGCGAAGGATTCCGGACGCGACTGGGCGGCCTATTCGGCGACCAATGAGAATTTTCGGCGCCACGGGTTGGCTCCGACCATGCGATGGCTCATCGCCGTCGCGCTCAACAAGTCGTGGCTGACCTATGGCGGCTTGAAACGCCTCCTTGAGGAGAATGACGGGTTCTCCACCATCTTCCCGACCCGCATAGGATGGGTGGCGGGAGCCATGATGGAGACCATTCAGGCCGTCGAGCCGGATGCGCCTCTTCTGAATGTCCTCGTCGTGAGTCAAACCGACGAGACGCCCAGTCGGGGAGCCGGCGAATTCATGGCAAAACGGTTAGGTGACCCTCGTCTCGCGGCGCCCGGGTACAAGAAGCAGTATCCCGGCAGTTGGGAGCGCCATTTCAACAAGGCTGCGTCGGAGGTGTACGCCTACTCAGCCGATGACTGGGCCCGGCTCTATAAAAAGGTGTTTGGCCAACCTTTGCTGCCTGACCGCATGGCGGATGACCGGGATACTCTTCAGGAGGGCAACGAAGAGGATTCCGGCGGCGGCGCGTTCAAATACGGCGCTGGCGGGGAGGGGCCTGCGCACCGGGCGCTTCGGCTCTGGGTAATGAACAACCCGGCCGAGATTCGCAGGTCTTTTGCGACGGCCCGGACAGAGACCGAGTTTGGACTGGATTCCGGTGATCGCGTCGATGTCGCCTATCACCTTCCGGATCGATCCGTGATGATTGAGGTGAAGTCGCGCATATCCAATGTCGTTGATCTGCATCGAGGCGTATTCCAGTGCGTGAAGTACCGCGCGGTAAAAGAGGCGATGGATGTCCGGACAGATCCGCTGGTGGAGGTTTTTCTCGTCACCGAAACCAAAATTCCGGGTGAGATAAAGGCGCTCCTCAAGCGTCACGACATTCGCCACGTTCAGGTCCCGTTGGATCGGTCATGACCTGCCGACGTCTTCCCCGCAGAACAACGCAGGCTGGGTGTGGCGAGATGCCGACCGGGGACACGCGCCGAACGCTCGCTCAGTTGATCCGGGACTATCAGGCTCGCTATGGCGAGGGCCGGACTCGGGCCGACCTTTGGTGGTCGTCGGCGCAGTCGCCGGAAGAAGCTTTGGCGAGGGCCTTCTATGACTGGGAAGAGCCCGATGGGCAGCCGCTCCGTCGCCTCAACAGCCACCAGTTCAGGCTGGGTTATGCTCAGGTCGGGCGTGCACTTCAGGCTGCGCAGCAGCAGCTGCCGCGCCTCATGGATGTCACGGATTTTGATACGCTGATGTCGGTTTTTTCGGCCATCTGGCAGGTCGAGGAAGTTTTCCTTGATGCTGCGCTGCTGACCTATGACGTCGCTGAGCGCTTCGGTCGATATCGCGGTCTCTATCCGGAGCAGGTCTACCTGCATGCGGGGGCCGCCCGAGGGGCGCGAGCGCTGGGCGTAAACGGAGATCGGGTTCCCCGTGATCGGTTCGGACCGGTGCTGGGAGCTCTGGAGGCCGCAGAGATCGAGAATTTCCTGTGCATCTGCAAATCGGACCTGTCTCCTGACTTGCTGAAGCGTTGACGGCAGGCCGCATCAAATCTCCACACGCCAGCGCCGCCGGCCGCCGCTAGCCTCCGGCGCATGATCACCGACCGCCGTCTCCCGCTCGAAGCGCTTGGCCGCCGCTGGATGGCCCGCGCGGAGGCGTGGGCGGATCGGTCAGTGCTGCGCGGCGCAGCGTACGAGCTTCTCTGGTTCGGGCTGAAGCAGGGCTGGGCCTGCCTGTTCGGCGGACTGCTGCTGGCGCTGATCGTCGGGACCTTCCTGTGGTGGCCGGACGGCGCGCCGCTGGCCCGCTATGATTTTCTCGTCCTCGGCGCGCTGGCGACCCAGGCGGCCATGCTGGCGCTGAGGCTGGAGAGCTGGGAGGAGGCGAGGGTCATCTTCCTGTTTCACGTCGCCGGAACGGTAATGGAGCTGTTCAAGACCGCGCACGGCTCATGGGTCTATCCGGAAGGCTCGGTGCTCAGGGTTGGCGACGTGCCGCTGTTCTCGGGCTTCATGTATGCGGCGGTCGGCAGCTACATCGCGCGGGTCCAGCGCATCTTCCACATCCGGGTGCGGGGGTATCCGCCGTTCTGGACGACGGCGGTGCTGGCGGCGGCCATCTATGTGAATTTCTTCGCTCATCACTGGCTGTCGGACATCCGGATCGCCCTGTTCGCAGCCACGGCCCTGCTGTTCGGGCGCGGCTGGTTCTGGTTCACGACGGACCGTCGGCGGCGTCGGATGCCGTTGCTGGTCGGCTATCTGCTGGTCGCCCTGTTCATCTGGTTGGCCGAGAACCTGGCGACCTTCGGCCGGGCATGGACCTATCCGGGTCAGGCCGAGGTCTGGGAGCCCGTCGGGCTGGAGAAGCTGGGGAGCTGGTTCCTGCTGATGATCGTCTCGGTCGTACTGGTCTCGATCGTCCACCGACCCGAGCCGGAGCCCGGGCCGGTGGTCGACTGATCAACCCCAGGCGCTGCTTCCGGCTTCTTCGCGGAACTCGAAATCGCCGTCGGTGCTGAGCGACAGGTCGCGCCAGGCGGCGAGTTCGGCCTGCAGGCTGGCGATCTTGCCCTCGACCATGGCGACGGCGTCGGTGCCGGCGGTCCAGCGCACCGGCGGATTGTCGGCATTGGCGAGGGTTACGAGCGCCTGACCCAGCTTGTCCGGATCGCCGGCCTGATTGCGGCTGCGGCTGTCGTAGAAGGTCTTCAGCGCTTCGGCGACGGGGGCGTAGTCGGCGATCGGATTGGCGCCGTGGCGGACGGAGGTCGGCTCCAGGAAGTCCGTGCGGAAGAAGCCGGGCTCGACCACGGTGGCGCGGATGCCGAAGTCGCGGACCTCGCCGTCGAGGGACTCGGTGAAGCCTTCGACGGCAAACTTCGAAGCACAGTAGAGGGCGCCGCTCGGGCCGCCGACGATGCCGCCGACCGAGGAGATGTTGAAAATCCGGCCCGCGCGCTGCGCCCGCATGCCGGGCAGGACGGCGCGGGTCACATGCATCAGGCCGAAGACGTTGGTGTCGTACTGGGCTTGCACGTTCTCGGGGGTCGATTCCTCGAACAGGGACAGGTCGCCGTAGCCGGCGTTGTTCACCAGCACGTCGATACGGCCGAAGTGAGAGATGGCGGCGTCGACGGCGGCTCGGACCTGATCCTGATCGGTGACGTCCAGCGCCACGGTCAGGACGCGGTCGTCGCCGGCGTCGAACAGGTCGGTCAGGGCTTCGCGGCGGCGAGCTGTGGCGACGACTTTGTCGCCGGCGGCCAGGGCGGCGCGGGCGATGGCGGTTCCGAGACCGCGCGAGGCGCCGGTCACGAACCAGATGCGGGGGGTGGAAGCGGTCAGGGTTTGCTCCTTCAATCGGGAGCTCCGATATGCGCGCCGCCGGGCCGACAGACGTAGACAGATCGCGCCAGTATCTTGCACAATCCTGCCAGATGCCTTGTGTTCGCTTGCGTTCGGGCGAGGCAGGGCGCTTGGGTTGGACATGAACCGCTTGCACGAACTCGTCGCCCTTGTCCGGGGGCAGATCGACGGCACAGGACTGGAGGGCATCGGCCCGATGACCCTGCCGGGCCTGCAGATGATCGCCAGCACGACGCTGACCGAGGCGACCCCTCTGGTGTTCGAGCCGATGCTGTGTCTGATCCTGGAGGGGGCGAAATCCACGACCCTCGGAGCTGAGACCCACGCCTATCGCGCCGGTCAGTATCTGGTGGTCAGCACCGATCTGCCGGTCAGCGGCAAGGTGGTCGAGGCGCCCTATCTGGCGGTGGGCATTCCGCTGGACCGGGCGATGATCGCCGAACTGATGCTGGAGATGGGCGATCCGGTCGGGGAGACGCCGTCCACTCGCGGGCTGGCCGTTAGCGATATCGATGACGACCTGCTGGACACGGTGATCCGGCTGGTCCGCCTGCTGGATCGTCCGGATGAGGCTGTCGTCATGGCGCCGATGATCCGGCGCGAGCTGATGTGGCGGCTGCTGCGCGGAGAGCGCGGCGAGATGATGCGCCAGATCGGCTCGGACGGCGGGCGGCCGGATCAGGTGCGCCGGGCGATCCGCTGGCTGCGCGAGAATTTCTCCGCGCCCATGCGGATCGAGGACCTGGCGGGAGTAGCTGGCATGAGCGAGACCTCGCTGCACCGCCACTTCAAGGCCGTCACCGCCATGAGTCCGCTGCAGTACCAGAAGCAACTGCGGCTGCAGGAGGCGCGGAACCTGCTGCTGAGTCAGGGACGCGATGTGGCCGGTGTCGGCTTCGCCGTCGGGTACGACAGCCCCAGCCAGTTCAGTCGCGAGTACGCCCGTCTGTTCGGCGCGCCGCCGGGACGCGATCTGGATCGGCTGAGGGCGGATCCATCGCTGGCTGTGGCGATCTGAGATCGCGGCCTGCTACACCTCCCTGAAACGGAGGGGATCATGGCGCGAACCGACGCCGACGTCGTCATTCTGGGCGGGGGCCACAACGGGCTGGTCTGCGCCTTCTATCTGGCGAAGGCCGGGCTGAAGGTGACCGTGCTGGAGCGCCGGGCGGTGGTCGGCGGAGCGGCGGTGACCGAGGAGTTCCACCCCGGCTTTCGCAACTCGACCGCCAGCTACACGGTCAGCCTGCTGAACCCGAAGGTCATCGCCGACATGGAACTGGCCCGGCACGGGCTGAGGATCGTGGAGCGCAAGGCGTCCAACTTCCTGCCGTTCGACGATGGCCGCTATCTGCTGACCGGCGAGGGGCGGACGCAGGGCGAGGTGGCGAAATTCTCGGCTCGGGATGCGGAGCGCCTGCCCGAGTACGAGCGTCGGCTGGAGGTCGTGGCCGGCATCCTGCGCGACTGGATCCTGAAGGCGCCGCCGAACCTGACCGAAGGCGGCTGGCTGACGCAGCTTCCTGAAATGGCCTCGGCGGCCGGGCTGGGGCGGCAGGCACTGGGGCTGGACACGGAGGGGCGGCGCGATCTGCTGGACCTGTTCGCCAAGTCGGCGGGCGACTGGCTGGACGGCTGGTTCGAGAGCGATCCAATCAAGGCCCTGTTCGGGTTCGACAGCGTGGTCGGCAACTATGCCAGCCCCTACACCCCGGGCTCGGCCTATGTGCTGCTGCACCACGTCTTTGGCGAGGTAAACGGCAAGAAGGGCGTCTGGGGACACGCCGTCGGCGGCATGGGCGCGATCACCCAGGCGATGGCGAAGGCCTGTGCCGAACTGGGTGTCGAGGTGCGGCTGGAGACGGCTGTCGCCGAGGTACTGACCGAGAAGGGCAGGGCTGTCGGCGCCGTGACCGAGGCCGGCGACGTGGTGCGCGCGACGGCGGTGGTGTCGAACCTGCACCCTCGCCTGCTGTTCGAGCGGCTGGTGGACGATGCGGTCGTGCCGGCGGATTTCCGCGAGCGGATCGGCAACTATCAATCCGGATCGGGCACCTTCCGGATGAATGTGGCGCTGTCGAAGCTGCCGGAGTTCACGGCGCTGCCGGGGCAGGGGGATCATCTGACGGCCGGCATCATCATCGCACCGACGCTGGCCTATATGGATCGCGCGCATGCCAGCGCGCGGCTGAAGGGCTGGTCGGACGAGCCGATCGTCGAAATGCTGATCCCGTCGACGCTGGACGACGGGCTGGCCCCCTATGGCCAGCACGTCGCGAGCCTGTTCTGCCAGCACGTCGCGCCGGATCTGGCGGACGAACACCGGGACACGGTGGCGGACCTGATGATCGAGACGGTGGATCGGCACGCGCCGGGCTTCAAGGAGTCTGTTATCGGGCGACTGGCGCTGGGGCCGCGGGATCTGGAGCGGCGTTTCGGTATGGTCGGCGGGGACATCTTCCACGGCCGCCTGACGCTGGACCAGTTGTTCAGCGCGCGACCGGTGCTGGGGCACGCGGATCACCGCATGCCCGTGCCGGGGCTCTATCTGTGCGGATCAGGGGCGCACCCGGGCGGCGGTGTGACCGGCGCGCCGGGGCACAATGCCGCGCGGGCGGTGCTCAAGGACTTCAGGCGTTAGCCACGCCGATCGCGGCCATCAGGGCGTCCTGGACGGCCGACTCGGTAAAGGGCTTCTGGATGGTGCGCTGGCCGCGCCATTCGTCGGGCAGGCCACCCTCGCCATAGCCGGTGGAGAAGACGAAGGGCACGCCGCGCTCGCGAAGCGCTTCAGCCACCGGGAAGATCTGACGACCGGCCACGTTGACGTCCAGCAAGGCGCCGTCCAGCTGCTCCGAGGCGGCGAGGCGCAGGCCCTCGTCGATGGTGGAGGCCGGCCCAACGGGCGTGCAGCCCATGTCCTCGAGGATGGTTTCAAGCAGCATGGCGACGAGGGACTCGTCCTCGACGATCAGGATGCGGCGTCCGGCGAGTTCTTGCGTCATCTAGTTTTGTCCCTGGTCCAACGGGACCGAGAATTCAGCGCTGAATCCAGCAGTTGCGTAGTCCAGTTTGACCTCGCCCGCCAGATCGTGGCGAACGTTGCGTTCGATCAGTCGACTGCCGAAGCCACGTCGGGTGGGCTCCCCGACCGGTGGGCCGTCGATCTCGCGCCAGCTGAGTTGCAGCACGGGCTCCGCCTGATTGGCGACGGCCCAATCGACCAGCACCCGTCCGTCCGGTGAGGAGAGGGCGCCGTACTTGGCGGCGTTGGTGGCCAGTTCGTGGAAGATCATCCCGAAGGACAGGGCGGCCGCCGGAGTCAGGGCCAGCGGTGGACCGTTCAGGCTGACGCGATGCGGGCCGTGAGCTTCGGTTTCGTGCTCCAGAATGGCGCGCAGGTCCGCGCCCTCCCAATGGCTGCGGGTCAGCAGGTCGTGGGTATGGGACAGGGCCATAAGCCGGGCCTGGAAGCTCTCGGCGAAACTGCGCGGGTCTTCGTGCGAACGCGCTGTCTGGATGGCGATCGACTGGACGGTGGCGAGGGTGTTCTTCACCCGGTGGTTCAGCTCGTCGATCATCAGCTTCTGCCGCTCGGCGGCGGCGATGTTGTCCGTGACGTCGTGGCCCTGAACGAAGATTCCGGCGACGGCGCCGGTGGCGTCGCGGATCGGCTGATAGATGAAGTTCAGATAGACCGTTTCGAGCGGACCGTCGGGCGTGCGTTGCAACTGGACCTTGCTGGCCCGACCTTCGTGGGGTTCGCCGGTGGCGAAGACGTTGTCGAGGAACTCGAAATAGCCCTGCCCGACCAGCTCCGGCAGGGCCTCGCGGATCGGCTTGCCGGCGATGTTGCGGTGGCCGATGAGCTGGGCGTATGTCCCGTTGTGCATCTGGAAGACATGTTCGGGGCCGGCGAGGATGGCGACGAAGCCGGGGGCCTGCATGAACATGTCGACCAGCCGGTTGCGCTCGCCCTCCAGCCTCTGCATGTCGGCCTGGACGTCTTCGGCGCGGCGCAGGACCTGCCCACTGAGGATGGCGTCGATGTCGGAGACGGACGCCGACTGGCCAGCGGCCCGGGCCGCCTGTCGGCGCAGCATCTGCAACTCGGTGATGTCGCTGGTGTGCTGCAGGATGTAGCGAAGCTTCCCCGTGTCATCGCGAACAGGGCTGTGGGTGCAACTCCAGTACTTGTCGACGTAGCGAACCTCTCCGGTCTCGTCAGGCAGGGGGATTGCGTAGTGCAGCATCGGCAGATGGTCGATCTGGCCGGTGGCGAGCACGCGCTCGAAGGAGGCGCGCAACAGGTTGGCGTTGGCGTCGTCGCCGCCGCCATCGAAGGCCTTCATCACGTGCTGGCCGAGAAGCTCGTCACGGCTCCGCTGTGTCACGTCCAGATAGGCGCGGTTCATGCCTGCATAATGCAGATCGGGCGTCAGCAGCATGTACGGATTGGGTGAGGCGTCGAACGCGCTCGCCAGATCGGCAGCCAGTTCGCCGGATTTCGCCAGTTCTTTCAACGCCACTCCCCGCGCAGACGTATGGTAACGCTTGCAACACAGGCCGGTTCCGGCGTCACGGCCTTGTCGTGGTTCGTTATTTGAGCGGGGCTCCGGAACAGGGCAGGGTACCGCGCATGATGCTGACCTCCCTGATCGCCGCCGCCGTTCTTATGACCGCACCGACAGATGATCCTGCCAACGACCCGCGCGCGCGGGTCGCGCATGGCGCCCTTGTGGGACGGAGCGCAGATGGCGTCGAAGCCTTCAAGGGCATCCCTTACGCCGCGCCGCCGGTCGGGCCGATGCGCTGGCGGCCGCCCGCGCCGGTCGAGGCCTGGTCCGGTGATCGGGATGCGGGGACGGACGGCGCCATCTGCATCCAGCCGCCATCCAACGGCGATCCCGGCGTCGGCCCGCTGCCGATGAGCGAGGACTGTCTGACGCTGAACGTCTGGACGCCGGAGGGGCGGGCAGGCGCGCTGCCCGTCATGGTCTGGATCCATGGCGGTGGGTACAACAACGGCTCGGGTACGGCGGCCCTGTACGACGGATCCAAACTTGCCCGGCGCGGCGTGGTGCTGGTGTCGATCAACTACCGGTTGGGCCGCCTCGGCTTCTTCGATCATCCGGCGCTGGCGGCCGAACGGCCTGTCGACGAACCCGCCGGCAACTACGGCGTCATGGACCAGATCGCCGCGCTGGAATGGGTGCGCGACAACATTGCGGCCTTCGGCGGCGATCCGGCCAACATCACGATCTTCGGCGAGTCCGCCGGCGGGGCCGCCGTGACCCAGTTGATGATCGCGCCCGCGGCTCGCGGCCTGTTCCATAAGGCGGTGGTGCAGTCGGGTCTCGGCCGTCAGCAATCGGCGGAGCTGGCGCTGGACCGGCCGGGGCGGCCCTCGGCGCAAACGCTGGGACGGAATTGGGCGCGCGGCGCCCGTCTGCCGGCGGCGGTCACGGCCGAGCAGCTTCGCGGTGTATCCGCAGAGCAGTTTCTCACCCCGGCGCCGGCCTTCTACGGCGAGAACCTGATCGTGGACGGCCGGGTGCTGACCGAGGACGTGGCCGAGGCCTTCGCCGCCGGGCGTCAGGCGCCGGTGCCGTTGATACTGGGGACCAATAGCGCCGAGTTCTGGTGGATCCGTCCGACCGAGAACAGCGCCTACGGCCGGGCGGAGGACGCCCTGCTGCGCAGCGAACACGATGCGTTGGTCGAAGCTTACGGTGGGCCCGAGGGGTACGATGCGCACATCGTCAGCGATGTGATCTTCAACGAGCCCGTGCGACATCTGTCGCGCCTGCACACCCGCGCCGGTCATCCGACCTGGCTCTACCGGTTCGATGTGGTGCCGGACTCCAATCCGGAGCCGAGCGGCGGGGCGACCCATGCGTCCGAGCGGCCCTATGTGTTCGACAACCTGCATACGGTCGGTCGACCATTGGGCGAGCGTGACGATCGGGCTGCGAAGGCTATGGCGGCGTATTGGACGACCTTCGCGCGTTCGGGCGATCCGAACGGGGAGGGGCGTCCAGCCTGGCCGGAGTTCGGCGCCGTCCGTGACGGTCTGCTCGAGTTCACGAACGACGGCCCCGTGGCGAAGCCGATGCCTTTCCCGGAGCGCCTCGACATCATCGAGAACTTCTACGCCCGGACCCGGCCGTGGGCGCGTTGACGCTGGCTCCAAGGCCGTCCCCGCCATCAATGTGACGCGATCGGATCGACGTTACCCGAGGCTGTGTGGATTGTGTCCTCGCGGCCCCATCTGTCGCGCAAACGCCCGCCAGACGGGAACCTGACTGGGGCGCCTCCATTACCGCGCTTTGACGACAGGCCGTGCGGAAAGACCTGTGACGGTGCGATCACAAACTGTGTGTGGCGAAACCGGGGCACTTGCGACGCACATGAATCATATGTCATGTAAACGGTTACACGGACCTCACGGACGGACCCGCGCCAAGCGGGCCGGCATCGTGATCCGAGGGAGGACTGACCCTTTGACCCGTTTTGCGACGCTGCCTTTCCGCATGGAAGGTCAGGTTTGAAGCCGGCGACCATCCGGGATGTCGCCGAGCGCGCGGACGTGTCCGTGGCGTCGGTGTCGCGCGTCCTGAACGGGGCCGGGCCTGTCACGGAAGCGACCCGTATGCGGGTGCTCGAGGCCGTCGAGGCGCTGCAGTACGTCCCGCATTCCGGCGCGCGCAGCCTGTCCACCAGCCGGACCAACACCATCGGCGTGATCCTGCCCGATCTCTACGGCGAGTATTTCTCCGAGCTGATCCGGGGCATGGACGTGGCGGCCCGGGCGCGGGGCTATCACCTGATCGTTTCCTCCTCGCACGACAGCGCTGACGAGGCGTCGGCCGCCATCCGGTCCATGCGTGGACGGGTGGACGGCATGATCGTGCTGTCGCCGCACGTCGGCGCCGCCAACCTGGCCTCGGGCCTCGCCGGGCGCACGCCGATCCTGTTGATGAACGGCGGCGCGGATGTCGAGCGGCCTTCGATCGTGATCGACAACCATGGTGGCGCGGTCGCCGCGGTCGAGCACCTGGTCGCCCTCGGCCGCACCCGCATCGTCCACATCGCTGGCCCGACGGGCAACCTCGACGCCGAGGCGCGGATGGCGGGCTATATGGAAGCCATGGCCCGCGCGGGTCTGCCGCCGCGGGTGGTGGAAGGCGCCTTCACCAAGGCTTCGGGCCATGAGGCTGGGGAATCCCTGGCCGCCGCCGCGGAGCGTCCCGACGCCGTCTTCGCCGCCAACGACAATATGGCTGTCGGTGCGATGCTGGCGTTGCAGGACGCCGGGCTTCGCGTGCCCGAGGACATCGCCATCGTCGGCTTCGACGACATTCCGCTGGTCAGCCTCGTCCGTCCTGCGCTGACCACCCTGAAGATCAACATCGCCGAAACGGGCAAGCGCGCGCTGCAGCGCCTGGTCGGCTCCATCGAATCCGCGGGCGAGGTCGCCGCCGCCGCCTGCGAGGTCGTCCGGCCAGAGCTGGTCATACGGCCTTCCAGCGTGGCGGCGACCACACCCGCAAACCGATACGCCCGGCACCGGTCCCTCGCGACCGCCGGCGAAGCCATTTCCAAGGGGGAACACCCAGATGACCAAGTTTAATGCGCGCTATTTCGGGGCGGCATCCGTCCTGGCGCTGGCGATCGCCGTCGGCGCGCCGGGTATCGCCGCCGCCCAGACCTCGACCGCGACGGTTCGTGGCGTCGTGACCGACGGCGGCGCCGCCGAGGCCGCCGCCCAGATCACCGCCCGTGAGACCAGCACCGGCTTCGTGAACCGCGCCACGGCGACCGCAAGCGGAGCCTACGCTCTTCCGAGCCTGCGCCCCGGCACCTACGAGATCACAGTCCAGACCGCCGACGGTCAGACCTCCAGCCAGATCGTGACCCTGCAGATCGGTCAGCAGGCCTACATCCCGTTCGAGGTTTCGCAGGGCTCCGCGCCGTCCGACGCCACCGAACTGGGCGAAGTCGTCGTCACCGGCTCGCGCACGGCCGTCGAGGTGCGGACCTCGGAAATCGCCACCCAGGTGACCCGCCAGCAGATCGAGACCCTGCCGCAGAGCAACCGCAACTTCCTGAACTTCGCCGCTCTCGCTCCCGGCGTGCGCCTGAACCCAGACGAGTTCCGCCGTGACTTCGCCGCGGGCGGCAATACCGGCGGTGGTCTGGGCTCGAACCAGGTCAACGTCTTCATCGACGGCGTCAGCCTGAAGTCGAACGTGAACCAAGGCGGCATCGTCGGTCAGGACGCCAGCCGCGGTAACCCGTTCAGCCAGCTGGCCGTGCAGGAGTTCCGCGTCTCGACGTCGAACTTCAAGGCCGAGTACGAGAATGCCGGCACCTCGGTGATCACCGCCATCTCGCGCTCGGGCACCAACGAGTTCACCGGCGAGGTCTTCGGCTTCTATTACAACGACGACCTGAGCCGCCGGAACTATTTCCAGCGCATTCGCGGACAGAACAAGCCGGCGGTCGAGCGCTCGCAGTACGGCGCATCGCTGGGCGGGCCGATCATCCCCGATCGCCTGTTCTTCTTCGCCGCCTATGAGGTCAACGACCAGGTTCGCAACAACGACGTGGTCGCAGGCGGTGACGCCGCCCAGCGCGCGACTCTGCCTTCGCGGATCAACCTGGCCAACTATGAAGGCAGCTACGCCAGCCCGTTCCGTCAGGACATCTATTTCGGCAAGCTGACGTTCCGCGCCAACGAGGAATCGACCTTCGATCTGCAGGTCAGCTATCGCGAGGAAGACGACATCCGCGGGTTTAGCGGCCAGACGTCGTTCGAGCGCGCCGAGAACGTCGTCAACGAAGTTCTGAGCATCAAGGGCCAGTGGGAATATGTCGGCAGCGGTCTCTTCAATGAGATGGCGATCGACTACCGCGAGTCCTCGTTCCGTCCGGAGATCCTGAACCCTGACCTCGTCGGTGAAACCTTCTCCGGCATCATCGCCATCGGTGGTCGTTCGACGGCGCAAGAGGTCCGGGAAGAGGTTCTGACCTTCCGCAACAACACGACTCTGGATCCGATCGACTTCGGCGGCACGCACCTCGTCAAGTTCGGCATCAAGATGTCGATGGCCGACTTCACCGTGTTCAACGGTCAGAACGTCAACCCGACCTTCACCTACAATCTGAACCCGGCCCAGAACCTCGATTACAGCTTCCCGAGTCAGGCCAGCTATGGCGTCGGCGCGCCGACGGTGACAGCCAGCAATACCCAGTTGGGCCTGTTCATCCAGGACGACTGGGAGGTGAACGATCACCTGACGTTCAACCTCGGCGTCCGCTGGGATTACGAAAGCAACGCCAACAACAATAGCTTCGTCACCCCGGCCAACGCCGCAGCGGCGCTGCGCTTCGCCCAGACAACCCTGCAGGCCCAGGGCGGCAGCTTCGACGCCGAACGTTACATCTCGACCGGCACCAACCGTGACGCCTACAAGAACGCCTTCGGGCCGCGCTTCGGCTTCTCGTATGATGTGTTCGCCGACCAGCAGACCGTCGTCTTCGGCGGCGCCGGCCGCTTCTACGACCGCACCCTGTTCCGCAACGCGGCCGAGGAAAGCCTCTTCCGTCAGTTCGTGAACCGGACGTTCAACTTCTCCCGCGACGGCCTGCCGCGCGGCGGACAGCCGACGATCCTGTGGAACGAGGCTTATCGCAGCAAGGCCGGGCTGGACGGTCTTATCGCTTCGGGTCTGGCGCCCAACGGGGAACTGCGAGTCATCCCGAATGACCTGGCGCCGCCCTACACCGATCAGTTCTCGGTTGGCCTGCGTCAGAAGTTCGGCGACTGGCAGACCTCGGTCTCGCTGATCCATCAGATCGGCAAGAACGAGATCGCCTACTTCCCGATCAACCGCAACGTGGCCCTGGGCACGACGGGTAATGATCGCGGTCGTCAGGTCGCCTTTACCGTTCCGGGCTTCGGAACCATCGTTGCGGCCGATAATGCTCGCGAAACCCGTTATACCGCCCTCTATGTGCAGGCCGACAAGCCTTACACTGCGGACAGCGGATGGGGTGTGACCTTCGCTTACACCGGTGCGGACTCGGAGCAGAAGTGGAACGAGTTCAACTTCGACTTCCCGCGCACTTCGGACCGCCCGTTCGTTCCGAACGGCGCCGATATCGAGCACCAGATCGTGGCCACCGGCATCTATGATCTGCCGTGGGATATGCAGGTGTCGGGCATCCTGACCCTGACCAGCGGCAACCCGTTCAATGTCAACGACAACAGCCGGATCAACGAAGGTCCGGAGTTCTTCCAGAACTTCCGTCAGGGCTTCTTCGGCCAGCCGGAGCGTCGCGGGTTCATCATTCCGAACGCCTTCGCGTACCGGAACCTGGACCTGCGGCTGACCAAGGATCTCGATGTTCCGGGCGGCACGCTGCAGCTGGTCGGTGAAGTGTTCAACGTGTTCAACTTCGACAACTTCAGCGGCTACGACGGCGGCATCCCGGCGACGGGCTTCAACGCCAACTTCGGCAATCCGTCGTCGACCGTGGGTCTGACCCGCACCTTCCAGTTCGGAGCGCGCTACCGCTTCTAAACTTCTCCTGAGCCTGCCGGCCGCCCCGAGACAAATGGCCTC
>NZ_BAAAGA010000004.1:38231-78360 GCF_039523815.1 Brevundimonas kwangchunensis | reverse complement strand
TTTTTGACCTGACTGCGTAAAGAGTAAGAGGATACAGCCCATGAACCGTCGACATTTTCTCATGGGCTCGACCGTCGCCGGAGCGGTTCTGGCCGCCGCCGGCTGCAGCACGACGCAGTCCTTCCCGCCCGCTTCCCCGACCCGCACGCTCGATCCCGAGGTCGAGGAGCTCCAGCGCCGGACTT
This sequence comes from Brevundimonas kwangchunensis, assembly GCF_039523815.1. Taxonomy (NCBI): domain Bacteria; kingdom Pseudomonadati; phylum Pseudomonadota; class Alphaproteobacteria; order Caulobacterales; family Caulobacteraceae; genus Brevundimonas; species Brevundimonas kwangchunensis. The sequence continues at coordinate 78,175 of NZ_BAAAGA010000004.1, read as the reverse complement.
TCGACTGGTTCGTGCGCGTCACCAATCGCTCGAACGGTCTGACGCCGGACCGCTGGCCGACGCCGTCGTTCAGCTCGGTCGCCGCCGTCGGCTTCGCCCTCACGGTCTGGCCGGTGGGGGTTGAGCGTGGCTGGATGAGCCGCGAGGAGGCGCGCGAGCGCACCCTGACCACCGTCCGCTTCTTCCACGATCTGAAGCAGGGCCCTGAGGCCGCGGGGACCGGCGGGTACAAGGGCTTCTTCTACCACTTCATCGACATGAACACGGGCCACCGCTTCGGTCGCACCGAGCTGTCGACCGTCGACACGGCCCTGCTGATCGGCGGCATGCTGTTCGCCTCGCGCTGGTTCGACGGCGACCATGCGGACGAGGCCGAGATCCGGCGTCTGACGCAGGCCATCTACGACCGCATCGAGTGGGACTGGATGATGGTTCGTCCGAACCGGATCTCGATGGGTTGGCACCCGGAGACGGGCGTGATCCCCGCGGACTGGAACGTCTACAACGAGGGCATGATCGTCCTGCTGCTGGCCATCGGCAGCCGCACCCATCCGGTTCCGTCCACGGTCTGGGACGAGTGGTGCAGCGTCTACGACCAGAGCTGGACCGACCGCTGGGGTCCGAAGCATCTGCATTTCGCCCCGATGTTCGGCCACCAGTACAGCCACATGTTCATCGACTTCCGCGGCATCCAGGACGCCTGGATGCGGGCGCGTCAGTCCGAGGTTCCGGGCTTCGACTACTTCCAGAACAGCGTCCGCGCCGTGGAGGCGCAGCGCAAGTACGCCACGGACAACACCCACGGCTGGGCCGGCTATTCGTCCGAGGTCTGGGGCCTGACGGCCTGCGACGGGCCGGGCGATTTCCGCCAGGTCGCCAGCGGGCGCGAGCGCGAGTTCTTCAGCTACTCTGCCCGTGGTCCGGGCGAGCGCGACGACGGCACCATCGCGCCGACGGCGGCCATGGGCAGCTTCCCGTTTGCGCCGACCGAGGTCACCGCCTGCCTGAAGGCGATGAAGGCCCGCTACGGCTCGGCCATCTACACCGAGTACGGCTTCCTGGATTCGTTCAACCCGACGCTGACCGAGCGCGACGGCCCGCTCCAGCACGGCCGCATCGTGCCGGGCATCGGCTGGGTGGACGGCGACTACCTCGGCATCGATCAGGGCCCGATCGTCATCCAGATCGAGAACCACCGCTCGGACATCGTCTGGAAGCGGATGCAGGGTGAGCCCAACATCACGCGCGGCCTGAAGCTGGCGGGCTTCACCGGCGGCTGGCTCGACAACGCATGAGCCTGATCCGGCCGGATCGACGCAAGACGCTCGGCCTGCTGGCCGGGGCGGCCGCGGGCGGTCTGGCCGGCTGCGGCCCGCGCAACGACGGCCGTACGCATCTGCGCTTCTGGGCCATGGGCAATGAGGCGACGAACGTCCCGCAGATCCTGCCGGAGTTCGAACGGCTGAATCCCGACATCAAGGTCGATGTGCAGGCCCTGCCGTGGACGGCGGCGCACCAGAAGCTGCTGACCGCCTATGCGGGCGACTCCCTGCCGGACCTCAGCCAGGTCGGGAACACCTGGGTGTCCGAAATGGCGGCGATCGGGGCCATCAGCGCCATGCCGGCCTTCGCCTCGGACCTGCTGACCGACCAGTTCCCGGCGGTGCTCGAAACCAACGAGATCGGGGGCAGGGCGGTGGCCACGCCCTGGTACGTCGACACGCGCCTGATCTTCTATCGCTCGGACCTGCTGCAACAGGCCGGCTATGACGCCATCCCGCAGACCTGGGCCGGCTGGAAGCAGGCCATGCATGCGGTCAAGCGCGTGGCCGGGCAGGACAAATATGCCGTGCTGCTGCCGGTTAACGAGTTCGAGCAACTGCTGACCTTCGGCCTGCAGGGCGCGGATCCGCTGCTGCGGGATCAGGACACGCGCGGCAACTTCTCCAGCCCGTCCTTCGTCGCGGCGCTGGCCTTCTACAAGAGCCTGTTTGACGAGGGCCTCGCGCCCGTCGCGTCATCGACGCAGATCTCGAACGTCTGGACCGAGTTCGAACGCGGCTGGTTCAGCTTCTACTTCTCCGGCCCGTGGACCGTGGGCGACTTCCGCAACCGGCTGAAGCCGGAGACGCAGTGGATGACCTCGGGTGTGCCGGGACCGACCGGGCCGGGCGCCTCGGCGCCGGGAGGGTCGTCGCTGGTCGTCTATCGGAGCTCGCCGCATCAGGAAGCGGCGTGGAAGCTGGTGCGCTATCTGGCCGACCCCGCGGTGCAGGCGCGTTTCAACGGCATCACGGGCAACCTGCCGGCGCGCGAGAGCGCTTGGGCCACGCCGGCTGTCGCCAACGATCCGGCCATCGCCGCCTTCAAGGGCCAGCTTTCCCGCGCCAAGGCCGTTCCCAAGGTGCCTGAGTGGGAGCGGATCGTCACCGAAATGCAGATCGTGGCCGAACGGATGGTGCGCGGCGAATACACGCCCGAGACAGCCGCGCGCGAGATCGATGTCCGCGCCGACCGGCTGCTTGAGAAGCGCCGCTGGATGATCGAGCAGGGGAGGGCCTCGTGACCGACGTCCCCGCAACCGCCGCCACCGTCGCCGCCAAACCCGCCCGGCGCGCCCCGACGACCCGCCAGCGCGAGCGCGCGGCGTGGGGTTTCGTCGCCCCGGCCCTGATCGCCATCGCGGTCTTCTTCGCCATTCCCGTGTTCGCGGCCCTGCTGCTGAGCCTGACCGATTTCGACATCTATGCGCTGGCGGACATCAACAACGTCCGCTTCGTCGGCCTGCAGAACTACGAGCGGCTGTTCGGCAATCCGCTGTTCTGGACGGCGATGAAGAACACTGGCCTGTTCGCCCTGTTCGGCGTGCCCCTGTCGATTGCGGCCTCTCTGGGCGCGGCGGTGATCCTGAATGCGCGGATGATCCGCTGGCGGCCGATGTGGCGGGTGATGTTCTTCGCCCCCTACGTCACCACCCTCGTGGCCACGGCGGTGCTGTGGAACTACCTGCTTCACACCCGCTACGGCATCATCAACTGGGCGATCTCGGGCATCGGCCTGCCGCCGGTGGACTGGCTGGGCGATCCGTCGACCTCGATCCCGGCCATCCTGATGTTCGTGGTGTGGAAGATCTTCGGCTACAACATGCTGATCTTCCTGGCGGTCCTGCAGACCGTGCCGGATGACCTGTATGAGGCCGCGCGGATCGACGGCGCGGGGCCGTGGAAGTCCTTTACCAATGTGACCCTGCCGGCGATCGGCCCGACCCTGCTGCTGGTGTCGATCATCTCGGTGGCGGGCTTCTTCCAGCTGTTCGCCGAGCCCTATGTGATGACCCAGGGCGGACCGGCGCAATCGACCGTGACGGTGCTCTACTTCATGTACGAAGAGGGCTTTAAATGGTGGAACCTCGGCTCCGCCAGCGCCGTCGCCTTCGTGCTGTTCCTCTGCATTCTGGCGGTCACGTTGGTCCAGTTGGCCGTGGCGAAGCGGATGGGAGCGTACGAATGAAGCTCCGCGCGATCCTGCTGAACGTCGCCGTGGGTTTCATCGCCCTGATGGTGCTGTTCCCGCTGGCGTGGATGGTGTCGGTCAGCTTCATGTCGACCGGCGAGGCGGCCAACTTTCCGCCGCCGCTGCTGCCTTCGAACTTCACGCTCGAGCACTACCGCGACCTGTTCGTGACCCAGGGCATGGGGCGCTACATGTGGAACAGCTTCGCGCTGGCCACGCTGGCGACCATCCTCGCCCTGCTGTTCACCGTGCCGGCCGGCTACGCCTTCGCCAAGCTGCGGTTCAAGGGGCGGGAGCGGGTATTCCAGATCCTCGTCGCCGCGCTGGTGGTGCCGGCCCAGATCGGCACCCTGCCGCTGTTCCTGATGCTGAAGTCGATGGGGCTGGTGAACACCTACGCCGGGGCGCTGGTGCCGTGGCTGGCCTCGATCTTCGGCCTGTTTCTGGTGCGGCAGTATTCGCTGTCGATCCCCGACGAGATGCTGGAGGCTGCGCGCATCGATGGGGCCAGCGAGGGCCAGATCTTCCGCCGGGTCGTCCTTCCGACGCTGCAGCCGATCATCGTGACCTTGGCCCTGTTCGTCTTCCTGGGCAGCTGGAACGACTTCCTGTGGCCGCTGATCATCCTGACGGACCAGTCGAACTACACCCTGCCCGTGGCGCTGGCGGCCCTGTCGCGCGAGCACGTGCAGGACATCGAGATGATGATGGCCGGCGCGACGATCACCGTGGCCCCGGTGCTGATCCTCTTCCTCGCCCTGCAGCGCTACTACATCCGCGGCATGCTCGCGGGCAGCGTGAAGGGCTAGCCAAGCGCCCGCTCATCCCCGCGAAAGCGGGGACCCAGTCCTTTGAAAGGGCTCGGGATGGCGGGATCGATGACAGAGCGACCCGGATGTGCCGGTTCGCCCAAACCACTGGGTCCCCGCTTTCGCGGAGATGAGCGGAGAGTCTGTATGCGCGTTCTTCTGCTGGCCTCGGTCGCCGCCCTCGCTCTTGCCGGAACGGCGCAGGCCCAGTCCGCCCGGCCGCTGGACGCCTTCGAGAGCCTGACGCCGTGGAAGGCGGACGCCTCGACGGACGTTTCCTCGGCCATCCGCGCCGTGCCCGGGCATCAAGGGCAGGCCATGCGGCTGGAGTACGATTTCAACGGTCGCTCCGGTTATGCCTTCGCCGCGCGGGAGATCGATCTGACCGTGCCCGAGAACTACGAGATCAGCTTCTGGGCGCGCGGCGAGATGCTGCCCAACACGCTGGAGATCAAGTTCACCGACGCCTCGGGCGAGAACGTCCACTGGCGGCAGGTGCAGCGGTTCGAGGCGCAGGGCGAGTGGACTCGCTATGTCATCAAGAAGCGGCAGATCATCTGGGCCTGGGGGCCGAACCCGGATCGCACCTTCCGCGGCGCACAGCGGATCGAGTTCGTCGTGACGGCCGGACAGGGCGGTCAGGGCTGGCTCGAGGTCGACCAGCTGGAGATCCGCGAACTGCCGCCGGAGCCATCCGTGCCGCCGCGCCCGATCGCCGAGGCGTCGAGCGCCGAAGGTCTGAACGTCGCCGCGCGGGCGGTAGATGGCGATCCGCTGACGGCGTGGCGCGCGACGGGCGGCCAGACTGAAAGCCTGACGCTGGACCTCGGCTACGAGCGCGAGTTCGGCGGTCTGACGCTGCGCTGGGCCGAGCGCGGCGCGGCCAGCGATTATCGCGTCATGGCGTCGTCCGACGGACAGGCGTGGCGCGAGCTGACGTCCGTGCAAGGCGGCAATGGCGGGACGGACTGGCTGCGAACGCCGGAAGCCTCGGCCCGCTGGCTGCGGCTCGACCTGCTGAAGCCGGTGGCTCCGTCCGCCGTGGTAGGGCAGGCCGGCGCCGGGCAGCGGCTGGGCGTGCAGGAGACGCCGCCCTATGCGCTGAACGAGATCGAGATCGAACCTCTGGCCTTCGGCGAGACGGCCACCAGCTTCGTTACCGCCGTGGCCGAGGAGAGCCGTCGGGGACTGTACCCCCGCGGTTTCCATGGCGAGCAGCCCTACTGGACGCTGGTCGGCGTCGACGGCGGCGGCGAGAGCGGCCTGATCGGCGAAGACGGCGCCATCGAGCTGCGTCGCGGCGGCCCGTCGATCGAGCCCTTTGTGATCGACAACGGGCGGGTGGTCAGCTGGGCGGACGTCAATGTGACCCAGAGCCAGCGCGACGGCGATCTGCCCATCCCGGCGGTTCAGTGGACAGGCGAGGGCTGGACCCTGACGATCTCGGCCTTCGCGGAGGGCGAGCCGGAGAATGCGCGTCTGTATGGCCGCTATGCGCTGAGCAACACCTCGGACCGGCCGCGGACGGTGACGCTGGCCCTGATGGCCCGGCCGTTCCAGGTCAACGGGCCACGCCAGTTCCTCACCACACCGGGCGGGGTCGGCGCCGTGCAGCAGGTGGACTGGACCGGCGGCGAGATGGTGCTGAATGACACGATCCGGGTGCGCGCCCTGGCGACGCCGGACGCGGTGGCGGTCACGGATTTCCAAGCCGGCGCCGATCCGAACGCCCTGCTGGCGGACCACGCCCGCCGGTTGCCGGCGGATCAGCGCGCGGTCGAGTCCGACGATGAACTGGCCGCCGGAGCGCTGCTTTACGACGTGACTCTCCAGCCCGGCGAGACGCGAACCTTCGGCTGGACCGCGCCCCTGTCCGGCGTGCCGGCCGAGCCACCGACAATGGGCTCGATCGAGGCCGCACTGGACGCGGTCGAGGCCCGGATCGCCGCCGGTTGGCGCGAGAAGCTGGACCGCTTCGATATCACCCTGCCGCCTGAGGCCGGGCCGGTGGAGGCGGTTATGAAGTCGTCGCTGGCGCACATGCTGATGTCGCGGCAGGGACCGATCCTGCAGCCGGGCACGCGCAGCTATAACCGCAGCTGGATCCGGGACGGGGCGATGATGGCCGAGGGACTGAACCGGCTGGGCCATGCGGACCTGTCGGCGGACTACTTGCGCTGGTTCGCGCCCTACGTCTTCGACAACGGCAAGGTGCCGTGCTGCGTCGACAGCCGCGGCGCCGATCCGGTGCCGGAGAACGACAGCCACGGCGAGTTCATCTTCTTGGCCGCCGAGACCTATCGCTACACCGGCGACGAGGCCCTGCTGCGTCAGGTCTGGCCGCAGGTGCAGCGCGCGGTCGCCTATATGGACGAGATCCGGGCGACGACGCGGACCGACGAGTACAGGACGCCGGACAAGCAGCACATGTTCGGTCTGCTGCCGCCGACGATCAGCCACGAAGGCTATTCGGACCGACCGGCCTATTCCTACTGGGACGACTTCTGGGGCGTGCTGGGCTACCACGATGCCGTCTGGATCGCCGAGACCTTGGGCGACGCCGAAGCCGCCGCCCGCATCCGCGCCTCGGCCGAGGAGTTCGAGGGCGACGTGGTGCGGTCCATCGAGGCCACGGCCGCCTTCCACAACATCGACTGGATCGCGGGGGCGGCCGACCGGGGCGACTTCGACGCCACCTCGACCACCATCGGCCTGTCGCCGGCGGGACTGATCGATGTCCTGCCGCGGACGCTTCTGGCCGGCACCTTCGACAAATGGTGGGAGAACTTCACCAGCCGGCAGGAAAACCGCCAGCAGTGGAAGGACTACACCCCCTACGAACTGCGCAACGTCGGGGCCATGGTCCGGCTGGGCCGTCGCGAAGAGGCGCTACGGGCGCTGGACTTCTACTTCGCCGACATCCGCCCGACGGCGTGGAACGGCTGGGCCGAGGTGGTAGGCCGCGAGATGCGCGAGCCGCGCTTCATCGGCGACATGCCGCACGCCTGGATCAGCTCGGACTACATCCGCTCGACGCTGGACATCCTGGTCTACGAGCGCGACCGGGACGAGGCTCTGGTGCTGGCCGCCGGCGTGCCGACGCGCTGGCTGGCCGGGGAGGGCGTGGGCGTTCGCGGCGTTCGCACCGCCTATGGTCCGCTGACCTACCGCTTCCGCGAGGACGGCCGGGGCTGGCGGCTGGACATCGAGCCGGGCGTGACGCCTCCGGGCGGCTATGTGATCCGCTGGCCGGAGGGCGAAACGCCGCCGGCAAGCGTGCGGATCGACGGGCGGGCTGCGAGTTTCGTGGGGCAGCAACTCGCCATTCCCGCCAGCGCACTTCGGATCGATCTTCGCTGAGCCGGAACGCTCCGGCCTCTTGCGGTGTTCGCTCTGCGAACTTCGGGAGAACCGGCATGCGAACTTTGATAACCCTGACCGCCGTGGCGGCGTCCGGACTGGTGCTGGCCAGCTGTGCGACCACGGACGGCTACGCCTCGGCCTGTGAACGCGACTATGCCCGCAACCGCGAGCGGGCCACGGCGGCCGGCGGACTGCTGGGCGCAGCCGTTGGCGCAGCGGTGGCCGGCAGCGATGATCGCGAGAAGGGCGCCGCCATCGGCGCGGCGGTGGGCGCGGTGCTGGGCAACCAGCTGTCGGCCGAGGACGATCCGTGCGGCTACGGCTTCGGCGGCTATAATCGGGACGGCCGCTACGGCTACGACCGGGTCTATCGCGACGGCTATCCGCGCCGCTGGTAACCGCGCTCAGTCGCCGTAGCTGTCGTAGCGCTGGCCCTGCGCCAGGTTGCCGAACTTGGTGGTGTCTGCGTCGAAGGACAGTTTCACGATGCCGATCGGGCCGTGGCGCTGCTTGCCGATGACGACCTCGGCCTGGCCGCGCAGGCGGTCCATGTCCTCCTGCCACTTCAGGTGTTCTTCCGACCCTTCGCGGGGCTCGGCGCGGCCGAGGTAGTAGCTTTCGCGGTACACGAACATCACGCAGTCGGCGTCCTGCTCGATCGAGCCGGATTCCCGCAGGTCGGACAGCTGGGGCCGCTTGTCCTCGCGTTGCTCGACCTGACGCGACAGCTGCGACAGGGCGATGATCGGCACCGACAGTTCCTTGGCCAGCGCCTTCAGGCCGCCGGTGATCTCGGAGACTTCCTGCACCCGGTTCTTCTGGCCGCCGCCGTCGCCGGTGGTGACCAGCTGGAGGTAGTCGACGATGATCAGGTCGAGGCCGTGATCCATCCGCTTCAGGCGGCGCGCGCGGGCGGCCAGCTTGGAGATGGACAAGCCGCCGGTGGCGTCGATGAACAGGGGGCTTTCGCCGATCTCGACGGCCGCGTCGCGGATCTTGCCGAAGTCCGAGGCGTCGATCTCGCCCTTGCGGAGCTTGTCCGAGGATACGCCCGAGGCGTCGGCCAGAATACGCATCGCCAGCTGCTCGGCGCTCATTTCCAGCGAGTAGAAGGCGACGACGCCGCCGCTGACGGTCTTGCGGCCCTCCGGGTGCGGCTCCCAGCGATAGTTGCGGGCGACGTTGAAGGCGATGTTGGTCGCCAGCGCCGTCTTGCCCATCGAGGGACGGCCGGCGAGGATCAGAAGGTCGGAGGGGTGCAGTCCGCCCAGCTTCTGGTCGAGGTCGTCCAGCTGGGTCGCCAGACCGGCCAGCTTGCCGTCCCGCTGATAGGCTTCGGCCGCCATCTGCACGGCGCCGGACAGGGCGTGGGAGAAACTGACGAAGCCGGACGACGGCTTGCCGGTCTCAGCCAGTGAATAGAGCGTCTGTTCGGCGTTCTCGATCTGCTCGTCGGCCGGCGTCTCCGGATTGGGCGCCTCCTTGATGATCTCGCCGCCGATGCGGATCAGGTCGCGGCGCAGGGCCAGGTCATAGACGACGCGGGCGTAGTCCGGCGCATTGGCGGCCGGCGGGGCGCGGTCGACCAGATCGGCGAGGTAGCGCAGACCACCAAACTCCTGGAACGCCGGGTCCTGCTTGAACCGCTCCATCAGGATGGTCGGCTCGGCCAGCATGCCCTGACGGATGTGATCCTCGATCGCGTCGTACAGACGCTGATGGAAGGGCTCGTACAGGTGGCTGCCGCGCAGGCGGTCGCTCAGCCGCTCGAACACGGCGTTGTCGAACATCAGCGCGCCCAGCAGCGCCTGCTCGGCCTCGAGATTGTGCGGCAGGGACGCAATCTGCGTCTGGTCGAAGCTTGAGGGAGCGAAGGCGTTCATGGTCATGACGTCATGCCCTTACACGCGGGCCGCGTCATTCTTTGTCGTAGCCTTCGACGGGGACAGAATTCACCGCCTGTGGATGCGGGCGATTTCCGTTTACGGATCAGTCAGCCGCCGGGGCAGGGATAGCGCGCGCGCATCCAGTCCCGCATGCCGTCGGTGACGGTCATCCGCTGGCGGCGGTCCTGCGGGATAGCGTTCAGGTGGGCGAGCAACTGCCGCGGATTGAGGCTGATGCTGTCGCCGGCCGGGCAGGCGGGCGGGTTGCGGCCCGCGGCCCGGGCCTGACGGACCTCCCGCATGACATTGCCCAGCGCGCGCTCGCCCTCGCTCTTCAGCCTATGCGCATCAGGGCGCAGCATGGCTGTCGCGTTCAGCGGGATGCGGTTCGCGCGGGTCACGAACTCGTCCAGCGTCATGGCGGACTGGGCTGACACGCTGCCGGCCGAAAGGCAGGCGAAGGCAATGGCGGCGACGATGGCTGCGCGCATGAATGGATATCCCTCCGACCCCCGCGCACAGCTTGGCCGTGAGATTGCGGCGGAACAAGGGTCTTTGGCGCGAGAGGGGGACCTCCCGCGCCATGACGATCACCAGTTCAGGCCGATGCGGGCATAGACGAAGCGCCCGTTGAAGCCGAACGGCGAATAGTAAGGGAAGCCCAGTACGCCGTTGCTGTTCAGCGCCTCCGGCACGGCGTCCGGGTACTCGTCGAATGCGTTGTCGACGCCCAGAGCCAGGGTGACGCGCTCATTGGGCTGGAACCGGCCCTCGAAGTCGAAGACCGTCTTGTCGCCTGTCGAGTAGTCCGCAGCTGCGGTCGAGCCGGGCTGCAGCACGTCGCCGTAGTAGGTCGCCCGTGCCGTCAGGCCCCAACGGCCGTAGGACCAGTCGGCGTTGCCCGAGACCTTGGTGTCCGGCGTACCCTGCTGAATCGTCTCGATCCGGCTGCGGGCGAACAGGGGCGGTACCGGATTCAGCACCGAGGACGAGCTCGGGACCTTGGTGACCTCGACGTCGTTGAAGTTGGCCGCGACCGTGAAGTCCCAGTCGCCATAAGCCTCGGTGTTCAGCCGGTAGCGGCCGACGACGTCGATGCCCTTTGTGGTCGTCTCGACGCCATTCAGGAAGAAGCGCGCGGCCTGGACGCCCAGCGGATCGAGCAGGGCGGCGACCTGCGGGCTGAAGCTGCGGTTGATCAGCTCCGACAGGACGATCTGGTCCTCGATGTCGATCTGGTAGGCATCCACGGTCAGATTGAAGTTACCGAGCCGGAAGACGCCGCCGAGCGTGTAGTTCGTCGAGGTTTCCGCATCGAGTGGCTGGGCCCCCAGCAGGCTTGCGACGGTGCTGGTGGCCGGGAAGGTGCCGGTCTCGACCACGGCCCCGTTCTGGATCACCGAGCTGGTCGAGGTGAAATACTGCTGCTGCAGGGACGGAGCCCGGAAACCGGTCGAGACCGAGCCGCGCAGGGCGAACGACGGGGTGAAGTCGTAGCGGGCCGAGATCTTGCCGGTGGTCGAGGTCCCGAAGTCGGAATAGTCCTCGAACCGGACGGCGCCGGCGACGGTGAGTTGTTCGGTGACCGGCGCCTCGACATCCAGATAGGCGCCGACCGCAGTGCGGTCCTCGTCGATCTCGTTGCCGGGCTGGAAGCCGGGAAAGCCCTGCGCGCCGCCGCCCAGCGCGGTGTTGCCGCCCAGCGGGCCACGGTTCCAGGACTCGGGCTGGCCGGCCTGAATCTCATAGGTCTCCCGACGCGCCTCCAGACCGATGGCGACGTTGACCGGAGCGTACAGGCCGAACTCGTACTGACGGCTGGCGTCCAGCCCCAGCACCAGCTGGTCATAGATCAGCGAGCCGGAATCGAAGCTGGTCGGTGAGGCCGCGCCATAGGTGGCGTTCAGCGAGTTCTCGGTGCGGAAGTCGAGCGCGTTTCGGCCGTAGACGAGGTTCACATCGGTCGCCCAGCCGCCGACCTCGCCGCGCAGGCCGCCGGCGAGGGACAGATCCTGCGAGTTGATGTTGATCTTCGGCAGGAAGCCGTTGGGGTAGAGGGCGGCGACGTTGTTCGCATTGCTGGCCAGGCGCGGGAAGGCCGCGCTCTCACTGTCGCGGTCCTGATAGCCGGCCCAGCCATAGGCCTCCCAACCGTTGCCGAGCGGCGCGCCGGCATTGGCGAAGACCGTCCACTGCTCGACCTCCGGATCGCCGAAGCGCGCGGTGATGGCCGCGGGCGAGACGCGCGGGTCGAGATCCGAGCGGTTGGTCGCGTCGCGCTTCAGATACTCGGCGCTGAGGGTCAGATAGCCGTCCTGACCGAGGCCGAAGCCCTGCCAGGCCGAGGCGGTGACGGTGCCGCCGTCGTCCTCGTCATGCGGAGCCGCGCGGGCGGTGTCGACTGTGGTGCGGTAGCCGCCCAGCGTCAGCGTCGCGCCGCCCCCTTCGCGAGCCTCGCGCAGGCGCAGGTTCACCACGCCGGCGATGGCGTCCGAACCGTACTGTGCCGAGGCGCCATCGCGCAGCACCTCGACCCGATCCAGCGCGCCGGACGGGATGGTATTCAGATCGACGGCCGCCGAGCCCCGGCCGACCGAGCCGTTGACGTTGACGAGGGCCGAGGCGTGCCGGCGCGTGCCGTTGACCAGCACCAGCGTCTGGTCCGGCGACAGGCCGCGCAAGGTGGCCGGGCGGATGGAGTCCGTGCCGTCCACGACGGCGGGACGCTGGAAGGTCAGGGAAGGGACGGCCTGCGACAGGGCGGCGGCCAGCTCGGTGGTGCCCCGGTTCTGCAGGTCCTCTGACGTCACGACGTCGACCGGTGCGAGGGTGTCCAGGCGCGAGCGGTTGGGCGCCCGGGTGCCGGTGACGACGACCTCGTCGATTGTCGTCGGCTCGTCCTGCGGCAGGGCGGTCTGGGCCGAGGCGGCGCCGGCGAGCAGGGCGGACGCCGAGGCGGCGGCGAACAGGGCGAGGCGGAAGGTGGTGGTTTTCATGTCGGTTCTCGATGAGGCGCAGGTGTCTGCACGGCGTCGCGCGCAGCGATCGCCGGTGTCGGTCTTGCGAGTTGTGGGAGTTCAGGTCCGGCGCGAATGCCGGGTGACGGTCAGCCGGTTACAGCGGACGTCGACATCGCATCGGACGGGCGCACCGCATGCAGGATTGCAGCGCGCGAACGCCGGGGGCAGCGAGAACAGTCAGGCGGGAAATGTCGTCACGCATCGTCGTCTCCTGCTCGATCGGAAACTTCAGCGGTGACAGATGGAGGGAGTCCGGGCGTGACCCGGTCTCTCATCTGCCGCGACCCGGCGAGGGGTCCCGAAGGAGTTGGCACCTTACGGAGGTCCGCAGGTTGCCCCGGCGTCCAAGGGCCTTTTCCCTCAGCCGGTCTCGATGAGCAGTTGCGATATTGCGATGCGTCAAAAACGGATCAAGTCCATGACGCAAAAAAGTTCGGCGGCGCAGGGTCGCCCCTGCGCCGCCGTGTCTTTTCAGCACTAAGTCGAAATCGGTCGAGTTGGACGCAGTCCAGCCCGGCTCAGATTTCGGCCAGCTTCAAGGCTGGGTTCAGGCTTCCGAACCCAGGCCGTCTTGCTGGCCGGCGCCGCCGGCGACCATGTCCGCGGCCTGTTCGGCGGCGGCTTCACGGTCTTCTTCGTAGGCCGACTTGATCACGTCCTCGCCCTTGGCTTGACGCTCGGCTTCTTCAGCCGAACGGGCGATGTTGATCTTGACGGTGGCCGAGACCTCGGCGTGCAGGCGAACCAGCACTTCGTGGACGCCCAGCGTCTTGATCGCGGTGTTCAGCACGACCTGCGAGCGCTCGACCTTGCCGCCTTCAGCCTGAACGGCTTCGGCGACGTCGCGGCCGGCGACCGAACCGTACAGCTGACCCGTCTCACCCGCCTGGCGGATCATGACGTAGGTCTGGCCGTCGATCTTGTCGGCGACCTTCTGCGCGTCGGCCTTGTTCTTCTCGTTGCGCTGCTCGATGGCGGCGCGGTCGAGTTCGAAGGCCTTCAGGTTGGCGGCGGTGGCCCGGCGGGCCTTGTCGCGCGGCAGAAGGAAGTTGCGGGCGAAGCCGTCCTTGACAGTGACGACGTCGCCGATGGCGCCGAGGTTATCGACGCGTTCCAGCAGAACGACCTTCATCTTACTTCACCACGTACGGCAGGAGGGCCAGATAGCGGGCGCGCTTGATGGCCTTGGCCAGTTCGCGCTGCTTCTTCTGGGAAACAGCCGTGATGCGCGACGGGACGATCTTGCCGCGCTCGCTGATGTAGCGTTGCAGCAGTTTCACGTCCTTGTAGTCGATCTTCGGCGCGTTCGGGCCGGAGAACGGGCACACCTTGCGGCGACGGTAGAACGGGCGACGGGCCGGGCCGGAGCCGGCCGGCGCGCCCGGGATCGGGGCAGTCGTATCGGTCATGTTCCGGGTTCCTTAGGCAGCGGCTTCAGCGTTGTCGTCACGCGGACCGCGTTCACGCTCGCGCTCGCGCTCGCGTTCACGACGGGCCAGCAGCGGCGACAGTTCCAGGTCGAGTTCCTCGACGCGGACGGTCAGCCAGCGCAGCACGTCTTCGTTGATCGACAGCTGACGCTCGACTTCGGCCATGGCGGCCGGCGGGCAATCGATGGCGAGCAGCGAATAATGAGCCTTGCGGTTCTTCTTGACCCGGTAGGTCAGGTTGCGCAGACCCCAGTACTCGATCTTGGCGACGGAACCGCCGTTTTCCTCGATCAGAGTCTTGATGGTGTCGTTCAGCGCTTCGGCCTGTTGCGCGGAGATATCCTGGCGCGACATGACCGTGTGCTCGTAAAGAGCCATGCAGTCTTCTCCCTTGTAGGGCATCGGCGCGGCCGGACCGGGTAGTCCGTTCCACGATGGATCCCGAGGCGGCGGCCGGGATGACTTCCCGAACCCTTTGGAGTTCCGCACCGGGACCGAAGCCCTGGAAAGCGGGCGCGTATAAGGGAAAAGCGGGCCTGGAGCAAGGCTGCGCGGTCAGGCCGCGCGGCGGTCTCCGTGAGGGGCCAGCAGGACGATCGTCTCCACCCGGTTCCGGCCGCCCGCCTTCGCCCGGTACAGCGCTCCGTCGGCCCCGACCAGCAGGCCGTCGGGCATGGTCAGGTTGCGACCGGTCCTGCCGGGGGCGGTGGCGACGCCGAGGCTGACGGTCAGGATGCCGTGGGGGCTGCCTTCGTGCGGTACGGACAGGGCCTCGACCGCGGCGCGGATGGTGTGGGCCACGCGCTCGGCCCCGATAGAGGGCGTGCGGGGCAGGATGACCGACAGTTCCTCGCCGCCGTAACGCACTGCCAGATCCCCGGGACGGCGCACGACCGCCTGTATGGCGGCCCCGACCCGGCGCAATGCGTCGTCGCCGGCGGCGTGGCCGTAGCGGTCGTTGAAAGCCTTGAAGCAGTCGATGTCGATCATGATCAGCGACAACTCGCTGTCGTAACGCGCGGCGCGACCCCACTCGCGGCGCAGGGCCGTGTCGAAGGCGCGGCGGTTGGACAGGCCGGTCAGGGCGTCGGTGACCGCCTCCATCTCCAGCCTGAGCCTCAGGTTATGGCGGTCCGAGACGTCGCGCATGACCAGAATGATCTCGGATGGTTTGCCCGCCCGGTCGCGCAGCACGCGGGTGCTGGTCTCGATCCAGACCATGACGCCGTCGGGGCGGGGGACGCGGACGGTGGTCGGCTCGATGTCCTCGCCCCGCATGGTGCGGATCGCGGCCTCGGCGATGATGTTGCGGTCGCTCTCGTGGACGAAGATGGAAGGGCGCTGGCCGACCATGTCGCGGGGATGCCGGCCCAGCACGCTCAGGGCCGATGGCGAGCAGTAGCGGATGCACAGGTCCGGGCCCAAGCGGCACAGGACATCGCGGCTGTGTTCGACGAGCGCGCGCAGGTGCTCGGGATCCGAGAGATCGTCTTCGACGTCGCCCGTCAGGCGGGCGAGCAGGGACCGGGCCCAGGACGGTATCATCGCCGCCTCCCACACACGCTACTGCCCCTTGAGGGAAGCGTGCGCGCGCGGGCTTAAGCGATGGCTTACGGCTATGGTGAACGGGCCGGGAGCTCTATTCCGGACGGACGACCATGCAGGTGACGCGACGCTCGGCCAGAGCCTCGCAGGCGGCCTGTGCGCCAGCCTCGGTCATGCCGGTGAAGCGCGAACGGTACCAGCCGGAGGCGTTCTGGACGGTACGTTCGGCGCTGGTGAACTGGCTGCGGAAGCGGCGGTTGACCTCGGTCAGCCAGTCGCGGGCGACGTTCTCGTCCCGGAAGGCGCCGACCTGCACGGCCCAGCGGCCGGTGGCGGAGCGGGCCGGTTCACGCGCGGTCTCGCGAGCAGGCGGACGGGCCGTGGTGCGGCTCGGTGCGGTTCCGCCGTTCAGGATGGCGGTCACGTCGGCCGGAAGGTCGGCGCGCTGGATCGTGGCCGGGCGCTCCGACGGGGCGGGCGTCACGCGGGTCGGAGCCGGCGGAGCGGCGGGCAGGGCGGTGTAGGCGACCGCGGTGTTGTCCTCGTCATCCTCGGTATTGGCCGAGGCGTAGGTCAGGGTCGGGCTGTTGTCCGGACCGATGCCGAAGCCGCGCTGCTCGAAGTAGGTCTGGGCGACCTGGATCATCTGGCCGTTGGCGCGGGCGCGCTCGACCTCGAAGCCCGTGTCCATCAGGGCGGCGACATGCTGATTGCGGCTGGCCGTCGAACGGCCGCCCAGCACGATGGTGATGATCCGCTTGTTCCCGCGCACGGCCGAGGCCGCCAGGTTGTAGCCCGAGGCGTTGGTGTAGCCGGTCTTCATGCCGTCATAGCCATTGCCGCCGTGCAGCAGGCCGTTGGTGTTGCGATAGTCGCGGCCGTTATAGGCCCAGTCGTGCAGGCCGAAGTACCGGTAGTACTGCGGATAGTCGCGCATGATGGCGCGGGCCAGGATGGCCAGATCGCGGGCCGAGGTCAGCTGGCGGGCGTCCGGCAGGCCGTTGGCGTTGACGTAGCGGGTCTGGGTCATGCCCAGTTCGCGGGCTTTCAGCGTCATCTGGGCGGTGAAGCGTGCTTCCGAGCCGCCGATGTGTTCGGCGATGGCCACGGCCATATCGTTGGCGCTGCGCACCGAGGTCGCCTTCATGGCGTCGTCCAAGGTGATGGTCTGACCGGCGGCGAGGCCCAGCTTGGACGGCGGCTGGCTGGCGGCGTGGGGCGAGATGGTCAGCACATCGGTCGGCTTCACCCGGCCTTCGGACAGGGCCTCGAAGGCGAGGTAGAGGGTCATCACCTTGGTGATCGACGCCGGATAACGGCGGCTGTCTGCATGGCGGGCGAACAGAACCTCGCCGGACTCGGCGTCCACGACGATAGCCGCATAGCGTGCATTGTCTGAGGACTGGGCGACCGGCGGCGTCAGGTTCGGCGTCGCCACCAGGGCGACAACCAGCATCAGAGACAGCCACCCCCGGCGGATCAGTGCGGTCAACGGCAAACGGCCCTCACTCAAGAACGTTGGCGCGACGACGGCCCCCCGGCGCGACGCTGATCAGAACGCTAACATGCCCCCGGCCGGTTTCATGAGGGTAAACGAGCCGTCAACATCTTTGTGAAGCCAGGCCGAACGACGTTCGAGGTCCGGATCGTGAACTTATTGTGCAATGCACAAAATGCTCTTGACCTCTTTTCGCAGGTGCACCATATGAGCCCTGTCGCAGTGGAATCGCTCCCTGCGGGAAAAATTATCAGCGGCAAAGACCGCGACAGGTTCAGGAGATACCCCCATGGCCGACAGCGCCGAAACCGTGAAGAAGACCGTCGAAACTGCCGCCGTGAACGCCAAGGCTTCGGCCGAGCGCGCGACCGCCCAAGCCGAGAAGATCCAGGCCGCCGGCGCCAAGGCCTTCCGTGAAGGCATGGACAAGTCGGTCGCCGGCTTCGCCGAGCTGAACGCCGAAGGCAAGAAGAACCTCGACGCCATGGTCGCCTCGGCCACGGCCGCCCAGAAGGGCGCCGAGACCCTGTCGGCCGCCTCGCTGGCCTACGGCAAGAAGTCGTGGGAAGACGGCGTCGCCGCCGCCCAGTCGCTTGCCGCCGCCCGTTCGGTCCAGGAACTGGTCGAACTGCAGACCTCGTGGGCCAAGTCGGCCGCGGAAACCTATCTGTCGGAAGTCACCAGGATGACCGACGTCTTCACCGCCTCGGTGAAGGACAGCTTCAAGCCGATCAACGAGCGCGTCACCGCCTCGGTCGAGAAGTTCCAGGCCGCCCGCTAAGGCGACCCGACTTTCGGTAAGCGTATGAATGGCCCCGGCGGGAACGCCGGGGCCTTTTTCGTGGCGCGAGCGATCCGGGTGTCAGACCGCTCGTCTTTTCATTGAATGCAATATCGACGATCCCAGACGGAGTTCGGCGATGGTCGCATCCGGCGTCGCCTGAAGGATCTCGCGACAACGGTCGAAGGCCTCTACGATCCGCACCGTCGTGATGGCGTGTATCGATACGCCGTCCGGGGTATGAACGTGCACCTCGTAGGCCGTGGCGCGCATCATGTCCTGGGATCGGGATAGAAGCCGACCCGCATCAGTGCGGCCCCCAGCCCTGCGGTGCTGGTCGAGTGAGTTTTCCGGAGCAGGCTGGCCCTGAAGAACTCTACGGTCCGCGGACTGATCCCGAGGTCCAGCGCGATTTCCTTGGTCCGCTTGCCAGCGACGATCAGTTCCGCGACCTGCCTTTCGCGCCGGGTGAAGGTGAGGTGGTCCTGAACCGGAGCGGCGTCCAGGGCGGCGAGTGTCTTGCGGACCGCATCCGCCAGTTGTTCCGGGCTGGTAGGCTTGACGAGCACATTGTCGACGCCGGTTCGCATCGCCTCGACAGTCATCTGCACATCGACATAGGCGCTGAGAATGATGACGCCGTGCCGCCGTAGCGCGCAGAAGGCGGCAACCAGATCAAGATCTTCGATCCCCGGGATCTTCAGGTCGGCGATGATGCATGTCGGCTCTGCGTCAGACGCGAACATCAGCGCCTCGACAGGATCTGCGAAACCGCGCGGACGCCACTCGGGAGTATCCAGACAAAGAACCGTGGCGGCGAGTACGGAGGGCTCGTCGTCAATAACGATCAGGTCGCGACGTTCGAAGGTGCTGGAAGTGAAGGGGACGCGCGGGGGCAAGCGTGGCGGTGACATCGCGCCCTGATACTACGGTACAGGCGCGAAGGAACCTCGTAGTCACACGTAGTTGCTGTGTGTCGGTCCGCTCTGCGAGACAACTTGAGATGACACCTTCCGATCCTGCTTCCCGCAGTCCGAATGCCGTCGATGTGGCCGTAGGCCGAAAGGTTCGCGCGCGCCGAAAAGAACTCAGGGTGACCCAGACATCCCTGACTAACGCGATCGGGAAGACGTTTCAACAAATCCAGAAGTACGAGCAGGGGCGCAATCGCGTTTCGGCATCTGTCCTCTGGGAGATTGCATGCCAGCTTAAGGCGCCGATCCAGTACTTCTTTACTGAAATCCCTGTTGAATCCGGGTTCAACGCGGCTAGGGATGAAGGGGCTCGGGAGCAACGTTTGACCGAACTCTTCCGCGCGTTGAACAAGCACGAGCAGGAGGCGGTGATGCATGTCATCGGTTGTTTGTTGCAGCCGCGGACTTGAGGGCGCTCGGCGCGCGGATTTCCGAACAGTCTTAAAGACGTGCGGATCGCCTCGTGTCAGTCGGACACGAACAGATTCAGATGCATCCAGCGCAGGCCGGGGAGGGTGGCGGCGGTATGGTTGCGGATGTCCCAGATACGGAAGCGATCGATCTCGTCGCCGCCATCGTCCTACTGAGTCGCCAGGTCAGTCGCCAATTTGTCGAAGGCGGCTGACGGGTCATCGGCTTTCAGATCCATCCAGAGGCTGAACCGTTCGTCGAACTTGGAGTAGGGGTGGACGCGGCATTCGCGGATGCGCGCGGAGTTCTGAACCCGCTCCACCACAGGCTTCGCCGCCTCAAGGGCTGCGACATAGTCGCTTGCCGCGACATGCGCATTCAACAGCAGGCGGTGCTCTGCCAATCCATCGCCTCCATCATCTCCGCCCGTCACGGAAGCTGTGACTTGCCGCATCTACAAAACCGTCGGACAGTTCCTATCTGTCCATCCGACTCCCCCAAACCGGACAACGAATGCCACCGTCTCGCAAGGTCGGTGATCCCAGTGGAGGCGCCGGCGCCGCCACGATCACCGAAACAAAGCCGAAGCTTCAGCGGCCCTCGCTCTATCGGGTGCTGATCCTGAACGACGACTACACGCCGATGGAATTCGTCGTCTACGTGCTGGAGCGGTTCTTCCAGAAGAGCCGCGAGGACGCGACCCGCATCATGCTGCATGTGCATCAGCATGGCGTCGGGGTTTGCGGCGTCTTCACCTACGAGGTGGCCGAAACCAAGGTCGCTCAGGTGGTGGAGACGGCCCGCCGCCACCAGCACCCCCTGCAATGCACGATGGAAAAGGACTGAGAGGAACCCACATGCCCTCGTTTTCCCGTCCTCTCGAAGAGACCCTGCACCGGGCGGTGCACTACGCAAACGAGCGCCGGCATGAGTACGCGACGCTCGAGCACCTCCTGCTGGCCCTCGTGGATGATCCCGACGCCGCCGGCGTGATGACGGCCTGCAACGTCGATCTGACGGCGTTGAAGACTTCCCTGACTCTCTATGTCGATACCGACCTGGCCGCGCTGGCGACCTCGGATGGCGACGACGCCAAGCCGACCGCCGGCTTCCAGCGCGTGATCCAGCGCGCGGTGATCCACGTCCAGTCCTCGGGTCGCGAGGAGGTGACCGGCGCCAATGTGCTGGTGGCAATCTTCAGCGAGCGCGAGAGCCACGCCGCCTACTTCCTGCAGGAGCAGGACATGACGCGGTACGACGCGGTCAACTACATCGCCCACGGCATCGCCAAGAAGCCGGGCTCGGCCGAGACGCGCCCCGCGCGCGCCGCCGGCGCCAGCCCCGAGGACGCCGAGGACGCTGCAGCCGCCAAGACCGGGGGCGAGGCGCTTGAGGCCTATTGTGTCGACCTCAACGAGAAGGCCCGGAACGGCAAGATCGACCCGCTGATCGGCCGTCATGCCGAGGTCGAGCGCTCGATCCAGATCCTGTGCCGCCGGACCAAGAACAACCCGCTGCTGGTCGGCGATCCGGGCGTCGGCAAGACCGCCATCGCAGAGGGCCTGGCCAAGAAGATCGTCGAGGGCGAGGTGCCGGACGTCCTGAAGGACGCCACCATCTACTCGCTCGACATGGGCGCGCTGCTGGCCGGCACCCGCTATCGCGGCGACTTCGAGGAGCGCCTGAAGCAGGTGGTCAAGGAGCTGGAGACGCACGACAACGCCGTGCTCTTCATCGACGAGATACACACGGTGATCGGCGCCGGCGCGACGTCGGGCGGGGCCATGGACGCCTCGAACCTGCTCAAGCCCGCCCTGGCTTCGGGCGGTCTGCGCTGCATGGGTTCGACAACCTACAAGGAATATCGCCAGCACTTCGAGAAAGACCGGGCCCTGGCCCGTCGCTTCCAGAAGATCGACGTCAACGAGCCGACCGTCGAGGACACCATCAAGATCCTGAAGGGTCTGAAGACGTCCTACGAAGGGCACCACAAGCTGCGCTACACCGACGCCGCCATCCGCACGGCGGTGGAGCTGTCGGCGCGGTACATGACCGACCGGAAGCTGCCGGACAAGGCGATCGACGTCATCGACGAGGCCGGCGCCTCGCAGATGCTGCTGCCCGAGTCCAAGCGGAAGAAGGTCATCGGCCAGAAGGAGGTCGAGGCCGTCATCGCCAAGATGGCCCGCATCCCGCCGAAGTCGGTCTCCAAGTCCGACACCGAATCCTTGCGTGAGCTTCAGGGCGACCTGAACCGCGTGGTCTTCGGTCAGGAGGCGGCGATCGAACAGGTGTCGGCGGCGATGAAGCTGGCCCGCGCCGGCCTGCGCGACCCGCAGAAGCCGATCGGCGCCTTCCTGTTCTCCGGCCCGACCGGCGTCGGCAAGACCGAGGTGGCCAAGCAGCTGGCGTCCACGCTGGGCATCGAGATGCAGCGCTTCGACATGTCCGAGTACATGGAGCGGCACACTGTCTCGCGCCTGATCGGGGCCCCTCCGGGCTATGTCGGTCACGACCAGGGCGGCCTGCTGACCGACGCTGTCGACCAGCATCCGCACTCGGTGGTGCTGCTGGACGAGATCGAGAAGGCTCACCCGGACGTCTACAACATCCTGCTGCAGGTGATGGACAACGGCCAGCTGACCGACGCCGTCGGCAAGAAGGTCGATTTCCGGAACGTGATCCTGATCATGACCACCAACGCCGGCGCCGCCGACAATGCGCGGGCGGCCATCGGCTTCGGCCGCGGCAAGGTCGAGGGTGAGGACGAGAAGGCCATCCAGCGCCTGTTCGCGCCGGAGTTCCGCAACCGTCTGGACGCCATCGTGGCGTTCAAGCCGCTGGGCTCCGAGACGATCAAGTCGGTGGTGTCCAAGTTTGTCATGCAGTTGGAAGCCCAGTTGGGCGACCGGAACATCACCATCGAGCTGACCGACGAGGCGGCCGACTGGCTGGCGAAGAACGGCTTCGACGAGCTGTACGGCGCCCGCCCGCTGGCCCGCACGATCCAGGAGCACATCAAGAAGCCGCTGGCGGACGACATCCTGTTCGGGCGCCTGACGCGCGGCGGCCATGTGAAGGTCGAGCTGAAGGACGGCAAGATCGCCTTCGCCATCACCCCGGCCACGGGCAATGCGGCCAAGGTCAAGGAGGACGAGGCGGCGGACTGATCGCCGGCTGGTTCGGAACTGCGAAAGGCCCCGGTGGGAACGCCGGGGCCTTTTCTTTTGCGCGCCGCGGGTCTCGAATGGCGGTGTAGTGCTGGAGAGTGGAATGAGCGGCGAGGGACTGACCGAGCGTCAGAAGAAGTGGTTCGCCTCGGTCGAGGCCAACTTCGAGGCGCAGACCGGGCGTCCGCTGGCCGTCTGGCTAAGCATCCTGAAAGGCTGTCCTGAGACCCGGCCGAAGGCGCAGGCGGCGTGGCTGAAGGCGACGCACGGCATCGGTCAGAACCACGCGTCGCACATCCTGAATGCGGCACGGCCGGACACGACGATGGGCTGGGACGATGCGGAAGGACTGCGAGCGGCGCTCTGGGCCGAACCGAGATCACTCGCCATTCTGGAGGCGCTGGAGCGACACGCCGCCGACGTCGAGGGCGTGATCTTCGGCCAACGCAAGGGCTACACCTCGTTCTCGCGCGCGGTGCAGTTCGCGGCAATCCGCCCGCTGAAAGGCGGCAAGGCTCTTCTGGGACTGAAGCTGGATCCGTCGGCGTCGCCGCGTCTGGCCTAGGCGGTTCGGCGCGAGAGCTGGTCGGAGCGGCTCTCTGCCTTCGTCGAACTGGACGGTCCGGGGGCCGTCAATGACGAGATCGGCCGCCTGTTCGCACAGGCGGCCGAGAACGGCTGAACCGCTCGATCGCTCACCCGCGGGGGAGGTTGAGCGTTTTCGTATCAGCGGCGGCGACCGCCGAGGCTGCTCAGTACAATGGCCGCGCCGGCGAGGATGCCAGTGGTGAGCAGCGGTTTGCGGCGGGCGAAGTCCAGACCTTTACGGGCGTGGTCCTGGTACTGAACCGGAGCCCTCTCGACCAGGCCGTCCAGACCGTCGATGACGCGGCCATAGGCGTCCAGCGCCTTGCCCTTCACCTCATTGAACTTGCCTTCGACCTGCAGCTTGCTGTCGCCGGTCAGCTTGCCGAAGCCGGATTGGGCCTTGCCCTCAACCTGGGTGGCGAGGCCTTCGATGCGTTGGTCGGTCATGGTGTTTCCTGAGGTCTGGAATGCGTGGCGGGGAGGCCAGCCGGGAGAGCGTTCGGAACGGGCGCAGGTTCCCGACGGCGACGCTTCATCGCAGGGGTATGACTATCATTTTATCCGGACGATATTGACGGGTGGGTTTCATCCCGGCAATTCACCGCCATGATCTCCGCCGACCTGACCATCCTCGCCTTCGCCGGAGAGCGGCTGATCGCTCGCGGTCCGCTGGCCGACGCCATGCCCTCGCTTCATGCCGCGCAGTTCGGCGGGGAGCCTTTGCTGGTGTTCGACTCCGCGACTGGCAAGGTTGTCGATCTGGATCTGCGGGGCAGCGCCGAAGACGCACGTGCGCGTCTGGCGGGTGCGCCGGAGGTGGAGAAGCGCGGACCGGGGCGGCCGAAACTGGGCGTGACCGCGCGCGAAGTGACCCTGCTACCGCGCCACTGGGACTGGCTGGCGGCGCAGCCGGGCGGGGCGTCCGTCGCGCTGCGCAAGCTGGTCGAGGGCGCGCTGAAGGAGGCCGAGGGGCCGGATCGCGCGCGAGGCTCGAAGGAGGCGGCCTACCGCCTGATGACCACCTTGGCCGGCGATCGACCGGGCTATGAGGAGGCCACGCGAATGCTGTTCGCCGGCGACTGGACTGCCTTCGATACGGCGGTCGCGGAGTGGCCTTCGGATATCCGCGCCGTGGTCGCCGAGACCGCCGAGGCCAGCTGGCGCAACGGAGCCGGTCGCCCGGCCTAGGCGTCGCCGACAGTGGACAGCACGCCGTGCAGGGCCGCGATCTCGATCGGCTTGCGCAGCACGCCGTCTGCGCCGCTGGCGATGTAGCGGGCCACGTCCTCGTCGAAGACATTGGCGGTCAGCATCCAGACGGGCAGGCGAGGGCGGCCGCGGTCGGCCTCTTCGGTGCGGATGACGGCCAGCGCCTCGACGCCGTCCATCACCGGCATCATCACGTCCATCAGCAGCAGGTCGAAGCCGTCGTCGCGCGCGGCCTTGACCGCCTCGGCGCCGTTCTCGACCAGCGTCACCTCGGCGCCGAACTGCTCCAGCAGCAGACGAAGCAGCTTGCGGTTGGCCTCATGGTCCTCCGCCGCCAGCACCGACAGGGGACGCACAGGGGCGGCGCCGGTCGCGGCCTCCTCCACGCCATCCACCCGCTCGGCCGGGATCTCGAACCAGAACAGGGCTCCGCCGCCGGGCGCTCCGGTCACGCCGATCTCGCCGCCCAGCCCCTCGACATTGGCGCGGCAGATAGCCAGGCCCAGCCCCGCGCCGCCGGCCGCACGGCCCTCGGCCAGCTGTTCGAACGGCTGGAAGATGCGCTCGCGCTGGTCTTCCGGCACGCCCGGTCCCTGATCGGCGACCTCGAACCTCAGGCGAACGCCGTCGGCCTCGACGGGCAGGGCGCGGCCTGTGATCCGGATCGTCCCGGCGGGCGTCAGCTTCAGGGCGTTGGACAGGAAGTTGATGATCACCTGCTCGACCCGGCCGGCATCGGTGCGGACGACGAAATCCTCCGCCGCACCCTCGCAATCGATCTCCAGTGTCAGGCCCAGTTCCTCGACCCGCAGGCGCCAGACCCGGCCGATGGCCGCCAGTTGCGCGCGCACATCGGTTGGGGCCAGGACGGCGTCGCTCTGGCCGGACTCGATGCGCGACAGGTCCAGCGCGCCGTTCAGCAGGCGCAGCAGCATGCCGCCGGCGTCGCCCATGTCGTCCACCAGCGCGGCTTCGGCGGCCGGTCGCTTCTTGCGACGCAGCACCTCGACGATGCCGAGGATGACGTTCAGCGGCGTGCGCACCTCGTGGCTGATCATGGCCAGGAAGCGGGACTTGGCGCGGTTGGCCTGCTCGGCCGCCTCGCGCTCGGCGCGCGCCTCGTCCAGCGCGGTGCGCAACTCCTCGGAGCGTTCGCTGAGATCGACGTAGAGCTCGACCGTCTCGCGATCGCTCAACGCCTGCCGCCACGCCGCGCCGATGACGCCGAGCACGAAGACGGCCGTCGCCGTCAGCAGGCCCGCGTTGTCGCCGACCTCGTGCACGGCGATCGTGCCGATGGCCAGGGACGGCGGAATGACGGCGGCCACGAAGCTGGCCCGGCTCAGGTGCACCTGCAGCGCCCCGACCATCAGGTTTCCAGCCGTCAGCATCATGATGTGCGGCAACAGATCGGGCCGCGCCATCCAGGCGAAGACGACGAACAGGCTGGTGTGCGAGGCGACCCCCGCGGTCACAGCCTCGGTCCGCCATTTCATCCGCGCCCATGCGCCGGGCCGTTCGGGCGCCTTGCGGGCCACCTCGACCTCGCGCCACAGCAGGGCATAGAGGCCGAACTGGAAGACGGCGAAGTTCGCCGCCCACGTCCAGTCCATCAGCCACAGCGCGAGCAGCGCGATCCCGGCGACGGACAGCAGGCGAATGGGGAACATGTCCCGATACCGGCCCGCATAGGCCCGCACATGTTCCGCGTTCTCGATCACTGCAACACCACCACCCGAACTTGAGGCTGTGTCTGTTACACGGCGCAGCTTAAGGAGGGATCAACTTAACGGCGTTCAGTTGTGCCGCGTCGCCGGGTCTTATCCCACCTTCACCCGCGTCGCCGCCTCCGGCAGGTCTTCCCCGAACGCCCGCTGGTAGAACTCCGCGATCGTAGGCCGTTCCAGTTCGTCGCACTTGTTCAGGAATGTCAGGCGGAAGGCCAGGCCGATGTCGCCGCCGAAGATCTGTGCGTTCTGGGCCCAGGTGATGACCGTGCGGGGCGACATGACGGTCGAAATGTCGCCGTTCATGAAGGCGTTGCGGGTCATGTCGGCGACGCGGACCATGGCCGCGATCTGACGGCGGCCGTCGGCGTCGGCATAGTCGGGCGCCTTGGCGACCACGATCTCGGTCTCGACGTCGTGGTCGAGGTAGTTGAGCGTCGTGACGATGTTCCAGCGGTCCATCTGACCCTGATTGATCTGCTGGGTGCCGTGATACAGGCCCGAGGTGTCGCCCAGACCGATGGTGTTGGTCGTCGAGAACAGGCGGAACCACTTATTGGGGCGGATGACCCGGTTCTGGTCCAGCAGGGTCAGGCGGCCCTGCGCCTCCAGCACGCGCTGGATCACGAACATCACGTCCGGACGGCCGGCATCGTACTCGTCGAACACCAGCGCGACGGGGCGCTGCAGGGCCCAGGGCAGCATGCCCTCGCGGAACTCGGTGATCTGCTTGCCGTCCTTCAGGACGATGGCGTCCTTGCCGACCAGATCGATGCGGCTGACGTGGCTGTCCAGGTTCACCCGCACCAGCGGCCAGTTCAGGCGGGCGGCGACCTGCTCGATGTGGGTCGACTTGCCGGTGCCGTGATAGCCCTGGACCATGACGCGGCGGTCGAAGGTGAAGCCGGCGCAGATGGCGAGGGTCGTCTGCGGATCGAAGCGGTAGGCCTCGTCGATCTCGGGCACGTGCGGATCGCGGTCGGCGAAGACCGGCACGGTCATGTCGCTGTCGATGCCGAAAATCTCGCGAACCGTCGCGTTGCGGTGCGGCTCCAGCGTCAGCAGGGGATCGGGCGTCGAGTCGAGCGGGGAGGTCATGGGGTTGCGATTACCGCACGTTCGGGGTCTTCGAAACCCCCGCCCGCTCCCGCATGCGCAGGAACGGGCGAAGAGGCGTCGTCAGGCCGCCGACAGCCGGACGTCGACGTTGCCGCGGGTGGCGTTGGAGTAGGGGCAGACCTGGTGGGCCTTCTGGATCAGGTCGTCGATGACCGCCTGCTCCAGCCCGTGGTCGGTGACCTTCAGCTCGATGTCGAGATTGAAGCCCTCGCCCTTGGTATTCTTGCCGAAACCGACGGTGGAATGAATCTTCGTGTCCGGCCCGACGGGCGAGCCGGCCTTGCCCGACACCAGTCGCAGGGCGCCGAGATAGCAGGCGGCATAGCCGGTTGCGAACAACTGTTCCGGATTGGTGCCGTCGCCGCCCTTGCCGCCCATCTCGGTCGGGGTGGACAGCTTGACATCGATCTTGCCGTCGTCGGTGGTCGAGCGGCCATCCTCGCGGCCTCCGCCCGAGGCGGTGGCGTGGGCGCGATACAGAACTTCCATCAGCGGTCTCCTGTGTGGGGAGGGCTTTAGATGGAGATGGAGGGCGGGGGATCAAACCCCTCCGTCTCGTCCGCTTTGCGGCCGAGCCACCTCCCCACCTTCGGTGGAGAGGTGAATCCATGTCTGCTCACCTCTCCGCGTAGCGGGGAGGGGGACCGCCGGCGCAGCCGGGGGTGGAGGGGTTACGCCGCCAGCCCCGCCTTCTTCAGCGTCTTGTACGCCTTGATCACGCGCTGAAGCTTGGCCTCGGCGCCGCGGTCGCCGTGGTTCAGGTCGGGGTGGAAGCGCTTCAGCAGCTCATGGTAGCGCGCCTTGACCGCCGCCTTGTCGGTGCGGGCGTCCAGATCGAGGTCGGCGAGGGCGGCGCGTTCCAGCTTGCCCAGACGCAGGCCTTCCTCCTCGCCCGGCGCCGGTTCGCGCGTGCGGCGGCCGAACAGGCCGAAGCTGTCGCGCCAGCTGCCGGCGCCCTGATTGTTGGCCGTGCCCATCTTGGCGGCGAAGGCGGCGGCCTCGCGGGTGTTCTTGCCGGCCTTCATCTCCCAGGTCGGGCGGCCGCCGGTCATGGCCTCGTTCTCCTGCGCCGCGCGGATCTGGCCCTCGTTCATGCCGGCGTAGAAATTCCAGCCCTTGTTGTACTCGCCGGCATGGCGCTGACAGAAGTCATAGAAGTCGTTCAGCCGCTCGCGCGACTTGGGCGCCTTCGCCGTCGCGGCCTGACGGCAGTCGGGCCACTGGCAGGGCCTTTCGCCCGGCTTGAGATGCAGGACGTCTTCCTCCGCCGCCTCCTCTTCGGGGCGGGGCGGCTTGATCCGCATATCCTTGAAGCGCGGCTTGTATTGAAACGCTGACGACATCACCCGAAGTGTAGGACCGAATTGGACACCAACAAGGACAACCCCATGCCGGATGGCCCGATCGCCGCGAAAATCCGTGAAAAACTTACGGCTGCGCTACAGCCGACACGGCTGGAGCTCGATGACGACAGCTGGCGGCACGCGGGACACCACCATGAAGGCGGCATGGACGCGAAGCCCGGCGGGGAGAGCCACTTCAATCTGGTGATCGTCTCGGCCGAATTCGAGGGGCAGGGCCGCGTCCAGAGGCAGCGCACGGTCAATGGTCTGCTAAGGGACGAACTGGCAGGGCCGGTTCACGCCCTGTCGATCAAGGCGCTGACGCCCTCGGAGCTCGAAGCTCAGGGTTAATCGAACCTTGTTTGTCGTGAAGACGTCACCGTTCACCTCGTCTTAGAACGTTGTTCCTAGCGTGCGCTCGGTTGTTGAGGGTGACGGGGCGCGGAATGGTGGAATCCGACGGCATCGGCAAGGCGGCGGGCGACCCGGATCCGGGCGAGGCCGCTCAGGCCCTGCGTGCGATTCTGCAGACCCAGTACCTGCGCTACATGATCATCACCAGCTGGGGTCTTGGCCTGCTGGCGACCGTTGGCTGGAAGCTGGCGCTACTCTGGTTCGTGGGAACCCTGGCCGCCGGCGCCATTCGCGGCGCGGTCGAGAAGCGCGTCAGCGCGCGGGTCGGCACGGGCTGGGGGCTGGTCTTCCCGGCCGTCGCGACCGCTACCACCGCCGCCTGGGCCGCTGCGCCGCTGATGGCCTGGTTCTCGGGCGCGGCCTTCGGCCATGCGCTGGGCATGGCGCTGCTGGTGTCCGGCTACGTCCTCGTCTTCGCGCAGCTTCGCAGCTCGCCGCGTCAGGCCATCATGATTTCCTCGCCCTACGGCGCCGCGGCGGTGATCATCGCCGGCAGCCTGTGGGGCACACCGCTGTTCTGGCAGTTCCTGGCCGTGGTGCCGTTCACTGCCGCCGGTCTGTTCGTCCTCGTCACCATGACCATGCTTCGCGAAGAGCGCATCCGCGCCTTCCAGGAACATCAGGCTCATCTGATCGAGGAACTTGAAGCCGCGCGCGACAAGGCCAATGCCGCCAGTGACGCCAAGTCCAACTTCCTCGGCATCATCTCGCACGAGCTGCGCACGCCGATGAACGGTGTGCTGGGCGCCGCCCAACTGCTCGGCGCGACCCGGCTGGAGCCGACCCAGCGCGAGTATCTGTCGATCATCCGCAACTCCGGCGACAACCTGCTCAGCCTGCTGAACGACATCCTCGACATGACCAAGATCGAGGCCGGCAAGATGACGTTCGAGATCGTGGACGTAAACGTCGATGATCTGCACAAGCGCGTCACCGGTCCGTTCCAGGCCCAGGCCGAAGCCAAGGGCCTGACGTTCACTGCCGCCTTCGAGGGCGACATCCCGGCGGTCGTGCGCGGCGATCCGCTGCGCGTTTGCCAGGTCATCCACAACCTGCTGTCCAATGCGGTGAAGTTCACCGACGGCGGCGAGATTCTCTACACCGTGCGCGGCGAGCGCACCGAGAACGGTCAGGTGAAGTTCGACTTCGCCGTGAAGGACTCCGGCGCAGGCATTTCACCGGCCGATCTGGAGCGCCTGTTCCAGCCCTTCACCCAGGTCGACGCCTCCTCGACCCGCCGCTTCGGCGGCACGGGTCTGGGACTGACCATTTCGCGTCGCATGGCCAACATCATGGGCGGCGACATCGCGGTCGAGTCGACCGTGGGTCAGGGTTCGACCTTCACCTTCTCGGTCGTTGCGGACGTGGTTCGCTGGGAAGCGGAGAAGGCGGCCGAGGCCATCGTCGCCGAGGTCGAGGGCGGCCAGTCGCTCAGCGTGCTGGTGGTCGAGGATCACCCCGTCAACCGGATGATCCTCGAAGCCTGGATGAACTCGTCCAGCCACCGCTCGGCCACCGCCGAGAATGGCCAGATCGCGGTCGAGGCCGCCGGCGAGCAGCGCTTCGACCTGATCATCATGGATGTGAACATGCCGGTGATGGACGGTCTGACCGCAACCCGCGCCATCCGCGCGGGCGATGGCCCGAACCGCGATACGCCGATCGTCGTTCTGTCGGCCTCGGCCCGGACGGAAGATCACGAGGCGGGCTTCGATGCCGGCGCCGACGCCTATCTGAACAAGCCGATCGACTTCGCCGCGCTGGCGACGGTGATGAACCGCGTCGGCGGCGGGCGACCGGCCGTGCGCGCCCTGATGGGAGACGAGACGACCGCCCGGGCGGCCTGACTCCTCGTCGGACAGATCAAGCGACGCCCCGGAGGGAGACTTCCGGGGCGTTATTGCGTTCAGGCCTTGCCGTGGCTGAATGAGGATCGATGCGCGCTTTCGCCGAACTGCTGGACCGACTGTCGCTGACGGCCTCGCGCAATGCGAAGCTGGTGCTGCTGCGAGACTATCTGCGCAACACGCCGGATCCCGAGCGCGGCTGGGCGCTGGCGGCGCTGACCGGCGAACTGACCTTCGACGCCGCCAAGCCGGCCATGATCCGCAAGGCGGTCGATGCGCGGGTGGACCCGGTGCTGTTCCGCTGGTCCTACGACTATGTCGGCGACCTCGCCGAGGCGGTGGCCCTGATATGGCCGGCGCCGGAAGGACTGCGCCCCAACCGGGAGCCCGAGCTGACGGAGGTGGTCGAGGCGCTGCGGAGCGCCGGTCGTGGCGAGGTGAAGGGGTTGCTCGAGGGCTGGCTGGACGCGCTGGAGCCGCAGTCCCGCTGGGCGCTGCTGAAGCTGATGACCGGCGCGCTGCGCGTCGGCCTGTCCGCGCGCCTGGCCAAGACGGCGACCGCCATGATGCGGCCGGACGCCGTGCCGGAACCGCCCGATCCGGAGGGTGGAGAAGCGATCACAGCACTGGAGCCGGTGACCGCCTCGGACATCGAGGAGATCTGGCACGCCCTGTCGCCGCCCTATGCCGACCTGTTCGCGTGGCTGGAGGGCAGGGGAGAGAAACCCGACGCCAATGCCCCCGGACGGTTCCGCCCCGTCATGCTGGCAGTCGCGCTGGACGAGGCGGTGGATTTCGAGAAGCTGTCTCCGGCCGACTACGTCGCCGAGTGGAAGTGGGACGGAATCCGGGTGCAGGCCGTCCGCGAGGCCGGGGTGGAGAAGCTCTACTCCCGCACCGGCGACGAGATTTCCGGCGCCTTTCCCGATGTCATGCAGGGCCTGACCTTCGAGGGTGCGGTCGATGGCGAGCTGGTGGTCTGGCGCGACGGGCAGGTGGCTCCGTTCGGGGACCTGCAGCAGCGCCTGAACCGCAAGAGCGTGGATGCAAAGGCCATGGCGGCCTTCCCGGCGGCCATCCTCGCCTACGACCTGTTGGCCGAGACGGGCGAAGATCTACGCGCCCTGCCGCTCACCGAACGGCGCGTCAGGCTTGAGGCCTTGGTCGAGACCGGTGGCGACCGGCTGCATCTGTCCCCGGTGGTCGACTACGCAAGCTGGGACGAACTGGCGCGGCTGCGGGCCGATCCTCCGGTTGGCGCGGCGGCGGAGGGGCTGATGCTCAAGCGGCGGGACAGCGCCTATGTCGCCGGGCGCCCCAAGGGGCCGTGGTTCAAGTGGAAGCGCGATCCGCACGTCATCGATGCTGTGTTGATGTACGCCCAGCGCGGACACGGAAAACGCTCCAGCTTCTATTCCGACTTCACCTTCGGGGTCTGGACGGATGAGGGGGCGCTGACGCCGGTCGGCAAGGCCTACTTCGGCTTCACTGACGAGGAGCTGAAGCAGCTCGACAAGTTCGTGCGTGATCACACCATCGAGCGGTTCGGCCCGGTACGCTCGGTCAAGGCCGAGCGGGAGTTCGGACTGGTGCTGGAAATCGCCTTCGAAGGCCTGCAGCGGTCACCGCGACACAAGTCCGGCGTGGCCATGCGCTTCCCCCGGATCAGTCGCATCCGCTGGGACAAGCCGGCGCGCGAGGCCAACACCCTGGACGACGTCATGGACCTGCTGGAAGCCATCGATAGCGGTGGCGGGCGCATCGCCCAGCCGGTTCCCTGAAGCCGAAAATGCTGCACTGCGGGGTTCCAATCCGGACCTGAGGCGTTAGACCCGACAGATGACCTCCCTCGCTGCTCCCCTCAACGAGGCCGTCTCGGCCGGCCAGCGCGCCGTCGCCCTCGACGCGGCCATGATCGCAAAACTCACGGACGTCGCGGGTGATTTCGCGATCAACCTGTCCGTCGCAGTCATCATCTTCGCCGTCACCATCTTCGTCTCGAAGTGGGCGGCCAGTGCGGCGCGGCGGGCGCTCAGCCGGGTCAGAGGCTTTCGGCATGACCCCACCGTTCTGAGCTTCGCCGTTCAGGTGGTGCGGGTGATCGTGATCATCATCGGCATGATTGCGGTGCTTCAGCGGCTGGGCGTCCAGACGACCTCGATCATCGCCGTTCTCGGCGCCGCCTCGCTGGCCGTCGGCCTGGCGCTGCAGGGGACGCTGTCGAACGTGGCGTCCGGCCTGATGCTGCTGGTGCTGCGCCCGTACCGGGTGGGCGAGGTGATCGATGTTGGCGGCATGTCCGGGACGGTACAGCGCCTCGACCTTTTCACGACCCAGCTGTCGAATGCCAACAACCACAAGATCGTTATTCCGAATTCCAAGGTGTTCAGCGACGTGCTGACCAACCTGACGGGCCAGAAGACCCGCCGGATAGAGATCAACTTCACCATCGGCTACGGCGAGGATATCAACGCAGCACGCGCCACCCTGGCGGCGGTCGCAAGCGGGCATGAGAAAGTCTTGCCTGATCCCGCCCCATGGACCGGCGTGACTGCCCTGCTGGACAGCGCCGTTCAGGTCACCCTGCATGCCTGGGTCGAGGTCGGCGACTGGTGGCAGACCCAGGCCGACCTGATGCAGGGCGGCAAGGAGGCGCTCGACGCCGCCGGCATCGAGATTCCGTTCCCGCACCAGGTGGCCGTTCCCTATGGCGACGAGGCCGTTGTATCCCCCGTCTCCGTTCAGGCACTGGACCAGAAGCACGGATACGCCGACAAGGCGCCGGACGACGAGACGGGTAACGGGGGCTAGGCGTGCGTTACGACTTCGGATCCGACAACACCGCAGGCATGGCCCCGGCGGCGCTGGACGCCATCATTCGCGAGAACGGCGGCTTTGCGCGCGCCTATGGCGCCGATGACATCACCGCCCGCGCCGCCGATCTGATCCGCCAGCGACTGGATGCGGACGCGGACATCCGCTTCGTCTTCTCCGGCACGGCCGCCAACTCGGTCGCCCTGGCCATGCTGGCTTGGCCGCACGAGGCGGTGCTGGCCCATCACGCGGCTCATATCTGCACGGACGAGACCGGAGCGCCGGGCTTCTTCGGAGCGGGCGTCGGCCTGATCGGCCTGCCGGGCTTCTCGGGCAAGATCGATCCGGCCGCTCTGAAAGAGGCGCTGGACGAGCCCGAGGTCGGACACCGCCAGCCGCCAGCGGCGCTCAGCCTGACCCAGTCCACCGAATACGGCACGGTCTACACCGAGGAAGAACTGCGCCACCTGATCGAGCCGGTGAAGCTGAAGGGCTATGGCGTGCACATGGACGGCGCGCGGCTGGCCAACGCCGCCGCAGCGGGCTTCGACCTCAACCAGATCGCGCGGCTGGGCGTCGACGTGCTGGTGTTCGGTGGGGCCAAGGCCGGCGCCAACTGCGCCGAGGCCATCGTCATGTTCGACAAGTCGCTGGCGCGCCGTATCGACAATCGGCTGAAGCAGGCGGGTCAGACGGCGTCCAAAGGCCGTTTCCTCGCC
Organism: Brevundimonas kwangchunensis; assembly: GCF_039523815.1. Classification (NCBI taxonomy): domain Bacteria; kingdom Pseudomonadati; phylum Pseudomonadota; class Alphaproteobacteria; order Caulobacterales; family Caulobacteraceae; genus Brevundimonas; species Brevundimonas kwangchunensis. Next base: position 43,995 of record NZ_BAAAGA010000004.1, on the reverse strand, counting down.
GCGCCCTTCCTTGGTCTGCTGGAAAGCGACGCCTGGGAAACCGGCGCCGCCCACGCCAACCGGATGGCGCAGAAGCTCGCGGCCGGCGTTGAGGCGGGCTCGCCTTACGTCCTCGCCCACCCGGTCGAGGCCAATGCCGTCTTCGTGCGTATGCCGGCCGAGGCTCACGCTCGCCTGAACGCCATGGGCTGGGCCTGCTATCGCTTCGACGATGGCTCGGTCCGGTTCGTCTGCTCGTGGGCGACGCAGGAAGAGGCCGTCGACGAGCTTCTGGCGGCGTTCCGGAGCCTCTAGCCGCCGGCCTGCTGCCACGTTCCGACGGAACGCATCCCCATGCTGACGGTTAGCAAACCGGGCCTGAAGACCGGGCCACGTCGGGGAAGCGCTTCATGAACGCCCATTCGCAAATCCGCACGTCCGCAGATCGGGATATCGACCTGTACCGGACGTTACGGGCTCGGATGCCCGAGTTGGCGAAGGGGTTGTCCGCCGAGGATCTGGCTGCGCAATCGATGCCGGACTGCAGTCCCGGCAAGTGGCACCTGGCGCATACCAGCTGGTTCTTCGAGGCCATGATCCTGTCGCAGGAGGCGGGCTATCGCCCCGTTGATCCGCGCTGGCAGACCCTGTTCAACAGCTATTATGAGGCGCTGGGCGAACGGGTCGAACGGCCCGATCGCGGCCTGATGACCCGCCCGTCACTGGACGAGGTGCTGGCCTATCGTCGTGAGATCGATCACCGGATGATCGCCTGGCTGGGGCAGGGGACCGCCGACGCCCGCGCCCGCTACCTGTTCACCCTCGGCCTGAACCATGACCAGCAGCATCAGGAGCTCTTCCTGATGGACGTGCTCAACCTGATGTCCCGTTCGCCGCTCGACCCGAGGGCCTATGAAGCCGAACCGCGTGCAGGGGCGGTCGAGCCTGCTCGCGGCGGTGGGATGCGCTTCGAGGGTGGTCTCGTCGAGGTCGGCCATGGCGAAGCGGGCTTCGCCTTCGACAACGAAGGGCCTGAGCATCGTCAGTGGCTGGAGCCCTTCGCCCTCGACCGCGATCTGGTCTCCAATGGCGACTGGCTGAGCTTCATCGAGGACGGTGGCTATGCCCGCCCCGAGCTCTGGCTGTCCGACGGCTGGGCCACGGTGAAGGCCGAGGGCTGGACCGCGCCGCTCTACTGGCGCTGCGATGAGGGCGGCTGGAGCGTGATGAGCCTGTCCGGCCGTGGCCCTGTCGATCCCGCACAGCCCGTCCGGCACGTCAGCTTCTATGAGGCCGACGCCTATGCCCGATGGGCTGGCCGCCGCCTGCCGACCGAGGCGGAGTGGGAGCACGCGGTGCGTTTCGATCCCGACGCCCTGACCAATGCATTCGGCGAGGTCTGGCAATGGACGGCGTCTTCCTACGCACCCTACGCTGGCTTCCGCCCGACCGAGGGCACGGCGTCCGAGTACAACGGCAAGTTCATGGCCAACCAGATGGTGCTGCGCGGCTCCAGCTTCGCGACGCCCGAGGGCCACGCCCGCGTCACCTATCGCAACTTCTTCTACCCCCAGCAGCGCTGGGCCTTCGCCGGCGTGCGTCTGGCTTCGGACGTCGAGGCCGCGAAGGACGACCCGGCTTCGGAGTTCGGCGCGGATATGGCCGCCGGCTTGAGCCGGACTCCCAAGGTCGCCTCGCCCAAATGGTTCTACGACGCCGAGGGATCGGCGCTGTTCGAGGACATCACCCGCCTGCCGGAATACTATCCGACGCGGCAGGAGGCGGCGCTGCTGCGCGACGTCGCTCCGGACTGGGCCGAACGGTTCGGACCCGGCGCGGTGCTGGTCGAGTACGGATCGGGCGCCAGCGAGAAGACGCGGATCGTGCTGGACGCGGCCTCGGACCTGTCCGCCTACGTACCCATCGACATCAGCCCCGATGCGCTCGACGCGGCCACGGCCCGGATCGGCGAGGCCTACCCACGCTTGGCCGTCGCCCCCATGGTCGGCGACTTCATGGCCGTCGACGACCTGCCGGAGGCGGCGGGACCGGGACGCCGGATCGGCTTCTTCCCCGGCTCGACCATCGGCAATCTCGATCCGGACGACGCCGTCGCCTTCCTGAAAGCGGCGCGCCGACTGCTGGGCGAGGGCGCTCTGTTCGTTCTCGGCGTCGACCTGGTGAAGGCGCCGGAGACACTGATCGCGGCCTATGACGATGCGCAGGGTGTGACCGCAGCCTTCAACCGCAACCTGCTGGTCCGCGCCAACCGCGAACTGGGCGCCGACTTCGATGTCGATGCCTTCGCCCACCGCGCCGTCTGGAACCCGGAAGCGTCACGGATGGAGATGCATCTGGAAGCGACGCGCGACATGGTCGTCCGCTTCGAGGGGCAGCGCTTCAGCTTCGCTCGGAGCGAGACCATCCACACCGAGAGCTCGCGCAAATTCACTGAGGCGTCGGTCCGCGAGATGGCCACGCTGGCGGGCTGGCGTGTCGCCGACTTCCGCGTCGGCCCGGCGCCGTCCGTGGCTCTGGCCCTGCTGGAAGGCTGACACGAAAAAGGCGGCGTCCGGGGGAGACGCCGCCCTTTCAAGGGTACTGTTCGGAGACCTTATTCCGCTACGGGCGGGCGGTCCTTGGTGCGCGAACCGTGGGAGGCTTCGCCGCCCTTACGGCCGGCCTGGGCCGCGAGGCTGCGGTCCTGGGAGAAGCTTCTCTTCTCGCTCGGTACGCTGGCCCCGCCCTTGCGGGCGATCTCGCGCTGACGTTCCGGATCCATCGAGGCGAAGCCTCGCTTGGAAACGCCGGAGGCTCGGGTGGGCTGGCCTTGAGCCATCAGAGGTTCCTTTCGTGCGGCGTGGCGGTTGCGGAATGAACCCCCCATGTCGTCGTACGGTTCCGCCCCTGGACTCACACAAATGCGAACGAATCACAGGGTTTGCGCGCGATCATCCGTAGGGGCGGCTATCGCCGGGCTCTCCGCCGCCCGGGTCCTGCTGCGGAACCTCTGATGGAATCGGGCCCGGGGCCTGATCGGGCGTACCGGCCGGATCAATGTCCGGACCAGGCGTATCCGGCGGTAGAATTTCCGGTTTTCCGCCGGGGCTGTCGGGTTCGATGTAGGTCATTGCTGACTCCTTCCGTCAAAGGATCAACGCCAGGCGGAGACGGCGCGTTTCATCACGATGCAAACGCCCGCCGACAGGAACCGGGTGGCGGGGCGACGGATTGAAGCAGGCGAAACCCATCCCCCTCCCGGAGACCCGCCATGACCGACACCCGCAGCGCCAGCGCCGACATCGAGGATATCATCGACACCGACGACAGCGTTTCCACGCGGCTGGATGGCGAGGCCGCGGTCATCCTCGAGGCGGACGGGATGCGCTCTCTCGGCGTGAGGCCCCTGCGCCAGGCGGTGCGCGAAGACGCCATTGCCGTCCGAGACTGGGGTCAGGCGCGAGCGTCGCGGCTGAGGGGCGCGGTTCAGGACGAGCCGATCCGCGCGGCTGTGCTGTCTCTGGGGATCGGCGTTCTGATCGGCCTTCTCGCCGCCCGCTAGGACGGGCCGGACGCCGGACGGGCGATCGGCGCGCGCTGCATCGCCTGATCCGACACGAACGGATTGGTCCGCCGCTCGGCCCCGAAGGTCGAGTGCGGGCCGTGTCCGGGGATGAAGGTCACGTCGTCACCCAGCGGCCAGAGCCTGGTGACGATGGCGTTCAGCAGGGCGTCATGGTCGCTTTGCGGAAAATCGGTCCGGCCGATAGATCCCTGGAACAGCACATCGCCGACCTGGGCGAAGCGGGCCTCGCGATTGAAGAAGATCACATGGCCCGGCGTGTGCCCGGGACAGTGGTAGACCTCCCACGTCGTCTCGCCGAGCGTCACCGTGTCGCCGTCGTCAAGCCAGCGGGTGGGCGTGAAACTGCGGGCGTCGGGAATACCGAACATCTTGCCGTTGGCGGGGATCATATTGATCCAGAATTGGTCGGCGGGGTGTGGGCCAACGATTTCGACGCCCGTCTTTTCCTGCATCTCCGCCGCGCCGCCCGCGTGGTCGAGGTGCCCATGGGTGATCCAGATGGCGTCCAGCGTCAGACCCTGTTTCTCCACCATGGCCAACAGCGCATCGACGGACGCGCCCGGATCGATGATCGCGGCCTTCATCGTCTTGCGGCACCAGACGATGGTGCAGTTCTGCTGCAGGGGCGTGACAGGAACGACGGCGACGCCGATGGGGGGAGGGGCGGTGTTCATCCACTCCAGATAGCGGGCCGAAGCCCCTGACGGAACCTTCGCGCGTTGACCTTTGGGGCGGTCATCGACATAAGGGCGGGCTTCGAAGGAGCCGCTCGGAAACGGGCGGCCCTTGTTGCTTATCCAACATCGCGCGCGCCGGCCTCCTTGGCGCCGCCCCAGAGCGTCAGAATCCCGACCATGCAAGTCGTCGAAAAGTCCTCCGAAGGCCTCAGCCGCGTGATCGCGGTGACCATTCCCGCCGCGGAACTGAACTCCAAGCTGGATGCGCGCCTGAAGGAAGTCGCGCCGCAGATGAAGCTGAAGGGCTTCCGTCCGGGCAAGGTGCCGATGGCCCACGTCAAGAAGACGTTCGGCCGCGACCTGATGGGCGAGATCATCAACGATCAGCTGAACACCACCAGCCAGAAGGCGCTGGACGAGGCCAAGGTCCGTCCGGCCGCCCCGGCCGAGATGAAGCTGACCTCGGACATGGACAAGGTCATCGCCGGTCAGGAAGACCTGGCCTACGAAATGTCCCTGGAAGTCATGCCGGAGTTCACCCCGGTCGACCCGAAGACCCTGAAGCTGGACCGCCCGACCTATGAAGCGTCGGACGCCGATCTGGACGAGGCCCTGACGGAACTGGCCGGTCAGGCCAAGACCTACGAGGACAAGAAGGGCAAGACGGTCAAGGCCGCCGAGGGCGACCAGCTGACCATCGACTTCCTCGGCAAGCTGGACGGCGAGCCCTTCGAGGGCGGCGCGGCCACCGACGCCGATCTGGTCATCGGTTCGAACCGCTTCATCCCGGGCTTCGAAGAGCAGCTGAAGGGCGCCAAGGTCGGTGAAGAGAAGACCATCGAAGTCACCTTCCCCGAGAACTACCAGGCTGCCAACCTGGCCGGCAAGCTGGCGACCTTCGACATCACCGTGAAGGCCATCAAGGCCGAGGCCGAGGCCAAGGTGGACGACGAGTTCGCCAAGCGCATCGGTCTGGAGTCGCTGGACAAGCTCAAGGAGCTGCTGTCTGCCAACCTGAACCAGCAGTACGCCGGCGCTGCCCGCTTCAAGCTGAAGCGCGCCCTGCTGGACGAGCTGGACAAGGCCCACGACTTCCCGCTGCCGCCGAAGATGGTGGAAGCCGAGTTCGACGGCATCTGGCAACAGGTCGAGGCCGACAAGGCCGCCGGCCGTCTGCCGGAAGAGGACGCCAAGAAGTCCGACAAGAAGCTGAAGGAAGAGTACCAGAAGATCGCCGAGCGCCGCGTGCGCCTGGGTCTGGTCCTCGCCGAGATCGGCCGCGCCAATAACGTGACCGTTTCGGATCAGGAGCTGAACAACGCCATCATGAACGAGGCCCGCAACTATCCGGGTCAGGAGCGTCAGGTGCTGGACTTCTACCGCCAGAACCCGAACGCCGCCGCCCAGATGCGCGCCCCGATCTATGAAGAGAAGGTCTGCGACCTGATCTTCGGCACGGCCCAGGTGACCGACAAGCCGATCACCAAGGAAGAGCTACTGAAGGAAGACGACGAGCTGTAAG
>NZ_BAAAGA010000004.1:34202-38177 GCF_039523815.1 Brevundimonas kwangchunensis | reverse complement strand
GATGCCCGCCTTGCGTCAACGCTTCGGCAAGACGATATCCTGTCCAAGAGGACAGCGACCGCTGAGTCGCGCCCGAACTCCCCCGAAGGGGCATCCGAGAAGGCACCCATGCGCGATCCGATCGAACTGATGAACATGAACCTCGTCCCGATGGTGGTCGAGCAATCCAGCCGGGGCGAGCGCGCCTTCGACATCTTCTCGCGCCTGCTGCGCGAGCGGATCATCTTCCTGACCGGCCCGTTCGAGGACGGCATGGCGTCGCTGATCTGCGCCCAGCTCCTCTTCCTCGAGTCCGAGAACCCGAAGAAGGAAATCTCCATGTATATCAACAGCCCCGGCGGACAGGTTTCGTCAGCGCTCGCGATCTACGACACCATGCAATACATCAAGTCGCCGGTCTCGACGGTGGTGATGGGCATGGCCGCCTCGGCCGGTTCGCTCATCCTGACGGCTGGCGCCGCAGGTCAGCGCGTGGCCCTGCCGAACGCCCGCGTCATGGTGCACCAGCCTTCGGGCGGCTTCCGCGGCCAGGCCTCGGACATCGAGCTGCACGCCGCCGACATCCGCTACACCAAGAAGCGCCTGAACGAGATCTACGTCCAGCACACCGGCCGCACCTATGAGGAGGTCGAGAAGACCCTCGACCGCGACCACTTCATGTCGGCCGAGGAGGCCAAGGCCTGGGGCATCGTCGACCACGTCTACGACCGCCGCGAACAGGCCGACTCGGACGGCGTGAAGGCGCCCTGATCGGGCTTCGCCGACAAACGGACTTCGAACCCCGCCCCGCAGCGATGCCGGGCGGGGTTTTCATTTTCACGGCAGGGCGGCGCGACGTGGCGGCCGCTTTCCGCGACAGTTGCTGCGACACTTTGGCGGGCCATCGGATGAACGGATCGCGCGTTTCGGCGCGTAGAACGGTCAAGGTCGACGAGAACGGGGATGCGACATGCGCTTGATGGACGACGGACTGCGGTACGGCCCCGTGACGCGGGCCCTGCACTGGCTGATGGCCGGTCTTTTGGTCTGGCAGTTCGCAGGCATGTTCGTGAAAGAGATCGTCGGGCGCTCGCCCCTGACCGCCTTCTGGGTCGGCAGCCACAAGGGCATCGGCCTGCTGCTGCTGACGCTGCTGATCATTCGCGCCGTCTGGGGCCTGTACAACCTGCGCCGCCGGCCGCGCCACGGCCGAGGGTTCTGGGGCGGCGCCGCCGTCGTCGGCCATCTGGTTCTCTATGCCCTGATGCTGGTCGTCCCTTCTCTCGCCCTGCTGCGCCAGTACGGTTCGGGCAAGCCGTTCGAGGCATTCGGCGTCCAGCTGATGACCAACACCCGGCCCGAGGTCGAGTGGATGATGGCGCCGGCCAACGCCGCCCACGGCCTGCTGGCCTGGGTTCTGCTGGCTGCCATCGGCGGCCACATCCTGATGGTGCTGGTGCACCGCTTCGTCTGGAAGGACGGGACCACGCAACGGATGCTCGGCTGATCCGCATCTGCTAAGGGGCGGTCATGCTTACGCGTGACACTACCGGAACCGTCGAGGTCGACGGCGATATCTATGTCTGGGAACTGCGTCGCCAGCCCCGGCCGACCCATGGCGGCCAGTGGGAGGGGATCGCAGTCACCCTGCGCCACCAGGACTTCAAGCGGGAGGCCATCGTGCAGTTCCCGCCGCCGCTGCGCCCCAATGGCCGGCCGGACACCGAGAAGCAGTTCGTGAACACGGAATACGTCCGCAACGCGGTGACCGCTGTGATCGAGGCTGGCTGGGAGCCCACCTCGCGCGGCAAGGCCGTCAGCTTCGACGTGGACGGCGAGGGGCGTTGAGCATCAAGGGCGGCCGGTAAAGACCCGGAAGCCCTTCTCCTGCGCCATGGCGATCATCTCGGTGTCGCCCGAGGTGTCGCCGTAGGCGGCGGCGATCACGACGTCCTCGCCGTAGGCCGCCTTCAAGCGACGCACCTTCTCCTCGGCCCGGCAGTTCGGGGTGGTGAAGCGGCCGCTGATCCGGTCCTGCGAATCGAACTCCAGATGCGTGCCCAGCAGGGCGTCCGCGCCCAGCTTCCGGGCGAAGGGCGCGACCGTGGTCTCCGGACTGGCGGTCACGATTACGCGATGCGCGCCGCGCTCGCCCCAGTCGTTCCACACCTTCAGCGCGTCGGGTCGCATGAACGATCCCCAGACCTCATCGGCGAAGCGGGCGGCGTCCGCTTCCAGTTCGGCGCGCGATACTCCGCCGAGGAACTCCTTCACCGATGCGGCCTTGATGCGTCCGCGGTCCCGATCCTTCGCATAGCCGGCGAGGGCAGGGGCCATCTTCACCAGACCCAGCGCCCACGCTCCGGGACCCGCGCGCCAGCGCAGGAAGGCGGTGAAGCTGTCGCGGATGGTCAGGGTGCCGTCGAAGTCGAATGCGACGATCTGCGCATCTCCCGGAACGCTCTGGCGAAACCCCTGCGTGCTTCCCATGTCAGACATTCGCCGTGATCCCCATCGATGCTGAACCCTCGATTTCCGTCTCCAGCCACGCTTCGTCGGGGTTGTGGCGGACGCGGGGATGGGTGATTGTCAATTTTTGAAGACCTTCGCGCCCATTGTTCGGGAATCAACGCGAAGGAAGCGCGTTAGTCTCATATCGGGGCTGACTGCGGGAGTGAGAAGGGTCGATGACCAAAGCCGCCGGCACAGACGCCAAAAGCACCCTGTATTGCTCGTTCTGCGGAAAGAGCCAGCATGAGGTGCGTAAACTCATCGCAGGACCGACGGTCTTCATCTGCGACGAGTGCGTCGAGCTCTGCATGGACATCATCCGTGAAGAGCACAAAATCTCGTTCGCCAAGGCCAAGGACGGCGTGCCTTCGCCGAAGGAGATCCGCGAGGTTCTGGACGATTACGTCATCGGTCAGGGGCACGCCAAGAAGGTGCTCTCGGTGGCGGTTCACAACCACTACAAGCGCCTGAACCACGCGACGAAGAACAACGACGTCGAGCTGGCCAAGTCGAACATCATGCTGATCGGGCCGACCGGCTCGGGCAAGACGCTGCTGGCCCAGACGCTGGCGCGCATCATCGACGTGCCGTTCACCATGGCCGACGCCACGACGCTGACCGAAGCCGGTTACGTCGGTGAGGACGTCGAGAACATCATCCTGAAGCTGCTGCAGGCCTCGGACTACAACGTCGAGCGGGCCCAGCGCGGCATCGTCTACATCGACGAGATCGACAAGATCTCGCGCAAGTCCGACAACCCCTCGATCACCCGTGACGTCTCGGGCGAGGGCGTGCAGCAGGCCCTGCTGAAGATCATGGAAGGCACCGTCGCCTCCGTGCCCCCGCAGGGCGGCCGCAAGCATCCGCAGCAGGAGTTCCTGCAGGTCGACACCGCCAACATCCTCTTCATTGTGGGCGGCGCCTTCGCCGGCCTGGAGAAGGTGATCTCGGCTCGTGGCGAAGGCGCCTCGATCGGCTTCGGCGCCAAGGTCAAGGACGTGGACGAGCGCCGCACCGGCGACATCCTGAAGAACGTCGAGCCCGACGATCTGATGCGCTTCGGCCTGATCCCCGAGTTCATCGGCCGTCTGCCGGTTCTGGCGACGCTGGAAGACCTGGATGAGGTCGCGCTGGTCAAGATCCTGACCGAGCCGAAAAACGCCCTGGTCAAGCAGTACAAGCGCCTGTTCGAGATGGAGAACGTCGACCTGACGTTCACCGACGACGCCCTGACGGCGGTGGCCAAGAAGGCCATCACCCGCAAGACCGGCGCGCGCGGCCTCCGCTCGATCCTGGAAGGCATCCTGCTGGAGACCATGTTCGAACTGCCCACCTTCGAGGGCGTCGAGGAAGTGGTCGTCAACGCCGAGGTCATCGAGGGCAAGGCCCAGCCGCTGCTGATCTACGCCGAGACCAAGGGCAAGAAGAGCGCCGCGGCGACGCCTGACAGCGCGGCCTGATCGGGCTTCAAACCGCACAAAACAA
>NZ_BAAAGA010000004.1:31067-34152 GCF_039523815.1 Brevundimonas kwangchunensis | reverse complement strand
CAGGTGCGCGGGTGCAGGTTGGTCTGCTCGGCCTTTTCCTTGGCGGCGTCGCGGGTCGCCTCGCTGGGGCCGCTCATCATGCCTTCGCTCGCCGGAGCCGTGCCGGCCGTATCGACGCCGGCGTCGCTTGCCGCGGCCGCTGAGCCGCCCGAACCCGAAGCTGCGGGAGCCGGAGCAGGGGCGCCCGCATCCGTCGGAGCGGCCTCCATCGCGGCGGTGTCTTCGGCGGGCGCTTCGGGCGCCGGTTCGCGATTGCAGGCGGCGAGAGTGAGCGCGGCGGCGGCGCTGACAAGCATCAGTCTCATGGATGTTTCCTCCGATTATCCATGTCCTGAACGGTCAAGCTGCCGCAACGGTTGCGATCGATGGCCGAGGGTGGCGGCCCTGCCACAGCGGTGAACGGCATGTTCGACCTCTTGGGACGCCCGAAATGTCACTCGCGCGCCCGGATTGCCTTCCCCACGCAACGACCGTGCAGCTTCACCGCAATGGAACGGTCCCCAGTCCTCTGTGGCCGCCACGCTTGAACGGCGCGTCCGCAAAACCACATACTGTCCCGAAGGCCGCTGAATGGCGGGCCGAGTCGATACGGCGGGGCATAGCGTTCCGACCGCCGGCGCGGCGGGCTCGAGATCAACAAGGGCCCCGGAGTACGCATCATGACCGATACCAAGACCCTTCCCGTCCTGCCGCTGCGAGACATCGTCGTCTTCCCGCACATGGTGGTGCCGCTCTTCGTGGGCCGCGAGAAGTCCGTGCGCGCGCTGGACGAGATCATGAAGGGCGAGAAGCAGATCCTGCTCGCCACACAGAAGAACAGCGTCGATGACGATCCGGCCGCTGACGCCATCTATCCGATCGGCGTGCTGGCCAATGTCCTGCAACTGCTGAAACTGCCCGACGGCACCGTGAAGGTGCTGGTCGAGGGCAAGGGCCGCGCCCGCCTGCTCAAGTTCACCGACCGCACCGAGTATTTCGAGGCCGAGGCCGAGGAGATCGCCGACGAGGTCGGCGAGCCCTCGCAGTCGGAAGCCCTGCTGCGCGCGGTGATCGAGCAGTTCGAGAACTATGTGAAGCTGAACAAGAAGGTCCCCCCCGAGGCCCTCAGCTCCATCCCGCAGATCACAGAGCCTTCGCGCCTGGCCGACTCCGTCGCCGCCCATCTGTCGGTGAAGATCGCCGACAAGCAGGCGCTGCTGGAGACCGTCGCCGTGCCGCAGCGACTGGAGAAGGTCTACGGCCTGATGGAGGGCGAGATCAGCGTCCTGCAGGTCGAGAAGAAGATCCGTTCGCGCGTGAAGCGCCAGATGGAGAAGACCCAGCGCGAGTACTATCTCAACGAGCAGATGAAGGCGATCCAGCGCGAGCTGGGCGAGACCGACGATCAGCGCGACGAGATCATGGAGCTCGAGAAGCGCATCCGGAAGACCAAGCTGTCCAAGGAAGCCCGCCTCAAGGCCGAGGCCGAGGTCAAGAAGCTCCGCAACATGAGCCCGATGTCGGCCGAGTCGACGGTGGTGCGGAACTACCTCGACTGGCTGCTGTCGATCCCGTGGGGCAAGGCGCGCCAGAAGCCCATCGACCTGAACAAGGCCGAGGACATCCTCGAGGAGGATCACTACGGCCTGGAGAAGGTGAAAGAGCGGATCATCGAGTATCTGGCCGTCCAGGCCCGTACCGGTTCGCTGAAAGGCCCGATCCTGTGCCTCGTCGGCCCTCCCGGCGTCGGCAAGACCTCGCTGGCCAAGTCGATCGCCAAGGCGACCGGCCGCGAATACGTGCGCATGTCGCTGGGCGGGGTGCGTGACGAGGCCGAGATCCGCGGTCACCGCCGCACCTACATCGGCTCGATGCCGGGCAAGATCATCCAGTCGATGAAGAAGGCGAAGACCACCAACGCCTTCGTCCTGCTGGACGAGATCGACAAGCTGGGCGCCGACTGGCGCGGCGACCCGTCCTCGGCCCTGCTGGAGGTGCTGGATCCGGCGCAGAACTCGACGTTCGGCGACCACTATCTGGAAGTCGATTACGACCTGTCGCAGGTCATGTTCGTCACCACGGCGAACAGCCTCAACATGCCTCAGCCCCTGATAGACCGGATGGAGATCATCCGGGTCAGCGGCTACACCGAGGACGAGAAGGTCGAGATCGCCAAGCGTCACGTCCTGCCGAAACAGCTGTCGGACCACGGCCTGAAGGATGGCGAACTGATCGTCCCCGAGGACCAGATCCGCGAGCTGATCCGCTACTATACCCGTGAAGCCGGCGTGCGTTCGCTCGAACGCGCCCTGGGCGGCGTGGCTCGCAAGGCCGTGCGCGAGATGGCCAAGACCAAGGTCGCCTCGATCACGGTCGATAGCGAGAAGCTGGCCGAGTACGCCGGTGTGCGTAAGTTCCGCTACGGCGAGACCGACGAGAACGATCAGGTCGGCATCGTCACGGGCCTGGCCTGGACCGAGTTCGGCGGCGACATCCTGACCATCGAGGCGATCAAGATGCCGGGCCGCGGCCGCATGACCGTGACCGGCAACCTGAAGGACGTGATGAAGGAGTCGATCTCGGCGGCCGCATCCTACGTTCGCTCGCGGGCGCTCAGCTTCGGCGTCAAGCCGCCGGTCTTCGAGAAGACCGACATCCACGTCCACGTGCCGGACGGCGCTACGCCCAAGGACGGTCCGTCGGCCGGCGTGGCCATGACCGTGGCCATGGTCTCGGTCCTGACCGGCATTCCGATCCGCAAGGACATCGCCATGACCGGCGAAATTACCCTGCGCGGCCGGGTCACCGCCATCGGCGGCCTGAAGGAGAAGCTGCTGGCGGCGCTCCGCTCGGGCATCAAGACGGTGCTGATTCCGGAGGAGAACGAGAAGGACCTCGCCGACGTGCCCGACAACGTGAAGGGCGCGCTGGAGATCGTTCCGATCAAGACCGCCGACGAGGCCCTCAAGTGGGCCCTGACCGGCGCCCTGACGCCGGTGGAGTGGGACGAGGAAGCCGAGCCGCTTCCCGCCGCCGCCCCGCCGACCGACGGCGCGACGGTGAGCGCGGCGCACTGACGCCGGCCACAGACTGAAAAAGAGACGCC
>NZ_BAAAGA010000004.1:0-31045 GCF_039523815.1 Brevundimonas kwangchunensis | reverse complement strand
TCGCTCCGGGCGGCGTTTTCAGTTTCCGGTGGAGAGTGGGGTTACGCCGCCTTGGCGAACTGGCGGGCGATGTCGGCGATCAGCTGGCGCTGACGCGGCTTCAGACGGTCGATCAGGGACACCAGCTCCGCGCGTCGGGCCTCGGCCGTCTCGGCCAGGGTCGCGCGCGCCGCATCCTGCGCGGGGAACAGGTCGCCGATGTCGACGCCCAGCGCCTCGGCGATCCGCACCAGCATCGAAGCCGAGACGCGGTTCAGGCCACGCTCGTACTTCTGCACCTGCTGGAAGGTGACGCCGATCGCAGTGCCAAGATCGGTCTGGGTCATGCCCAGATTGGTGCGCTCGTCGCGGATGCGCGACCCGACGTGGATGTCGACCAGGTCGGGGCTCCGCCCGGTGTTTTCCTCGCCGGTTGCCCGGTTGTTCGCTGCTCGTCCCATGTGTTCGCCTCAGGCGTGCCTTGTCTGTCCAATGACAGTGGGATCGCACACCGATACCGCGAGCGGAACCTTCACTTTAGTTATAGAAAACCCAGCCTGATCAGAAGTGTGGCTTTCGCGAAACACGCGAAATTGAGGCCGAAAAGCGGCGCAACGTCCGCTCGAACTAGCGCACCTGCGCCCTGTGTCTCATCATCGCGTCGGCCAGCACGCAGGCCGCCATGGCTTCGACTACCGGCACGCCGCGCAGGGCCACGCAGGGGTCGTGCCGGCCCTTGGTCCGCAGGTCCGTTTCCTCGCCGTCGCGGGTGACCGTCTGGCGTAGCGTCAGGATCGAGGATGTCGGCTTGAAGGCGACACGCGCCGTCACCGGCTGGCCGGTCGAGATGCCGCCCAGAACGCCGCCCGCATGGTTGGACAGGAAGACCGGCTCGCCGTCGTCGCCCATCCGCATCTGGTCGGCATTGTCCTCGCCCGACAGCTCGGCCGCACCGAAGCCTGCGCCGATCTCGACGCCCTTCACGGCGTTTATCGACATCAGGGCCGCGGCCAGTTCGGCATCGAGCTTGCCATAGATCGGTGCGCCCCATCCGGCGGGCACGCCGGTCACCTCCAGCGCCACGACGGCGCCGATGGACGACCCGGCCTTGCGGACGCCATCCAGATACGCCTCCCACTCCGGCGCCACGGCGGTCGAGGCGGCGAACAGGGCGTTGTCATGGACGGCGCCGAAATCGATGGCGTCCGGCGCAATGCGATGGGGGCCCAGCTGGACCACCCCCGCACGGATGCGGATGCTCTCGCCCAGCACCTTGCGCGCCACGGCCCCGGCGGCGACCCGCATGGCGGTCTCACGCGCCGAGGAACGCCCGCCGCCGCGGTGATCCCGCACGCCGTACTTGGCCTGATAGGTGAAGTCGGCATGGCCCGGCCGATACGCCCGGGCGATCTCGCCATAGTCCTTCGAGCGCTGGTCCTCGTTCTCGATCAGGATCGAGATCGGCGTGCCGGTGGTGACCTGACCCGCGCCGTCGTCGAAGACGCCGGACAGGATGCGCGCTGTGTCGCTCTCCTGCCGCTGGGTGACGAAGCGACTGCCGCCGGGCTTGCGCTGGTCCAGCCACGGCTGAATGTCGGCCTCGGTCAGCGGGATGTTCGGGGGGCAGCCGTCGACCACGCAGCCGATAGCCGGCCCGTGGCTCTCGCCCCAGGTAGTCACGCGAAACAGATGGCCGAAGGTGTTGTGCGACATGTCGGCCTGTGGCTTAGGCCGCCAGCCGGTCCGGCGTCCAGACGCGGGTGAACCGAACCAGCAGATCCTCGGCCGCCGACGGGACGTCTTCCGAAGGGATCAGGTTCACGAACAGATGCCCCTGCGGATGCTTGCCACGTGCCGGCAGGCCCAGATCCTTCAGGCGCAGACGAAGGGGTTGCTGACCCGCCACGATCCAGGCCGAGCGCGGTCCGGCATGGGTCCGGATCTCCAGCCGCCCGCCGTCTTCCAGCAGACGCGTGGGGATCGGGCAGGTCATGTAGAGGTCGTCGCCCATGGCGGTCAGCGCTTCGTCTCCCTTGATCAGGACCGGGACCTGTAGCGGCGCGCCATCCTCGCCGGCGCCTTTCAGGCGTACCCGGTCACCCGAGCGAACTCCCTTGGGTAGCCGCACCTTGCCGGTCTTCGCTCCGACCGTCGCCGTGATCTGTCCGCCCTTCAGCGCCTGCTGCGGCGTGATGATGATCAGCGGATCGGACGGCTTCGGCATCCAGGGGGATGGGGCGGGGGCAGGGGGCGCGTCCGGCGTGCGAGCGGCAGGCTGATCGTCCCGCAACATGCGCCATGCCGCGATCACCTTGCGGAACCGCGCCTCGTCCCCGCCGGGGGCGTCCGGCCGGGCAGCCTTCACCGTCGCCCGGAATGCAGCCTTCAGCCCGGCCTCGTCCACCGGTCCGCTCAGCCCCAGAAGGGCCCGGGCCTCGGCGATGGAGGCGATTTCTGACGAAGGGCGTGCGCGCATGGACGACACCAAGCGCCCAACGTGGTGAAGACCGGCTTAACCGTGACAGCTCTCCCGTCCGCTTGTGGAAAGGTCTATGTGCGAACCATGACCGCGCCCGTGATCCCGCCCAGCCCCTCCCGCGAGGAGTACGCCGAGCAATACGCCGCCGCCCTGGCCGCCAACAGCGACGAGGCCGCCTTTGAGTGCGAGGAGCCTTACGGCCTGTTCGTCCAGTGGCTGGAGGACGCGAAGCGCTACGAGCCGAACGACGCCAACGCCATGGCGCTCGCCACCGTCGATGCGGCCGACATGCCCGACGTGCGGATGGTCCTGCTGAAGGATGTCGATCAGCGCGGCTTCACCTTCTATTCCAATCGCGAAAGCCAGAAGGGGCAGGCGCTGGACGCTCACCCGGTTGCGGCCCTGCTGTTCCACTGGAAGACGCTGCGGCGTCAGGTGCGGATCCGCGGCCGTGTCGAGCCGGTCAGCGCGGGGGAGGCCGACGTCTATTTCGCCAGCCGTGCGCGCGAGAGCCGGATCGGCGCCTGGGCCTCGGACCAATCCCGCCCGCTGGACGACCGCGCCGCGCTGGAGGCCGCCGTGGCGCGCGAGACCGAGCGGTTCGAGGGGCAGGACGTGCCGCGGCCCGAACACTGGATCGGCTGGCGGTTGATCCCGGATAGTGTGGAGTTCTGGCGCGACCGCCCGTTCCGTCTGCACGACCGCATGCGCTGGGACCGCGAGGGCGAGGGCTGGAGCCGGACCCGCCTGCAGCCCTGATCAGGCGCGGTGACGGGCGAGGAAGGTCTCGACCGCATCGCTCGCAACCGACTCGACCGACCGGCCGGCGCGGATCTCGTCTCCGGTCACGAGCGGGACGAAGAAGACGGGATGCTCCAGCATCCCCATCAACTGCCCGGCTGCCCAGGACGTTTTCCCGTTCAGGGGTTTGAGCGCGCCGCGCGCGATCTCGTCGTTGATGATGCCGATCAGGGTGCTGCCGAACTCGATGCGGCCCTTCTCGAAGAAGTGCAGGGCGGTATCGCGAAAACGCGGACGCTCGGCCATTACCAGGCGGAAGATCGCGCGCACGAAGGGGTCGCTCATGAAGCCGGCATAGGCGAGGGCGAAGCTGGTCAGCCTGTGGGCGACATCGCCTTCCTCGGCCCGGACCAGAGCCATCTTGTGGGCAAAGTCTTCGGCGGCGTTGTCGATGACGGCGGCGAACAGCTCGCGCTTGCCGGCGAACAGGGCGTAGAGCGTCGCTGTCGACACGCCCGCATCCCGCGCGATGGGCTCCATCTTGGTGCCGGCATAGCCTTCCGTGATGAAGGCGTCCCGCGCGTGCATCAGGACGGCGTGGCGCTTGGCCTCATGGATGGCCGCTTCGTCGGAAGAGCTGGACATCGTAATTCATTGCTCGTTGAGCCGTAACGTGCCGCCAGTCCCCGCCGGCGGCAAGTCCTCATTCCTGACGGCGACCGCCGGCCACGGCGACCAGCAGGGGGTGGGCGAGCACAGGCGCGGCCAGACGAACCACGGCCTGCGGGTCCTCCAGCCGGACCGCGGCCGTCGAATCCGCCACCACGAAGTCGGCATTGACGCGCGACGGCTCGGTGAGGCGTTCGTGTCCGGGACGCACCGTGGCGAGATACTGGGCCACGACGGAGTCCGCCGTCCGCCCCCGCTCGGCCTGATCGCGCAGCAGGCGGCGGATGAAGCGGATGTCGGCGGGCGTGTCGACGAATACCCGGATGTCGAACAGCGACACCAGATCGGGCGTGCAAAGCACATGGGTGCCCTCGACGATGACCACCTCGGTCGCCTTGACCGGCTCGCCGCCCGGCTCGCGGCCGTGGTGGATAAAGGAATAGAGCGGGGCGACGATGTCGCGTCCGGCCTTCAGTTCGGCCAGGTCGCGGATCATCAGATCGTGGTCGCGCGCCGACACGTCGTCGAAATCGAAGGTCGCCGCGTCGAAGTCCGGGAGGCTGGCGGCGTCCCGGTAGTAGGAGTCCTCGCGCAACAGCACCGCCGAACCCTCGGGCAGGGCGGTGACGAGCGCCTCGGCGAGCGTGCTTTTCCCGGAGCCGGAGCCCCCCGTGATGGCGATCAGGACAGTCATGCACGGCTTCTAGGGCGGCGCGGCGCATTCGGCCAGCCGGCACGGGGCAAGTTGCCGCAGAGGCCCCTTCCTCGCGCTTCCTTGACCCGGCGTCACGTTGCTTAACGCTGATCACGTGGATAGCGTGACCTCAAGCGCCTCGTTCAGCAGACGCAACACAAGGGATCGATATGCTCGGGTTGATGCAGGACTGGCCGCTGACGGTCGACAAGATCATTGATCATGCGAAGAACTGGCATGGTCATCGCGAGGTCGTGACGCGCTCGGTCGAGGGACCGATCGTCCGCACCACCTACGCCGAGATTCACGCCCGCGCGAAGCGGGTCTCCAGCGTTCTGAAGGACTGGAACATCCAGAAGGGCGACCGGGTCGCCACCCTTGCCTGGAACACCGGCCGCCACATGGAGGTCTGGTACGGCATAATGGGCATCGGGGCGGTGTGCCACACCCTGAACCCGCGCCTGTTCCCGGAACAGCTGATCTACATCATCAACCACGCCGAAGATAAGATCATCTTCGTCGACCTGACCTTCATCCCGCTGCTGGAAGCCATCCTGCCGCATTGCCCGACGGTCGAGCGGGTTGTGGTGATGACGGACGAGCTGACCATGCCGGCGACCAAGCTGCCGGGCGCCGAATGCTACGAGGCCCTGCTGTCGGGCGCCTCGGGCGACATCGCCTGGGGCGAGTTCGAGGAAAACACCGCCTGCGGCCTCTGCTACACCTCGGGCACGACGGGCAATCCGAAGGGCGTGCTGTACTCGCACCGCTCGAACTTCATCCACACCCTGCTGGGCATGCAGTCGACGGTGCTGGGCGCCTCGCCGCGCGAGGTCATCCTGCCGGTCGTGCCGATGTTCCACGCCAACGCCTGGGGCATCGCCTTCGCCGGCCCGGCGGGCGGCACCAAGCTGGTCATGCCGGGCGCGCGCATGGACGGCGCGGCCATCTACGAGCTGATCGAGAGCGAGGGCGTGACCTTCTCCGCCGCCGTGCCGACGGTCTGGCAGGGGCTGCTGACCCACCTTCGCGAGCACAAGCTGCAGATCCCGACCGTCAAGAAGGTCCTGATCGGCGGCTCGGCCGTGCCGGAGAGCCTGATCCGCGCCTTCAACGACGAGTTCGGCATCGAGGTGCTTCAGGGCTGGGGCATGACCGAGACCTCGCCCATCGGCACCCTGTCGAACATGACGCCGGAACTGGCCGCCCTGCCGTACGACGAGCAGATGAAGTGGCGCGTGAAGCAGGGCCAGCCGCCGCTGGGCGTCGAGCTGAAGCTCAAGAACTACGCCGGTCAGGAAATGCCCCACGACGGGCACACCTACGGTCGCCTGATGATCAAGGGCCCGACCATCTCCGGCGCCTACTTCAAGGGCGAGGGCGGCGAAATCCTCGACAACGAGGGCTTCTTCGACACCGGTGACGTCTCCACGATCGACGAGCAGGGCTTCATGCAGATCACCGACCGCGCCAAGGACGTGATCAAGTCCGGCGGCGAGTGGATCAGCTCAATCGAGATCGAGAACATCGCCGTTGGCCACCCCAAGGTCGAACTGGCCGCCGTCATTGGCGCAGCGCATCCCAAATGGGACGAGCGCCCGGTTTTGGTCATCAAGCTCAAACCCGGCGAGACCGAGGACAAGCAGGAGCATCTCGACTTCCTGCAAGGCAAGATCGCCAAATGGTGGATGCCGGACGATGTGGTCTTCGTGGACGACATCCCCCTGGGCGCCACCGGCAAGATCGACAAGAAGGTCGTGCGCGAGCGGCTGAAGGACTATCGTCTGCCTTCCACGGGAGGCTGATCACATGGCGAAACGGACGGCGGGCAGGGGCGCGGTCGAGGCGCTGGCGATGTTCGCCGCCGTTCCGGTGGTGCTGGTGGTGGCCTCGGCCCTCGCGGTCCGGGCACGCCTGCTGCCGGTCAGCATCGGCTACGATCTGCTGACCCTGCAGGTCGCGTGGTGGCTGTCCTTCCTCGCAGCCGCCGCCGGCCTGCTGGCGCTGATCCTCGCGGTGCGGAACTTCGGCAAGCTGGGTCTGGTCGCGCTGGTGGCGCTGGTGTTGGGCGTCGGCAGCCTGGCCGGCTTCGGCTGGCAGAAGGCCCGGCTGCTCTCAGGCCCCGGCGAGAACGTCTCCACCGATCTGAACGAGGTCCCGGGCTTCGGCCGCATGCGTTCAGACGCCGGCGGTGGAGCGGCTGTCGGCGCGGATGTCTGTCCGGGCGCGCGGCCGTTGATGAAACAGGTCGCACCTCAGGTCGCCGGTTGGGCGCTGGAACAGGCCGGTTTCCAGGTGCGCGGCACCGGGGTGGGGCGTGCGGACGGCAGCCGCGACAGCTTCTTCTTCGGCTTCACCCATGATGCGGTAATCCGCATCCGTCCCGGCCGCACCGATGTCCGTGTCGCCGCCCGCGATGGTCGCCCCCACGGCGGCGAGGCATGCCGCCTTGCGACCCGCATCAGCGAGGCCCTGCACACGGATGCCACAGCCGGTGGTTAATTTCTGACGATCCGTTCGCGGAAAGCGGGACTGTGGTTGCGCGTTCATCTCCCTCTGGCTACGCCTTGAAAACAGGGGAGTTCAAAGCATGAACGATATCGTCGACGATCACACGCCTGCGCCTGTCGAACCGGCAGGGCCGACCGGCGAAACACTGAAGTTCTCGTCCACGATCGCGCCCGGCGACTTCCTGTTGCTGAGCCTGAAGAACGGCTTGCTGAACATCATTACCCTGACCCTCTACCGGTTCTGGGGGAAGACGGAGGTCCGCCAGCGCATCTGGAAGGGCGTTCGGCTGAACAATGAGGCGTTCGAATACACCGGCCGGGGCATGGAGCTGTTCATCGGCTTCCTGCTGGCCTTGCTGGTGCTGGGCCTGCCGTTCCTGGTGATCGTCTTCGTGGTCCAGTTCATGGGGCCCGAGTACGCCTTCATGGTGATCATCCCCTTCTATCTGTTCTTCTTCTGGCTCTGGGGCTTCGGCGTCTTCACCGCCTTCCGCTACATGGCCAGTCGCACGACCTGGCGGGGGATCCGGTTCCAGCTGAAGGGATCGGCGGTCGAGTACGGATTCATCTACATCGGCATGGTTTTCCTCAGCGGCCTGACCCTTGGCTGGATGTGGCCCTGGGCCGAGCGCCTGCTGGCGTCGAAGATCTGGAGCGAGCTGCGCTTCGGTGATCGCAAGCTGCGTTTCCGTATGGAGCGGGCCGAGAGCGAGGGCGTGTACGGACCGTACGCGATCGGCTGGGTCGGCAGCATCGTCGGCTACATCCTGTTCGCGATCGTCATCGTCGCGATAACCTTCGGTATGAGGCACAGCCTGCCGTCCGAAACAGACCCGAACGCGATGCCGCCGATCGCCTTCATGCTCACCTTGTACGGACTGATGCTGCTCGCCGCGCCGTTCGCCCTGTTGATCTGGGCGCCCTACCACGCCGCCATCCTGCGCTCCGTCGCGGCGGGAGTGGGCATTGATCGCGCGGTGTTCAAGCTGAAGGTCAAGGCGATCCCGCTCTGGTGGCTGACGGTCACGAACCTCCTGGTGCTGCTGTTCACCGTCGGCTTCCTGATGCCGTGGGTGCAGGCCCGAACGGCCCGCTTCATCGTCGAGCGGCTGGAGTCGACCGGCGAAGCCGAACTGGCCGAGGCGCATCAGGCGGCTCGCGGTCCGGGCAGCGGCGAAGGACTTGCCGACGCCTTCGGCTTCTCGGCGATCTGATCCCGTGGCGGCGCGCTTCTATGACGGTCACTCCGCCCGATCCCATCCGGCGGATGTCGTTCTCATCGGCGATATGCTGGAGATCAACGCCGACAGCCGAACGATCCGCTGGAAGCTGCGCGAGCTCTCGGTCCAGATCGAGGGAGACGACGCCCGTGTCTCTTCCCGCAAGGATCGCGATGCCCGTCTGGTCATGTCGGACGATGACTGGGCGCGTCTGGCGGGCGATCGACTGGACGATCAGAAGGCCGCCCGTCGCCGCAGGGAGATCTGGCTTGTCGGTGGTCTGACGGCGGCGGCGGCGGGGATCGTCCTGTTCGTCACCGTCGGCGTTCCGGCCCTCGCCAAACCGATCGCCAAGGCTACGCCGATCGGCCTCGAAGAGCAGATGGGCCGCAATTTCGATGCCCAGATCGGCGCGGTCTTCCCGCGTTGCGAAGGCGAGGCCGGGCAGAGGGTGCTCGCCGATCTCGGCCATCGGCTGGCCGCCCGGGCGGATACGCCCTTCGACATCCGCGTCCGCGCCGTCGAGGCGCCGATGATCAACGCTTTCGCCCTGCCGGGTGGTCCGGTGATGGTGACGGACGATCTGATCGCCGCGGCTGAAACGCCCGACGAACTGGCCGCCGTGATCGCCCATGAGATTTCCCACGTCGAGCAACGCCATGTGATGCAGGCCGTCTGGCGGGATTTCGGCATCGGCATGTTGCTGGACGCCGTCGTCGGCGGCGGCACGGGGGCGGGTCAGCAGGCGGTGATCCTTGCGGGTCAGGCCTCGTCGCTCAGCTACGACCGGGCCGCCGAGCGCGAGGCGGACGCCCGCGGGCAGGCCCTTCTGCACGCCGAGGGACTGTCCTCGGAAGGCATGGCGGCCTTCTTCGAACGACTGGGCAAGATGGAAGGCTCCGGCGCCCTGACCGAGGCGACCGAGTTCCTGAACACCCATCCGGACAGCGGGCGGCGCGCCCGTGCGGCGCGCGCGATCCAGCGGCCGGGCGCCGCTGCGCTCACGGCCGAGGAGTGGGCCACGGTCAAGGCGACGTGTTCAGCCCGTTCGGACGGGCCGATAGATCGCCTGCAACGTCGGTTCCGGCTCGGCGACCGCCAGTCCACGGCGGACCAGGGCGATCAGGTGCGCCCAGACTGACAGCGAGGCGGCCGGCCACAGCCGCTGGTCCACGGCGGCGTAAAGAACAGGCACCATCTGCGCGATCGTCGTGTCGCCGGCTCCCAGACGCTCCATGACCTGCGCCTCGCGCGCCAGGCGGTGGGCCCGGTAGGCCTCCAGGAATGGTCCGGGATCGGTCACCGGCGCGCCGTGCGTCGGCCACAGGATGCTGAAGTTCCGGGCGATCACCGCGTCCAGACTGTCCATGTAGTCGGCCATGTCGCCGTCGGGCGGAGCCACCACCGTCGTGGACCAGCCCATCACATGATCGCCGCAGAACAGGGCGTTCTCGTCCTTCAGGACAAACGCCATGTGGTTGGAGGCGTGCCCCGGCGTGGCCATCGCCTCGATCGTCCAGTCATCGCCTTCGATGACTTCGCCGCCGGTCAGGATGACATCGGGTGCGAAGGTGTCGTCCTCGTCCTCATCCAGTCCTCCTGACGCATGGATCGTGCGAAGGGGCGGGCGGGCGGCGAGGATCGGTGCGCCACCGACGGCCTCGGCGAACGGGCGGGCGAGGGGGGCGTGGTCCCGGTGCGTGTGGGTGACCAGCACGTGGCTGACGCTCTGGCCTGACACCGCCGCGAGAAGAGCGGTCAGATGCGCTTCGTCCAGCGGCCCCGGATCGATCACGGCGACCGATGCGCCGGGCGTCGTCCCGCCGACGATGTAGGTGCCCGTGCCAGTGAAGGTGAAGGGGCCCGGATTGTTGGCGATGACCCGGCGGATCAGGGGCGAGACTGCGTCGCAGCGCCCGTACTCGAAATCGAACTCGCGAACGAAAGGGATCACGCACAGTCTCCGCGGCCCGAACCTTGCGTTAGGATTTTGTAAACCTTTCGCGGGACCCTCGACATGGCTGCTTCCATCGCCTTGGCTGTTTCAAATCGGCTCCAGCCTATCGCGGCGGCCTTCCTGTGTCTCATGGCGGTGCAACTGGCCGTCGCCTCGTGCACGCCTGAACCGGCCCCCTACGCCGCGCGCGTGTCCATCATCCGCTGACGATCACAGTGGAACGCGGCCTAGGTCGTATCCGGCCTCCGCAGCCGCGCTTCTGAGGCTTTCGGGGTCGTCGCCGGCCGCGCTGCGCGCCATCGCCCATGCCGCGGCCGACCGCATTCCGGAACGACAGAACAGGACGGTCGGCTCCCCGTCCCCCAGCGCCGCTCCCACCGCGTCGACCTGCGCCGGGGCCGGCAGGCCGGAGATCGGGATCCAGACATAGTCCAGCCCCGCCGCACGGGCCGCCGCCTCGACCTCGACCGAGGCAGGCTGGCCCGGATCCTCGCCGTCGGGTCGATTGTTGATCACCCGCTTCAGCCCGGCCTGCGCCAGCGCCTCCATCGCCTCGGGCGGGAGTTGGGGCGAAGTCCATACGGTGGGGGAAAGCGGGCGCAAGATTACTGTCTCCGGACGCGAACGGCGCGGCTGTTGCCGACGGTGAGCAGGAAGCTGCCGAGCGACGCCTTGCGCACCCGCACCTCCTGACCGGCGCGGTTCTGGAACCGCACGGGGTCGCTGTCGATCTGGCGCCACACACTCCCGTCCGCAAGACGGAAGACCCAGCGATTTTCCGCCAGTTGCGATGCGCTCTGCAGGCTCGTCTCGATCGACTCGATTTCGGCCTGTGGCGCGCCGCTGAACAGCCGGGGCAGTGTCGGGACCTCGAAGCCGAACAGCTGTCGGCGGGTCTCTTCCGCCTGCGCCCGGTCGATCACGACCAGATCGCCCTGCCTCTCGGCGGTATCGATGGCGCCCGCGGCCGCGTCGTAACAGGCGAGTCGCTCGGCGCCCTCGGAAATAGAGCGGCAGGCCATCAATCGCGTCAGGGTTTCAGGCCTTCCCTGCGGTTCGACCCGTTCCTGTCCCGCTGGAGCGGCTGCGATCATGATTGCTGCGACATGGCTGATCAGAGGCATGAAACTTCCTGAACTTTGTCCGAACGCGGAAATTCGGTCCGGTTGAAACGGTTACGCGGGGAGAACTCGTCAAGCATTCGCTGCACGTTCGTTACCTTATCGTGGCTTAAATACGACAGTTTCGTCATCCGAGGATTACAGGCCTGTAATTGTGCTGGCGAAAGCTCCGAACGGGCGCCTAACGTGCGGCAACTGCAGTTGGGATTCCAGCTGCGGGGGAAGGGAATATTCCAACCAAAGGCCGCAGCGACCGCCCAATGCAGACGGTCGACGCACATCAGGAGACTAACCTTTGAGAAACCAGAAGATCCGCAACAGGCTGCTGGCGACCACGATGATCGGCGGTTTCGCCGCTCTCGCGTTCGCAGCTCCCGCGGTCGCCCAGGATGCTTCGCAAGAGGCGCGCCTGGACGAAGTGGTGGTGACCGGTTCGCGCATTCCGCAGACCAACCTCGTGACCACCAGCCCGGTGACGCAGGTCACGGGTCAGGACATCGACGTCGCGGGTGTGACCCGCGTCGAAGACCTGGTCGCTCAGCTGCCGCAGGCCTTCGCCGCGCAGAACTCGACTGTTTCGAACGGCGCCTCGGGCACCGCGACGGTCTCGCTGCGTAACCTCGGCTCGTCGCGCACCCTGGTGCTGATCGACGGCCGCCGCATGGGTTACGGCTCGCCCAACGACGACGCCGCCGACCTGAACCAGATCCCGGAGCAACTCGTCGAACGCGTTGAAGTCCTGACCGGCGGCGCCTCGGCCGTGTACGGTTCGGACGCTGTCGCCGGCGTCGTGAACTTCATCATGAAGCGCGACTTCGAAGGTATCCAGATCGACGCCCAGTACGGCTTCTACCAGCACACCAACGACTATGACGATCGTGGCAACCTGCGCTCGGTCATCGCTGCCCGCGCCGCCGCCAACCCGTCGCAGTTCCGGCTGCCGGACGATGACGTGGTCGACGGCGAGTCGAAGTCGATCAACATCACCATGGGCGTCTCGACGCCTGACGGCCGCGGTAACCTGATGGCCTATGCCGGCTATCGGAACAACAATCCGATCCTCGGCGCCAACCGCGATTACTCGTCCTGCTCGATCGCTGCTCCGGCTGCCGCGACCCCCAGCTCGTTCACCTGCGGTGGTTCGGGTACCGGTATCCCGGGTCAGTTCATCGCCCTGGACGCTGCTGGCACCCCGGCCTTCACCATCGGCGGCACGACCGGTGTCGGCACCGGTACCTTCACGCCCTACAGCGCTGCTGCCGGCGCCTACAACTTCGGTCCGCTGAACTACTTCCAGCGTCCGGACGAGCGCTACACCCTGGGCGCCTTCGGTAGCTACCAGGTCAACGACAAGGTCGAGGCCTTCGCCCAGCTGATGTTCTCGGACTACCAGTCGGTGGCCCAGATCGCTCCGTCGGGCGCCTTCCTCGGTCCGGTCCGCACCCTGAGCTGCTCGAACCCGATGCTCTCGGCCCAGCAGCGCACCGCTGCCGGCTGTACCGGCCCGGGTGACACGGTCGACCTGCTGATCGGTCGTCGTAACGCTGAAGGCGGTGGCCGTCAGGACTCGATCAACTACACCTCGTACCGCGGTGTGGTCGGCGTTCGTGGCGAGATCACGAGCGGCTGGAACTACGACGTGGCCGCGCAATTCTCGCGCGTTCGCCTGGCTCGTACGTACCTGAACGACTTCTCGAACACCCGCCTGGACCGCGCGCTCGACGTCATCAGCGTTGGCGGCGTCGCCACCTGCCGTTCGGCCGCTACGGTTGCTCAAGGCGGCACGGGCGAGGACGGCAACTGCGTTCCGTACAACATCTTCGCCCCGGGCGGCGTGACGCAGGCTGCGCTCGACTACCTGCAGATCCCGCTGATCCAGACCGGCGAAACGACCCAGCAGGTCGTGACCGCCGCGATCACCGGCGACACGGGCTGGTCGCTGCCGACCTCGTCGCGCACGCTGCAGGTCGCCTTCGGCGCCGAGTATCGTCGTGACGCCCTGGGTTCGGTCACCGACAACGCCTTCGCCACCGGCGACGGCGCTGGTCAGGGCGGCCCGACCATCGGCTTCTCGGGTGACACCGACGTGGCCGAAGTGTTCGGCGAGTTCCAGCTGCCGCTGGCCGACGATCAGCCGTGGGCCTACTCGGCCTCGCTGGACGGCGCTTACCGTCGTTCGGAGTACCAGAACTTCGGCGCCGATACCTACAAGCTGGGTCTCGACTACGCGCCAATCGAGGACATCCGCTTCCGCGCCAGCTACTCGCGCGCTGTGCGGGCTCCGAACGTCATCGAGCTGTTCACCGCCCAAGGCCTGAACCTGTTCGACATGGACTACGATCCCTGCGACACGCCGCGTCGTGCCGCCGAGAACGCCGGTCCTCCGCCGGCCTCCTGCTTCGGCGGCAACCCGTGGCAAGTGGATTCGATCAAATCGAACAGCGGCCTGCTGACGTCCCAGTCGAACCAGCACAACTTCCTGCAGGGCGGTGATCCGAACCTCGAGCCGGAAGAAGCCGACACCTACACCTTCGGCTTCGTTGTGACCCCGTCGTTCCTGCCGCGGTTCAACTTCTCGGTCGACTACTACAAGATCAAGGTGGACAACCTGATCGGTCAGATCGGTGCGCAGAACATCCTCGATGCCTGCTACAGCGCCGGCAACGCCCAGTCGTGTAGCCTGATCGTTCGCGATCCGGTGACTGGCGCGCTGTGGTCTGACGCCGGACGCGTGATCGACCTGAACACCAACATCGGTGGTGTTGAAACCTCGGGTGTCGACATCAACGCCAACTACGGCGTGGATCTGGAAGACTGGGGCGCCGGTGCTTACGGCTCGCTGGCCTTCTCGTTCGTCGGCACCTGGCTGGAGTCGCTGCAGACCGACACGGGTCTGGGCTTCGCCAACTCGGTCTATGACTGCACGGGCTACTACGCCAACCAGTGCGGCGTTCCGAACCCGGAATGGCGTCACCGCGCTCGCATGACCTGGGTCACGCCGTGGAACGTCGACGTCTCGGGTACGTGGCGTCACTACGGTGAAGTCGAAGTCGCCGTCCTCGGCGCCGACGGCAGCTTGGGCAACGCCCCGGCCGCTCGTCTCGACCGCACCCTGGACAGCCAGAACTATCTGGACCTGGCCGCGACCTGGCAGATGCGTGACAATGTCACCTTCCGCGCTGGCGTGAACAACGTCCTGGATAGCGATCCGCCGCTGTCGTACAGCGTCGGCACGACCGGTAACAACAACACCTACCCGCAGCTGTACGATGCGATGGGTCGGTACATGTTCTTCGGCATCACGGCTAACTTCTAGGCCCTGATCGAAGAGACAATCGGGGCGGCGGATCTTCGGGTCCGCCGCCCTTTTTGTTATTTGCACGCCATCTAAAAACCATTCGACCGTTCAAGCGTTGCTGCAGCCATTCGGCTCTTCGCGCCTCTTCCGGAGTTTCCATGTTCGCCAGTCTCGCCGCCGCCCTCCTGTTGACCCACGCACCGCTTCCGCAGCAACAGGACGGCCCCATCGTGACGGCGGGCCCGACGGAGACCGCGGACGCACAGCGGGTGCGCGAGGCGGTGGCCTACGCCAACCCGCTGCCACGCGGCGCGCCGGAAGCCGACTATCCGCTGGTGGCGTGGTGCGAGGCTCTGGTGAACGGCCACATCGCGCTGGGCGAGACGCTGACCAACCGCGACGATCTGGATACCGAGATCATGCGTCTCGGCCGGCTCGAGGCCACCGACTTCCGCGGCGCTCTCATGGCGGGTCAGTCGCGCCAGACGGCAGCGACGCTCGCCGCCGCCCGCGCCGCTGCAGCCGAAGCCACGGCCAAATGGACGCCGCTGATGGATCAGGATCAGGCGACCAAGAGCCAGGCCTTCGGCCTGTTCTTCGGCTTGCCGGGCCGGTGCGAACATGCCGCCCGCCGTGTCCGTGAGAACATCACCACCCCGCCGGTCACCCCGGCTGAAGTGGGACTGGAGTAGGTACCCGACCTGCTCATCCCCGCGAAGGCGGGGACCCAGTACATACGGTCGTCGGCGGAGGCGTTCCGCAGCGCGCTTCGGATGGCTTGTGTCTGACCTGACCAGTCGCACCGGGTCCCGCCTTCGCGGGGATGAGCAGAAATTGAAAACTAGGCCGCTTTCGTCCGCCCCACCGCGTTCGGATCGTAGTTGAGGATCGGGGCCAGCCACCGTTCGGCGGTGGCGACGTCCCACCCCTTGCGCCCGGCATAGTCCTCGACCTGGTCGCGATCGATCTTGCCGACGCCGAAGTAGTGGCTGCCCGGATGGCCGAAATAGAGCCCTGACACCGACGCCGGCGGGGTCATGGCGAAGCTCTCGGTCAGGGCCATGCCCGCGTTCTCGCCCGCGTTCAGCAGATGAAACAGGGTCGCCTTCTCGGTGTGGTCGGGCTGGGCCGGATAGCCAGGGGCAGGGCGGATGCCCTGATACTTCTCCTCGATCAGGTCCTGCACCGAGGTCTGCTCGTCCGGGACGTAGCCCCACAGCTGCGTTCGCACCTCCTTGTGCAGACGCTCGGCGAAGGCCTCGGCCAGACGGTCGGCAAGCGCCGTCGCCATGATTGCGGAATAATCGTCGCCGGCCGCCTTGAACCCGGCCGCCTTCTCCAGCTCGCCGTGGCCGGCGGTGACCGCGAAGGCGCCAACGTAGTCGTTTCCGTCCTCGGCCACGAAGTCCGACAGACACAGGTTCGGCTTCCCGTTCGACTTGGCGATCTGCTGGCGCAGGCCATGGAAGCGCGCGGCCTCCACGGTCCGGGTCTCATCCGTCCAGACGACGATGTCGTCGCCGCGAGCATTGGCGGGCCAGAAGCCGACCACGCCCTTCGCCGTGAACCATTTCTCGTCGACGATCCGCTTCAGCATCGCCTGCGCGTCCTTGAACAGGTCGCGCGCGGCCTCGCCGACGATCTCGTCCTCGAGGATCAGCGGATAGCGGCCGATCAGCTCCCAACTGGCGAAGAAGGGCGTCCAGTCGATGTGGTCGGCGAGGTCCTGCAGGTCCCAGCTGTCGAAGGCGCGCACGCCCAGGAACGACGGGGCAGGGGCGGGGCTCTGGTCCGCTTCCGGCGTCCAGCGGTTGTCGCGCGCCGACTGGATAGAGGCGCGGGCCTTTACCTCCTGGCCGCGGGCGTACTGCTCGCGGATACGGATGTATTCGTCGCGCGTGGCGGCCTCGTTGCGCGCCTTCTCGGTCGGCGACAACAGGCCCGAGACCACACCGACGGCGCGGCTGGCGTCGATGACATAGGTGGTCGAGCCGCGGTGATAGGCCGGTTCGATCTTCACCGCCGTATGGGTCCGGCTGGTGGTCGCGCCGCCGATCAGCAGAGGGATATCGAACCCGCGTCGCTCCATCTCGGCGCCGACGAACACCATCTCGTCCAGCGACGGGGTGATCAGGCCGGACAGGCCGATGATGTCCACCTTGTGCTCGACGGCGGCGTCCAGAATCCGGTCGGCCGGGACCATGACGCCGAGGTCGATGACTTCGTAGTTGTTACACTGCAGGACCACGCCGACGATGTTCTTGCCGATGTCGTGGACGTCGCCCTTGACCGTCGCCATCAGGATTTTGCCGTTCGTGCGGCGGGGTTGCCCCGCCTTCTCGGCCTCCATGAAGGGCTCCAGCCAGGCCACCGCCTGCTTCATCACCCGAGCGGACTTCACCACCTGGGGCAGGAACATCTTGCCCGAGCCGAACAGGTCGCCGACCACGTTCATCCCGTCCATCAGCGGGCCTTCGATGACGTGCAGCGGGCGTTCGACCGACAGGCGGGCCTCCTCGGTGTCCGCCTCGATGAACTCGGTGATGCCGTGCACCAGGGCGTGCTCGATCCGCTTGGCCACCGGCGCGTCGCGCCACTTCAGGTCCACGACCTTGGCCGCGCCCTTCTCGCCCTTGTAGGACGGAGCCATGTCGACCAGTCGCTCGGTGTTCGAGACGTTGGTCCGCTGCGGCCGGTTCAGGATCACATCCTCGACCGCCTCGCGCAGCACAGGATCGATCTCGTCATAGACCGGCAGGTCGCCGGCGTTGACGATGCCCATGTCCATGCCCGCGGCGATGGCGTGGTACAGGAACACCGAGTGGATCGCCCGGCGCACCGGCTCGTTGCCGCGGAAGCTGAACGAAACGTTCGACACCCCGCCCGACACGCGCGCATAGGGCAGGGTCTGCTTGATGACCCGCGTCGCCTCGATGAAGTCGACGGCGTAGTTGTCATGCTCCTCGATCCCTGTCGCCACCGCGAAGATGTTGGGATCGAAGATGATGTCCTCGGGCGGGAAGCCGACCTCGTCCACCAGAATGCGATAGGCGCGGGTGCAGATCTCGATCTTGCGCGCGGCGGTGTCGGCCTGCCCGACCTCGTCGAACGCCATCACCACCACGGCGGCACCGTAGCGCAGGCATTTGATCGCGTGCTCGCGGAAGACGTCCTCGCCTTCCTTCATGCTGATCGAGTTCACGATCGGCTTGCCCTGCACGCACTTCAGGCCGGCCTCGATCACCTCCCATTTGGAACTGTCGATCATCACCGGCACGCGGGCGATGTCGGGCTCGGCCGCGATCAGGTTCAGGAAGGTCCGCATGGCGACGACGCCGTCCAGCAGCCCTTCGTCCATGTTGATGTCGATGATCGCCGCGCCCGCCTCGACCTGCTGGCGAGCGACATCCAGCGCCGCCGCATAGTCGCCCTCGACCACCAGCTTGCGGAATTTGGCCGAGCCCGTGACGTTCGTCCGCTCGCCGACGTTGATGAAGGTGGGACGCACCTAGGCAAACAGTTCAAAAGGTTCGAGCCCGCTCAACCGCATGGCCACAGGCCGCTCCGGAATCGCGCGCGGCGTCACGTCAGCGACCTCCTCGGCCACATGCCGGATGTGATCCGGCGTCGTGCCGCAGCAGCCGCCGACGATGTTCACCAGTCCCGACTTGGCCCACTCCTCGATGAAGTGCGCCGTCTCGTGCGGCTGCTCGTCGTACTGACCCATGGCGTTGGGCAGGCCGGCGTTCGGATAGGCGGCGACCAGGGTGTCGGCGATGCGCGAGAGCTCGGCGATGAACGGCCGCATCAGCTCGGCGCCCAGGGCGCAGTTCAGTCCGATGGCGAAGGGCCGCACATGGCGCACGCTGTTCCAGAACGCCTCGGCCGTCTGTCCAGACAGCGTCCGGCCCGAGCGGTCGGTGATCGTGCCGGAAATCCAGATCGGCAGGGCCTCCAGCCCCTCGTCCTCAAGGTCGCGGATCGCCTTCAGACAGGCCTTGCAGTTCAGCGTGTCGGTGATGGTCTCGATCAGATAGAGGTCCACGCCGCCTTCGTTCAGCGCCTTCACCTGCTGGCGATAGGCCTCATAAACCTGATCGAAGGTGACCAGACGCGCGCCGGGATCGTTCACGTCCGACGACATCGACAGCATCTTGTTCAGCGGCCCGATGGCTCCGGCGGCGAAGCGCGGCCTGTGTGGCTCCTTCGCTGTCCAGCGATCGGCGGCCTCGCGCGCCAGCCGGGCGCCCTCGAAGTTGATGTCCCACACCGCCTGCGGGTCCAGCGCATAGTCTTCCTGCGCGATGGTGGTGGCCGAGAAGGTGTTGGTCTCGCTGATGTCCGCACCGGCCTCGAAATACCGGTCGTGAAGGTCCGAGACGATGTCCGGCCGCGTGATGCAGAGGATGTCGTTGTTCCCCTTCATCTGCAGGGTCTCATCGTATCCCGCTCCGGCGACGAAGCGCTCGCCGCGGAAGTCGGCTTCCGACAGCCCCTGGCGCTGGATCATCACGCCCCAGCTGCCGTCCAGCACCAGGATGCGATCCTTCGCGGCCGCTTTCAGCGCGGCGATCCGTTCGGCGCGGGGCAGGGGAGCGCTCATGCTTCGGCCCGTTCCTCTCGCACGCCCAGCACCCGGCAGATGGCGTAGACCAGATCGGCCCGGTTGAGGGTGTAGAAGTGGAAGTCCTGGAAGCCTTCCTCCTGCAGCCGTGCGCAGGTTTCCGCCGCCACCGAGGCCGCAATCAGCTTGCGCGTCTCCGGATCGCCGTCGAGGCCGTCGAAATGGGCCGCCAACCAGTCCGGCACCGACGCGCCGCAGCCGGCCGACATCCGCTTCAGTCCGGCGAAGTTCGAGACCGGCATGATCCCGGGGATCAGTGGAACCTGAATACCGGCCGTGCGCACCCGGTCTCGGAAGCGCAGGAAGGCGTCGATGTCGAAGAAGAACTGGCTGATCGCCCGCGTTGCGCCCGCATCGACCTTGGCTTTCAGCACGTCGATGTCGTGGGCGAGGGAGGGGCTCTCCGGATGGCCCTCAGGGTAGCAACCGACGGTCACCTCGAAGCCGCCGCGCCGGGTCACCGCCTCCGTCAGCTCGGTCGCATTGGCATAGCCGTCCGCACGTGGCTGATAGACGCCGCCGATCCCCGAGTCTCCCGGCGGATCGCCGCGCAGGGCCACGATGTGCCGCACGCCGGCGGCGTGATAGCCGTCAACGACGCTATCGACCTCGTCCCGACTGGCCTCGACGCAGGTCAGGTGAGCGGCGGGCGTCAGGTCGGTCTCGGCCAGAATGCGCTGGACCGTCCGGTGCGTCCGCTCGCGGGTCGAGCCGCCGGCGCCATAGGTCACCGACACGAAGTCCGGCTTCAGCGGGGCCAGGCGCGTGATGGCTCGCCACAGACCGGCCTCGGCCTCGTCGGTGCGAGGCGGGAAGAACTCGAACGAGACGCGCGGACGGCTGTTGTCGCGCCCGGCGCGGGCGACCGGCCCCAGCGGGGACAGCAGCAGCGCCCGGGCTTCGGCGAGGCTCAGGGCGGCGGCGCTCATGCCGCATTCGCCTCGGCGACCGCCGGACGATCCGCTGTCCAGATCGACACCGTCAGTCCCTCGACATCCGGCGGGAGGACGATGGGCGCCGAGGGCTGGAGACCGGCCTCTGCCAGCCAGTGTTTCACCTCGTCGTCGGCGAAGCCGAGGCGGCGGTGCTGATGCTCCTCGCGTAGTTGCTCCAGCTTGTGCGGGGCGAAGTCGACGATGATCAGCCGCCCGCCCGACGCGACCAGTCGCGACGCTTCCGCCACAGCCGTGGCGGGGTCGGCGAGGTAGTGAAGCACCTGATGGACCAGAACCAGATCGGCGCTCTGCTTCGGCAGGCGGGTCGAGAAGATATCGCCGTGGCGCAGCTCCACCTTCTCCAGTCCTGCGCGCGTGACGTTGGCGCGGGCCAGGTTCAGCATGTTCTGGCTCAGGTCGAGGCCGATCGACATCCGGGCCTTGCCGCCAAGCAGGGTCAGCATCCGGCCCGAGCCGGTGCCCAGATCGACCACCCGCTCGAACGGCCCTTCGCCGGCGGCTTCCAGGATGGCGGCCTCGACGGCGCTCTCGCAGACGTACAACGACCGCATCCGGTCCCATTGAGGCGCGACGCGCTCGAAATAGGCGCCGGCGGCAGCTTCGCGCTCGCGGCGCACCTCTTCCAGCCGTCGGTCGTCCGCCTCGCCTTCCGAGGCGTCCAGCAGGTCCAGCACCGTATCGATCAGGCGGCGGGCGAGGGGATCGGAAGAGAGGCGATAGAAGACGCGAGCGCCATCCGGGAATCGCTCGATCAGACCGGCGTCGGCCATCAGCTTCAGATGCCGCGACACCCGCGGCTGGCTCTGTTCGAGAATGCGCGACAGCTCCATCACCGAAAGTTCCTCCCCGGCCAGCAGGGACAGGACGCGCAGGCGGGTGGGTTCGCCTGCGGCGCGAAGGACTTCGACGGTCTGGTCTGCGTTCAACGACATGTCTTTATATAAGGATATCGTTATATGATCATGCAAGCGAAATTGACTGGTGATCGATGGGTTTGAGGGCCAATCTGGGGGCGGAAGATTTTCACGTTCCGGATGCAGTCATGACTCGCGCCTTCGCTTTCGCTGTTTCGGTCGCCGCCCTCGCCGTCGCCGCCCCTGCCTTCGCACAGGAGGGCCCGCCATCTGCGCCTCCCGGCGGCGGCCCGCGCATGAGCGGTGGAGGGATGATGGGCATGATGCTGCCGCGCACGACGGCGGAGGTCGAGCCGTGGGCCGACCGGATATTCGCCCGGCTGGACGCCAATCAGGACGGCGCGATCACCGGCGATGAGCTGTCCATGCTGAGCCGCCCGGAAATCGCCCAGCGTGGCGGAAGCCGGATCCGCGCCATGATCTCCCAATCCGACGCCGACCGCGATGCGCGGGTGACGCAGGAAGAGCTGCGCGCCGGGGCCCTGCGCATGTTCCAGCGCATGGACGTCAACGGCGATGGTCAGTTGACGGGCGAAGAACTGCCACAGCCGCCGGCGCAGGCGCGGCCGATGGCCGTTCCCATGCCGACCCAGCCGGACCCCATGCCGATGCCGTTCCCGGACAGCACGGGCGGCTGATCGACTAGTCCGGCTTCGGTTTGTCGGCCGATCCGGTCGTCGACCAGCCCTGGAACTGAACCGCCGCCGCCGCCTGAGGTTTTGGCGCGGGCCTGGGCGTGTCCGGTAACGGCGCGAGGCGGCGCTTGTTCACGTGGTTGTCGGGCCGGGTCGTCGCCTGATCCGGGTATTCACCGCGGAAATAGTAGCGCTGCCACGCCTGCTTGACCGCCTCGGGGTCGCCGGCGGCCATGCGGTTGTTGAACTCGCTGCGGACGTCCTTCCAGGCCTCGTACTGCTTCGCCAGATCGCTGTCCGCCTCCAGCGGCAGGCCGACGGGCTCGAACGCCTCGACCTTGCGGTGCTCGACCGGCTGGATGAAGCAGAACGGCTCGTCCTTCTCGAACCGCACCCGGCCCGGCGCGGTGAAGCGCCAGTTCATCGTGAAGGGGTAGGGCAGCCAGTCGGTTTCGACCAGGCCCTCCAGCGGCGCGATCCCGTGCTTGAACCGGTTCGGCGCGCCCGAGGCCCGAAGCGCCCAGCCCGGCGGCGTGCGGAACAGCCAGCCGACGTGGAAGGTCACCACCCCATGGGTGAAGTGCGACACGGCGAAATGTTCGAACAGGGTCGCGTCTGCGTCCGGCTTGAAGCGGATCGACTCGGCGTCCAGCCCGCCGTTCCACTCGATCTCGAACCCGAACGGGCACAGGATGTCCCAGCCCGTCGTATTGGCCATGCTCAGGGGTAGACAGCGATAGGGGTGCCGCGCCGCGAAACTGTCCATCCAGTCGCGGTCCGGCCGGCCCGGCACGATCTGCGGCGGATTCGGCCGCACCGGGAAACACTCCAGCCGCAGCGGCCCCGCTTCGGTTTCGATATCCTCGATGATCTCGATGTCGGTCAAACCGGGTCTCGCGTCAGGCTGGGAAGAGCCGGCATCTGAGCGCAGAAGCGGCGGGTCCGCCATACGAAAACGCACCCGCGAGGGGTGCGTTTTGCAGATCGATCTGACCGGTGGCTCAGCGCCCGAACTTCTGGAACTTGATCCGGTGCGGGATCAGGGCGTCGGTGCCGAGGCGACGCTTCTTGTCTTCCTCATAGGCCTCGAAGTTGCCCTCGAACCATTCGACGTGGCTGTCGCCCTCGAAGGCCAGGATGTGGGTCGCCAGACGGTCCAGGAACCAGCGGTCGTGGGAGATGACCACGGCGCAGCCCGCGAACTGCTCCAGAGCCTCCTCGAGGTTCTGCAGCGTCTCGATGTCCAGATCGTTGGTCGGTTCGTCGAGCAGGATCAGGTTGCCGCCCGAAGCCAGCGTCTTGGCCAGGTGGACCCGGTTGCGCTCACCGCCGGACAGCTGGCCGACCTTCTTCTGCTGGTCGCCGCCCTTGAAGTTGAACGAGCCGACGTAGGCGCGGCTGTTAATCTCGCGCTTGCCGACCATCATGATGTCGGTGCCGCCGGAGATGGCCTGCCAGATCGTTTCGTCCGGCTTCAGGTCGTCGCGCGACTGGTCGACATAGGCCAGTTTGACGGTTTCGCCGACCTTGATGGTGCCGCCGTCCGGCTGTTCCTGGCCAGTGATCAGCTTGAACATGGTCGACTTGCCGGCGCCGTTGGGGCCGATGACGCCGACGATGCCATTGGGCGGCAGCTTGAAGGTCAGGTTGTCGAACAGGACCTTGTCGCCATAGGTCTTCTGCAGGCCCTCGACCTCCAGAACCACATTGCCGAGACGAGGGCCGGGCGGGATCTGGATGTGGGCGTGAGTCTGGGCGCCGCGCATCGACTCCTGTTCCTCGACCATCCGCTCATAGGCGGCCAGACGGGCCTTGGATTTGGCCTGACGGGCCTTGGCGCCCGAGCGGACCCATTCCAGTTCACGGGTGAGGGCGCGCTGGCGCGCCTCGGATTCCGACTGCTCCTGCACGACGCGCTTGGTCTTGGCTTCCAGCCACGAGGAGTAGTTGCCCTCGTGCGGGTGGCCTTTGCCGCGGTCCAGCTCCAGCGTCCACTTGGTCACCAGATCCAGGAAGTAACGGTCGTGGGTGACCAGGATGACGCAGCCCGGGAAGTTCTCGAGGTGGTGCTGCAGCCAGGCGACCGACTCTGCGTCCAGGTGGTTGGTCGGTTCGTCGAGCAGCAGCATGTCCGGCTTGGCCAGCAGCAGGCGGGCCAGAGCCACGCGGCGCTTTTCACCGCCCGACAGGTTGGTGACTTCCCAGTCGTCCGGCGGGCAACGCAGGGCGTCCATGGCCATCTCGATGCGGCTGTCGATGTCCCAGACGTCGCCGGCGTCGATCTTCTCCTGGAGGGCGGTCATCTCCTCCATCAGTTCGTCGGTGTAGTTCTCGCCCAGCTCGGCGGCGACTTCATTGAAGCGGTTGACCCACTGCTTCTCCTCGCACCACGCCTCGACGTTCTGGCGAACGTTCAGGGCCGGATCCAGCTGGGGCTCCTGCTCCAGGTAGCCGCGCTTGATGCCGTCGGCGGCCTTGGCCTCACCGTTAAATTCCTTGTCCAGACCGGCCATGATCTTCAGCAGGGTGGATTTACCCGAGCCGTTGACCCCGACGACGCCGATCTTGGCGTCGCTGTAGAAACTCAGCCAGATGTTCTCGAAGATCTTCTTGCCGCCGGGAAAGGCCTTGGTCAGGCCCTGCATCTGGAAAATGTATTGCTGCGCCATGAGGTGCGTCGCGCCCTGTCGTTCGATCGAATGGGGAGGTTGGCGCGGGATGTAGCGACCGCCGCGCCGAAGGGCAAATGACTAGCCCCTCGACACGGCGGTTTGAAGGCGCGTCGATCAGGTGTTCGCGCCGCCGTCCACGACGATGCTCGTGCCGGTGACGTATTTCGCTTCCGGCCCGGCCAGGAAGGCGACGGCCTCGGCGATGTCGCGGGTCTCGCCATAATGGCCCAGCGCCAGCACGGCCCTGGCGGATTCGCTGTAGGGGCCGTCGGCCGGGTTCATGTCGGTGTCGATTGGGCCCGGCTTGACCAGATTGACGGTGATCTGCCGCGATCCGACCTCGCGGGCGAGGCCGCGGTTGAAGCCTTCCAGCGCCGACTTGGTCGCCGAGTAGACGGTCACGCCCCCGAACGAGACTCGATCGCTCAGGCACGACGCGATCGAGATGATCCGCCCGCCCTCCGGAATGTGCGCCAGCGCGGCCTGGGTGGTCAGGATGACGCCGCGGACGTTGACGTTCAGCAGCTGGTCGATGTTTTCCAGCGATTGGTCGGCCACCAGAGAGCCGTCGCCGCCGACGCCGGCGTTGTTGACCAGAATATCCAGCCCACCCAGCTCGGAGACGGTGGTCGCCACCGCCGTCTTTACCGCTTCAGGGCTGGCCGCGTCGGCCTGGATTGCGATCGCCTTGCGGCCCAATGCGCGGATTTCGGTGGCGAGGGCTTCGGCCTTTTCTGCCGACTTTTCATAGGTGATCGCCACATCCGCCCCGTCCTCGGCGAGCTTCAGGGCGATGGCGGCGCCGATACCGCGGGCTGCGCCGGTGACGAGGGCGCGCTTGCCGGACAGGCGGAGAGGGGAGGTCGTCATATCGATGATCCTTGGTGCGTTCAGCCAATCTGTATCGATTGGTACAGAATAGCTGGGAGGCTTGTCCGCGCCGCGCAAGGGATTATGTATCGATCTGTAAAAAAGAGGTCCGAATGTCGCCGTCCGATGGCGATCCCGCCCGTCCGGCGCGGGGTCGCCCCCGCAGTTTCGATCGTGAGGTCGCCCTCGACCAGGCCATGCGCGTGTTCTGGTCGAAGGGATATGCCGGCGCGTCGCTGGGCGATCTGACGTCCGCCATGGGCATCGCCTCGCCCAGCCTGTATGCGGCTTTCGGCTCCAAGGAGGGCCTCTACAGCGAGGCCATTCACCGCTATGTCGCCGTCCACGAGGCCGACTTCTGGGGCGTGATGAGCGCCGCTACGGCTCGCGAAAGCGTCGAGAGCCTTCTGCGCAAGGCCGCCGAGGCCTTCTCCACCCCGGACAGTCCGCAAGGCTGCATGGTGCTCCAGACCGCGATGGAGGCGCACGAACTTTCCCCCGAACTCGGCGCCAGCCTGTGCGACCTGCGCGCCAGCAACGCGCAGACGCTGGAGCGCCGCCTTCTGAAAGGCATCGAGGAGGGCGACGTCGCCCCCGCTACGGACGCCCGTGCCGTCGCCGATTTCTACGCCACCATCCACAAGGGCCTGAGCGTCAGCGCCAAGGGCGGGGCTTCACGACAGGAACTCGACTCTGTCGTCACCTCCGCCATGGCCGCCTGGGGCCCGCTGACCGGTGGGTGAACGCCTCAACGTGAACAAGCGGGCTGGGTCGCCAGCCAGGCCCGTGCGGCCTCGACGACGGCATCGTCCGGATCGTCCGGCGAGCCCTCTCCGTTCTCCACCACCTGATCCGGCTCGACGCCCTGCGGGTGAACCGCGCCTGTGCGGTCCATCATCATGGCCACGGTGATCACCATATTGGTGCCGTCGCTCAGGATGGTGTTGTCGTTCGAGCTGGCCAGACCTCCGGTGCGAAGGCCGAAGAAACGGGTGTTCACCCGACCCTTGAAATGCACCGCCACACCCTCGCCGGAGCTGTAGACCCCGCCGTCCGTCAGCACCGCCACCGGGGCGGTCGCAAGAGCGGGCAGGGGACGCCATGCGCCGGTGCGGATGATCGCCATCCCGAAGCCGTCGCCGGCCTCGGCGATCACCGCCGCGCCCTCCTTCAACCCGGCATAGGTGGATGTCTGTCCGTCGCGATCCCGCGACATCCCCGCGGGGCCGTCGCCGCTCAGGGCGGACAGGCCCACCAGCATCGGCCAGACATTCCCGCCCGTGTTGCCGCGCACATCGACGATATAG
This sequence comes from Brevundimonas kwangchunensis, assembly GCF_039523815.1. Taxonomy (NCBI): domain Bacteria; kingdom Pseudomonadati; phylum Pseudomonadota; class Alphaproteobacteria; order Caulobacterales; family Caulobacteraceae; genus Brevundimonas; species Brevundimonas kwangchunensis. Next base: position 4,399 of record NZ_BAAAGA010000004.1, on the reverse strand, counting down.
CCGCAGGTCCTCGGCCCGCCGTCCGCCACCGCGTTGAACAGCGTGCCCGCATAGGTGCGCGCAGGCTCGCCCGAGCCGTAGACCGGCGGCACGACCACCAGCCGCGCCGTCTTCGCCCCGACCTGTACGTCACGTCCCTCTACCGCCGTGCGGGACAGAAAGGGCGAGTTCGGTCGCGGACGAGGCGGGGTATCGGGCAACAGGCGCCGCTCGCCATGCCGCTCGCGCCATCCCGCCATGGCCTCCGTCGTCGGCTGGATGAAGGAGTGGTTGTCCCCCAAGTGGTACGTCAGCGCTGAGTAGGCCGGAAGCATGTCCACCGTGTCCCGCGCGCCCTCCGCCCGTCGGCGCATGTCCGCCTCGATCATGGCCCAGTCGACGTCGTTGGTCCGGTAGGCCATCGGCCGCACGGCGGCGATCGCCTCCGCGATCCGCGCATCCCGGTCGAAGGCCGGTGTTGTGGCGTCCTGACCGGCGATCGCCAGCGACAGCGTCAAAGCGAAAAGCATGGGTCCCCTCCCGTTGGAAGGGCGGACCACATACGGTGAAGCTGGCTTTTCGTGGGCGAGAAAATTACGTTAAAGCAACGCTTTGCGCGCGCTTCTGCTCACGCGTAGTTGAAGCTGATCGAAATCCGCTCGCTCTTCGCGGCGTTGACCGGCACTTCGTGGCGCAGCCAGCTCTCCCACATCAGGATCGTGCCGGCCTGCGGGGCCAGATAGACGAACGGCTGTTCGGCCTCCGACGCATCGCCGCGCACGCCCGGTCGCGCCATCATCATCGGCAGGCGCGGGTCCTCCAGCTTCAGCGCCGAGGCTCCGTCCGGCACCTCGACATAGATGGTCCCCGACAGAAAGGCGTGCGGATGGATATGGCCGGTGTGGCCGCCGCCCGGCTTCAGGATGTTGACCCACAGATTGTCCAGCCGCGGTTTGCGCGCGAGATCGAAATTCAGCGCTTTTGCATAGGCTTGCGCGTGTTTGTCGAGGTGGCGCTTCAGCTCCGCGAACTCCGGCAGACGCACCGGCAGGTCGGTCAGGGAGCCGTAGGAGGTATAGCCGCGATAGCCATGCTGCCGACACCATAGCCGCCCCGCCTGATCCTCGGCCGCCAGCATCCGACAGGCGTCCGCCAGCTCCTCGTTGAACGCCGCGAAGCCGGCCCCGCCGGCCAGCGTGGCTTCATAGACCTGGGTGACGAAGAGCGGGCGCAGGGACATAGACGTGGCATAGCGGGTGGCAGGCACGGGCGGAAGCCGTGCTTGGATGGAGTGAGCAGTGAAGAATGAACTGTGAGTAGCCGGAGAAAGGGATGTATGCGCCGTCCCACCACTCACTATTCACTCTTCACTACTCACCACCCCAACCCCGCTTCCCCCCGCAGGATCGCCTCCGCTTCCGCCGTATGTTTCGCCCCGCCGCGGTCGTGCAGCCTCAGCGCGGGCAGCAGCCTCAGCGGCGCCTTCCCGGTCTTGATCGCCCGCACCAGCACGCGCTTCGCTGGTTCGTCGGCGAAGGCATGGATCGGGCGGATCGCGAACGATCCGGCCTTGGGCGCCAGCAGCGCCAGAATGTCGGCCAGCCGGTCGGCCCTATGGATCATCACGATCGACCCGCCCTCGCGCACGGCTTTCAGCAGGAAGCCGATCCAGGCCTCCAGCCCGTCGTCGGCCATCCAGGCCTCGGTCTTGCCCGGCCCCGGCGCTCTGAGCGCGCCCGGATCGTCGAAGAAGGGCGGGTTGGACACGGCGATATCGAACGGCTTGAGCCCCAGCGCCCGGAAGCCTTTCGCGACGTCGCCGGTCAGGATCTCCGCATCCGCCACGTTCAGCGAGGCGTTGCGCCGCGCCAGCTCCGCCATCGCGGGATCGCGCTCCAGCCCGGTCAGGGAGACTCCCGGCGCCCGCCCCGCGATCTGCATCAGCACCCCGCCCGCGCCGCAGCCTGCCTCTAACACCCGGTCGCCCGAGCCGGCCCCGGCTGCGGCCGCCAGCAGGGCCGCATCCATGCCCGCACGATAGCCCTTCGCCGGCTGCAGGAGCCGGACGCGACCACCCATCAGGGCGTTCTCGACGATTTCGTCTGCGGATGCGTCCATTGCACCGGTCACGCGGCTTGACCCCTGTTGCCCCCGTCACCATTGTGCGCCGCATCGTCGCCGGGCAAGGCGGCGTGAGGATTTTCAGCGCGAATCCCCCCGTCGCGCACCCTGCCTGAAGAGTATTCCCTTGGACGCTGTCACCGTCGAAACCCGCCGCAAGGGCGATGTCGAGCCGCTGGTCCGGCTGGCGCGGGATGACATGACGGTGGTCGACGCCCTGATCGTCGAGCGCATGCAGTCCGAAGTGCCGGTCATCCCCATGCTGGCGGACCACATCGTCGCCGCGGGGGGCAAGCGCCTGCGCCCGCTGCTGACCGTCGCCGCCGCCCGCGCGGTCGCTGCGCCCAACGGCATGGAGGCCCCGGTGCGCCTCGCCGCCGCGGTCGAGTTCATCCATACCGCCACCCTGCTGCACGACGACATCGTCGACGCCTCGGACCTGCGTCGGGGCAAGGTGGCCGCGCACCTGATCTGGGGCGCGCCGTCCAGCGTGCTGGTCGGCGACTTCCTGTTCGCCCGCGCCTTCGAGCTGATGGTCGAGACCGGCCAGATGCGGGCCCTCGGCATCCTCGCCAAGGCGTCCAGCGTCATCTCCGAGGGCGAAGTGCTGCAACTGACCCGCGCCCACGATCTGGGTCTGGATCAGGACACCTATCTGCAGATCATCTCGGCCAAGACCGCCGAACTGTTCGCCGCCGCCGCCGAATCCGGCGCGGTCGGAGCAGGGGCGGACGAGACAGCCGTGCAGGCCCTGCGCGATTACGGCCAGTACCTCGGTCTCGCCTTCCAGTTGGCGGATGACGCGCTGGACTACGGCGGTCAGTCGGAGAAGCTGGGCAAGAATACCGGCGACGACTTCCGCGAAGGCAAGGTCACCCTGCCGCTGCTGCTGGCCGCCGCCCGCACCAGGGGCCACGACGACGGCTTCTGGGAGCGCACCATCAACAAGGGTGACCGCCGCGAGGAAGACTTCGCTCGCGCCCGTGAGCTGGTCGTCGGCGCCGGCGCCGTCGGCGCGACGCTCGATGTCGCCTGGGACTACGCCGACCGCGCCAAGGCCGCGCTGGAGGTGCTGCCGCGGAGCGAATGGCGCGAGGCGCTCGAGCTTCTGGCCGATTTCGCCGTCAGCCGGGCCGCCTGACGATGTTCGAGGCGCTGCTGGCCCCGTCCGTTCAGGCCGCAGAACCCGACTTCACAATGCGTTTCGAGCCGGGCCAGCGCTACACGGCCGAGCTCTTTATCCTCGACGGCGGCATCCGCTCGTCAGGACTCGCTGACCAGCTGGGCATCGTGCCCGACCGCGCCGTGCCGACGGCGGCTGACGGGCTGCTGGCGCTACAGGGCAGGGCGCAAGACGGCGCGATCGTCGTACTGGTGGGTAGCGATGAAGGCCGGGTCGCAGATCGCGTCTGTCGGATGCGGCAGGGCGAGGGCGATATCGACAACGCCCGGGACGCCATTCGCTGGTGCTCGAGTTTCTTCAATCCGCCGACTCTGACGGTCGAAATTCCGCGTCCCGTCGCACCGGCGCCCCCGCGTTGAGAAGCGTTGTCAGGTCGTCGCGGGGCTATTTCCCCCGCCAACGGCTGTGCTAAACGGCCTGCAACCGGTCGGCGTGAGTCTTCGTTGAGGTCTTGCGCCGCCGTCGCCGTCGTCATACGGCAAGGTTTGAGACAACAGCCGCCTAGGCGGTATCAGAAGGCAGAGACAACATGTCCGACACCCTGGAACGCGTCCGCAAGATCGTTATCGACCACCTGGACGCCGATCCGGACAAGGTCACCGAAAAGGCCAGCTTCATCGACGACCTGGGCGCCGACTCGCTCGACAACGTCGAACTGGTCATGGCCTTCGAGGAAGAGTTCGACATCGAGATCCCGGATGACGCCGCCGAGCACATCCAGACCGTCGGCGACGCCGTGAAGTTCATCGACGAGAAGCTGGCCGGCTAATCCCGCCAGCCGTCTTGTACGGTCCGAAGGGCCGCCGCGATGTCGACAGACACGCGGCGGCCCTTTTCGTTTTGGGCTGACCCCTCCACCCCCGCCTCCGGCGGCGGTCCCCCTCGCGCGCCGGGATGGAGGGTCCGACACCGCTGACTATTTTCCGATTGTCAGCCATCCCCCGTGCCCCAACCCGCTGAAATCCCGCACCTTCCCAGAAAAGTAGCGTTACGAAGCGTCCTGACCAAAGCCCAGCCCCATACTCTTGCCCATCCCGTCGCACGGGGGGGCGCAGAGGCCTTGCGTGATCTGGCGGCGGGTGTGGGGAAGCGGGGACAGGGACGAGGGGGATACTC
>NZ_BAAAGA010000003.1:69738-132582 GCF_039523815.1 Brevundimonas kwangchunensis | reverse complement strand
CCCCGGCGCCGGCCGCGCGTCGTCCGGCTCCACGTCCCGCGCCTGCCCGCACGCCGGCTCCCGCTCCGGCCGAGCCGGCGGGCGAGCGGCCCTATCAGCCGGCCGCCTCGGCGCCCGCGTCCGAAACGCCTGCCCAGCCGCGTCAGTCGGTGCAATAAGACGGCTGGCCCGGCGCGGATTCGCACCCGGGTCCGCCGCGAGCGTGGCGAAACTGGTAGACGCAAGCGACTTAAAATCGCTCGACCTCGGTCATGCGGGTTCGACCCCCGCCGCTCGCACCATCACGACAATATGTCGCCGACAGCTGGGCCTTATCGTCACAGAACCATGATGATCCCGACGCGAACGGCGGGCTAAGGGCGGTCAGTTTCGTTCCTCGCCCCGGGAAGCCGTCATGCCCTTCGATCTTCGTCCCGACCGTCGCACGCTCATGGCCGGCGGCGCCGCCGGCATGGCCTTCGCGGGCTTTTCGCGCTCGGCCCGGGCCCAGACGGGGCAGGAGACCTATCTGAACGAGGTGACCGGCTACGGCCCGCTGCGCGCCGATCCGCATGGCCTGCTCGACCTGCCGGAAGGCTTCTCGTACCGCGTTGTGTCGCAGGGCGGCGAGACCATGGACGACGGCCTGCTGGTGCCGGGCCAGTTCGACGGCATGGGCTGTATCGCGCTGGAGGGCACGCGCGTCGCCCTGGTCCGCAATCACGAACTCAAGGGCGAAAGCGCCTCCCACCGCAACTGGGGTCCGGGCGGCTATCGTCAGGAGCGGATCGGTAGCGTCGACAAGGCCAAGGCCTATGACACCTTCAAGAACGGCACGGTCCTGCCCGGCGGCACGACCACGGTCGTCTACGACATGGCCACCGGCGAGACCGTCCGCCAGCACCTGAGCCTCGCCGGCACCTCGACCAACTGCGCCGGCGGCGTCACGCCGTGGGGCAGTTGGCTGACCTGCGAGGAGACCGAGGAGAAGCCGTCAAACGCCGATGTCATGCGCGAGCACGGCTATGTCTTCGAGGTGCCGGCCAACGCGACCGGACTGGTCGAGGCCGTGCCGCTGAAGGCCATGGGCCGCTTCGACCACGAGGCTGTGGCGATCGATCCGAGCACGGGCATCGTCTACCTGACCGAGGACCGGGCGGACGGCCTGTTCTACCGCTTCATCCCGAACACGCCGGGTCGTCTGGTCGAGGGCGGCAAGCTGCAGGCGATGGTCTTTCGCGGCGTGCCGGGCGCCGACAGCTCCAACCACGAAACCCGCATCTGGAACGTGGGCGACTGGAAGGAGGTCGACTGGATCGACCTTCAGGACGTCGAGAGCCCGAACGACGACCTGCGCAAGCGCGGCCACGCCGACGGCGCGGCGCTGGTTGCGCGCGGCGAGGGCATCCACTGGGGCGAGGGCGAGCTCTACATGACCGCCACCTCGGGCGGCCCGATCCAGCGCGGCCAGATCCTGCGCTACGTGCCCTCGGCCGACGAGGGACGGGCCGGCGAAGGTGCCAATCCGGGCCGCATCCAGCTGTTCGTCGAGACGACCGACGAGAAGGTCATGAACATGGCCGATAACCTGACGGTCGCGCCATGGGGGCATCTGGTGGTCTGCGAGGACAACTATTCCAGCGAGATCCGCAACCACCTGAAGGGCGTCACGCCGGACGGCAAGGTCTACACGATTGGCCGCAACGTCTTCCGCGGCAACTCCGAGTTCTGCGGCGCCTGCTTCTCGCCGGACGGCACGACCCTGTTCGTCAACATCCAGTTCCCCGGCGTGACCTTTGCCATCACCGGTCCGTGGGACAGCGTCCGCACGGCCTGAGGCCAGTCAGCGCTTCTTCCCGAGTTCGGCTGCGATGTCCTTGGTCATCCGGCCGACCTTGCGGTGCGCGGTGGTGATCTGGTCGCGGGTCACGCCCCAGCGCTTCATCCAGTATTCGACGGCCTGACGCTCGGACAGGTCCAGCCGGTCCTTGTCGATGAAGCCGCGCTTGTCCTTCAGGCCCGCCATGATCGTGGTCTCCGTTCGCGACCGGTTTGAACCCATCCGCGGCGTCTGGCGAGAGCGGCGTTCGCCATAACTTCGTGTTTCGTCAGGTGGACCCGACCTTTGCCCCGCAGCGTTTCGTGGCAGAAGAGGTCATTCCCCCTTCGCGGCATACGGATATTTCATGCTGAGAGCCCGCCGAGCCCGCATCGTCGCCACCCTTGGTCCGGCCAGCCGCACGCCCGGCATGGTGAAGGCCCTGGCAGAAGCCGGCGTCGACGTCTTCCGCCTGAACTTCAGCCACGGGTCGCACGAGGACCACGCGGCGGCGCTCAAGGCCGTGCGTGGCGCGGAGATGGCGCTGAAGCGTCCCCTGGGCGTGCTGGCCGACCTGCAGGGACCCAAGCTGCGCCTCGGCCGCTTCGCCAATGTCGAGATTGACGTGAAGCCCGGCCACACCATGCGCTTCGACCTCGACCCGACGCCGGGCGACGAGACGCGGGTGCAGATGCCGCATCCGGAGATCTTCAAGGCCCTGCGCACCGGCATGCTGCTGCTGCTGGACGACGGCCGGGTGCGCCTGCGTGTCGGCGAACGGTCCGACGAATGGGCGGACGTCACGGTCGAGAGCGGCTCGAAGCTGTCAGACCGCAAGGGCGTGGCCGTGCCCGAGGCCGTCATCCCGGTCTCGGCCCTGACGCCCAAGGACCGCGAGGATCTCGCCTTCGCCCTGCGCATCGGAGTGGACTGGGTCGCTCTCAGCTTCGTGCAGAAGGCCGAGGACATGGCCGAGCTGAAGCAACTGGTGAAGGGCAAGGCCGCCTGCCTGGCCAAGATCGAAAAGCCGCAGGCGCTGGCCCAGCTGGACAGCATTCTGGACTACTGCGACGGCGTCATGGTCGCCCGCGGCGATCTGGGCGTGGAGCTGGAACCGGAGGAGGTGCCGGTCGCCCAGAAGCAGATCATCCGCGCCGCCCGCGATCGCGGCGTGCCGGTCATCGTCGCCACCCAGATGCTGGAATCCATGACGTCCTCGCCGGCCCCGACCCGCGCCGAGGCCTCAGACGTCGCCAACGCGGCCTATGAGGGCGCCGACGCCCTGATGCTGTCCGCCGAGACCGCCTCGGGCGGCTATCCGCTGGAATCCGTCGGCGTCATGAGCCGGATCATCGAGCGGGTTGAAAGCGATCCGCTCTGGCCCAGCCTGATGGACGCCGAGCATGCCGGCATGAACGATTTCGACGCCGACGCCCTGGTCGCCGCCGCGCGCAAGGCGGCCGAAGCCCAGTCCACCGCCTGCATCGTCGTCTTCACCACACTCGGTGGCACGGCGCGGCGCATGGCGCGCGAGCGGCCGCTGCAGCCGGTTCTGGCCCTGACGCCCAACCCGGACACCGCCCGCCGTCTGGCGCTGGTCTGGGGGCTGGAGACCCGGCTGGGCAAGGAGCCCGCCTCGCTGGAAGACGTCACAGACGACGCTGTCACCAGCGCCATGACCTATGGTCTGGCCGAGGCCGGCCAGCGCATCCTGATCCTCGCCGGCACCCCCTTCGGCGCGCCGGGGGCTGCGAATCTGCTGCGGCTGGCGCATGCTCCGACGAAGGGTAAGGGCGGCAAGGGCCGCGCCTGATCCGTCCCGAAGGGGCGTCATGATCAAATACATCGGCTCCAAGCGCGCGCTGCTGGGCCATGTCACCGCTGCGATTTCGGCCTCGCTGCCGGAGGGAGGAACGGTCTGCGACCTGTTCTCCGGCTCCGCGCGCGTGGGCCATGCCCTGAAGAAGCAGGGCTTCCGCGTCTGGTCGAATGATCACAACGCCTACGCCCACACCCTCGCCACCGCCTATGTCCAGGCCGACCGCGAGCGCTGGCATGAACGGGCCGAGGCCGTGCTGGCCGAGCTGCATGCGGTGAAGCCCGACGCGGGCTGGTTCACCAAGGCCTATTGCGAGGACGCCCGCTTCTTCCATCCTGATAACGGCGCGGTCATCGACGCCATGCGCGACCGCATCGCCGCCCTGTCGCTGGAGCCGGAGCTGGAGGCCATCGCCTTGGTGTCGCTGATGGAGGCGGCCGACCGGGTGGATTCCACCGCCGGCCTGCAGATGGCCTACATGAAGTCCTGGGCCCCGCGCGCGCTGAAGCCGCTGGAACTGCGCATGCCCGATGTCCTGTCCGGCGTCGCCGGCGGCCCCTGCAAGGCCACCCATGCCGACGCCGTGGAGATCGCGCCGCAGATCGAGGCCGATCTCGTCTATCTGGACCCGCCCTACAACCAGCATTCCTACCTCGGGAACTACCACTGCTGGGAAAGTCTGGTGCTGTGGGACAAGCCTGAGACCTACGGCGTGGCGAACAAGCGGATCGACGTGAAGACCCGCAAGAGCGCCTTCAACAGCCGCCCCGGCATCGCTCCGGCGCTGGAGTCGGTCATCGCAGGCCTGAAGGCGCCCAATCTCGTCGTCTCGTTCAATGACGAGGGCTATCTGACCCGCGATCAGCTGGTGGCCATGCTGTCCGGTCGCGGTGAGGTGCAGGTGATCGAGATCCAGCGGCCCCGCTATGTCGGCGCCCGCATCGGCATCCATAATCCCAAGGGCGAGAAGGTCGGCGCGGTCGGCCGGTTGAGGAACGTCGAGTACCTGTTCGTGGTCGGCGAGCGGCGCGTGAATCTGGCGGCGTAGCCTCGGTACGGAACAGTACGATTCCACGGCCGTTAAGCCAGCCATGGAAAACGTGTCGATGAGCTCCGCCCGCCGCCTCGATGGCTACCGCGCGTACAATCGCGCCGCCGATGCCTTCGAAACTGTCGCCTGGAAGGCTCCGCAGGCCAACCGCTTCGAGAGCCGGGCCGCCAATGATGCGCATACCGATGCGCCGACCTTCCGCGATGTCATGAACGCCATGCCCGGCTGGGTCGTCGTGGTCGGCGGCGGCATCGCTGCCGCGTTCATGGGCGCGATGCTGGGCGGCATGCTTCAGGTCTGAAATCGGGTCTGATCAGGGTTCATCACAGCGGACACGACGGGCCACAACGAACACGACGGGAGCGGAGACTGGACCGTCGCCTGCGCCCTCCACCATGCTCAGATCGATCGCAAAGCGATCATTCAATCCTTCAGGCAGTCAGACTCAACGCTGCCACAAGCACGGCCCCGTCGTGTTCGTTGTGGCCCGTTGTGGTCGCCGTGATGAACCATCACGCACGCCGGACCTACCCCTCCAGCAACGCTTTCACCGGCCCCCAGGTCCGCCGATGCTCGGGGCAGGGGCCGTGCAGTTTCAAGGCCTCGGAGTGGATCGGCGCATTGTAGCCCTTGTGCCGGGCAAAGCCGTAGGCGGGATACAGGGCGTCCATCTCGACCATCAGTCGATCCCGCGCGGTCTTGGCCAGGATCGAGGCCGCCGCGATCGACAGCGACAGACCGTCGCCGCCCACCACGGTCTGGATCGGGCAGGGAAGCTTGAAGCGATAGTTGCCGTCGACGAGGGCCGCGACCGGCTGCACCGACATCGCCTCGATGGCCCGGCACATGGCCAGGCCCGTGGCGCCGAGGATTTTCAGCTCCTCAATCTCGCGCGCCGAAGCGAAGCCGACGCCCCAGGCGATGGCCCGCGCCTTGATCTCCGGCTCCAGCGCCATCCGGCGCTTTTCCGTCAGGGCCTTGGAATCGTCGATGCCCGGCGGCAGGTCGTCGGGGTTCAGGATCACCGCGCCGGCCGACACAGGCCCCGCCCACGGTCCGCGCCCGGCCTCGTCCACGCCACACACCAGCCCGCCGCTGGACTGCGCCAGCAGGGTTTCAAGGGCCAGGGTCGGGAAGGCGCGGTCGGACATCAGGGCCGGGCCATCGCACGAACCTGCGCGTGACGGAAGCACGGGGTCTGATGATCGTTGACCATGCCCACCGCCTGCATGAAGGCGTAGACGATCACCGGGCCGCAGAAGTTGAAGCCGCGTTTCTTCAGCGCTTTCGCCATCGCCTCGCTCTCGGCTGTCTTCGTCGGGGCCTCGCGGAAGTGGGTCCAGTCGTTCTGGATCGGCGCGCCGCCGACGAACGACCAGAGCCAGGCGGAGAAGTCCTCGCCGTTATCCCGCATCTCCAGCCAGATCTGGGCTCCGCGGATGGCGGCGTTGATCTTGGCGCGCGAGCGGATGATGCGCGGATCGTTCAGCAGGCGCTCGATGTCCGCCTCGCCGTAGCGGGCGACCTTCTCGGGATCGAAGCCGTCGAAGGCGTCGCGCAGGCCCTCGCGCTTCCTCAGAATTGTGATCCACGCCAAGCCGGCCTGGAAGCCGTCCAGCACCAGTTTCTCCCAGAGGGCCCGCGCGTCGTACTCGGGCACGCCCCATTCCTCGTCGTGGTAGGCGATGTAGAGCGGGTCGGTGGTCCCGCACCAGCCGCATCGGCCTTCGGCATGTGAGTCGGTCATGCGGGGAGGGTAGTGCATGGGGCGGGTCGGTTCATCACGGCGAACACAACGGGGCACAACGGACACGGCGGGTTCCGCGTTTGTCCGTAAGTCGGTGACCGACCGGGCAGACTCTGATCGATCGCGTCGCGATCAATTCAGTGGAGACGCGCAAGCGCCGTTGGCGAAACGATCCCGCTCCCGCCGTGCCCGTTGTGCCCCGTTGTGTTCGCCGTGATGAACCAGCCCGCCCGAACCGCAAACGCGCCCTAAGCCGCCTCGTCCGCCGCTGCATCCCTCGGCATCAGCTCCCCGAGCGTCGGCCGGTTGGCCGTCAGGTTCAGCTGGATATCCCGCGGCTTCACGATCTCGTTGCAGCAGCCGCAGGCGATGCGCGGGTTCAGCTCATGCCCGCAGGTCTTGTGCTTCATCGTGATGCCGGCGTCCGCATCGCCGTACACATGCTTCGCGCCCCAGCCGTGCAGGGTCACCAGAACGCCGTACAGATCCTTGCCCTTGGCGGTCAGCACATACTCGTTGCGCGGCGGGCGTTCGGAATAGAGGCGGGGCTCCAGCACGCCGTGCTGCACCAGACTCTTCAGGCGCGCCGCCAGAACGTTGCGGGCGACGCCCAGCCGCTCCTGCCACTGCTCGAACCGGCTCACGCCGTTGAAGGCGTCGCGGATGACCAGCAGCGTCCACGGATCGCCGATGACCTCGAGCGTCGCGGCGATCGAGCAGCTCTGGCGAGAATAGTCGGCGGTGCGTCCCATGGTGGAAAGGTGACGTCACGTCATCGGTTTTGCAAGAGGGTTGCCAATCTGAACGGACTGAGTCAGTCTTGTTTGGCTACGGACTCACTGTGGTTCCCGCGGCGTTTCCGGATCCCTTGACCTTGGGGCGGAGGACCGGTGTCTTCCGCCCTTCCTTTCGTTCCCTCCCCGGAGCTCTCATGAACGTCCAGACCCTCGACGAGGCGCTGATCCTCACGCCGGATGGAGAGGGCGGCCTCATCGCCCCGCTGACCGGGACCTTCTCCAACGCGCCCATGGCCTGGCCGGCCGAGCGGGGCGCGCCGTTCGGCGGCCTGATGGCGGCGCTGGCGGCGAAGGCGGCGCGCGAGACGGTCGGTTCGACCAAGCCCCTGCGCACGGTCGCGACCCAGTTCCTCGTCGGCTCGAGGTTCGAGCCCCTGACCCTGACCGGCGAACTCCTGCGGGGCGGCCGCTCGGCCGAATACGTTTCGGTCCGGGCCGGGCAGGGCGAGCGGCTGACCATGAGCGGTCTGGTCACCTTCGGCGCGCCGGGCGCGGGCCCGGAGCTTCGCGCCGCCTCCATCACCCCGCCACCGCTGGCCGATCAGCCTCTGACGCCCATGGGCGGCGAGGACTTTGCCCCGCACTTCCTGCGGTACGTCGAGCAGCGCTTCGTCGGCGGGATCAAGCTGTTCGGCCGCAACGACGAGGACCGGATGGGCGTCTGGATGCGGACCACGGACGGCAAACCGCTGGACGAGGCCCGGCTGGCCTTTCTGCTGGACGCCACCTTCCCGGTCTACTGGACCATGCTGCCCGCGCCGCCGGCGGTCTCGGCCACGGCCGATCTGCGCTACGACTTCTTCGGCCCGATCCCCGAGGACGCCGCGCCGGACGGCTGGACCTATTTCGAGTTCGTCTCCCGCGACAGCCACGGCGGCTGGACCGTCGAGGACGCCACCGCCTGGGCCCAGGACGGCCGCCCGCTGGCTGTCGGCCGCCAGCTGAGGAAGGTCCTCGCCTCGCGGGCGCCGCGGGAGCGCTAGCCCGCGATCTGGTGCTTCTGGATCAGGGGAATGACGATCTCTTCCTCGTCATCCAGATGCCGGATCACCGCAGGGCCCATCGCAAAGACCGTGTCGGCCAGCCGGGCGGCGTGGTCGGCGGCGTCGGGGGAGCGGAGGTTCTGGTGGAAGCCGACGGCTTTCTGGAACAGGGTCTCCAGCTGCTCGTGAACCACGTCGTGGTCCCGGTCCAGCAGGTCGATGCCGTGGGCCAGCCGGTCGTCCAGCGTACGGAATTTCGGGAAGTACTGGCCGCTCTCGATCCGGTGGTGGGCGTCCAGATGCTGCAGGAACTGCTGCACCGCGGGGATCAGACGACCATGCAGGCCGTTCACGTCCGTCTTCCCGGCGCGCCAGTGATCAATCACCGCCTCCATGTGCAGGCGGTGGCGGCGGAAGCCCTCGTGGATGCCCAGCCAGAAGCGCGCCATCTCGGTGGTGGTCGGCTCGTGCCAGCGGTCGCGCGGGAAGTCGGTCAGGCCAATGCGCAAATCCTCGGGCAGGCCGGTACGCGCGGTCAGGTGCAGAGGATCGTCAGACAACGGCGGCCGTGGCCGTGATGAAGCCGCCGCCCAGCAGACGCTCGTCGTCCGCCGGGTCGTACAGGGCGCAGGCCTGGCCCGGGGCCACGCCTTCCTCGCCGGTGTCGAAGATCACGGTCACCACACCGTCCACCAGCGCCAGACGGGCCGGGGAGGGGGCACGGGTCGAGCGGACGCGCGCCAGCACCGGGGCTCCGGCCTCCGCCGCCGCCTCTATCGTCGGCTGGTCGCCCAGCCAGTTGGTCTCGTCCAGCGTAAGGGACGCGGTCAGCAGGGCGTCGCGCGGGCCGACGATGACGTGGCGCTTCACCGGGTCCAGCCTGGTCACGAACAGGGGCTCGCCCACGGCGACGTTCAGCCCGCGGCGCTGGCCGATGGTGTAGTCGGTGATCCCGGCGTGGGCGCCCAGCACCCGGCCGTCCATGTGCACGATCTCGCCGGCCTCGCGACCCTCGGGGCGCAGCTTGTCGATCAGGCTGCGATAGTCGCCCTCGGGCACGAAGCAGATGTCCTGGCTGTCGGGCTTGGCCGCGATCCGCAGGCCCAGCTCCAGCGCCACGCCTCGCACCTGCGGCTTCTCCAGATCCGCCAGCGGGAAGCGCAGATAGTCCAGTTGCTCCGGCGTGGTGGCAAACAGGAAGTAGGACTGGTCTCGCGAGTGGTCGATCGCCTTGCGCATCTGCGGACGGCCGTCGACGACCGCCCGGCGCACATAGTGGCCGGTCGCCATCGCTTCGGCGCCCAGGTCGCGGGCTACGTCCAGGAGATCGCGGAACTTGACCGTCTGATTGCATCGTATGCAGGGCACCGGCGTCTGGCCGCGCAGATAGCTGTCGGCGAACTGGTCGATCACCGCGTCGCGGAAGCGGCTTTCATAGTCGAGCACATAGTGGGGGATGCCGATGGTCTCGGCCGCCAGACGGGCGTCGTGGATGTCCTGACCAGCGCAGCAGGCGCCCTTCTTCTTCAGCGCCGCGCCGTGGTCGTAAAGCTGAAGCGTGACGCCGACGACGTCATAGCCCGCCTTGTGCAGCAGGCCGGCGACGACGGTGGAGTCCACGCCGCCCGACATGGCGGCGACCACGCGCGCGCCGACGGGCAGGCCAACGGCCTTGCGGGCAGCCTCGATCGCCGCGTCCATGTCGGCTTGGCCGTTCATGGGTGCGATATCGGGGATCGGGCAAAGGGGCTCTGCGAGCGTCATGCGCGCCATTTAGTGCGGAACCGGTTCGATTTCGAGGCCTGAGCACAAACGACGAGGGCCGCCCCCGTCGCCGGGAACGGCCCTTCAGCGTTTCGGCCGGGGAGGATCAGCCGCGATAGTGCTGGATACGCGTGGTCCGCAGACCCTGCATGCCCCATTTGTCGATCGCCTTCTGCCAGGCGATGAACTCTTCGGCCGTCAGACGATAGCGCGCCAGCGCATCGTCAAGGCTCAGCAGGCCGCCGCGGACCGCGGCCACGACCTCGGCCTTGCGACGGATCACCCACCGGTCCGTATTGGCCGGCGGCAGATCCCGCAGGGTCAGAGGCGTACCGGTCGGTCCGACTACGTACTGTTCGCCTGAACTGTTTAGGCGTCGCTCTTGCAACATGGGCTTATGCCTCATTCACCACCACCATTGAGCGTGAACGGTAGCGCTGGGCGACTAAGGGCCGTTTAAGCGTCGTGGTGAAGGAAAGGATAAAATCCCCTCCGCACACGGCCCGAATATTAAACCAGGTCTTCATGAAGACTAACCGCCCCTTACCCCGATATCAGCGTTTGATGCTGATGAGCTCAGCCAGCATTTCGTCTGCGGTGGTGATGATCTTCGAGGATGCCGAGTAGGCGCGCTGGGTGGTGATCAGGCCCGTGAACTCGGTCGAGAGGTCCACCGAGGAGGCCTCCAGCTGCGACGCCCCGATCTTGCCTGCGCCGCCCGTGCCGGCCGCTTTCAAGTTGTAGGTGCCCGACCCCTGGCTGACGCGGAAGGCGTTGCCGGCGGCTTCCAGAAGGTTGTCCGGGCTGGGGAAGGTGGCCAGGGCGATCTGGGCGATGCGGCGGGTCACGCCGTTGTCGAAGATGGCGGTGACGAAGCCGGTGTCGTCGATCTTGACCTCGGACAGGTTGCCGAAGGCCGTACCGTTGGTCAGCACCGCCTGGGTGACCGAGGCGCTGTCGTACTGGGTCAGTCCGCCCGTGGCCGCCGTCAGGTCGAAGGCGATGGACTGGTCGTCGATGCCGAGACCCGCAGCCCATTTCACCTGGCCAGCGGCCGGCGCCGCGCCGTCGGAGGCGGCGAAGTTCAAGGTGGCGGTCGCCGGATCGCTGAACAGCCAGCCGCCGCCCGGAGGCGTGTTGGCCGGATCCGACATGTAGGCCACATCCAGACGACCGTCCTGGGTGAAGCGGATCGAGCCGGTGCGGATCTGGCCGTTGCTGAGGCCTGCACCCGTCTCGATGTCCGAAGCCGGAATGGCGCGGATCTCGGCGTACCACTGGTTCGGCGTGCTGCTCTTCAGGAAGGAGATGGCCACGGTTCGCTGGCCGCCCTTGGAGTCCGAAACCGGGATTGTCAGCTCGAAGTCCGGCTTCACGCCGTCGCCGGTCTCGACGTTCCACATGGCCATGGAGTTGGTGGCCGGGTTGTAGGCGTTGGCGCCCGGAGGCGTCGTGGCGGCGTCGGCCGCTTCGGCCGAGACGGTCTGGCTGGACTTGATGTTGGCGTTCAGCTGCACGCGGGTGGTGGCTTCGGCCGTGCCGCCCACCGAGCCGACGTTGATGGTTCGCAGACGGTTCAGGTCCGACGGGTCGGCGTTGACGTTGCCGTCCGCATCGACCGGCCAGCCCTGCAGGTAGAGACCCGCGGTATTCTTGAGGTAGCCCAGATCATCGACGCGGAAGGCGCCGGCGCGGGTGAACAGACGGCTGTCGGTCACCTGCAGATTCTCGGCCTTCTCGGTCACGACGAAGAAGCCCTGACCGGCGATGCCCAGGTCGGTGTTCGAGGTCGTGCGCTGCAGCTGGTTGGCCTGGCTGGTGTAGCGACGGGCCGTGGCCAGAACGCCGCCGGCCGAGTAGCCGGCGCCGGCGACCTGGCTGTTGATGACGGTCTGGAACTCGGCCTGGGTCCGCTTGTACCCGACCGTATTCACGTTCGAGATGTTCTGCGAAATGGCGGCGAGGGCTGCCGAGTTGGCGGTCAGTCCGGAGACGCCGGCCAGAAGGGCGCTGTTGATGCTCATGGCGTAAGCTCCTTACGAAGTGGCGGTGTTGGAGGTGCGCGCTTCTTCCAGCGCGATCACGGTGGAGAGGGGCAGGATCGAGTTTCCGACGGTGAGGTAGGCCTCGCCGTCGTACATCTCGACGCCGCTGATGCGGCCGCGGGTCAGGACCTGGGCGTCCAGCGCCTTGCCTGCCGCATCCTTGGCGGTGATCTTCAGGGTGTAGACGCCGTCCTCGGTACCGCCGTCCCAAGTGAAGTCGTGGACGCCGGTGGTCTTGTTCGGGGCGTCGCCTTCCCAGACGACGGCGCCGGCGCTGTTCAGGATCTGCAGGCGGGCGCTGGTGGCGTTGGCGCCGAGCTCGTAGCTCCAGGTCGCCTCGCCGTCCTTGACCTTGGTCGCCGACCAGACCGCAGTGGCGTCCTTGCCGATGTAGTTGGCGGCCTCGTTCAGGCCGCCGACGCCCTGCGCCGACAGCATCGACTTCAGCAGTTCATTGGTCAGCAGTTGCTGCTCCACGCCGGCCATCTGGGTCAGCTGGGCGGTGAACTGGTTGGAGTCGACCGGCGATAGCGGATCCTGGTTCCGCAGCTGTGCGGTCAGCAGGCTGAGGAAGGTCTCGAAGTTCGAGGCCAGCATCGTCGAGCCGGCATTGATCCGGCTCGTCGCTGTGTTCGAGGTGACGGCTTCGACCATCGGTTCAGACTTTCAGATCCACGCCCGTGGGCGTGAGGGAGAGGTTGGTCCAGCGGGGCGTCAGGGCGACGGCCTCGGCATCCAGATTCAGTCGGGTCGCGCGGGCGAAGGCGCGGCTCTGGCCCTCGCGGGCATCCTGCCCGCGGTCGAAGGCGCTCGAACCGCTGTCGCGCTCGGTGAACTCGAAGGCGTCGTCGGCCACTTGGAAGCCGAACTGCTCCAGCTGACGGCGCAGTTCGTCGACGCGACCGCGCAGGTCGGCGGCGGCAGCGGGATTGTCGAAGGCCAGGCGGGCGGCCAGACGCCCCTCGGCGTCGATGTCCAGACGAACGTCGACGCGACCGAGTTCATCGGGCGTGAGGGCGATCTCGAAACGGGTGTTACGGCCCTCCAGACGACGCTGGATCTGGGCGGCGATCTGGGCCGTAGCCTCGATCGCGGTGCGGGACATGGTCGGCGACGCGGCCTCGCGCTGCACGTTGGCGGCAGGCGTCTGCGCGGCGGTTTCGGTGCTCTGCGCATCCACCGGCGCATCGCCGGAGCCCTTGTCGGGGCTATCCGGGACGGCGGTGACAGCGGGGACAGCATCGGTCTTGCCGGCGGCGCTGTCGGTGGCGGGCGTCGCTGTCGGGGGCGCAGCGTCGGCGACGCCGGTCTTCGCGGTGCGCGCTTCGGGCGTGGCGCCGTCGTCGGATAGTGTCACGGCGTCCAGCGGCCGGGATGCACGGTCCACGAGCGGACGCAGAGGCGCCGGCTGCGGAGAGGTCTGGACGGGGGGCTGAGCGACCTCGGCCTGGCGGCGGGCCGCCTGGGCAGTGTCCGGCTGACGTTCGGGGGTCTCGCCGGACGCCATCTCGGCGGCGTCTTCGTCGTGAGCGCCCAGGGCCGTGGCGACAAGGGCAGCTTCTTCAGGCGTCACGGGCTCGGGCGCCGCCTCGACCGGAACGGCGCGAGGATCGTCGATGGTGCGCACAGGAACGGGGACAAAGGACGCGGCGACCTTCGAAGCCTCGGCGGCGTCTGCGGCCTTCGTATCGGCAGCGTCCGCAGTATCGTTGGCTGGCGGAAGCGGGAGCTTCGGCGCCGAAGGCGTAGCCGCAGCGGGCGGCGATGCGTCCTCGGACGGCGTGTCCGCCGTTGCGGCCGCCTCGGGCGTCGGCGGTGCGATCACCAGAGGCTGGGCGGGGGGCCGGGGAGGGGCGACGACGGCCGGCGCAATCATCCCGGCCTCGGCGGCGTCCGGCCCGTCGTTGGCTGCGCGCGGTTCGGCGGGAGCCGTGTCCGTTTCGCCTTCGGCTCCCAGCATGGCCGCCAGCAGGCCTTCGAACGCCACGGCGTCGCCGTTGGCTGTCCCTTGCGGGGCAGCCGGAATAGCGGGCGCGATCATGGACAGGATGGCTTGCGCGGACATGGGTAAGCGGGTCGATCGCCGAGGCGGGTGACGGGGGCGCATCCTGCGCCGAACATTCGAAACCCGCAGCGCAAGTCGCGGGCCAGTCATTCAAGTTGCTGTATTCATTGAGTTATGGACGGGTGAATGTCGTGCGGAGACGGCTGGCAGACGGTCGAATCTTGCCGCCTTCCGGCCTTTATTGCCCGGTCATTCCGGTCACTGGGCGATCATCGGAGCAAGCAATCGGTTCGCGCGCGTACTCCTGCTCCCCGCGCGCGGGCGAAGTGGCCCGGCATTTGCGCATCTGTCGGATCATGACCGAGACGCAAAACGCGATATCGCGAGAAATCAGTAGCTTGGCCCCCGGCGCGGCGTCCGCCGGAGGGCAAAAAACGCGTGCGGGCGGGCAGACATTGCCGGGCGCCGGCGCGCGTATGGAGGGCTTCGCATGTCGCTGACCGCCATCATGAACACCGCCAACTCGGGTCTGGTCGCCGCCCAGACCCAGCTGAGGGTGGTCTCGGACAACGTCTCCAACGTCAATACGCCCGGCTATGTCCGCAAGATCGCCGATCAGCAGACGCTGGTCAGTCAGGGCGTCGGCTCGGGCGTCGAGGTCGCGCGCATCCGTCTGGCCACCGACCGCTTCCTGCAGGCCGCCAGTCTGAACTCCGGCGCCGAGGCGGCGCGGCAGGGCGTGCGCTACGAACTGTACGACCGCATCCAGGCGCTGTTCGGCGATCCGGGCGGTACGACAGGCTTCTTCTCCCAGGTCGACAGCATGTTCGCGGCCTTCTCGGCCAGCGCCGAGGATCCGTCGTCGTCGCCGCGTCGTCAGGAGGCCCTGTTCAAGACCCAGGCCCTGTTCGACGAGGCCGGCCGCATCGCCAAGCAGATCCAGGCTGTGCGCGAGGACGCCGACGGCCGCGTCCAGAGCGCGGTCGAGAAGACCAACAGCCTGCTCAAGCAGATCGAGGGGCTGAACCTCGAGATCGCCAAGGCCACCGTCGTCAACGGTGACGCTTCCGGCGCCGAAACGGCGCAGTCCGCCCTGATCGGCCAACTGGCCGAGCTGATGGACATTCGCGTCACCGTCCGTCCGGTCGGCGGCGTCTCGATCCGCACCGGCAACGGCACCCTGCTGGCCGGCGAGGGCGCGGCGACGCTCAGCTACAACCGGGCCGGTACGGTCACCAGCGAGACGGGCTTCAACGAGGTCTGGATCACCGAGCCGGGCGGACAGAAGAAGGCCCTGCTCGACAGCGTCACCTCGGGCGAGATCAAGGGATTGATCGAGCTGCGCGACGTCGAGGCGCCGGCCGCCGCGGACCGTCTGGCCGAACTGATCACTCACGTCGCCGACGAGCTGAACCGGGCGCACAACGCCAACACGTCTGTCCCGGCCCCGACCAGCCTGACCGGCCGCAATGTCGGCCAGTCGCTGGAGTCCGCGCTGACCGGGTTCACCGGCCGCACGACCGTCGCCATCACCAACCAGGCCGGCGTGATCCAGACCCGAGCGGACATCGTGTTCAGCGGCTCCACCATGACGGTGAACGGCGTGGCGACCACGCCGGCCGGCTTCCTGGCGGAGCTGAACACCCAGCTCGGACCGTCGGCCACGGCCACCTTCGTCAATGGGCAGCTCAAGATCGAGGCGACGGGCACGAACGGCGTGGCCATCGCCGATGACGCGACCTCGCCCTCGAACAAGGCCGGGCGCGGCTTCTCGCACTACTTCGGCCTAAACGATCTGATCTCGACAGACCGGCCGGCCCTGTACGACACCGGCATGACCGCCGCCTCGCCGCACGGGTTCACGGCGGGCGAGACGATCAAGTTCCGCTTCTCCGGCGAGAGCGGCGCGAAGCTGCGCGACATCAGCGTTGCGGTCCCCGCCGGCGGAACGGTCGGGGACCTGCTGACCGCTCTGAACGATCCGGCCACCGGAGTCGGCCGCTTCGGCGCCTTCTCGCTGAATGCCGATGGCTCCCTGAAGTTTACCGGTGCGGGCAGCCCGCCGGCCCAGCTCAGCGTGCTGGAGGATCGCACCACCCAGACGTCGTCCGGGGTGTCGATGACCGAAATGTTCGGCATCGGCGGTGTGCGGGCCTCGCGCGCCGACGGCTTCTCGCTGCGGACAGACATCCGCCAGAGCCCCTCCAAGCTGGCGCTTGCCCAGTTGAACCTGTCGGCGGCGGCCGGAACGGCGGCGCTGAGCACCGGCGACGGTCGCGGCGCCCTGCTGCTGGCCGACGCCGGCGAGCGCCCGACCAACTTCCATCCGGCAGGCGGTTCGGCGGGCGGCCAGATCTCGGTCTCGCGCTACGCGTCGGAGCTGTCCGGGGAGATCGGCGGCAAGGCGGCGGCGGCGAAGAACAGCAAGCAGACCGCCCAGGCGCTCTACACCGAGGCCAAGGCCCGCCAGACCGCGCATGAGGGCGTGAACCTGGATGAGGAACTGGTGCTGATGACCACCTATCAGCAGGCCTTCAACGCATCGGCCCGCCTGATCCAGGCGGCCCGCGACATGTACGACACGCTTCTGGGGATTGTCTGATGACCCGCGTTTCGACCTACGGAAACTACCAGTCGGCCCTGCTGGATCTGATGGCGGCTCAGACGCGGGGCGCCGAGGCCCAGGAACGGGTTTCGACCCAGAAGAACGCCACCGATCTGGTGGGCTTCGGTCGGCAGTCCGAAACCCTGACCGCCCTGAAGGCCGCGCAAAGCCGCATCCAGGGCTTCATGGACACCTCCGACGCCGTCACGGCTCGCCTGACGACGCAGGACATCGCCCTGAACCAGGTCGTCGACGGCATCGCCGGCATCCGCTCCTCGGTCGGCAACGCACTGGCGACGGATTCCGCCGGCTCGCTGATGCTGGAGCTGGAAGGCATGTTCCAGTCCGTCCGGGGCGGGCTGAACATGCGCCATCAGGGCGGCTATCTGTTCGCGGGAGCCAAGACCAACGTCCCCCCGATCGACATCTCGAACCTCAGCGAACTGCAGGCCGCGCCCTCCGTCGCCTCGATCTTCCACAATGACACCCTGCGGACCGCCAGCCGGGTCGCAGAGGGCACAACGCTCCAGACCGGATTCCTTGCCAACGATGTCGGCGCCGAGGTCATGGAGATCATGCGGGATATCCAGACCTATCACACCGGCGCAAACGGCCCGCTGACCGGCAAGCTGAACGAGACGCAGAAAACCTTCCTGACCGCCCAGCTGGCGCGACTGGATCAGGCCTCGACCGGCGCGATCGACAAGACGGCCACGACGGGCGCGCTGGCCCAGCAGGTCAAGAACGTCACCACCAGTCACAAGGCCCAGATCGGATCGCTGGACGAACTGGTGTCCAACCGGACGGACGCGGACATGGCCAAGGCGGTGACCGACCTGCAACTGTCTCAGGTAGCCATCCAGGCGTCCGCGCAGGTCATCAACCAGCTTCGACAGGTCTCGCTGCTCAACTTCCTGGGCTGACTACGCAAAATTCGATTACGGCTCCGCTGGACCCTGAGTTCGCACTAGAACATAGTGTGAACAAATGGCCCAGATCGACCTCCGGCGAAAGCTGTCCGTGCTGGCGGACGCCGCCAAATACGATGCCAGCTGCGCGTCCTCCGGCACTTCGAAACGCGACTCCTCGAACGGGAAGGGGATCGGGTCGACCGAGGGCATGGGGATTTGCCACGCCTACACGCCGGATGGCCGTTGCGTCAGCCTGCTGAAGGTCCTTCTGACCAACTTCTGCATCTACGACTGCGCCTACTGCATCAACCGGGCGAGTTCGAACGTGGAGCGGGCGCGGTTCAGCGTCGACGAGGTCGTCGAGCTGACCCTCAACTTCTATCGGCGGAACTATATCGAGGGCCTGTTCCTGTCGTCGGGCATCATCCGCTCGGGCGACTACACGATGGAGCAGCTGGTACTGGTCGCCCGCAAACTGCGGGAGGAGCATGACTTTCGCGGCTACATCCATCTGAAGCTGATCCCCGAGGCCGACCCGAGGCTGATCGAGGAAGCCGGCCTCTACGCCGACCGCCTGTCCGCCAATATCGAACTTCCTCGCGATGAGGCGCTGGAAAGGCTGGCCCCCCAGAAGAGCGTCGGCGTCATCAAGAAGGCCATGAGTCAGGTCCGACGGCGCGGCGAAGAGGCGAAGCCGGAGAAGCGCGATCGCAAACGCCCGCCGAAGTTCGCGCCCGCCGGCCAGTCGACCCAGTTGATCATCGGCGCGGACGGGGCGCCGGACACTGAAATCCTCGACCGCTCCGCCTCCCTCTACGGCGGCTACGGCCTGCGTCGCGTCTATTATTCGGCCTTCAGCCCCATCCCCGACGCTTCCAGCACCTTGCCGCTGTCGAAGCCGCCGTTGATGCGGGAGCATCGGCTCTATCAGGCCGACTGGCTGATGCGGTTCTACGGCTTCTCCACGCCGGAGATCGGCGAGGCGACGAAGGACGGGATGCTGGACCTCGCCATCGATCCGAAGCTGGCCTGGGCGCTGAACAGTCGTGCCCTGTTTCCGGTTGATGTGAACCGGGCGCCGCGCGAGATGCTGCTGCGCGTGCCGGGGCTGGGCGTGAAGTCGGTCGACCGAATCATCTCCATCCGCCGCTGGCGTACCCTGCGGCTCGAGGATGTCGCTCGCCTGTGTCGGGGCATCGACAAGGTTCGTCCCTTCATCACCGCGCTGGACTGGTCGCCCGGCGGGCTGACCGACGCCATCGATCTGAGACAGCGGCTGACGCCCGAGCCGAAGCCGGTGCAGTTGAGTCTGTTCTGATGCGGGTCGCGACGCTGGCGCACGAGACGGACTTCGACGGCTGGCGTCGGGCCGCGCGCGACTTCCGGTCGGCAGGCGTGCGGCCCGGAGAGGCGATCTTCCGCGTGGGCGCTGGCGACGGCGGTCTGTTCGACGAGGTCGCGCCCGTGCCTGTCGAGGCTTCCGTCTTCAGCGTGCCCAAGGCCTTCGTTGATCTGGCGCAGAATGTGATCCTGCACCGGTCGGAGGATCGGTTTGACCTGATGTATCGCCTGCTTTGGCGGCTGGCCGACGAGCCGGACCTGATGCGGGTCGGCAGCGATATCGATGTCGCCGACGCCTTCGAACGCGCGAAGAACGTCAGCCGGGCCAGTCACAAAATGAAGGCCTTCGTCCGCTTCCGCCTCGCCGAGGATGTACTGGGCGAGGCATGGATCGCGTGGTTCGAACCGGCCCATCGGGTGGTCGAGAAAACCGCCCCTTTCTTCGCCCGTCGTTTCGCCACCATGCGGTGGTCGATCCTGACGCCGGACGGCTCGGCCTTCTGGGATACCCGCGACCTGACCTTCGGTCCGCCCGCCACGCGCGTCATGGCTCCGGCTGAGGACGAGATCGAGGAGTTCTGGAAGACCTATTACGCCTCGACCTTCAACCCCGCCCGACTGAAGACGAAAACCATGCAGGGCGAGATGCCCAAGCGGTACTGGAAGAACCTGCCGGAAGCGCAGTTGATTCCGGAGCTCGTGGCCCAATCCGCGCTTCGCACAGAAAGTATGGTGGCGGCGCCGATGCCTGAACCCAATCCGCGACTGGCCAAGACGCTCTCCCGCATCACCCGCGACCAGGCGTGGGAGGAAGGCTTTGTACCGTCGTCGCTGGAGGAACTGGGCCAAGCGGTTCAGGGCTGCCGCCGCTGCCCGCTCTGGCGCGACGCGACCCAGGGCGTCTGCGGCGAAGGTCCGCGCCGGGCGAAGCTGATGATCGTCGGTGAGCAGCCGGGCGATCAGGAAGATCTCGCGGGTCGCCCCTTTGTCGGCCCTGCCGGCCAGGTGCTGGACGCGGTTCTGGAGGAGGCCGGCATCGAGCGCGAGGATGTCTTCGTCACCAACGCCGTCCGGCATTTCAAGCACGAGCCGCGGGGCAAGCGCCGCATCCACCAGACGCCGACCACCAGCGAGATCACCGCCTGTCGCTGGTGGCTGAACGCCGAACGCGCCTTTGTGAAGCCGAAGGTGATCCTGACACTGGGCGGCACGGCGGCGCTGGGCGTGCTCAACCGCAAGGTGGCGGTGACGAAGGAACGGGGCCAGCCGATCGGCCTGTCCGACGCGACCGCGCTGTTGACGGTTCACCCTTCATATTTGCTGCGCATTCCCGACCGGGCCGCCGCCGAGACGGAGCGCGGTCGCTTCGTCGATGATCTGAAAAAGGTCCGGTCGCTGCTTTGACGCGTAAATGTCTGAAACCGTGGCTGAACGAATACGTCGCGGCCGCGTTGTGAGCCTTGCCGCAGCTTTGCCGTAGAGCGGGCATAGGCAATGGGGACGGGGCGTTTTAGGTAGGGGCATGACCGCAGCGGATTTCCGGATCGATGAGGAAGGGCAGGGCCTGATCCTGCACCTGACTGGCGACTGGACCGCGACCCAGCTCGGCCGGGTCTCGCGTCGGCTCGACGAGGAGTTGCACGATCGCAAGGTCGCGTCCGTCGAACTGTCCGAAATGGGTCGTTTCGACACCGCTGGCGCGCTGGCCATCGTCCAGGCCGCCAACTGCGTGCTGCCGCAATCCGCCTGGGCCCAGCGCCCCGAGGCCGGGCGCACCTATGCGATGGTCGAGAAGCTGGAGCGCGAGTCCGCCGGGCCGCCGCCGCGCTCTCCGGGCTGGATCCGCGGCTTCGCCAAGGTCGGCCGCGGCGTGCGCGACTTCTTCGATGAGGCGACCCTGTCGTCGGCCTTCCTCGGCCGTCTGGTGGTCGCCACCGGCACGGCGCTGAAGCACCCCAGCCGTATTCGCTGGGCCGCCTGGTTCAGCCAGGCCGAGCGCGCCGGGCTGGACGCCATCCCGATCGTGGCGGTCACCAACTTTTTCATCGGCGCCGTCATCGCCTTCCTCGGCGCCAATCTGCTGACCCAGTTCGGCGCGGGCGTGTTCACGGTCCAGCTGGTCGCCGTGGCGACCCTGCGCGAGCTCGCCGTCCTGATCACCGCCATCCTTCTGGCCGGTCGCTCCGCCTCGTCCTTCGCCGCCGAGATCGGTTCGATGCGCATGAATCAGGAGGTCGACGCCATGCAGGTCATGGGCGTGAACCCCTTCCAGGCGCTGGTCATTCCGCGCCTCGCCGCCATGATCCTGATGATGCCGCTGCTGACCTTCATCGGCATGGTCGCAGGCATGTTCGGTGGCCTGCTCGTGACCTGGAGCCAGCTCAGCTACGGGCCGTCCTTCTTCATTCAGCGCATCAGCGAGGATCCCATGATGGGCACCCACCTGATGGTCGGCATGATCAAAGCGCCGGTTTTCGCCGTCGTCATCGCCGCCATCGGCGCCCGGCAGGGCATGGCCGTCGCAGGCGATGTCGAGAGCCTTGGCCGGCGCGTGACCGCCGCCGTGGTGCAGGCGATCTTCGCCATCATCTCGCTGGACGCCATCTTCGCCCTGATCTTCCTGGAGCTGAACCTGTGACGGCTCCGGACAAGGTCGAAAAACTGATCGAGGTGCGCGGTCTGCTGAGCCAGTTCGGCGAGCGAGTCATCCATCAGGACCTCGACCTCGACGTCGAGCGGGGCGAAGTGCTGGGCGTCGTCGGCGGCTCGGGCACCGGCAAGACGGTTCTGCTGAACACCATCATCGGCCTGAAGGAGCCCGAGGGCGGGTCGGTCAGCCTGTTCGGCCGGGATCGAGCTGAAATGACCAAGGAAGAGCTGGCCGACGTCGAGAAGCGCACCGGCATCCTGTTCCAGCAGGGCGCGCTCTTCTCCTCGCTCAGCGTCATCGACAACGTGGCCTCGCCGCTGGTCGAGCACACCCAGCTGTCGCGCGACGTGATCCGCGAACTGGCCGAGATGAAGATCGCCATGGTCGGTCTGAAGCCGGAATCCCACCACCTGAAGCCTTCGGAGCTGTCGGGCGGCATGCGCAAGCGGGTCGGTCTGGCTCGCGCCCTGGCGCTGGATCCCGAGCTGCTGTTTCTCGACGAGCCGACCGCCGGTCTCGATCCGATCGGCGCCGCGGCCTTCGACGACCTGATCCGCCAGCTGTCCGACGACCTGGGCCTGACGGTGTTCATGATCACCCACGACCTCGACAGCCTTTACGCCATCACCGACAAGGTCGCGGTGCTCGCCGACAAACATGTGGTCGAGAAGGCCACGGTTCAGGAGCTCGGACGTTCAGAGCATCCCTGGATACGGGAATACTTCCTGGGGCCGCGCGGCCGCGCCGCGGACAAGGCCGCCTAGGAGAGGACAAGATGGAAAGAGACGCCCATTACGCCGCCGTCGGCATCGCCACTATCGCCCTTCTGGCGGCGCTGGCGGTGTTCACGATCTGGCTCGCCCGCCTGCAGTTCAACAACGACTACGACGTCTATGACATCGTGTTCTACGGCCCCGTGCGCGGCCTGTCGGAGGGGGGCGAGGTTCACTTCAACGGCATTCGCGTGGGCGAGGTCACCGACCTCAACCTCGATCCGAACAAGGGCGACCAGGTCATCGCGCGCATCCGTGTCGACGCCACCACGCCGGTCCGCGTGACCTCGCGGGCCCAGCTGGAGCCGCAGGGCATCACCGGCCTGAACTACATCCAGATCACCGCCGGCGATCCGAACAGCGCGATCCTGAAGACCCAGTATCCGGACAACGTCGTGCCCGTGATCCAGAGCCAGCCGTCTCCGATCGCCGAGCTGCTCAGCGGCTCGGGCACCGTGCTGGCCCAGACCGTGGACGCCCTGAACCGCATCAACCGGGTGCTGTCCGACGACAACGTCCGTAGCTTCTCGACCAGCCTGAAGAACATCGAGTCCCTGACCACCGAACTGGAAGCCCGCAAGGGCATGCTGGAGCAGCTGGAGCAGGCGCTGACCCGCGCCAACGCGGCGGTCGGCGAGTACGAGCAGCTGGCCATCAGCACCCGTCGTGTCGTCGAGGGCGACGGCGCCCAGGCCATCGCCAAGGTCAATCAGGCCGCCGAGGAAGCCCGTCAGGCTGTGGCCTCGATCAACCGCTCGGCGACCAGCCTCGAACGGCCGCTGGGCGACTTCGCCACCACCGGCCTGCCGCAGTTGCAGCAGTCGATCCAGCAACTGGATGAGGCGACCCGCTCCCTGCAGGCTTTGATTGATGACGTCCGCGCCAGTCCGCGTGAATTCATCGGCCGTCCGTCGGCGCGTGAAATGGAGGTCCAGCCGTGATCCGCATCCTCAAGATCGCCGCCGCCGCGGCCGCCGCCTCGGCCCTGCTGGCCGGATGCTCGCTCCTGTCGACGCCCGATCCGGTGCAGCTGTACCGCTTCGGCAGCGTCTCGGGCGCGGGCGAGCCGGCGGCTCCGGCCTCGCAGGTGCAGGTCGCCATGCGTCGTCCCGAGTTCGCCCAGGCCGTCCGCGAGGACCGCATTCTCGGCGTCACGGGCACCGAGGCGGCCTACATCAAGGGCGCGCGCTGGGTCAGCTCGGCGGACATCCTGTTCAACGATGCGCTGGAAAGCGCCTTCGCGGCCCAGTCGACCCGAGTCCGCCTCGTCGGTCCGCGCGAACTGACCCGCGCCCCGCAGGCGCTGGATATCGACGTGCGCACCTTCGAGGCGCGCTACGCCTCGCCGGGTGCGACGCCGGTGATCACCATCGTCGCCCGCACCCGTCTGCTGAACACCCAGGATCGTTCGGTCATGGCCGAGCGCGTCTTCACGGTCGAACAGCCGGCCGACCAGAACCGCGTCTCCGCCATCGTCGAGGCCTTCGACGTCGCCACCCGCGACATCCACACCCAGATCGTCGGCTGGACCGACCAGAACGCGCAGGCGCTGCCTAACCCGACGCGCTGATCAGAACTCAGACACTCTCGCGCAGGCGGGTCAGGCGCTGGTTCAGCTCAGCGCGCCGGGCGCTGGCCGGGGCGACGGCGGCAAGGGCCCGGTCCAGTTGCGCGACCAGTGCGTCCCGGGCCTCAATCAACCGGTTTCGATCCGGCTTCACCTTGCGTGGCCGTTTGCCGGACAGGCCGAGAGCGGCCTTCCAGTCATCACGCCACATCTCGGCGGCCTCGGCGCAGGCCTTCAACGCCTCGTCGGCGCGGGTGTCGGCGCCCTGGGCCACGCGCAGAACGGGCAGGGCGCCCAGCACGGCCCCGCGGCAGGTCTCCAGCGTCCGTCGGCGGTCCTCGTAAGGATGCGGCTCATCGCCGACAGGCTGGCCCGTCACACGGCGTGCGGCGGCCAACAGGTGGGCGTCCAGTTCGATGAAGGCGTCGCGTGCGTCAGCCCAGACCGCTTCCAGCGCCCCGGGCCGCTTCGTCGACCCATTCAGCCGCTCGCGAAGATCGGCGACCAGATCGGTGATATCCCCGGCGGTCACCCACCAAGCCTCGCGGAAGGCCTTCAGCCGCTTCGACCGGCTGTCGAACAGTCCGGCGAGACCCCGTCGAGGCTCCAGCCGGGCCGGGTCGAGACCCATCAGAGCGTCGCGGGCGGCCGACAGCCGCTCCGAAGCCTGTCCGAAATCTCCGCTGCGGACGGCTGCGAGGGCGCGATCGATCTGCGATACGGCGTGCGCGCGGGCAGGCTCGGCGAAGAGATGGGCCTGTGCGTCGTCCCAGCCGTCATGGATCGCCTCGACGCGCGCGGCGTCCAGCGCAGGCGCATTGCCCTGCCAGCGATAGGCCCCGTCAGCCATGTCAGAACTCCGCCCCCACCGGGTCTGCGCCCCGGCCGGGGCCAAGTATGACTACGACTTCGCGCGCGCGGCAACGGTGGACGCTTTGCAGGCGCATCAGGCTTCGCATTGTCGGGTCGCGCCCCGGGTGATACCGGCGATGACCAGCCCGGAGGACCGCCATGACCGCTCAGCTTCATCGCCGGATGGTCCTGACCGGTCTGGGTGCCGCCGGCCTCACGGGATGCGCGACAACGCCCTCGCCGACTCCCGGCCTGATCCGCCCGACCTTCCAGCCGCGCGCCTTTGCGCCCCTGATCACCCATCCGGGCCGGATCAGCCGCATCACCGTCTGCACCCGCCCGTTCCGCGCGCAGGGGCCCCGCATCGAGGCCGAAACGGTCGGCGACAAGCGGGTCGTCCACAACTACGGCCACGGTGGCTCGGGCTGGTCACTGTCGTGGGGTTCCGCCGCCATTGTGCGTGAACTGGCGCTGGAGGGCGGTCCGCGCCAGATCGCCGTGATCGGCTGCGGCGCGCTCGGTCTGACCTCGGCGCTGCAGCTACTGCGCGCCGGAGCGCAGGTGACCATCTATGCCGCCGAGCGCACCCCTTACACGCGCTCGGCACGCGCCACCGGCGTCTGGTCGCCAGACTCGCGGATTGCGGCCGAGGCGTCGGTATCGAAGGACTTCGCCGATCGCTGGGAGGCGATGTCGCGCCGGTCGTGGCAGGACCACCATGCCTTCCTCGGCGTCGACGGCGATCCGGTTCGCTTCATCGACCAGTACAATCTGCGTGGCGGATCCGCCGACACGGGGCCGGTGGGGCCGGCTCCTGAAACGGGCTCGGTCGGCTTCTTCCGCAGCGGGACCCGGTTGAACGGCCTCGCGCCGTGGTTCCGGGAGGTGAGCAAAACCGAACACCCATTCCCGGTGGAGTCCGTCCGATGCGGCCCGGTCATGACGTTCAATGTCGCCGAGTACGCCCGACAACTGACCGAGGCCTTCCTGCTGGAGGGCGGGCGGATCGTGCAGCGGACGTTCAACCACCCATCGGAGCTGGCCACGCTGGCCGAGCCGGTCGTGGTCAACTGCACCGGCTATGGCGCAAGGGCGCTGTTCAGGGATCAGAGCGTCACGCCGGTGCGCGGCCAGATCGCCTGGCTGACGCCTCAGCCCGAAGTGACCTATGCCCTCTGGTACCGGACCATCAACATGGTTCCGCGCCACGACGGCATCGTCATCCAGGCCAATGGATCCAGTCAGATGGTCGGCTATGGTGTCGAGGACGAGACCCCGGACCGCGATGAGGCGGAGCGGGCGCTGGAAGCCTTGGCGCCGCTGTTTGCCTGACCCTTCTCCCACGAGGGGAGAAGGAAATCGTCAGTTCAGCCCGGGAGCGACCGTGTACGCGGCCTCGGTTTTCGAGGCGACTTCTTCCAGCGTCACGCCGTCGGCCAGTTCGATCAGTTCCAGCCCCGCGCCGTCCGGCTTCACGTCGAAGACGCACAGGTCGGTGATGATGCGGCTGACCACGCCCGTGCCCGTCAGAGGCAGGGTGCAGGCCTTCAGGACCTTGGACTGGCCGTGCTTGTTGGCGTGGTCCATGACCACCACCACGCGCTTGACGCCGGCGACCAGATCCATGGCGCCGCCCATGCCCTTCACGAGCTTGCCCGGGATCATCCAGTTGGCGATGTCGCCGTTCTCGGCCACTTCCATCGCGCCCAGGATGGACAGGTTGATATGCCCGCCGCGGATCATGGCGAAGCTGTCCGACGAGCTGAAGTAGGACGACTCCGGGATCTCGGTGATCGTCTGCTTGCCGGCGTTGATCAGGTCGGCGTCGACGTCCTCGTCATACGGGAACGGGCCCATGCCCAGCATGCCGTTCTCGGACTGCAGGGTCACTTCCATGCCGGCGGGTATGTAGTTGGCCACCAGCGTCGGGATGCCGATACCCAGGTTCACATAGAAGCCGTCCTGCAGCTCCTTCGCGGCGCGCTCGGCCAGTTGTTCGCGGGTGCGGGCCATTATGCGGTCTCCCGGGTGCGGACGGTGCGCTGTTCGATGCGCTTCTCGGGCGTGCTCTTGATGATGCGGTCGACGTAGATGCCGGGCGTGTGGATGTGGTCCGGATCGATCGAGCCGGTCGGAACGATCTCCTCGACCTCGACCACCGTGACCTTGCCGGCCGTGGCCATCATCGGATTGAAGTTCCGGGCCGTCTTGCGGAACGCCAGATTGCCGCGCTCGTCGGCCTTCCAGGCCTTCACGATGGCCAGGTCGGCGATCAGGCCGGTTTCCATCACATAGTCGCGGCCGTCGAAGTTGCGCACTTCCTTGCCCTCGGCGACCAGGGTGCCGACGCCGGTGGCGGTGAAGAAGGCGGGAATGCCTGCGCCGCCCGCGCGGATGCGCTCGGCCAGGGTGCCTTGCGGATTGAACTCCAGCTGCAGCTCGCCGGCCAGATACTGGCGCTCGAACTCCTTGTTCTCGCCGACGTAGGACGAGATCATTTTTGCGATCTGGCGGGTCTCCAGCAACTGGCCCAAGCCAAAGCCGTCCACGCCGGCGTTGTTCGAGATGACCGTGATCCCCTTGACGCCGCTGTCGCGCAGACCGGCGATCAGGAACTCGGGGATGCCGCACAGGCCGAAGCCGCCGGACATGACGGTCATCCCGTCGAAGGTCAGGCCCTCCAGCGCGGCTTTCGCGTCGGGGAAGATCTTCCGCATCGCTTCCTCATGTTTTTCACCGCCTGATGAATATCGACGGCCTTTCGTCGTCCCTAACGCGCGAGGGGAGGCGGGGCAACCCCGGCCGCATGCATCCGACGCCGCAGCTGGAGCGTATCAGTTATTGAACCGCCCGGAGCCTGCCCGATGTCCCTCGCCAATGTCGCCATCCGCCAGCTGCAGGACGCGCCGTTTCCGGACTTCGTGACCCGCCCGGCGATCGACAGCCTGGTGACGGAAGCGCGCAAGCGGCTGGACCGCGAAGGCCCGCACGACGAGGCCGCGTTCGCCCGCGACATGGCCGCTCGTGTCATCGCCGAACACACGGCGGCGGCGAACGAGCAGCACTACGAACTGCCGCCGGAGTTCTTCCGTATCTGTCTCGGGCCGCGTCTGAAGTACTCCTGCTGCCTCTACCCCAATGCAGGCACGACTTTGGCCGAGGCCGAGGAGATTGGCTTGGCCGAAACCTGCGAGCATGCCGAGCTTGAGGACGGCCAGACCATCCTCGAGATGGGCTGCGGCTGGGGCTCGCTCAGCCTCTGGATGGCCGAGCGCTACCCGAACGCCCGGATCACGGCCGTCTCCAACAGCCACGGTCAGCGCCAGCATATCGAGGGACAGGCCGCCGCGCGGGGGCTGACCAACCTGACCGTCATCACCTGTGACATGAACGATTTCCAGAGTGACGGAGGCTTCGACCGTATCGTTTCGGTCGAGATGTTCGAGCACATGGCCAACTGGCGCGCGCTGCTGACCCGCGCCCGGGGCTGGCTGAAGTCGGACGGGCGCATGTTCATCCACGTTTTCACCCACCGCGACGCGCCCTATCGCTTCGACCACACGGATAGCGGCGACTTCATCGCCCAGCATTTCTTCACCGGCGGCGTGATGCCCAGCCGTGGCCTGATGCGGCAGTTCCCGGACGTATTCGAGGTCGAGCAGGAATGGACCTGGAATGGGGTGAACTATCAGCGCACGGCCGATGACTGGCTGCGCAACATGGACGCCGAGCCGGTGCGGGTCATGGAGCTGATGCGTCAGACCTATGGCGCTGACGCCGCCCTGTGGCGTCGTCGCTGGCGCCGGTTCTACATGGCGACGGCGGGGCTGTTCGGGAACGACGGCGGCAACACCTGGGCCGTCAGCCACTATCGTCTGAAGCCGGCCTGAGGGAGGAAACCCGCCATGCTGAAGTATGTGTTCGCCTATCTGGGAGCCGGGATCACCTTCGCCGCTATCGACGCGGTCTGGCTGACCACCATGGCCAACCGCCTGTACCGCCCGGTGATCGGCTCGATCATGGCCGACAAGCCTGACATGAAGGCGGCCGTCGCCTTCTATCTGATCTCCATCGCAGCCACCGTCTTCTTCGCGGTCGCCCCGGCGCTCAAGGAAGGAAACTGGACGCGGGCCCTGATCAACGGCGCGTTTCTCGGATTCGCCTGCTACGCCACCTACGACCTGACCAACCAGGCGACATTGAACGTCTGGTCCACACGACTGACCCTGATCGACCTCGCCTGGGGCACGGTCCTGACCGCGACCTGCGCCGTCGCCGGCTATTTCGCCGCCAGCTGGGCCGAGGGAAAATGGGGCTGAGCGGCCACGCCGGTTAACCTTTTTGCTCGCGTGTGACGGGCGCGCAGTAGCGTCGTTGTCCCGATCAGGTAAAAGCCGGTAACCAGTATCGGGGCTTTCCGGGGGTAGGGCGTGCGCGCCGGCATCAACGCATTGACGGTCGCCTTTGTGGTCGGTGTCGTCGCCGGTCTGGCGCTGACGCCGGACGGCCGCGCGTGGATGCGCAATCCGACGCTGATGCTGGGCGGAAACGCGGTTGCGTCGCCGGCGACTCCCGCTCCGGAGCCTGAGCCGGTCGCCGCACCCACTGTCGTTCCTGTCGCCGCTCCGGCGTCGCGCGTTGTGCGCACGCCGCTGGCCGAGCGCGCCGCCAGGGGCCAACTGCGGATCGGGGTGTTTGGCGACTCCATGGCCGATGGTCTCTATGCGGGGCTCTATCGCGACCTGCAGGGCCAGCCGAACGTCACCGTCAGCAAATTCTCGCAGGTTTCGACCGGCCTCAGCCGCTACGACTTCGTCGACATCCAGGCCAAGACCCGTCGTCAGCTGGACGAGCAGCCGGTCGACGTCGCCGTCATCCTGTTCGGCACCAACGACGCCCAAGGCATTGAGCTGGACGGCCAGGTCCATCCGTTCGGCACCGACAGTTGGAAGGCCGCCTATGCCCGCCGGGTCGACGATCTGGTGGCCCTGCTGCGCAGCCGCGACGTCGCCGTCTACTGGGTCGGCCTGCCGAAGATGAAGCGCGACAGCTTCGATGGGCGCATGGCCCTGATCAACGGGGTGGTCTCGGGCCGGATGCGCGCGCTGAACGTGCCCTACATCGAGACGACCGCCCTGACCGCCAACGACCAGGGTGGGTACGAGGCGTATCTGCCGAACGACAGCGGTCGCCGCGTCCTGATGCGGGCCAACGACGGAATACACATGTCTATGGCCGGCTATCTGCGCCTCAGCGCGCCGGTCGCCGATCGTCTGAAGCGGGACGCGGGGCTGGATCGGCCCGCCGCGCCGCAAGCGCCCGCGGGCTGACCGTGAAGGCGGCGCTGGCGGGGCTGCTGGCCGCCGGACTGCTGTGCGCCGCCCCGGCCGCGGCCCAGACCCCCTATGTCGTTATCGCTCCGGAGCCGCCGGGGCGGGGTGTCTGCCCGGACGGCCTGTGCCAGCCGCAGGCGCTGGAACCCCTGTTCAAGGCGCTCGCGGCCATGGAGGCCGGATCGCGCCAGACGCCGGTCCATATCCTTCAGATCGGCGACAGCCACACGGCCGGGGACCGCATCTCGGGCAAGGTCCGGGCTGACCTCCAGCGCCGCTTCGGCCGGGGAGGGCGCGGGGCGCTGCCGCCCGGCGTGCCTTACGACGGCTACGCGCCGCTGCAGGTGACGGTCGCAGCACGCGGCTGGGTCATGGAGACCGCGCCGCTGCAGCCACCCGCTGGCGCCCCATCACCACGCGTCGGCCTGTCGGGCGTTCGTGCGACCAGCACGCGCGACGCCCTGATGGCCTTCGACCTGGAGCCGGGCTCCGAGGCCAGTGTGCTGGGCGTCTGCGGTCGCGAAGGCGCGGACAACAAGGGACTGTCGATCGAAGCCGGCGGCGTCGGCCGCGAGATGCGCCTCGGCGCCGATGAAGTCTGCCGCCGCATGACCCTGCCGGACGGCGTGCGTCAGGTCCGGCTGCTGGCGCTGGGCGACGGGGCAGTGGTCGATTCCGTCTGGCTGAACCGCGTGGGAACGGGGGTCAGCCTTTCCAGTCTCGGCCGGGTCGGAGCGACGCTGCGGGATCTGGCGTCCCGCGACGAGACGACGGTCGCCGCTGAACTGAATGCCTGGAGCCCGGGCCTGATCATCCTCGCCTTCGGCACCAATGAGGGCTTCGACGGAGCCTTGGACGCCAGCGGCTATGAGACCCTTCTGCGCGCCCAGATCGCCCGGCTGCGCCGGCTCGCACCCGACGCCGCCCTGATGATCCTGGGGGCGCCGGACGCGCTGCGGAACGGCGCGATGAACGGCTGCAGCGTCGACCGCCTGCGCGCGCCGCCGCCGGGGCTGGCGGTGGTCCGGGACGTGCAGGGTCGGGTCGCCGCCGATCTGGGTGTGGCGTTCTGGGACTGGCACGGACGGATGGGCGGGGACTGTTCGGCGGATCGACTGGCGTTGAGGGGCGAGCCCTTCATGCGCAGCGACCGCGTCCACTTCACGAACGCGGGGGCAGACTGGATCGGCGGCGTGCTCTCGGCCGACCTGCTGACGGCCTATGATGCGTGGACGGCCGCGCAGGCGGGGGCGGAGTAGATGCTGTTCCCCACGCTGGCGTTCGGCGTCTTCTTCCTGTTCGTCTACTTCACCACCTGGTCGCTGGATCGCGAGAACGGCAAGCGCAAGCTGTTCCTGCTGCTGGCCAGCTGGTTCTTCTACGCCCAGTGGGACTGGCGCTTCGTCGCCCTGCTGATCGCCTCGGCGGTGCTGAACTGGGGCGTCGCCGCCCTGATCGCACAGCGGCCCGAGCAACGCCGCGCCTGGCTGGTCGGCGTCGGTGTGGCGGTCAATCTGATCATCCTGGGTTTCTTTAAGTATTACGGCTTCTTCGTTGAACAGGCTGGAGAATTGCTCGCCCGCTTTGACTGGGAGCGGGACCTGCCCTTGCTGCAGATCGTCCTGCCGGTCGGCGTCAGCTTCTTCACCTTCCAAGGCATCAGCTACGTCGTCGACGTCCATCGCGGGAAAACGCCGCCGGCGAAGAGCCTGCTGGATGTCATGCTGCTGATGAGCTTCTTCCCGCACCTGGTCGCCGGCCCCATCGTGCGGGCCTCGGACCTGCTGCCCCAGTTCGAACGCGCGCCGCGCCTGACGAAGGTCATGGCCACGCATGGTGTGCTGCTCATCGTATGGGGCCTGTTCAAGAAGACGGTCATCGCCTCGGAGCTGTCGGTGAACCTGGTCGACCCGGTCTTCTTCGACCCCTCGGCCTACGGAGCCGTCGACATCGCGGCGGCGGTCTATGCCTATGCGGTCCAGATCTACTGCGACTTCTCGGCCTATTCGGACATGGCGATCGGGCTGGCGGCCCTGCTGGGCTATTCCTTCCCGCGCAACTTCGACCAGCCATATCGCGCCAGCTCGATGCAGTCGTTCTGGCGGCGCTGGCACATCAGCCTGTCCAGCTGGCTGCGCGACTATCTCTACGTCCCGCTGGGCGGCGGCCGGAAGGGCTTGTTCGCCAGCTGCGTGAACGTCTTCATCACCATGGTGCTGGGTGGTCTGTGGCACGGCGCGGCCTGGACCTTCCTGGCCTGGGGCGCGCTGCACGGCGGGGTGCAGGTGATCGAGCGACTGGGCCGTGCGGTCTTCGGTGATCGCAAGGTGCTGCCGACGGTGGTCGGCGTGCTGGTCACCTTCCACATCGTCTGCCTGGGCTGGATTCTGTTCCGCGCCGAGACCTTCGATCTGGCGCTGGGCATGCTGGAGGGACTGGGCCGGATGGGGCCGGTGGTCATGCTGACCCCGCTGTCGCTGGTGCTGATCGCCGGCGGTCTGGCCATGCACTGGTTGCCGCCGCGCGCGATCGAGGGCGTGGCCGAGCGGTTGAAGACCGCCCCGGCCATCACGCTTGGCCTGCTGATCGGCGCGGCCATCCTGATGGTCGAGGCCGTCCGTCCCGAGGGCGTCGCGCCCTTCATCTACTTCCAGTTCTGACGCGTTGGAGCAGCGATGACCGACGACAAGGACAAGAACGGAGAGGGCGGGGTTCCGCTGGAACCCTTCCCCACGCACCGGCCGGAATCGCCGTTCCCGCCGCTTTACGAAAGCCTGCCGGAGCCCCGGCCCGCGCCGCCGCCCGAGCCTGAGGTCGTGCTGCCGCCGGTGACCAATCCGAACGTCCCGCCCGATCCGCCCAGCGACTGGATCCAGAGCGCCGACGCCCACGACCTCGCCGTTACCCATGCGCCGACGCGCGAGAACGCCCTGCTGGCGCTGGGTCGCTTCGCCTTCCCGCCGGGCCCACCGCCGGACGACGAGGGTCTCGCCGCCCGCGACCGCCGCTGGACCACGCGCGTGATCCTGACGGCGACCGTCTTCCTGCTGATCTTCAACGCCGTCTCGCCGCTGAACTGGTCGCGGCAGCAGGTACCCGGCTGGCTGCCCCAGACCGTGGAGCGCCTGTCCGGCGTCTGGGTGGAACAGTTGGCCCTCATGCGGGCCGACGACCCGCGACAGGGTCTGCGAGACATGTGGAACGCAGCCCGCGACGCCCGCTTCATCGGGCAGGAACCGGCTCCGGCGCGGGATGACGAACCCGCCGCGGGTTGACCGGACTCGCGAGCCGCCCCTAGCGTGCCGCCGCCCGTCGGGCTGGCGGGCGTTGGGAACAGGTCACATGCGTCATCGTCTGCTCGGCCGGGCTCTGCCCGCCTTCGTGCTTCTGGCCGCCCTGTCGGGCCCGGCCTTCGCCCAGGACCCACTGGCCTACCAGCAGCCGCCGGCGCCGATCGCGGACATTCTGGACACCAAGCCGACCCCGACTTCCAGCCTGTCGCCGGATCGCACGACACTGGCGCTCTACGACCGCGCCAACCTTCCGCCGATCGCCGAACTGGCCGAGCCCATGCTGCGTCTGGGCGGCTATCGCATCAATCCGCGCAACAACGGCCCGGCCAATAGCCGCGTCAGCTGGTTGACCGGCCTCAGCTTCCAGCCCGTCGCCGGCGGGGCGGCACGCCCGGTCCAGCTGCCGGCAAACGCCCGCTTCATGTCGCCGTCCTGGTCGCCGGACGGGCGCTCGGTCGCCCTGCTGATGGACGCGCCGACCGGGCTTGAGCTCTGGGTCGTCGATGTCGCCAACGGCCGTGCGCGCAAGGTGACCGAACGGGTCAACGCCGCCTCGGGCAGCGCTTTCGACTGGACCCCGGACAGCGCCGGCTTCGTGGTGCGCCTGACCCCGGAAGGTCGCGGCGCCGCGCCTGACGTGACCCGTCCGCCGGCCGGTCCCATCGTGGCCGAGAGCATGGGCCGCGCCGCTCCGGTGCGCACCTATCAGGACCTGCTGGGCGATGCCGGCGACGAGGCCCTGTTCGACCACTACTTCACCTCGCAGCTGACGTATGTCCCGCTGAATGGCCGCCCCCGCGCTCTGGGTCAGCCCGCTGTCTATCTCGGCGCCGTGGTGTCGCCGGGCGGCCAGCACGTCCTGACCACGACCGCGAAACGGCCCTACAGCTATGTGGTGCCGGCCAGCCTGTTTCCTGCCGAAATCAATGTGATCGATCTGCAAGGTCGCGCGGTGCATCAGGTCGCCGACCTGCCGTTGCGCGACAACGTGCCGACCCCGTTCGACGCCGTCGCCCCCGGGCCGCGCTCGGTCTCGTGGCGCGCCGACGCCCCGGCGACCCTGGTCTGGACAGAGGCCCAGGACGGCGGCGATCCGCGCACGCAGTCCGAGGTTCGCGACCGCGTCTTCACCCTGGCCGCGCCCTTCACGGCCCAGCCGACGACCCTGATCGACCTGAATGAACGTTACGGTGGCGTGCAGTGGGGCGACGCTGATACGGCCTTGGTCAACAGCCGCTGGTTCAACACCCGGCACGAGACCCGCTACGTCGTCGATCCCTCGAACCCGGGCACCGGCCGCGTCCTGATCGAGCGCAACTATCAGGACCGCTACAACGATCCGGGCTTCCCGGTGACCGAGCCGAACGGCACGGGCTTCTCGGTGCTGCGCATGACCGCCGACGGCTCGAAGGTTCTGATGAGCGGCGCCGGCGCGACGCGGGAAGGGGAGTATCCCTTCCTCGGCACGATGGACCTGCAGTCCGGCCAGAGCGAGCGCCTGTGGACCTCGGCCTCGGGCGACTACGAGAGCATCGTCGGCATTCTGGACGACGATGCCCGTCGTCTGGTGACCCGTCGCGAGACGCGCAACGATCCCCCGAACCTCTACGTCCGCAATCTCGACGCCCAGTCGCCCGACGCCCTGACGCAGTTCCAGGATCCGGCGCCGCAACTTGCCGGGGTGACGCGCCAGCTGATCACCTACACCCGCGCTGACGGGGTCCAGCTGTCGGGCACCCTCTATCTGCCGGCTGGCTACGACAAGGATCGCGACGGCCCGCTGCCGCTGGTGATGTGGGCCTATCCGGCTGAGTTCACAGACGCCGCCGTGGCCGGTCAGGTGGTCGACACCGCCAACCGCTTCGTGCGTCCAGGCGGTTCCAGCCACCTGTTCCTGTTGACCCAGGGCTATGCGGTGCTGGACGACCCGTCGATGCCGATCATTGGCCGCGATGGGGCCGAGCCGAACGACACCTATATCGAGCAACTCAGCGCCAGCGCCGAGGCCGCCGTCAATGCCGTAGTCGAGATGGGCGTGGCGGACCGTGACAGGATCGCCATCGGCGGCCACAGCTACGGCGCCTTCATGACCGCCAACCTGCTGGCCCATACCGATCTGTTCCGCACTGGCGTGGCACGTTCGGGCGCCTACAACCGCACCCTGACGCCGTTCGGCTTCCAGGCCGAGCAGCGGAACTACTGGGAGGCGCCGGAGACCTACAACGCGATGTCGCCATTCGCCTTCGCCGATAAGGTCAACGAGCCGATCCTGCTGATCCACGGCGAGGCCGACGACAACCAGGGCACCTTCCCGATGCAGTCGGAACGCTTCTACGCCGCGCTCAAGGGCAATGGCGCCACCGTCCGCTACGTCGTCCTGCCACTGGAAGCCCACGGCTACCGCGCCCGCGAGTCCGTCGGCCACACCCTGTGGGAAACGGTCCGCTGGCTGGATCAGTATGTGAAGAACGCCGGCCCGCGGGAGTAGGGGGCGGGGGCGACCCCTCCACCCCCGGCTTTGCCGGCGGTCCCCCTCCCCGTTACGCGGGGGGGGGCGCAGACACACACTCACCTCCACCGCAGGTGGGGAGGTGGCTCGACGGCGATCAGCCGGCGAGACGGAGGGGTTCGACGCCGCCCTGTACCTCGACCGGCGCGCTCATCCCGTCGGCGCCCTTCTCGACCACGAAGGTCTTCAGCACGCGGCTCTCGTACGGCTTCTCGAAGATGGTCGAGACCGCGTGCAGTTCGCCGGTCGCCCGTTCCGGCGTCAGGGTCAGCAGGACGAAGCCCTTGGCGGCCTGGTCGCAGAGCAGGACCTCCTCGTTGGCCGCGTTCAGGGCCGCGCCCAGCGGGACGCCCTGGACCATGTCGCCCGGCGATGGGCTGGAGATCGAGCTGGTGGCGAACTCGACGGCGGCGCGGCGTCCGCCGGCGTCTTTCAGGTCGTTGACCCAGAAGGCGTGGCTGTCGCCGGCCAGCACGATCGGCTGAACCCCGGCTTCCGCGAAGGCGGCGTACAGGCGCTCGCGGCCCGCGGGATAGCCGTCCCAGCTGTCCAGATTGAACGGCACCCCCAGCTTGAACAGCTCGACCGACTTGCGGACCTCGGCCCGCACCTCGGCCGGCAAACGGGCCATCAGCACCGCGATCTCCAGCGAGGAGGCCATCTTCGTGATGTCCGGTCCCTGCACCCGGGCCATGACGACCTGGTTGCCCAGCACCTGCCACGGCCGCCCGGCCTCGCGCGAGGCGGTCAGGGTGGAACGGATCCAGTCGCGCTGGCTGTCGCCCAGCAGGTCGCGATCCGGCGCATTGAGCTTGGCCCGGAAGCCGTCCAGATCGGGATGGGCGTTACGGCCTTCGCCTACGGTCGGCATGTCGCGGACGTAGTCCAGTCCCTCCTGCCGCGCCAACAGCCGGGTCTCGACCATCAGCAGGCTGGCCAGATCGCCAAAGTCGAAGCTGCGATAGATGGCCTCCGGCGTCAGGCCGTTCTCCGGTTCCCGGATCGGCATCCATTCGAAGTAGGCCTTCAGCGCCGCGGCCTTGCGAACCGAGAACTCGCCCTCGGTTTCGGGCTGGTGGTTCTGGGCTCCGGCCTGCCAGGTGTCGTTGGTGACCTCGTGGTCGTCCCAGACACAGATGAATGGCGCGCGGGCGTGGGCGGCCTGGAGGTCCGGATCGGATTTGTACTGGGCGTGACGGGTCCGGTAGTCGGCCAAGGAGACGATTTCGTGCGCCGGCTCGGGCAGGCGGTTCAGCCGGGCGCCGGTGGCCATGCCGTATGAACCGGGCTCGGCCCCATACTCGTAGATGTAGTCACCGAGGTGGACGACGGCGTCGAGCCGTTCAAGCTTCGAGACCGCATCCCAGGCATTGAACAGGCCGCCGGGATAGAGCTGGCACGAGGCCACGGCCAGCACTGCATCCGCCGTTGGGCCAGCGGGCAGGGTGCGGGTGCGGCCTTGGGGCGAGGTGCTTTCGCCCGCCGTGAAGACGTAGCGATACTCGACACCGGGCTCGAGACCGGACACCGGAACCTTGACCGTGAAGTCACGCTCCTGGCCGGTCTGCACCGTGCCCGAGGCGGTCGAGCTGGCCGCGCCCTCGACCCAGACGGACCAGTCGACCCGCACCGACCGCGCGGCCGGATCGGCCGGGGTGACGCGAGTCCACAGGATGACGCCGTCCTGACGCGGATCGCCGGAGGCCACGCCATGGGCGAAGCGGACGGACGGCGCT
Organism: Brevundimonas kwangchunensis; assembly: GCF_039523815.1. Classification (NCBI taxonomy): domain Bacteria; kingdom Pseudomonadati; phylum Pseudomonadota; class Alphaproteobacteria; order Caulobacterales; family Caulobacteraceae; genus Brevundimonas; species Brevundimonas kwangchunensis. The sequence goes on along the minus strand of NZ_BAAAGA010000003.1, from coordinate 95,003 downwards.
TCCTGCGCGACGGCGGGCAGGCCCGCGCCCGCCGCACCGACGCCCAGAAGGCCAAGAACGCTGCGGCGGTGAAGGCTCATGCTAGCGATCCTCAGTACTTCAGGCCGATGACGACGCCGAAGGTGCGCGGCTCGCCGGCGATGAACGTCGGCATGCCGAGGCTGTCACCCGTGTTGCCGGCGTCCTTGATGAACTCCTCGTCGAGCAGGTTGTCGGCGAAGGCCTCGACCGACCAGTCGCCCGCCTCGCCGGTGAAGCGAACCCGCAGGTTCAGCAGGCCGTAGCTCTTCTGCAGTTCGTCCACCACGGTGTCGGGGACGAAGTTGCGGGTCTGCAGGTCGGTGCGATCGTTGTCGTCGCTGAAGAACATCTCCGACTGCCAGCTCCAGGTCGGCAGAACCTCGAGGGTCCCGCCCTCGATCGGCAGGCTCCAGATCAGGCCGACCGAGGCGCGGTGGTCGGGCGACAGGCGGAAGCGGTTGCCGTCGTAGATCCCGGCCTCGAAGCGGGCGTGGCTGTACGCATAGGTGGCGAACAGATCGAGGGTGTCCATCGGGCTGAAGAAGACCTGTCCCTCGAAGCCATAGGCCCTGGCCTCGCCGGCGTTCGTCGTGATGAACTGGGTGCCGTCCTGGATCGTCGTCTGGAAGTTCGAGTAGTCGTACAGGTACACCGCGCCGTCGAGGCTGAGGGCGCCGTCCATCAGGGCGGTGGTCTTGAAGCCGGCTTCGTAGCTGTCGACCTCTTCGGCGTCCACGACTTTGAAGCGCGGGGCGCCGAACGGAGCCGACGGCGCGGCGGCCGACAGCACGGCCGGGCGGCGGCCGCGGGCGTAGTTGGCGTACAGGCTGCTGTCGTCGCTCAGCGCGTAGCGGGCGGTCGCGCGCCAGGTGAAGCCGTCGTCCTCCAGATCCTGCGTGAGCAGGTTTCCGTTGCCGGCGGTCGGCTGGAAGGTCAGGCCGAACGGCGGGAAGGCGGCGGTGACCGGCGCGGTCGCGGCGCCCGGCGTCGCCAGCTGGCCGACGATGCCATTGGCGAAGGCGCCGAGTTGAGCGGCCTGGGCCAGGGCGGCCGGTGTGCCGACGGCGACCAGCTGGGCGATCTGGCCCTGGAGCTGCTGCACAGCCAGCAGGCCGCCGGCGACCGAACGGCCGTTGACGACGGCGGAGGAGAAGCCGGTCGTCTTGTCGTCCTGGGTCCAGCGCACGCCGGCGGCGAACTCCAGTCGGTCGGTCGGGCGCCAGGTGACGTCGCCGAACAGGTCGATCGATTCCAGCTCGGACTCATTGGTCGCCGCCTCGATGTGCGACGACTTCAGGTTCGAGGCGATGCCCGGGATCACCGGCGCCGGCAGACCCAGACCGCCCAGGATCGGATTGATCAGCGCCGGGTTCGAATAGGCCGCCAGCGGCAGGTGGGTATTCAGTCGGGCCAGCGGCGTGCCGTCCAGCAGGCCGGCCAGCTGGGCCAGGGCCACGCGCTCGTTGAACTCGGTCGGCGTGCGCTGCGAGCCTTCCTCCTTGAAGTAGCCCGCACCGACGAAGGCCGAGATCGGGCCGCCGTTGTCGAAGTTCAGGCGGAACTCCTGGCTCCATTGACGGCCGTCGACGTCCTCGACGGCGGTCAGCAGGGGCAGGGAGATGCCGTCGGCGTCGAACACCTCGTAGGAGTCGAAGCGGCGGAAGGCGGTGGTCGAGGTCAGGCTCAGGCTGTCCGACAGGGTGACACGGCCGATGCCGGTCACGCCCCAGACTTCACGGTCCAGACCCAGTGGCTTGCCGCCATCGATGTTCGTGCCCGGCGTCAGGGCCGCGCCTTCCCACGGATCGCGACCGCCCAGCACGGCGCCCGTCGTCGGGTCCTGCGGCGCGTAGGCGATCGATTTGAACGAGGTGCCCGGCGCTTCGTCGGCCTGATAGTTGGCGATCAGGTCGAAGCGGAAACGGTCGTTCGGCTGGAACGCCGCGGACAGACGGAAGGCCTGGGTGTTTAAGCCGTTGTAGTCCGGGCCGCCCAGCAGGTTGTCGACATAGCCGTCGCGGCTCTTCAGACGCGTGGCGAAACGCAGGGCGGCTGTGTCGCCGACCGGCATGTTCACCATCAACTCGCTGAGGCGGTAGTCCAGATTGCCCACGCCGCCGCGGGCCTCGGCCGAGATCCCCTCAAGGTCGGCCTTGTTCTGGATCACGTTGACCGCGCCGATCAGGGCGCCGCGGCCGTACAGGGTCGACTGCGGACCCTTGGCGACTTCGATCCGCTCGACGTCGAACAGCTCGACGTAGGAGCCGCGCGACTTGGAGATCGATACGCCGTCCTGGAACACCGACACCCGCGGTTCGGTGGTGGCTTCACCCGAGTCCGAGGTGATGCCGCGCATCACGAAGCCAGGATTGTTCGGCGACTGGTTCTGGACGAGGAAGCCCGGGGTGAAGGCCGACAGTTCCTCGAAATCCTGAACGCCCAGATCGGCGAGGCGGCGGGCGTCGAACGCCGTCAGGGCGAACGGCACCTCGGTCGCGCTCTGTTCGCGCAGCTGGGCGGTGACGATGACCTCGTCCAGTTGGGAAGGGCCGGCGTCCTGGGCCGATGCCGCACCGGCCCACGTCAGGGCGAGGGCGCTGACGCCAAGGAGAACGGATGAACGTTGAACGCGGTGAATCATGACAGGCCCCTGCGGTTACGCCGCCCGAACTAGCGGAGCTGTATGCCGCCGGGACGACGAAGCGGCGACCGCGACGTGAAGCTGGCGCGTCTATCGCGTGAAGAGCCGTCAGGGAACGGCGCAACGAAAAAGGCCCGGCAAAAGCCGGGCCTTTCGTTAGATCGGCGCTTTGACCTAGCGCTTCTTGACCTCGGAAGCGTCGCCGGTCCCGCCATCGGTCACATCGCCGACGATCGGATTCTCGGCCTGAACCTGCGGACGGCTGGAGCGCCAGTTATCGAAGTCGGCGGAGAATTTCTCCCGTCGTTCGCTGCGCCAGTCGTGGTAGTCGCGGTCGAAGCCCGACAGCTGCTGCTCGCGCCAGTGCAGATAGTCGGGTTCGAAATCATGTCGGCTGGCGTGGTGATTATGGCGGGCGACATCCTTGCCAGGCCCATCCCAGATCTCGCTGCCGGGTGCGCTGAAGCGGCCGTAATCGGTCTGCTGCTGACCGCGATAGCCGAAGTCATCCTCAGTGCGCGAACGGGAGGTCTGCCGCTCGTAATCCTGGGACGGCCCGTAGCCGCTGCGATCATATCTGCCCTGAACGCCGTAATAGTCGCCATAGTCACCGCGGGTGTAATCGCTGCGGCCTTGGTCGGCCCTTCGATACTCAGCCGTTGGCTGTTCATATCCGGCCCAGCGCGGCGAGCCCCGGTCGCGCGCCTGTTCGGCGCTGGTCGCGTCGCGGTCGCGGGCGTACTGGCCGCTGCCCTGCTGGAGATATGCGTCGGCTGTTCGGCCGCCGTCACCTTCGCTCCAGCTGCTGCTTTCGTCATAACGGCGATCGCGGGCTTCCCACCTGCCATCATCTCGCTCGCGACGGCCGAAGTCATCCTGCGGGCGGTGTCGGAAGGGATTTTGCATGGTTCGTCTCCTGTTGGGGGATGCTCGAAAAACCATGTGGGGCGACCCCTGTTCCGACGATCACAAGGACCTTACAGGCTTGGCCTTGTCAGGAATGGAAGGGTGTTCTGCTCGCCGAACGGTGGTTCTGGTTTTCAGGTTCTGGAGGGGACTGATCATGAAAACCATGCTTCGCGCGGCGGCTGCCGCGGCCCTGCTGGCGACCGGCGCCTGCTCGCTGGTCACTGGCGGAGATCTGATCCGCGAGGGAGAGCCGACCGGCTATCTGGAGATCCGCAACGTTTCGCGCAGCGCGTCCATCGACGTTGTGCTGGTATCGACCTGCAGCGCCTCGACCTACGGTCTGAACCGTCTGCCATCCGGACACAGCATCCCTGCCGGCGGCAGCTATCGCTTCACCGTTTCGGCCGGTTGCTGGGATGTCGGAGCCGGTGAAGTCCTGAGCCAGAACAGCTGGACGCAGGGCTTTGCACGGGTCTCGGTCGCGCCGGGGCAGGTCACGGTGATCCAGTCGCGCTGACGGGCGCGAAAGAACTCCGTTTCCCGCTGAACCTTTGCCGCAGCGCATCATTGTTGTTGCGTAAGCGTCGCCTGTCGGTTCACGCTGCAAATTCCTTGCGGTGGGGGCGGCATGGCCTTTGATGAGATGTCCGGCGATGGCGGCACGATCCGCGACAGCTATCGCGGACTGGAGCGCTGGCTGAAGGAGGCGCCCGAGGGGCTGTTGCAAGCCCGCTCGCGCCAGGCCGAGCTGTTCTTCCGCCGCATGGGCATCACCTTCGCGGTCTATGGCGAGGCCGAGTCCAGCGAGCGACTTATTCCCTTCGACGTCGTGCCGCGCATCATCGGCGCCGCCGAATGGGCCGGGCTGGAGAAGGGGCTGATTCAGCGGGTGCAGGCGATCAACGCCTTCCTCGGCGACGTCTATGGAAAGCAGGAGTGTCTGAAGGCCGGGATCATTCCGCCCGAACTCATCCTGACCAACCCCAACTATGCCCCCGAGATGCAGGGCCGACGTCCGCCGCGCGATATCTGGGTCCAGATCTCCGGCGTCGATCTGGTCCGCACCGGCGAGGACGGCTTCTTCGTGCTGGAGGACAACTGCCGCACGCCCAGCGGGGTCAGCTACATGCTGGAGAACCGCGAGATGATGATGCGGCTCTTCCCCGACCTGTTCGCCGACTATCCGGTGCGGCCGGTCGAGACCTATACCGACATGCTGCTGGCCTCGCTGCGCGCCTCTGCGCCGGAGGGGGCGGGCAAGGATCCGACCATCGTCGTGCTGACGCCCGGCCCGTTCAACTCGGCCTACTACGAGCACAGCTTCCTGGCCGACAAGCTGGGGGTCGAGCTGGTCGAGGGCAGGGACCTGTTCGTCGATGACGGGCGGGTCTTCATGCGGACGACCGAGGGCCGCCAGCAGGTCGATGTCATCTACCGTCGCATCGACGACGACTTCCTCGATCCCCTGACCTTCCGCCCGGATTCGACGCTGGGCGTGCCGGGGCTGATGACGGCCTATCAGGAGGGCACGGTGACCTTGGCCAATGCGGTCGGCACCGGGGTGGCGGACGACAAGGCCGTCTACACCTATATGCCCGAGATCATCCGCTTCTTCACCGGCGAGGAGCCGATCCTGAAGAACGTCCCGACCTGGCGCTGCCGCGAGCCGGAGGCGCTGAAGGAGGTCCTGTCCAAGCTGGACCAGCTGGTGGTCAAGGAGGTCGGCGGCTCGGGCGGCTATGGCATGCTGGTCGGCCCCGCCGCGACGAAGGCGGAGGTCGAGGCCTTCCGCAAGAAGCTGATCAACGACCCCGACGACTTCATCGCCCAGCCCACCCTGGCCCTGTCGACCGCGCCGACGCTGGACAAGGGCGAGCTGGCGGGTCGCCACGTCGACCTGCGGCCGTTCGTGCTGTCGAGCCCGGACGGCGTGAAGGTCGCGCCCGGCGGTCTGACCCGGGTCGCCCTGAAGCCGGGATCGCTGGTGGTGAACTCCAGCCAGGGCGGTGGAACCAAGGACACCTGGGTGCTGGACGTCTGATGCTCTCGAGAACCGCAGACAGCCTGTACTGGACCGGCCGCTACATCGAGCGGGCGGACTTCCTCGCCCGCATCCTTGAGGCGACGCTGCGCCTCGCCGCCATTCCGACGCGGGGCGACGGCGACGCAGAGACCGTCTGGGCCAGCGCCCTGGCCTCGGCCGGCGCGCCCAAGGCGCTGGGCCGGACGCCGACCGAGAAGTCGGTGCGGGAGTATCTGGCCTTTTCGCCCGAGAACGCCTCCTCGATCGCCAGTTGCATCACACGAGCGCGGACCAACGCCCGGTCGGTGCGTACAGCCCTGACAATCGAGCTGTGGGAAGCGCTGAACGGCGCGTGGAACGGGCTGGCGGAGCAGGGGCAGCCGACCCGGCGGGACGACTTCGTCCGCTTCCTCGAATGGGTCAAGACCGTCACCCTGTCGGTCGAGGGCGCCAGCAGCCGGACCATGCTGCGCAACGACGGCTACTACTTCCTGCGTCTGGGCGCCGCGATCGAGCGGGCCGACAACACCGCCCGCCTGCTGGACGTGAAGTACAATCTGCTGCTGCCCGAGGGCGAACGGGTCGGCGGGCAGCTGGACTATTTCCAGTGGACCACCCTGCTGCGAGAGGTGTCGGCCCTGACGGCCTATCGCTGGGTCTATCGCGACAGCGTGAAGCCGTGGCTGGTGGCGGACCTGCTGGTGCTGAACCGCCAGATGCCGCGGTCGCTGGCCAGCTGTCAGGCCTCGATCGTCCGCTATCTGGAGAAGCTGGCCAGCGACTACGGCCGGCGTGGGCCTGCGCAACGGCTGGCGGCGGAGCGGCTCCGGCACTTCGACAACGCCAAGATCGACGCCATCTTCCAGTCCGGCCTGCACGAGTACATCCAGTCGTTCCTGAGCGAGAACGGACGGCTGGGGCAGGCCATTCACGACCAGTACCTGAGCTGAGCGTATGCGGATCCGGATCGATTACTCGACGACCTATGCCTATGACCGCGCCGCGCGGTTCATCATCCAGACCCTGCGCCTGACGCCCCGGTCCAGCGAGGCGCAGCAGGTGCGGCACTGGGCGGTGGAGACGGACGTGGACGCCCGCCTGCGCCGGACCGAGGACGCCTTCGGCAATGTGGTCCACGCCCTCTATACGGAACAGCCGACGCAGAGCCTGACCGTCCGGGTGACGGGCGAGGTTGTTACAGCCAATACGGCGGGCGTGATTCCGCCGGATCAGGAGACCCTGTCGCCGCTGGTCTTCCTGCGGGATACGTCGCTGACGAAGCGCGACAAGCTGATCTCGGTGTTCGCCTCGGAGTTCGTGGCCCATCCGCCGCTGGACCGGATGCACCGGCTGATGGCGGCGATCCACGGCTCGGTGGCCTTCGAGGTCGGCGTCACGACCCCGACGAACACTGCGTCCGAGGTGCTGGCTCTCGGCCGGGGGGTCTGTCAGGACCACGCCCACGTCTTCATCGCCTGCGCCCGGCAAATGGGCGTGCCGGCCCGCTACGTCTCAGGCCATCTGGCCCGGCGCGACGGGGAGGATCAGGAGGCGGCGCACGCCTGGGCCGAGGCTTGGGTCGAGGGGCTGGGCTGGGTCGGCTTCGACGTCGCCAACGGCATCTGCCCGACCGAACGCTATGTCCGGGTCGCCACCGGCCTGGACTACCTCGGAGCCGCGCCGGTGCGGGGGGCCAGCTATGGCGGGGGCGGGGAGCGGCTGGCCGTGCGCCTGAGCGTGCGTGATGCCGACATGCAACAGAGCCAGCAACAGGCGTGAGCGCGGCATTGGCGATCAAGGGAATCTGCTAGGGTCTCCGCTTCGGGACGGCAGCCGGAGTGGCGCTTTTCAGATGACCTACTGCGTCGGCATGCTGGTCGAGGATGGTCTGGCGATGATCGCCGACACCCGCACGAACGCGGGTGTCGACAACATCTCGTCCTACCGCAAGCTCCATGTCGTGGATCGGCCGGGCGAGCGTGTGCTGGCGGTCGCGACGGCGGGCAATCTGTCGGTGACCCAGACGGCGCTGGCCATGGCCCGCGAGGGCGTGCACCTGAATGTGGGCGAGGAGCTGGAGACGCTGGAGACGGCGACCTCCATGTTCCGCTGCGCCCAGCTGCTGGGCCATGCCCTGCGTAGCGTGCGCCAGTCGATCGCTCCGGGGCTTGAAGCCGACAGCCTCAATACCTCGGCTTCGATGCTGCTGGGCGGCCAGATCGCCGGCGGGCCGATGCAGTTGTTCCTGATCTACAGCCAGGGCAACTTCATCGAGTGCGGAACGGATACGCCCTTCCTGCAGATCGGCGAGGCCAAGTACGGCAAGCCCATTCTGGTCAGTGGGCTGCGGTCCACCACGCCCCTGGCCGAGGCGGTGAAGCTGGGGCTGATCTCCTTCTCGACCACCATGCGCAGCAATGTCGGGGTCGGGGCGCCGTTCGACCTTATCACCCTGCGTCGCGACATGATCAGCGGCGACGAGCGCCGTATCGAGGCTGACGATCCCTATTTCACCGACCTGCACGACCGCTGGACCCGGGCCCAGGCCCAGGCGAGGACCGCCATGCCGGAGCCGCCGTGGATGTTGCCCGGCATGCCGATGGCGGCGAACGGCGGTTGACGCCACGGGAGCCTTGCGCCCCGGATAAGGCCAAGCCTAGCGTTACCTATGGCCGCCTTTGACACTCCGTCCATCCCCGGCGATTTCGCCTTCTTCGAGCCCAAGCGCGTGCGCTGGTCCGAGGTCGACATGCAGGGCGTGGTCTTCAACCCGAACTATCTGGTCTACGCCGACGTCGCGATGACGGAATACATGCGGGCGATCGGCCTGCCGGGCGCCGAGGGGCTGGCGACGCTGGGCATCGACATGTTCGCGGCGGGGGCGAAGGTCGACTTCCGCGCCTCGGCCCGGTTCGACGACATGCTGCGCATGGGAGCCCGCATTGAGCGGTTCGGTCGGACCTCCTTCCAGCCGCGGGTCGGCATCTTCCGGGGCGACGAGCTGCTGGCGGACGTGGGCCTGACCTATGTCTGCGTGGCGCTGGGGGACGGGCGCTCGACCGTGCCGGTCCCGCAGGCCTTCATCGATGCGGCCGCGGCGATGGATGGGCGCTGAGGGCTGGACGGGTTGGCCGGCGAAGGCCAGTCTCCCTGCCATGAAGCACCGTCTCAGCCGTCGTCACACCCTCGCACTTATCGGCGGAGCCTCAGCGGCCTTCGTGCCCGGAGGCATCCGTGCATTCGCCGGGCAGGAGGATTTCGCCGCCCTCGGCGAGGACGTGAAGGCCGAGTTCAAATGGGCGTGGGACCACTATGTCGACCGGGCCTGGGGTCAGGACGAGATCAATCCGGTCTCGGGAACCTCGCGATCCTTCTTCATCGAGGGGCAGACGCTGGGCCTGTCGCTGGTCGAGGCGCTGGGCACCCTCTGGATCATGGAGCTGGACGAGGAATTCCAGGCCGGGATCGACTGGGTGAAGTCCAACCTGAACTTCGACATCGACGCCCATTCGCAGACCTTCGAGACCAACATCCGTCTGGTCGGCGGCCTGGTCTCGGCCCACCTGGCCAGCGGCGATCCGGTCATTCTGGAGAAGGCGAAGGATCTGGCCGACCGGCTGATGAAGGCCTTCGACGCCTCGCCGCACGGCCTGCCGTATCGCTACGTGAACCTGCGCACAGGCGCGGTCCGGGACCCCGAGACCAACTTGGCCGAGATCGGCACTTATGCCGCCGAGTTCGGCGTGCTTGGCCAGCTGGTCGGCGACGACCGCTATTACGCCGCCGCCAAGCGGGCGATGAAGCATGCGCTGGACCGGCGCTCCAGCCTGGGCCTGATGGCCGCCAACATCCATGCCGAGACCGGCGAGTTCATCAGTCGGAACGCCTCGGTCGATGTCTATGCCGACAGCTTCTACGAATATCTGTGGGATAGCTGGGACCTGTTCGGCGACGCCGAGATGAAAACCTGGGCCGAGGAGTGCGTCGACAGCATCATCCGGCATCAGGGCAAGCGGTACGAGGGCCTGATCTGGTACCCGATGGTCGACTACGAGACCGGAGAGGTGACCGGGCCGTCGCAGACCGTGCTGGGGGCCTACCTCGCCGGGTTGATGGGGCAGGTGGGGCGCAAGGCCGAGGGGGATGACTTCCTGGCCACCTACACGACGATGCAGGAGCGGTTCACGATCATCCCGGAATCGACCGACGTGCGCACCGCCACGCCACGCGGCCTGCGGACCGGCCTGCGACCCGAGTACGCCGACGCCTGTCTGAACCTGTGGCAGGGCGACCGGAACGAGCGCTATCGCGAGCTGACCGCCATCCACTGGCGCAACATGAAGGCGACCTCGAAGGCACAATACGGCTTCACCTCGCTGGCCGACATCTCGACCCGGCCGATGGGGCAGGGCGACAACTGCCCCGGCTACTGGTGGTCCGAGCAGATGAAATACTACTACCTGATGTTCGCGAAGCCGCGCCGGGTCGATCTGGACCGGCTGGCCCTGAGCACCGAGGCGAGCATCCTGCGGGGTTACGTCCGCTGATCCGAAGTGTCCGGTTGTCCTCGAATTTGCGGGACACTTTCGGACACTTCACCGATCACTGAAGTGTCCATGTGACCGTGAATTCGCGGGACACTTCAGGACACTTCGCCTGTCGATGTTGAAGCGCGCTGACGATGTCAAAGACCGGACCGACGCATCAGAGCATGATGATGCGTCAAATCCTGTCGTATCGTCGCCGGGGTTCGTCGATTACTGGCCATACGCGCTCATCGAGTACGGCCTTGCCCCCGCGTTCGTGCCCCAGACCATGTTCGGCTCGACGCCCATCACGAAGTGCAGCGTGCCGCCGGCCTGGATCTCGTCGTGGCCGATCCAGGTGCGGTCCAGCGGGCGGCCATTCAGGGTGACGGACTGGACGTAGAGGTTGGCGTCGGTCAGCCCCTCGGTGGTGATGGTGAAGCGGCGACCGTTGGGCAGGTTCAGGGTCGTGCGGTCGGTGAACGGGCGGCCGATGACGTACTGGTTCGAGCCCGGCGTGACGGGATAGAAGCCCATCGCCGTGAACATCAGCCAGGCCGACATCTGGCCGACGTCGTCATTACCGGCGAGGCCCGCGGGGCCGGAGTGGTACTGGCTGTCGACGATCTGCTTCAGCCGGGCCTGCGTCCGCCACGGGGCTCCGGCGTAGACATAGGCATAGGCCGAGTGGTGGCTGGGCTCGTTGCCGTGGATGTACTGGCCGATCAGGCCGGCGATGTCCTCGGCGTGGGAATAGTCCAGCCCGGTGTTGTCGAAGTCGAACATGGCGTCGAGCTTGGCGACTGTGGCTTCGTCCCCGCCCATGGCGGTAACCAGCCCGGCCATATCCTGCGGCACGAACCACGAGTACTGCCAGGCGTTGCCCTCGGTGTAGTCCGAGCCGTAGTTGATCGCGGTCGGGTCGAACGGCTCGCGGAATGTGCCGTCAGCCTTGCGGGCGCGGACGAAGCGGGTCCCGGCGTCCCACGTGTTGCGCCAGTTGCCGGCGCGGCGGTCGAACTGGGCGGCGATCTCGGTGTGGCCCATGCGCTCGGCCATGCGGGCGATGGTCCAGTCGTCATAGGCGTACTCGACCGTCTTGGACGCCGCCTCCGGCTCCCGATCGATCGGCACGAAGCCGAGATCCATGTAGTCGCCCAGACCGCCGTAGGGGCGGTAGGTGGCGCTGGCGATCATGGCGGCCATGGCCGCCTCGCTGTCGATGCCGTGGATGCCCTTCAGGTACGCGTCCGCGATCACCGGCACCGCGTGGTAGCCGATCATGGTCCAGGTCTCCTGACCGTGGAACGACCAGACCGGCAGGATGCCGTAGGGGCTGACCTGCTGGGCCGCGATCAGGGAGTTGATCATGTCGGCGTTGCGGGTGTCTGGCTGGATCAGCGTCAGCAGGGGATGCTGGGCGCGGAAGGTGTCCCACAGGCTGAAGGTCGAGTGGACGGTGAAGTCCGACTGGTGAACCGCATTGTCAGGCCCGCGCCAGCGTCCGTCGATATCGCCATGCACCGAGGGCGCGATCAGGGAGTGGTACAGGGCTGTGTAGAGGCTGGTGCGCATCTCGGGCGCGGCGTCGATCTCGACGGCGCCCAGCGCCTCTTCCCACGCGGTGCGGGTGCGGGCGCGCACGCCGTTGAAGTCGAAGTCGCCGCCCTCGCTTTCCAGATTGCGGATGGCTCCGGTCTCGTCGACGGACGAGATGGCGACCTTGACCAGCAGAGGTCCGGCGATGTTGCCGAAATCGAAGGCGCCCTCCAGCGCGCGGCCCTGCACCTGGGCGCGGTCGTCCATGGCGCGGCCCGGCTGGCGGAAGCCGTTGTAGGGGATGTTCTCCTCGCGGTTCTGCAACTGGTAGCCGACCATCGGGCGGGAGAAGCGCATGGCGAAATACAGCTGGCGGCCTGGCGCCCAGCCGCGGGTTTCGCGGAAGCCGGTCACGGTGCCGTCCGGATGCACCCGGATGCGCGACCAAAGGACCTTGCCCGGATAGTCGTAGATGGAAGGGCGGAAGTCGAGCAGGACGCGGGCAGGGGCGCCGCGCGGGAAGCTGTAGCGATGCAGGCCGACGCGGACGCCCGCGGTCAGCTCGGCCCGGATGCCGGCGTCGGTCAGGGTGACCGCGTAGTATCCCGGCTCGGCGATCTCGGACGCCTTGGTATAGGCCGAGCGGTATCCCGAGGCCGGGTCGGTCGCGTCGCCCGGATCCCACTGCACCTCGCCCGAGATCGGGACGATCAGCACATCGCCCAGGTCCGAATGGCCGGTGCCCGAGAAATGGGTGTGGGAGAAACCCATGATGGTCGGGTCGTCGTAGCGATAGCCCGAGGCCCAGTCGTAGGACTGGCGGAAGAAGCGGAAGTCGGTGTCGGGGCTGAGCTGCACCATGCCGAAGGGCGCGACCGCTCCGGGGAAGGTATGGCCCTTGCCGGCCGTGCCGATGAAGGGATCGACGGCGTCATAGGCCGAGACCTGCGCGGGCGCGGCCTCCTGCGCCGTCGCGCATCCCGCCAGAGCCATCGCCAGAACCGCCGCCAGCCCGATCCGCCGCATGCCGAAACCCTCCGCCCTGTGATATGGCCGAAACTAGGCAGGTTGGGGCGGGGAGGGAAGGTCGATGGTGGACGGGACCGGGGGATCGATCAGACATTCCGTCGTCGCCGAGCCGGCGTCCGGAGACACCTTGCTGGCGGGTTATGCCGCGGACGGGGGCTTCACCGACGGCTATCGCATCGACGTGGTCGGCGATGTCGACCTGGAGCGGTTCGTCGCGGCCTTCTACACCACGCCGCTGTTCCGTCTGGAGCGGTTCGTGCTGGCGCTGATCGGGAAGGCCTCGACGGATGCGCAGGTCGCGGCCCTGGCTCGCGGGGAGGCGGATGTCTTCGCCGCCTGGACGGTCGAGGGGCGGCGCGGGGACGAGCTGCTGATGTGCGACTTCCAGGGGCGGACGCGGTCGTGGTTCAAGGCAGAGCCAGCCCCTGACGGCGGAACGCGGCTCCGGTTCGGCTCCGCCATCGTTCCCGAGCGGGGCGCCGACGGCCGCAAGCGATTGGGCGGGGTGTTCCGCGCCTTGCTGGGCTTTCACAGGCTGTACTCGATCGCGCTTCTGGGCGCGGCTGCGAGACGTCTGCGCTGGAGGAAAACGAAGAGGACGATGGTGGGTGATGTAGGGTTCGAACCTACGACCCGCTGATTAAGAGTCAGCTGCTCTACCAACTGAGCTAATCACCCGGACCGATCGTCGTTCGCGCAACAGAACCGTTACCGGTGTCGGCGAGGGGGCGGAGATAGAGGCAAGGCTGGCGGAACGCAAGCGGCTTTTCCGTGTCCGTTTCGGTTTGTCGCAGGAGGGTCTAGGGTCTCGGCGGAATCAGCCGCGGCAAAGCGGCGAGGGGGAGACGCGACATGGCCTTCTGGAACCGCCGGCGATCGATCGACGCGATGCTGGCCCCGCACGACGGGCCGGCGCTGAAGAAGACGCTAAGCTGGCCGCATCTGATGGCGCTGGGCGTCGGCGCCATCGTCGGCACCGGCATTCTGACCCTGATCGGCGTGGGCGCCGGTCTGGCCGGGCCGGCGGTGCTGATCAGCTTCGCCCTGGCCGGTCTGGTCTGCGCCTGCGCGGCGCTGGCCTATGCCGAGCTGTCGACCATGATGCCCGCCTCGGGCAGCGCCTATACCTATTCCTATGCCGTGCTGGGCGAGGCGATCGCCTGGATCGTCGGCTGGAGCCTGATCCTCGAGTATTCACTGGTCGTGTCGGCCGTCGCCGTCGGCTGGTCCGGATATGCGGTCGGCTTCATGAACGGTCTGGGCTGGGCTCTGCCGGAGGCGCTGACCGTCGGGCCGCACGTCGCGGGCGGGATCATCAATCTGCCGGCGGTCTTCATCATCGCCGTGGTGACCGGCCTGCTGCTGCTGGGCACACGCGAGAGCGCTACGCTGAACGCCATTCTGGTGCTGGTGAAGCTGACGGCGCTGGTGCTGTTCGTGGTGCTGGCCCTGCCGGCTTATGACCAGGCCAACTTCACGCCCTTCATGCCCAACGGCTTCGGCGCGCCCTTCGTCCAGACGGGGGTGATGGCGGCGGCGGCGATCATCTTCTTCGCCTTCTACGGCTTCGACGCCATCTCGACCGCGGCCGAGGAAACCAAGAATCCGGGCCGCGACCTGTCGATCGGCATCGTTGGCTCCATGGTCATCTGTACGGCCCTGTATCTGATCGTGGCGGCCGCCGCGATCGGCGCCCGTCCGGTCGCCAGCTTCGCCGAAAGCCCCGAGCCGCTGGCCCTGATCCTGCGCGATCTGGGGCAGGGGACGGCGGCCCAGTGGCTGGGCGCCTCGGCGGTCATCGCCCTGCCGACCGTGCTGCTGGCCTTCCTGTTCGGCCAGAGCCGCATCTTCCTGGGCATGGCCCGCGACGGCCTGCTGCCGCGTTCGCTGGCGAAGATCTCCAGCCGCGGCGTGCCGGCGGTGGTGACCATCTTCACCGCCATCGTGGTGGCGGTGCTGGCGGGGATCATGCGTCTGGACGAACTGGCCTCGCTGGCCAACGCCGGGACGCTGGCGGCCTTCTTCGCCGTGGGCCTGAGCCTCGTGGTCCTGCGCGTGCGCGATCCGAACCGGCCGCGCGTCTTCCGGGCCCCGCTGTGGTGGCTGGTCGGGGCGATCACCATGGTCGGCTGCGTGGTCTTCTTCCTGAGTCTGCGCACCTCGACCCAGCTGTGGTTCCTGGCGTGGAACGGCGTCGGCCTGCTGGTCTATCTGGTCTGGTCGTCGCGGAACTCGCGTCTGGCCAAGGGCGAGGAGCCGGAGGGCTGATGGCGCGCAGGGACCTGTCCGGCGCCGTCGACTTCGGCGTGCTGGAGAGCATGACCGGCGGCGGCGACGCCATCTCGGACGAGGTCCTGGGCCTTTTCGCCCAGCAGGCGGCGATGTGGGAGCCGATGCTCGACGTGCGCGAGGAGGGCTGGCGCGACGCCGCCCATACGATCCGCGGCGCGGCGGCGGGGATCGGCGCGGGCGGGCTGGCGGAAGCCTGTCAGGCGGCTGAAGTGGCGGAGAAGGCCGATGCGCCGCCGCTGCTGGAGCGGGTGCGCGACGCGCTGGAGATCGCGCTCAGCGACGTGGCGGCGTACCGGCACGAGCTGATGTTGAGAAGTCTGAAGGGGTAGGGCGGCTGGCGCCCCTCCACCATGCTTCGCATGGTCCCCTCCCCCCAAGGGGGAGGAACTTCAGACGCGGGTCTTGTCCCAGACGCTGAACTCATGCGCGATGCAGCGGTCGATCAGGGTGCGCCAGACGGGCTCGGCGATGTCGGGCGACAGGCCGGCGGGCGCGGCCGCCGCGAGCACCTTGGCCACCACATCCTCGATGCGGGCGTCGTCGTGCACCACGTCGCGGCTCGGCTTGATGCGGGCGGCGGCGTGCATGTAGCGCTGACGTTCGGCCAGCAGGGTAACCAAGGCGCGGTCCAGCGCGTCCACGCCGTGGCGGACTTCGGCCATGCTCAGGCATTCCTCGGGGGCGACGCGGGCGTCGATGGCCACGATGGTGGGGGACTCAACCGACAAAGGCGCGCTCCAGCACATAGTCGCCGGGCTCGGCGTTCGAGCCCTCCTTGAGGCCATAGGTCTCGAGCAGTTCGCCCGTTTCCTTGATCATGGCCATCGAGCCGCACAGCATGATGCGGTCGCTGTTCGGCGAGAAACCGATGGGCAGTTGCAGGTCGGCGAAGATGTCGCCCGACCTGATCCGGTCTGTGATCCGGCCCGGCGTCTCGAACTTCTCGCGCGTCACGGTCGGATAGTAGGTCAGCTGGGCCTTCGCCTCGTCGCCGACCAGCGGGTCCTCGTGGATGCCCGAGGTGAAGAAGTCGCGGTAGGCGAGGTCGGCCACATTGCGCACCGTGTGGCAGACGATGACCTGGCCGAAGCGGCTGTAGGTGTCCGGATCGCGGGCGACCGACAGCCACGGGGCCAGACCCGTTCCCGTGCCGATCAGCCACAGGCGCTCGCCGCCGGTCAGGGCGTCCAGCACCAGGGTCCCGGTCGGCTTCCTGCCCATCAGGACCGTGTCGCCGACCTGGATCTTCTGCAGGCGCGAGGTCAGGGGACCGTCCGGCACCTTGATCGAGAAGAACTCAAGCTCCTCGTCCCAGCTCGGGCTGGCGATCGAATAGGCGCGCAGCACCGGCTTGCCGCCATCCTCGCCTGGCAGGCCGATCATCACGAACTCGCCCGAGCGGAACCGGAAGTCCTCGGGGCGGCGGATGCGGAAGCTGAACAGCTGGTCGGTCCAGTGATGGACGGACAGCACCTCCAGTTC
Organism: Brevundimonas kwangchunensis; assembly: GCF_039523815.1. Taxonomy (NCBI): domain Bacteria; kingdom Pseudomonadati; phylum Pseudomonadota; class Alphaproteobacteria; order Caulobacterales; family Caulobacteraceae; genus Brevundimonas; species Brevundimonas kwangchunensis. Next base: position 78,541 of record NZ_BAAAGA010000003.1, on the reverse strand, counting down.
GTGGAAGGGGCTGGCTTTCACCGGAGGGGGAGATACGGCGGCGTCGGTCATTTGCGCCCTAACTAGGATGTTGGGGGGCGAAGGGAAAGGCGCGGCAACGTCGCCGGCCGGATTCGGGGTGACGAGGGGGGAATCCGTCGTTAGCGTCGCCGCCATGCGCAATATCCTTCTCGCCTCCACCCTGTTCGTCGCGGCGATGTCGCCGTTCTCCGCCGCTCTCGCCCAGGACGTCGGCACGCCCGCGCCGGCCGAGGCGGCCGCCCCGGCGCCCAGCGCCCTGCTGACGCCCGAGCGGGTGTTCGCGAACCCGTCGCTGGCCGGACCGGTGGCGCGGGGCGTGACCCTGTCGCCGGACGGCGAGCTGGTCGCCTTCCTGCGCTCGCGCGAGGACGACGTGGATGTGCTGGACCTGTGGGCCGCACCGACGGGGGAGGGCGAGCCCTTCAAGCTGATCGACGCCCGAGCTCTGGTTCCGGACGCCGGTGAGCTGTCGGAGGCCGAGAAGGCCCGGCGCGAGCGCATGCGCATCAGCCAGCGCGGCGTGGTCGAATATTCGTGGGACGAGCAGGGACGTTACATCCTCGCTCCGCTGGAAGGCGACATCTTCCTGGCCGAACGGGAGGGCGGAAACGTCCGCCGCCTGACCGAGACCGAGGCTGACGAGATCGACGCCAAGGTCTCGCCCGAAGGCAATTTCGTCTCCTGGGTCCGCGATCAGGATCTGGTCGTCTACGACCTGTCGACCAACCGCGAGACGGCCATCACCGACGAGGGCGAAGGCCTGATCACCTGGGCGACCGCCGAGTTCATCGCACAGGAAGAGCTGGACCGCGATACCGGCTACTGGTGGAGCCCGAACGAGCGCTACATCGCCCTGCAGCGGACCGACGAGAGCACTGTCGACATTATCCCGCGTCTGGATATCACCGGCGGCGGCGCCGCCACGGTGGAGCAGCGCTACCCGCGCGCCGGCCGTCCCAATGCGGTGGTCGAGCTGTATGTCCACGACCGCGAGCGCGGCCGTCGGGTGAAGGTCGATCTGGGCGCTGACGCCGACATTTATCTGGGCCGGGTGAACTGGTCGACGGACGGGGCGACCCTCTATGTCCAACGCCTGTCACGCGACCAGAAGACGCTGGACCTGCTGAGCGTCGATCCGGCGACCGGGAACAGCCGTGTGATCCTGACCCAGCGCTCGGACGCCTGGGTACCGTTGACCCACGACTTCAAGGCGCTGAAGGACGGCAACTTCATCTGGTCGACCGAGGAGACGGGCTGGCGTCACCTGTACCTCTACGACCGCGACGGCGAGATGATCCGTCCGATCACCTACGGCCCGTGGGCGGTGAAGAGCCTGAACGGGGTCAACCAGGACACGGGCGAGGTCTTCTTTACGGCCTCGTTCGAGTACGCCGCGCGTCCGGAAGGCGTCAGCGGCGGGCACAGCCTGTGCGTCTTCCCCGGCGATCGTCAGGCCATGTGCGATCCGCAGGCCGAAGAGCCGACGACCCAGCGCCTGTGGCGCGGTTCGCTGAACGAGACGGCCTCGCGCTTCACCCCGGTGACATCGGGCGACGGCTGGTGGTCGGCGTCGATGAACGGGCCGGGCACGGCCTTCGTCGGCAACTATTCGGACCTGAACACCCCGCCACAGTCGGGCCTGTACCGCGCCGACGGAACCCTGATCCGCTGGATCGAGGAAAACCGCCTGAACGAGAGCCACCCCTACTTCCCCTACGCTTCGCGTCGGGGCGAGGTGACATACGGCACGCTGGAGAGCCACGGCGAGACGCTGGTCTGGCAGATGACCACGCCGCCGGGCTTCGACCCGTCGCAGACCTGGCCGGTGGTCATGCAGGTGTACGGCGGCCCGTCGGGCGGCGGCGTGCGCAAGTCGTGGCAGTCGTCGACCAACCAGCTGCTGACCGAGGCCGGCTATGTCGTCTTCCGCCTCGACAACCGTGGCGAGGGTGACCGCTCGGCTGCCTTCAAGCAGGCCCTGTATCTGAAGATGGGCCAGCCTGAGGTCGAGGACCAGGTTCTGGCCGCCAACTATCTGAGAACCCTCCCGTTCGTGGATGACGACCGCATCGCCATGATGGGCTGGTCCTATGGCGGCTTCATGAGCCTGATGGCCATCACCGAGCCGGAGATGGGTCTGGCGTCGGCCATCTCGGGCGCTCCGCCGACCGAGTGGGGTCTGTACGACACCGGCTATACCGAACGGTACATGTCGACGCCGGAAGCGAACCGCGAAGGCTATGCCGCCTCGGACGTCATTCCGCGCCTGCCGAACATGACCGGCCGTCTGCTGCTGATGCACGGCATGGCGGACGACAATGTGATCTTCGAGAACACCACGCGCGTGCTGAACGCCCTGCAGGAGGCCAGCATCCCGTTCGAGACCATGCTGTATCCGGGCCAGCGCCACGGCATCCGGGGCAACCCGCGCCAGCTGCACCAGTGGCGGACCTATCTGGACTTCCTGGACCGCACCATCGGGTCGCGGGCTCCGGCGTCGGAGCTGGCCGGACAGGACTGACGGATATCGCATCGTGAGGGGGTGTCGATGCTGAAGCGGATGAACGGGTGGATGAGGGACGCGGCTTCGGGCGCGCTCCTGCTGGGGCTTTCGGCCTGTGCGGCGGCCAATGCCGACGGAAGCTGGACGCTGCCGGGGGAGGATGGCGGTTCGATCTTCCAGCCGCCGACCGTCTCCGAAATCGTGCTCGGCCACTATCCGGCGCGCAGCGCCATCGCCGGCTCCGTCGCGATCGCTCTCAGCGAGGGGACGGCCTACGACCAGCCGCTGGCGTCGGTCATCGCCGTGAACCCGGCCCTGCTGGCCGACGAGCCGGTCGCGATCCGCCCAGGGGCGCTGAGCGGCGTCCCCATCCTGCTTAAGGACAATATCGAGACCGCCGACATGCCGACGACGGCGGGATCGCTGGCGCTGGAGAACAATGCGCCGGGGCGTGACGCGCCGATCGTGGGCCGTCTGCGCAACGCCGGCGCGGTCATGCTGGGCAAGGCCAATCTGTCCGAATGGGCCAACATCCGTTCGTCACAGTCCATCAGCGGCTGGAGCGCCGTCGGCGGGCAGGCGCGCAATCCGTATGATCTGGACCGCACGCCCTGCGGATCGTCCTCAGGCAGCGCCGTGGCTGTCGCCATCGGTCTGGCTCCGGCGGCGATCGGCACCGAGACCGACGGCTCGATCACCTGTCCAGCCTCGGTGAACGGCGTCGTCGGCTTCAAGCCGACCGTGGGTCTGGTCAGCCGCACCCACATCGTGCCGATCAGCCATTCGCAGGACACGGCCGGACCGATCGCCACGACGGTGCGGGATGCGGCGCTGGTGCTGTCGGTCATCGCCGGCTCGGATCCTGCCGACCCGGCGACGATCGAGGCCGATGCCCGCAAGGTCGATTACGCCGCCGGGCTGGACGCCGGCTCGCTGAGCGGGGCCCGGATCGGCGTGATGCGGTTCCTGCTGGCCGGCTATTCCGGAGAGACCCGCGCCGAGTTCGAGCGCGCGCTGCAGGCCATGCGCGACGCGGGGGCGGTGATCGTCGACATCGACGAGCCGCCGGCGAACTTCCGCCAGCTGGGCGGGTGGGAGCTGACGGTGCTGCTGACGGAGTTGAAGCATGACCTGAACGCCTATCTGGCCTCGACCGATCCGGCGCAGGTCCGCACCCGCACCCTGGCCGACGTCATCGCCTTCAACGCCGCCGAACCGCGCGAGACCGAACTGTTCGGACAGGATTTGTTCGAGCGGGCCGAGGCGACCGGAGGACTGCAGGATCCGACCTATGTCGAGGCGCGGACCAGCTCGCTGCGCGGGGCAGGGCCGGAGGGCATTGACCGGATGATGGCCGACCACGAACTGGTCGCCCTGGTCGCGCCGACGACCTCGCGCGCCTGGACGAACGATCCGGCCGATGACGACACCATGCAGGGCTCGGCCAGCCGTCTGGCGGCCATCGCCGGCTATCCGCACCTGACGGTGCCGATGGGCTTCGACCGGAGCATGCCCGTGGGCATCAGCTTCATCGCGGGCCAGTGGCAGGACGCGCAGGTGCTGTCGCTGGGCTATGCGTTCGAGCAGCGGACGATGGAGCGACGAGCTCCGACGCCGGCTCGCTAAAATCAGGTCAGCGCGGTCTGGTGGCCGGTGACGGGCACGACCTTCTTGCGGACGGCGCGCTTCTTGGCCGGCGCGTCCGGCTTGGGCAGCGCGGCGCGGCGCGCGATCTCCGTGTCGATGACGGGAATGATTTCGGAGGCGGCCAGAACCTGTCCGACAGCGCCGTGTTCGACCAGGCGGGTCGCGTTGGCGCGAAGAGTGGTCAGGTCGGCGTCGGTCATGCCGGGGATCATGTCGGCGAGCGGGGTCATGCGATCGTCCTGTCTCTGGAAGGGCCTCAGGGCCGGCGCTCGAGACGCCAGCCCTTCAGCTGATTGAAGGCGATTTCCACCACGACGCGGTCGCCCGGTTCGGGCGAACTCACAGGCATGCCGAGAGACGGCAGGGCCGTGACGACGTGGCCATTGTCCAGACGCACCCGGTATCGCCCGAGCGGCGAAGTCTTCATGACCTCGCCGTCGAACGCGATGACGCTGGACCTGAGGGCCTTGTCCTACTCCGCCGCCTTGAGGCGGCCGGCGGATTCCTTGCCGCTACGGGCGTCGCGCTCGATTTCGTAGTTGATGGTCTGGCCCTCGGACAGAACGCCCAGATCCGAGACCTCGACGGCCGAGGCGTGGACGAAGACGTCCTTGCCGCCGTCATCGGGAGCGATGAAGCCGTAGCCCTTGGTGGTGTTGTACCATTTCACAGTGCCGGTAGCCATTTGAAGACCTCCGTTAGGCGTTGACCGCAGGGAGAAGTCCCTGGTCGGCCTGTCGGGTCTGAATGGGATCGGCTTTTGGACCTCGGTGCGCGATGCAAAGGGCAGCAGCGTTACGCAAGAGATCGACGGGAGAGAGATGGGGAGGCGGCGCGCCCTTTACAAGGGGACGACCGTCTGTTGATCCGAGGTCATCATTTCGCGTCGAAACCCGAATGATAGGCGACCTCGCCTGCGACCGGATCGCCGCTCCATCGCAGCGACTGGAAATACTGCGGCGGGACGCCGGGGTAGCGGAGGGCGTGGTCACTCGTGAAGCCGAAGCGTCCATAGTAGGCGGGATCGCCCAGCACCACGCAACCGGCGGCGTCGCGGTCCTGAAGCGTGCTCAAGCCCTCGCGGACCAGCGCAGTCCCGATGCCCTTGCCCTGACGATCCGGCGCGACCGAGACCGGGCCGAGGCCGAACCAGCAGCAGTCCTCGCCGTCGATCCGGACGGGCGAAAAGGCGGCGTGGCCGACAATGGCGCCGTCCTGCTCCGCCACCAGCGAAAGGGTCAGGGCGCCGGCCTCCCGCAGAGCATCGACGATCGCGCCCTCCGTGCCGCTGGCGTGCTCGGCGCTGGCGAAGGCGGCCTCGGTCACGGCGCGGATGGCGGCGGCGTCTGCGGGGGTTTGGGGACGAATGAGCATTGAAGGACTGTCGCGCACCGGACGACCATCGTCACCTTTCTGAGGGTGGTCCAGGTTGCAATCTGCGTAGCCAGAGTTGGGTCTTGGGATTTCAACAGACCTGAAGGTCAATGACCGGCGGACGCGCACCCCGGAAGCGGACATCCCAGGCTGCCGCCAAGAGTCGAAAGCGGACGTCCGTCGTTCAGTCGAGATCGGACTTGGAGATAGTCTTTCACTCCGCTCATGCCCGCGGAGGCGGGGATCCAGCGCATGCAGTCGTTCAGCAGGGGCGTTTCGCAGCGCGCTCCGGATGGCCCGTGTCTGGCCCGACCAGCCGCACTGGATCCCCGCCTTCGCGGGGATGAGCGGAACTTGCGGGCCGACCTGTCATCTCCCTTTCCGTGGCCAAGAGAGGCGAGTGTCGTCAGGGGCAGGAGCGCCGGGGCCGGAGCTGCCCCAGAGCGTCTCCGTTTTCGTTCAGGGCGGTCAGGTTGAACGCGCTGTCGATCACCAGAAGCGTCGGCGGCTGCGTCAGGGTCGGGGGCGGCAGGCGCAGGTCGCGTCCGTAGTCGTCGTCCGCCCAGGTCCAGGTGCAGCCGCCCGCCGTGACCGTCTTCGACCAGTGCCCCTGCGCGCCCCAGGCCAGAATGAAGGGCCGGCTGGTCTCGCCCGCGGCGAGCCGAGTCGGGGCCTGGCCGATCGCGGTTTCGATCTCCGCCCCGGTGTCGTTCTTCAGCGCGATCCGGGTGCTGGGCGAGCAGGAGGTCAGGGCGCCCAGGATCAGAACGGCGACGAGGGGCAGGCGGGTGGTGGTCTTCATCCCTGCAGCCTGACCGCAGTCGCATGAGGTCTGCAACCCTCGTCCGGAAACGGCAGGATGTCTGCTGCCGGGCCCTGGATTTTCGCCGCGATGAGGTACCGGTCGCATGCCGACGTCATGGATTCAGATGCCGACGTTTTTCCTGGGTTCGGAGCGAACCCGGCGGGTCTGTTTTTCACTGGGTTGAAGTCAGGTAATCTCGGATGACCAGAGCCGGCACGTCCCACGGATCTCCGCAAGCGGACGGGGCGTACGCGCCCGATCCCATGGACCTTTACGTCGGAGCGCGCATCAAGCAGGAGCGCATCCGCAAGGACATGACGCAAGCCGTGTTGGGGAAGGCGATCGGCGTCACCTTCCAGCAGGTTCAGAAATACGAGGCCGGGGTCAATCGGGTGTCGGCGTCCATGCTGGTCGGCATCGCCCGGACATTGCGCGTCGAACCTTCCATCTTCTTCCCGGAAACCGTCGGCGGCGAACCGGGCCCGGAAGCGTCGATCCGGGCGACCGAGCCGGGGCGCGAGTTGAACGCGCTGTTCGGCCGGCTGACGAAGAGACAGCGCGACGTGATCGTCATGCTGGCCAGGGAGTTGGCCGCAAGCCGACCGGATGATTGAGGCGCGGGCCCGACCGTGACGTCTTCAGAACAGACGTCGTCGGCCCAGGGTCGCGCCGGGGGCTTCGGCTATCCGCCCGAGGTCGGGGAGCCCGGGGCAGGGCCGGCGACGTTCACCGCTCGCGGATCAGTGCAGACCCCCGTCAGTCGGCTTTGGCGGCTTCATCAGGTTCAGAGCAATCCCAACCGTCTGTGAGGACGACGCAGGTCTCGTCCGTCTCGCTTCTCAGGTGGGTGGAGACGACGAGAATGACGCCCAACAGCAGCATCAAATAGATGGGCCAGATCTTTCGGAAAGACGGGTCCCGGAGAGGCTGGCCCATGTACGGGTTTCTGGTTGGGCTTCCCTGAGGTGGGGATGGCGCCGAAGTCGCATGGGGGAGCGCCCAGTGCAGAAGCGTCAGCCCGACGAGCGTTCCGATCAGCAGAGGGCGGGGCGGCAGGCGAAGCGCCACGCCATAGTCCGCGAGCCACCGCCCCAACGCCGCCTCGGCGCTCGGCAGAAACGTTAGGGCGGTGGCCAGAAACAAGGCCCACCAGACGAGGTTCAGGCCCCACTTCAGCGGCGTCAGCACCCGTGGCTCGAGGCTCGGGGACGGTCTGTCGGACATCATCATGCAGGTTTGCGTCGCGCGGTCAGTCGAGGGGCGGGCGGCGTTCAGCGATCGCGCGGAGGTGGCGGTTCGCCTTGACCAGCTCGTGGAAGATGAAGGCCAGGGTGATCAGGATCAGGATCAGCAGGATAACCATGGCCGTGCCTCGCCAAAGAAGACGTCGACGCTACAACCCTTGCTTTACGGGGCGCAAGACGGCGAGCCGAAGGTTTCGCGTGGGAGTAGCGTGATTGCGAAAGTGGACGTATACCTGTCGCATGGAAGACGCCGTTCTTCGACGGCATGTGGGAGAGATCCATGATCGCGACGCTGGTGCTGAGCCTGAGCCTGATTCTGTCCATGCAGGACGCCGCGCCGGCGACGGCGCCGACCCCGACGGCGGGGACCGCGACCGCGAACGCGGCGGCCGAGGCGCCGGCCGAGGAAGGGCGGATCGTCTGTCGCCGCGAGGCCACGACGGGGTCGAACCGCATGCGCCGCGTGTGCGAGCGCGTGGAAGTCGCCGACCATCAGCGGGAGCAGTCGCAGCGCTGGCGCGACAACGTCGTGGACCGCATTGAGCGCGACTGCGGCAGCCACCACTGCGCCACCGGCCGGGGCGGCAACGGGGATGTGTCGGGGGGCGGCGGAGGCCAGCCCTGAGGCTGAGCGCGGCGCCCGGAGTGCGGCCGGGAAGGATCGCGGTCGCGGGCCTGACGGCGGCGCTGTTGGGCGGCTGTTTCGTCGGGCCGGTGCTGGAGGTCAGGGGCAGCACCTATGACCAGTCGCCAGCGGGGAAATACGCCGGGGCCATCTCGTCGTTCGGAGACGCCACGCCGAGGCTGGTGAGCCGGTGGTTCATCGAGAACTGTCCGGCGGGCGTCAGCGGCGGGGCACGGGCCTGCGCCATCGATCTGGGCATGACCTGTAGCGAGGGGCCGGCGCTCGACTGCCGCTATTCCGCGCAGGAGACGGTGAGGCGGCGCGACAACTACGGACCGCCGGAGGCGCGGGAGTGGCGCACGAACCGGTTCGGCTTCGCCGTGACCGGCACGGCGGACGGGCAGGACATCCAGGCCCGGGCGCTGTCCGACGCGGAGATGGGCGGAGAGGCGGAGACGCCGGATCCCGCCTCGACTACGGCGCCGTAGCGGGCGCCCACGGGGGGGCAGGACCGCGCATCGTCACTCCTCGTCGGTGAAATGGATCAAAGCAGACGGTAGCGAAGCGGCCAACCTTGGGGTGGA
>NZ_BAAAGA010000003.1:59476-69706 GCF_039523815.1 Brevundimonas kwangchunensis | reverse complement strand
GCCCGGTCGGGAGACCGGGCCTTCCGCAAGACAGAGGCAGGCGGTGGATCAGTTCGGGCGACGCGGGCTGGTGCTCGCGCCCGTGCCGACGTTGGCCGAGACCGAGGCGCCGTTGCGGTCGGCCGAGGCGGAGCCGCCGGCGTTGGCGTTGGCATCCGCGCTGCGGCCACGCGGGCCCTGGGCGCTGGCGTCACCCTGACCCGAGGCCTGACCCGAGACCGAGCTCGTAGCGGCGCTGTCGATCAGGCCGTTGGCCTGTCCGCTGGCCGAGGCGACGGCGCCGGCGGTGGTGTTGCGGGCACGATCCGCGGCGCGTTCGGCGCGCTGCTGGTTGCGGGCGGCGACAGCCTCGGCGCGGGCGCGGGCCCGCTCGGCGCGGCGCTCGGCGCGGGTCAGGGTCTGGTCAGCGGCGCCGGTCAGGCGCGAGCCGTCAACGGTGGAGCCGATGTTTCCGGTCAGCGAGCCGGCGCCGCCCAGTTGGCCGCCCAGCTGTCCGCCGCCGAGTTGTCCCCCGACCTGGCCGCCCAGACCGCCCGTCAGGCCGCCCGAGCCGCCCAGAACCTGCGCCTGCGACGCACCGGCCAGAGCCAGGCCCGCAGCGATGGTCGCCGTCATCAGGATCTTCTTCATGGTCGTCTCTCCGAGTGTTGCGGGCGATATCGCCCTCACAGGGTCCAACGACGGGTCGTTCGGGATTCATCCCGGCCGGTGAGATTTTTTATCGGGCGAGGCGGCCGCGGGCGTCGACGGCGGACGGGGCGACGCGCAGGTCGGCGCCGACGAGGCCCGCGCCGAAGGTGGTGTCCGGTCCACGGGCGCCGAGGTCCTGCGCCGTGCGGGCGACGGCCTGGACCGAGCCCTCGCGCGCGATCAGGCCGGCGACGATCGGGGCGGCGAAGGAGCTGCCGCGCACCGAGACATAGCCGCCCGAGGCGCTGGCGGCGGCCATGTCGGCGCCGGGGGCGACGAGGTCGATCTGCGGCCCGCGGGCGGACTCCGGCAGGATGCGGTCGGCTCCATTCACCGCCGCCACCCCGATGACGCCTTCGTAGGACGCGGGGAACAGGGGCGCGGCGGCCGGGCCGTCGTTGCCGGCGGCGGCCACCAGCGTCAGGCCGCGCGCGCGGGCCGAGGCGACGGCGCGTTCGATGAGGGCGTTGCGCGGGCCGACGAGGCTGATGTTCACGACGCCGGCGCGCTGCTCGACCATCCAGGCGAGGGCGCGGGCCAGGGCGGTGGCCGAGCCGCCGGCGCGGTCCTCGCCATAGATGTCGGCGACCAGAAGCGCGCGGCCGGGGGCGGCGCCGCTGAAGGCTCCGGCGCGGCCCACCATCAGGGAGGCGACCGCCGTGCCGTGTGCGCCCGCGCGGGCGGAGCCGGCGAAGCCCTGCTGGACGATGCGGCCGGAGGCGAGGGCCGGGTGGTTCTCGTTCACGCCGGTGTCGATGAGGCCCAGCGCGGCGCCGGACTGGAGGGCAGGCGGGGGTGGGGAGGCCGGGGCAGTGTTCGGGGCGGCCGTAACGACGCCCGCGGGGCCGTGGATGTGGTTGAAGGTGATCTCCGCATCCGGGTCGAGCCGGCTCAGACGCTCGACGGCGCGGTCCAGCCGCAGGCGGCGAGGCGGGGACAGGACGACGACGGACAGGTCCAGCGCGTCCAGCCGCTCCTCCCTCAGGATGGTGAAGCCGGCCTCGAGCGCGGCGGCTTGGCCTTGGGCGGACAGGCCGACGGCGACGACCTCGCCCGTGACCACAGGCCAGCCTTGCGGGTCGGCCTGCAGGGCGCCGTTCGAGTGTCGGATCAGGTCTCGCAGGCCGGCGGGAGCCTGAAGCGCGCGGTCGACCACCTGTCCGGGCAGGCGCCCGAGCGTTCCGCGCTCCAGCGGCAGGTCGGGCGCGCCGACCGGCAGATTGGGCGTCGAGGGCAGGGCGATCTGCGCCGCCGCGGGGCCGGCCAGCAGCGCCGGGACCGCCAGAAGCGCGATCAGCAGGGAGCGATTGAACGACACGGCGGCGTCTCCGTTACGGACCTCTGTTGCATGGCGGACTTGTTTCTTGCCGCCAAGGGATGAAACGTCCGGGCCGGATCGTTTCATCCCGTATGAACGGGGATCGCGCTTGGACGAATTTCAGACGGGGCTGGTGGAGCTTCTGCCGCGCCTTCGCCGGCTTGCCCGGGTTCTGCGGGCCCGTGATGCGGATGCGCAGGATCTCGTCCAGCAGACGGTCGAGCGCGCGCTCGCGCAGCGGCGACAGTTCCGGACAGGGACCCGGCTCGACAGCTGGGCCTTCACCATCATGAGACGATTGGCGATCGACGATGGCCGCTCGCTGCAGCGGTGGGCGAAGGTGGTGTCGCCCGAAAGTGAGGACGACGCGCGCGTGGCCGATCCGGCGTTCGCGGGCGAGGCGCTGAGGGCCGACGCCCTGGCCGTGCAGGAGGCCATCCGGGCGCTGCCGGACGACCAGAGGCTGGCGGTGGCGCTGGTGCTGATCGACGGCCTTTCCTATGCGGAGGCCGCGAACGTCATGGGCGTGCCGGCCGGAACATTGACGAGCCGCCTCGTGCGGGGGCGCCAGAGTCTGATCGAGACCCTGGCCGCCCAGGGAGTGACAGGATGACCGCGACGAACTGGACCGACGAGGCGCTGATGCGCCGGGTCGACGGCGAGATGACCGCCGACGAAAGCGCGCGGCTGGACGCCGATGTGGCGGGCGACCTCGCGCTGGCCGGGCGGCTGGCGGCGATGCGGTCGCTGCGCGACGCGGCGCGGGCGGCCTTCCCGGCGGCCGTGGATGCGCGGGACGAGGCGCTGGCGCGGATGATCGCGGGGCAGGGCTCCGGGCAGACGCGTCCCGGCCTGTGGGCGCGGCTGGGCGAGGCGTTCGCGCCTCGCAAGGCCGGGCTGTGGGCCGGACTGGCGGTCGCGGGCTTCGTGGCGGGCGTGGTGCTGGGGCCGGCGCTGGGCGCGGGCGGGTCGGGCGATCTGGTCACGCGCGAGGGCGTGGTGGCGGAGGCGGCGCTGGTGCGGGTGCTGGACACGGGACTGGCCGCCGACGGGCCGGACGGCGACGGCCGCGCCGTGGGTCTGACATTCCGGGACGGCGAGCAGCGCTGGTGCCGGACCTTCGACCACGCGGGCGCGGGCATGGCCGGCCTCGCCTGCCGCGACGGCGACGCCTGGCGGATCGAGGCGCTGGCCCGTAGCGGCCCGGCCGGCGGAGAAGTCCGCATGGCGTCGAGCGAAACCCCGGCGGCGGTTCTTGCGGCGGTCGATGCGGTCATGGCCGAACCGGCGCTGGATCCCGCGCAGGAGCGGGCCGCGCGGGAGGCGGGGTGGCGGTAGGGTCGCGCCCTGTCGGTGGTGGAGTCGGGGCTGGGGTAATGCTCAGTCGTCAGACCGGAAACGAACGGTGCGAGTGTCCGCAACGGGTCGGGACCGGACATCGGCATTGTCCCGGCAAGGCGACGCAGGAACCCCGTCCAAGCGTGGCCGTTCAGGGCTCATGGAAAAGCTGTTCGTCCGCTTCGCTACCGCCACGGCCAAGGTCGCGGGCAAGCCGTGGACCTTCATCGCCTGCGTCGGGATCGTCGTCGTGTGGGCGGTGTCCGGGCCGGTGTTCGGGTTCAACGAGACGTGGCAGCTGGTGATCAACACCGGCACGACCATCATCACCTTCCTGATGGTGTTCCTGATCCAGAACACCCAGAACCGCGATGGGGCGGCCATGCAGGCCAAGCTGGACGAGCTGTTGTTCGCCCAGCGCAACGCCAACCGGCGTTTCATCGGCATCGAGCATCTGACGGAGGAGGAGCTCGACGCGATCCTCGAGGAGGTCGAGGAGCGCGGACTGGCCCTGCATCGCGAGACGCGGAAGAAACAGAAGGGCGCGAGTCAGAAGGACGTCGAGTCGGCGCAGCCTAAGAAAGCGCAGCCGGCGCGGCGCAAGGCGGGGCAGGGGCAGAGCTAGCCGGGAGCCCTCGCCTGTCGCAGGGTGGGGCATGACCGAGGGAATCGAAACTCCGCTGGTCGCCGGCGTGGAGCTGGGCGGCACCAAATGCGTCTGCATCCTCGCGTCCGGGCCCGAGAATATCCGTGACGAGGTGCGGATCCCGACCACGACGCCGGATGAGACTCTGGGCGCGATCCGGGCGACGCTGGAGCGGTGGCATGCGGACACCCGATTCGCCGCCATCGGCGTGGCCAGCTTCGGGCCGATCGACCTTGACCCAAGCTCGACCCGCTATGCCCACATCGTCGGCACGACCAAGCCGGGTTGGGACGAAGCGCCGCTGACCCGGTTCATGGACGGCTTCGGCGTGCCGGCCGCGGTGGACACGGATGTGGCCGGCGCCGCGCTGGCCGAGGGGCGCTGGGGCGCGGCGCAGGGCTTGAACAATCATGTCTACATCACCGTCGGGACCGGGATCGGCGCGGGCGTGGTCGTGAACGGCCGGGCCGTGCGCGGGCTGGGGCATCCGGAGCTGGGGCATCTGCGCGTCGGCCGACTGGCAGGCGATGCGTGGCCTGGCTTTTGCACCTATCACGGCGACTGCGTGGAGGGGCTGGCGTCCGGTCCGGCGATCCAGGCGCGGGCCGGGCGGCCGGCGGAGCAGCTGGACGCGGACGATCCGGCCTGGGCGATGGCGGTGCATGCGCTGGGCGGGCTGATCCACAATCTGGTGCTGACAGCCTGTCCGGAGCGGGTGCTGATCGGCGGCGGGGTGGCCACGGGCCAGCCGTGGCTGTTCCCGCGTCTGCGTCAGGCGGTGGTGGAGAGCCTCGCCGGCTACGGCGCGACGCCGGCGCTGAGCCCGATCATCGACGATTTCATCCGCGCGCCGGCGCTGGGCGACCGGGCCGGGCCGCTGGGCGCGATCGCGGTCGGGCTGACGGCGCTGGAGAATGGCGGCAGGTGACGCTACCAGAGGGGCTGAACTTCCGGAGACCGCCCATGACCGACGCCCTGAACCTCTCGCACTGGATCGACGGCGAGCGGGTCGATGTGGCGCGGCCGACAGATGGGCTGAACCCGTCCGACACACGCGAGGTCGTGGCCCGGCATCCGGACGGCGATGTCGCCGAAGTGGACGCCGCCGTGGCCGCGGCGAAGGCGGCCTTCCCGTCGTGGTCGGAAGCTTCGCCCGAAGTGCGCTCCGACATCCTCGACCGCGCCGGGACCCTGCTGATGGAGCGCCGCGAGGCGCTCGGGACCCTGCTGTCGCGCGAGGAGGGCAAGACCCTGGCCGAGGGCATCGGCGAGACGGTCCGCGCCGGCCGGGTGCTGAAGTATTTCGCGGGGGAGGCCCTGCGCGTGCACGGCCAGAACCTCGCCTCGGTGCGGCCGGGCGTGGAGATCCAGACCTATCGGCAGGCGGTGGGCGTGTTCGGCCTGATCACGCCGTGGAACTTCCCTATCGCCATTCCGGCCTGGAAGGCGGCGCCGGCGCTGGCGTTCGGCAATACGGTGGTGATCAAGCCCGCTGGCCCGACCCCGGCGACGGCCGAGGCGCTGGTGGCGATCCTGCATGAGGCGGGGCTGCCCAAGGGCGTGCTGAACTTGGTCATCGGCCGCGGCCGGGTCGGGCAGGCGCTGGTGGACCACAGGGACGTGGACGGCCTGTCCTTCACCGGCTCGCAGGGCGTGGGCGCGGGCGTGGCGGCCGGGGCGGCGGCGCGACAGGCGCGTGTCCAGCTGGAGATGGGCGGCAAGAACCCGCTGATCGTGCTGGACGACGCCGATCTGGACCGGGCGGTGCAGATCGCGCTGGACGGCTCCTTCTTCGCCACCGGCCAGCGATGCACGGCGTCGAGCCGACTGATCGTGCAGGAGGGCATCCACGACCGCTTCGTCGCGGCCCTGTCCGAGCGTCTGGCGGCGCTGAAGGTCGGGCCGGCGCTGGATCCGTCGACCCAGGTCGGGCCGGCGGTCAGCGAGGCGCAGATGGAGACCTCGTACCGCTACATCGACATCGCGACGAGCGAGGGCGGGCGCGTGGCCCAGGGCGGCGAGCGGCTGAAGCTGGAGACGCCGGGCTGGTATGTGCAGCCGACCCTGCTGGTGGACACTGCGGCCGACATGCGGATCAACAACGAGGAGGTCTTCGGGCCTGTCGCCTCGACCGTGCGGGTGAAGACCTATGAAGAGGCGCTGGAGATCGCCAACGGCGTCGAGTTCGGCCTGTCCGCCGGTATCGTCACGAGCTCGTTGAAGCACGCGCGCGACTTCCAGCGGCGGGCAAAGGCGGGGATGACGATGGTCAACCTGCCGACCGCCGGGGTCGACTACCACGTGCCGTTCGGCGGGACGAAGAAGTCCAGCTATGGCGCGCGCGAGCAGGGCTTCGCCGCCGTCGACTTTTTCACCCAGATCAAGACGTCCTACACGGCGGGCTGACGAATGGCGAAGGCCGCGCCCAAGCCGAAGAAGACCGTCTCGGAGGCCAACCTCGCCACGCTCGGCGCCGAGCGGCTGGCCGGTTTGCTGATCGAGTTCGCGACCGGGGATGCGGCCCTGAAGCGACGGCTGCGGATGGAGCTGTCGGCGGAAGTCGGGGCGGGCGATCTGGCGCTGGAGCTGGACAAGAGGCTGGTCTCGCTGGCCGAGAGCCGGGCCAAGGTGTCGTGGCGCAAGCGGCCGGGGCTGCTGACGGAGCTGAGGGCGATCCGGCGGGTGATCCTTGAGCGGCTGGCGCCGCTGGATACCCGGTTAGCGCTGGACCGTCTGGTGGCGTGGTTCGATCTGTATGTGCCGCTGCGGACGCGGGTGTCGGACCCCAAGGGCGAGATGACCCTCATGTTCGACGAGGCGTCATCGGATCTGGCCATGCTGGCGTCGGAGGCGGGCGTCGATGTGGCGGGGCCGGTGCTGGGCGAGGCGCTGTCGACGCGGCTGTCCGAATGGGCGTCGTGGGTCGGGCGTGGTGCAAGCGATCTCAGCCCCGAGCTGGCCCGTCGGCTGCTGCATGACCTGACCGCCGGGCGTCCGCGTCCGACGGGGCGGGCGGCGCTGCTGGTGCGCAAGCTGGCGGATCGCAGCGGCGATCTGGATGCCTGGCTGACGGCGGTGCCCGATGACGATCGGGCGAAGCCGGAAGTCGGGTCGGAGATCGCGCGCCGGCTGGCGGCTGCGGGGCGGCCGGAGGAAGCGCGTGCTGCGCTGGTGGCGGCCCGACCGACGGCCCCGACCTCGCGCTGGTCGAGGAAGGAGGCCGCGCCGGAGCCGCCGCCCGAGGCATGGCTGAGGGCCGAGATCGCGGTGCTGCTGGCCGAGGGACGCAAGGACGAGGCGGACGAGGCGCGGTGGCGGCTGTTCGCCACGACCCTGTCGCCCGAACTGGTGCGGGAGATCATCGCCGGGCTGGCGGACTTCGACGACGTCGAGGCGCTGGATCGCGCGTTCGGCGTTGCGGCGGGGCATCCGGACGTGATGCGGGGGCTGGGCTTCCTGATGAACTGGCCCGCTTTGCGCGAGGCGGCGGAGCTGGTGCTGTCGCGGCGCGACGAACTGCGCGGGGCGGTGGAGGATGTGCCGCCGTGGAGCGGGCGGCTGGCGGCGCGCTATCCCGAGGCGGCGCTGCTGCTGGTGCGGGCGAGGGCGCGCGCGCTGGCGCGGCTGGGGAACGGCATGGACGACGAGCTGCGCACGGTGCTGTCCGAGGCGGAGGGACTTGCGGCGAACGCCGACGTCGAGCCGTCGCACGCCGTCTTCGCCGAGGAAATCGACGGCCTCATCAGTCGCAAGCGGCCGGTCTGGCGCTAGCGCCAGAGGCCGATCGGGCCGAGCAGCCAGGTCAGCCACAGGCCGATGGCGAGGAAGACGCCGAACGGCAGGCGGTCGGTCCCGGACACCTTGCGGCCGGTGAGGGCGCGGGCGACGACGAGGCTGAGTCCTCCGACGGCGGCCCACAGCAGCACGCTGGGCAGGCCGATCCAGCCGACCCAGGCGCCGGCGCCCGCCAGCATGAAGGGGTCGCCGCCGCCTAGCCCTTGTCGGCCGCGGGTCTTCCGGTAGACGAACGCCAGCAGCCAAAGGCCGGCGAAGCCCGCGACGGCGCCGATGATCGCATCCGCAATTCCCCGGTCCTGCAATATGACGGCAGCCAGAACGCCCGAGACGGCGAGCGTCCAGGTCAGGATGTCCGGCAGCCAGAAATTCTCGCCATCGACCACCGCCAGCAGAAGCAGTTGCCAGCCCAGCAGCGCGGTCAGCAGGGCCGCGACGGGCGCGGGCAGGGCGAGGGCGCTCCATCCGCCAACCATGGCGGCGGCGATGGCCAGCGCGGCGATGCGCCTGATTCCCGGTCGCCCCTTCTGTGGCAACCAGACGCTGATCCAGGCGGTGACCGGGCCGATCAGAGCACCGGTCAGCACCAGACCTGTCGTCAAGGTGTAAGCCGTCATCGGAGCGGTTGTCATACTTGGTCGATCACGGATCTGGCGGCGCCCATTCGGACAGGATCAGGCAGGACGGGCCTCTGCGCTAGCGCGGGTTTGTGACGATCGCGCCGTACCGGGAACGTCTTTCAGAAAATAGCGAAAACAAGTTCATGAAAGCGCCGGGCAACCGTTACAGTTCGGCGGCGGCCCTGTCACACAGCGCTTCTAGTCAAGGCTCCGGGCAGGGGGAGGTGTTTCACCACCGCTACGGGGCAGTGCGTCCTGTTTTCACCTGTCTGACGATCTTCAGGACCCCAGACACGGTGACATCCATGACCGGCCTTCGACTGACTAGCATGCTGGCGCTGACCGCCAGCGCCCTCGCTCTCGCTGCCTGCGGTGGCGGCGCAGAAGTGGCTTCGCCCGGCGAAGGCGATTTCGGCGGCGGCAATGGCGGCGGTGGCGGTACGACGCCTCCTCCGGCCCCGGGCACCCCGGCGGCCGACTGCCCGACCGGCTTCGCCAACATCGGCCTGGTCGCCGGCGGCACCCTGCGCGCCTGCCAGCTGCCGCAACAGATCGACGGTTCCCTGACCGTTCCGCTGCGCGCCGGCACCATCTACTCGATCAACGGCCGCACCTCGGTCGGCACCGACCGCGGCATCGACCCGACGGCTCCGACGGCGGGCAGCGTGCAGGGCATCCTGACCATCGAAGCCGGCGTCCGCATCTTCGCCTCGAGCGGCAATGACTACCTGCTGATCAACCGCGGTTCGCAGATCTTCGCCGAAGGCACCGCGACCAACCCGATCATCTTCACCAGCCGTCAGAACGTCGAGGGCACGACCTCGGCCACGTCGCAAGGCCAGTGGGGCGGCATCGTGATCGCCGGCCGCGCTCCGCAAGCCAACTGCACCACCACGGGCGCCATCACCTGCACGGGTCAGGTCGAGGGCACGAGCGCCTTCTACGGCGGCGGCACGCCGACCGACAACTCGGGTCGTCTGCGCTACGTCCAGATCAAGTACTCGGGCTTCGAGATCTCGACCGGTAACGAACTCCAGGCCCTGACCCTGGCCGGCGTCGGCTCGGGCACCACGGTCGAGTACATCCAGTCGTACAACAGCTCGGACGACGGCATCGAAATCTTCGGCGGCAACGTCAACCTGCGCCACCTGGTCATCAACGGCGCCGACGACGACGCCTTCGACACCGACACCGGCTGGCGTGGTGGCGCCCAGTTCGCCATCGTCACCCAGCGCGCTCCGACCTCGACCAGCCGCTCGGCCGGTTTCGAATGGTCGGCCGCCCCGACCGCGACGCCTTACGCCGCGCGCTACCTGTCGCAGCCGAAGGTGTCGAACTTCACCATCGTCGGCCGTAACCCGGCTGCCGACCAGCACACCGTCGTCCACCTGGACACGGGCGCCCAGGCCACCATCCTGAACTCTGTGTTCACCAACGCCGCGGGCACCGTCGCCAGCTGCCTGGACATCGCCGACGCGGACACCCAGACCTCGGCGCCGATCTTCCGCGGCGTGTTCATGTCGTGCACCACCGCCTACCGTCCGGCCAACGCGGCCCGGTCGCAGGCCGTGTTCACGGCGGCGGGCAACGTCAACAACACCGCCAACGGTGTTTCGACGCTGACGGCTCCGGCTTCGGGCACGTCGATCACCAACCAGTCGCTGACCTTCATCAACGGCGCCAACGAGAACGCCGTGACCCCGGTCGCCGCTGCTTCGGTCTACAGCTACTTCCAGAACACCACCTACATCGGCGCCGTCCAGAACGCGTCGGACGTCTGGTGGCGCGGCTGGACCTGCGGTCTCAGCGACGGCCTGACCTGC
>NZ_BAAAGA010000003.1:32987-59444 GCF_039523815.1 Brevundimonas kwangchunensis | reverse complement strand
TTCGCCCTTCCGGTGCACTCATCTTCCAAGGCCTTGACATGAAGACGCTCTCCCTGACCCTGAGCGGGGTCCTGCTGGCCACCAGCGCGATGATCGCGCCGGCCGCTTTCGCTCAAACCGCCCCGATCCAGCAGACCCCCGCCGAGCAGGCGCAGCCGGAGGAGCAAGTCAACGAACTGGGCGAGGTGGTCGTTCTCGGCCGCTACATCCCGCAGCCCAATCGCGAGAGCTCGGAAGTCGCCGCGTTCCTGACAGCCGAAGACCTGCAACGCACGGGCGACAGCGACGCCGCAGGCGCCCTGGCCCGCGTGACCGGCCTGTCGGTGGTCGAAGGCCGCTTCGTCTATGTGCGCGGTCTGGGCGAGCGCTATTCCTCGGCGATGCTCAACGGTTCGCCGCTGCCCAGCCCCGAACCGATGCAGCGTGTGGTTCCGTTGGACCTGTTCCCGTCGAGCATCCTGTCGGGCGTGACCGTCCAGAAGAGCTACTCGGCCAACTATCCGGGCGAGTTCGGCGGCGGCATCATCGATCTGCAGACGATCGACGCGCCGAGCGAGCCGTTCTTCAGCATGGAGGCCTCGGTCGGCGGCAACACCGAGAACATCGGCGAGAAGGGCCTGACCTACTATGGCTCGCGCACCGACTGGACCGGCTTCGACAACGGCACGCGCGATGTGCCGGAACTGCTGCAGGCCGCGTTCGCCTCGGGCCGCCAGCTGAACCGCGCCAACTACACCGAGCAAGCCCTCGCCCGCATCGGCCATCAACTGGTCAACGCGCCGCTGCGTCTGCTGCAGTTCGACGACATCCCCGCCGACTGGGGCGTGAAGGTCTCGGGAGGCCTGTCGTCGGAAGCCGGTGACGGCACGCTCGGCCTGATCTTCGTCGCCGGTTACAACAACAACTGGCGCCAGCGCATCGGTGTTCAGCAGCAGGGCCAGTTCCAGGGCGCCGAACTGGTGCCGGTTACCAGCTACGAGACCAACTCGAACCAGAACGACGTCCAGCTGAACCTGCTGACGGGCATCTCCTACGCGGTGCCGGATCACGAGGTGAAGTGGACCAACCTCTACGTTCGCAACACGACCAAGGAAGCCCGCTCGGAAGCCGGGCCGGACTTCGACGCCGGCGGTTCGATCATCCGCAACGACTACACCGAGTGGTTCGTGCGTCAGCTCTTCTCGACCCAACTGGCCGGCGAGCACTTCTTCGCCGATGGCGCGCTCGAGTTCGACTGGCGCGTCGGATACGCCAAGACCACGCGCGACGCGCCCTACGAGACGCGCTTCCAGTACGGGGTGAATGGTGCGGGCGACTTCATCCACAACATCCAGGGCAACCTGATCTCGTTCTCGGATCTGGATGACGACATCCTGTCGGGCGGCGCGGACGTCCACTACACGATGCCGCTTTCGGGCAGCCGCGAGGCCGTGTTCAGCCTTGGCGTCGCCTCGTTCGACAACAATCGCGAGGCCGAGCGTCGCGACCTGCAGTTCTATGCCGTCAACGCACTGACGGACGAGCAGCGCGCGTCGCGGATCGACTTCCTGACGTCGGACTTCAACATCAATCCGACGACCCTGGAACTGCGCGAAATAGCCGGCACCAACGGCGCCAGCGCCTATGACGCCAACCTGCAGGTCAACGCCGTCTATGCGATGGTCGACGCCGAGATCATTCCGCTGGTCCGCACCTCGATCGGCGTTCGCTATGAGGACGGCGAACAGACGGTGACCCCGCGCGACCTGTTCGGCGGCGCTCCGGTCTTCGCGTCCACGAAGCTGGAAGAGCAGTACTGGCTGCCGTCGTTCACGGCGACGTGGAACTTCGCCGAGGACATGCAACTGCGCTTCGGCGCCTCGCAGACCATCGGCCGTCCGCAGTTCCGCGAACTGGCTCCGCAGGCCTACACCGATCAGGAGTCCAACCGGACCTTCATCGGCAACCCGTACCTGGTGGATACCGAGATCCTGAACCTCGATGCCCGCTGGGAGTGGTTCTTCGCCCGCCAGCAGTATGTGACCGCCGGTCTGTTCTTCAAGGACCTGGACAAGCCGGTGGAGTCGGTGATCGCCGCCGCCTCGACCGGTGACCGTCAGCAATCCTACGTCAACGCCCCGCAGGCGCGCATCATGGGCGTCGAGTTCGAGGTCAAGAAGTACTGGGAGTTCCCGGACGCGGGCATGGACTTCATCGCCAACAAGCGGTGGCTGGTGCAGGCGAACTACACCTGGTCGGACTCGGAAGTTCAGGTCGGCGCCAACGATACGGTGCTGGACCTGTCCGGCGGCGGCGCGCCTTCGCCGGCGTCGTTCTTCATCCAGGACGGCAGCCGCCTGCAGGGGCAGTCGGAGCACGTCGCCAACCTGCAACTGGGCTGGGAAGACGACACCAACCGGTCGCAGGCGACGCTGATCATGAACTACGTCAGCGAGCGGATCACCGCCCGCGGCGCCGGTCAGGCCGGTTCGCGCGAGCCTGACTACATCCAGGAGCCAGGTGTCTTCCTCGACTTCGTGTATCGTCAGGACTTCGACATGTTGGGCAAGGAGTTCGGCATCGCGCTGGAAGCCAGAAATCTGCTGGGTACGGACTTCGACGAATATCAGGAGCTCGGAAACAAGATTCTGATAAATAATTACAATATCGGAACGAGTTTCTCGGCGAGCCTCACGACTCGTTTCTGATAAGTTACAGAACGGGGTGGCGAGATGATCGTCATCCCGTTTCTTCTTTTCTGAACGGGAAAGACAAACTACAGCGAACGTCCGACATCCTCCGGTGTCGGACGTTTTGTCATATACAGTTCTCCCGCCCGTCACTCCGCCGTGAAGCCCGAACCCGGACGATTGGTTAGACACGCGGGAGAGCCGTCGGGGCTTGTTCGGGCAAACATCGTGATCGGCGTCATCCGTCAGTGGAGCGAACGGGCCGCGGAGCTCGTCGGCGATGCGGGGAGCCGTCCCCGTCGTCTTCGACTGGCGCTCGAAGTCGTTCTTGTCGCCGTCCTCGCCGTGCAGGCAGGGCGTCTGGGCTGGATCGTTTTCGCCCCGGCGGAGGCTGCATCCCCGGCTGCCGCGGCCCGGACGGCGAACGCGCCCGACTATTCCATCTTCCAGCGCTTCGACGCCTTCTTCCGAACCGGCGCGCAGAGCAGCTATGCCGAAGCAACCGCCGCGGGCTCCAGCCAGATGCGGCTGTACGGCGTGCGCGCCGGCGTTGCAGGCGGCGGCTCGGCCATCATCGGACTGGCGGACGGCCGCCAGGTTTCGGTCGGTGTCGGCGAGGAAGTCGAGCCGGGTTTGATCCTCCAGTCGGTGGCTGCCGACCACGTCACCCTGTCGCGCGGCGGCTCCGTCTCTCGCCTGATCTTCGCGGAGACCCCGATGGGGGCCGCGGCTCCACCGCCGCCACCGGCCGGCGAGGTGACCATCATGCCGACCCCGCCACCCGTCGCTCCGCCGGCGCCGGCTCCGGCCCAGTCGGGGCAAGTCGTCGATCCTGCGACCCTGATGGGGCAGGCTTCCCTCCGTCCGCGCATGCGCGGGCTGGGCATCAACGGCTTCACGGTCAACGCGTCCGGCGACGGCGCTGCCCTTCAGGCCGCCGGCCTGCGGTCAGGCGACGTGATTTTGGCCGTCAACGGAACCGAACTGAACAGCCCCCAGAGCATCGCCGGCCTTCGCGGCCAGCTTTCCAATGCGACCAGCGCCGAGATCCGCTTCGAGCGGGACGGACAGGTCCAGACCACCACCATAAGGACTCGCTGATGAGCCGCCGTGTGTTCAAGGGCGCCGCCTGCGCCGTCCTGACCGCCGTTCTCGCCGCGCAGGGGCCGCTGGCGGCCGCGCCGGCCATGGCCCAGTCGACCGAACGCCAGACGCTGAACGTGCAGGGCGCCGACATCCGCGCCTTCATCCAGGACGTGGCCCGCTCGACCGGCCGCACCTTCATCGTCGATCCGGCGGTAACGGGGACAGTGACCGTGACCAGCGATCGCGCCCTGACCCGCGCCCAGACGTTCGAGGTCTTCCTGTCGACGCTGCGGGCCAACGGTCTGGTCGTGACCGCAACGCCGTCGGGCGCCTATCGCATCAGCCCGGCGCAGGGCGCAGCGCAGGGACCGGCCACGGTCGGCGCCGAACGGTTCTCGACCGAGGTCTTCCAGCTTCGCTATATCGACGCGACATCAGCCGCCGAGACCATCCGCCCGCTGGTAGGCGCACAGGGGCAGGTGCTGGCCAATCCGGGCGCCAACAGCGTTGTGGTCGCGGACTTCGCCGACAACATGAGCCGCATCCGCGCTCTGGTCGGCCGGATCGACGTGGACCGGGCCTCGTTCGACGTGGTGACGCTGCAGAACTCCTCGGCGCGCGAGATCGCCGAAGTGCTGCGCGCCGTTCTGGCCCCGCCGGGCGGGCAGCCGGGGCAGGGGATGGTGTCGGTGACGCCGGTCGAGAGCTCCAATTCCATCGTCCTGCGTGGCGATCCGGCGGCTGTCGCGCGCGTGCGTCCGCTGGTCGAGGACCTCGATCGCCGGGCCTCGGCCGCGGACGACGTGCAGGTGGTCTTCCTCGAGCACGCCAACGCCGAGCAGCTTCTGCCGGTGCTGCAGCAGATCGTCGGACAGCAGCCGACCCCCGTGACGGCAAGCGCGCCGCTAGGGTCGAGCACGGGAGCTGCGGCTGACACCGCGACTGCCGCGCCGGCCGCGGCTGTGATCAGCACGCCGGGTGGACCCCAGCCGGGCCAACGCGCGACCATCGCTCGCTTCCCCGGTGCGAACGCTCTGGTGATCGCCGCCTCGGCTGACACCCAGCGTCGTCTCGGCGAAGTGATCCGTCGTCTGGACCAGCGCCGACAGCAGGTGCTGATCGAGGCCATCGTGGTCGAGCTGAGCGACAACGCCGTGCGCGAGCTGGGCGTTCAGTGGCTGCTGGCGGGCGAGAACGGCAATCCGATCGGCCTGACCAACTATTCCGACAGCTCAACGCCCTTGCTGCCGATCGCCGGCGGCGCGGCGGCGGGGCAGCTGGACGAGGATGATCCGCTTCGCGAGCAGCTTCAGAATCTGGCCCTGAACACCCTGCTGGGCGCCAATGGTTTCGTGGGCGGCGGTGGCGGCCGGATCGGCAACGGTCTGTTCGGCTTCATCATCAACGCTGCGCGCAACGATCAGGGTTCGAACCTGCTGCAGACGCCGTCGCTGATGACGCTGGACAACGAGGAAGCCACCATCCTGGTCGGACAGGAAGTGCCGATCACGACCGGCGAGACCCTGCTGGACGGCAACTCCAATCCGTTCCGCACCACCCAGCGGCAGGACATCGGCGTGAAGCTGATCGTGCGGCCGCAGATCAACGCCGGCGGCTCGATCACGCTGAACCTGCGCCAGGAGGTGTCCAGCATCAACGGCGTGTTGACCAACTCCTCCAGCGACCTTGTGCTGAACAAGCGCGAGCTGGAAACCACGCTGGTCGTGGACGACGGCGACATCGCCGTGGCCGGCGGTCTGCTGGACCAGAACGACCAGCTGCGCATCGACAAGGTGCCGGGCCTCGGCGACCTTCCGGGCATCGGCGCCCTGTTCCGCTCGACCAGTCGCCAGCGCGGCCGGACCAATCTGATGGTCTTCATCCGCCCGACCGTCGTGCGCACCCGCGCCGACTCGCAGGAACTGGCCGCCGATCGCTGGGGCTACATGCGGGATGCGCAACTGCGGGCCACACCGGGCGTCGAACCCGCGCTGGACGAGATGATCCGCGACTACATGCGCAGCTATCCGCCCGTGGCGCCGGTTCAGGCCGCGCCCGGCGACGTGACGATCACGCCGCAGGGCTGAGCCGACGATGATCACGCTCATCAATCCGACGCTGCCCTACGGCTTCGCCAAGCGGCACGGCGTGCTCGTGCTGGATCTGGGCGAGGTGGCGGTGGTCGGCGTGCGCGCCGGGGCCGATCCGATGAGCCTGGTCGAGACCCGCCGGGCGCTGGGCCGCCCGCTGCGGATCGAGACGCTGGATCAGGCCGCCTTCGACCGTCGCCTGTCGCAGGTCTATGCTGGCGATCCGCTGAGCGCCGCCGACGGCGACGATCTGGGCATGCCGTCGGGGCTGGACAGCCTGATCGACGATATTCCCGAGGCCGCGGACCTGCTGGACACGGCCGACGATGCGCCGGTCATCCGCCTGATCAATGGAGTGATCGCCGAGGCCGTGCGCGCCGGGGCGTCGGACATCCACCTGGAGCCGTATGAGACTGCCCTGACGGTGCGGATGCGCGTCGATGGCGTGCTGCGCGAGGCCCTGTCGCTGAGCCCGCGGATCACGCCGCTGCTGGTGTCGCGGATCAAGGTCATGGCGCGGCTCGACATCGCCGAGAAGCGGGTGCCGCAGGATGGGCGGATCTCGCTGGCGCTGGGCGGCAAGACGCTGGACGTGCGTGTCTCGACCCTGCCGGCGCGAGCGGGCGAGCGGGTGGTGCTGCGGATCCTCGACAAGGATCAGGCCGACCTGACCCTTGGCCAGTTGGGCATGAGCGACGAGGGGCTGGAGGTGTTCGCCGCCGCCCTGCGCGAGCCCAACGGCATCATTCTGGTCACCGGCCCGACGGGCTCGGGCAAGACGACGTCGCTGTACGCCGGTCTGTCCATGCTGAACGACGCCACGCGCAACATCCTGACGGTCGAGGATCCGGTCGAGTATGCGGTCGAGGGTGTCGGCCAGACGCAGGTGAATGCCAAGGTCGGCATGACCTTCGCCGCCGGTCTGCGCGCCATTCTGCGTCAGGACCCGGACGTGGTCATGGTCGGTGAGATCCGGGACACGGAAACCGCCAGCATCGCCGTGCAGGCCGCGCTGACGGGCCATCTGGTGCTGTCGACGGTGCACACCAACGACGCGGTCGGTGCAGTGACACGTCTGCGCGACATGGGCGTTGAGCCCTTCCTGCTGGCCTCGACCCTGCGTCTCGTGGTGGCCCAGCGGCTGGTGCGCCGCCTGTGCCATGAGTGCCGCAAGCCCGAAGCCGCCGACAAGGCGACGGCGAAGCTGGTGGGGATCAAGACCGGCCAGACGATCTGGCGGCCGCAGGGCTGCCCCCACTGCAACCAGACGGGCTACGTCGGTCGCGCGGGCCTGTACGAGATGATCCGCATCGATGACCGCGTGCGTCGCCTGATCGCCAGCGAGGCCGGCGAGGAGGCGATCGCGGCCGTGGCGTTCGAGAAGGGCGGCCTGCTGGCTGACCGCGCGCGGGGGCTGGTGCTGGATGGCGTGACTTCGGTCGAGGAAGCCATGCGCGTGACCCGTCAGGGCACGGGTGACGGCGAACCCGTCGAGATGAAGGCCACAGGCTGATGGCCGTCTTCGATTATGTCGCGGCGGACGCGGGCGGCCGGACAGTGACCGGCACGCTGACGGCCGTGGACGAGGCCACGGCGCGCGCCCTGCTGGGCAAGAAGAAGCTGATGCCGTTGGAGCTGTCGGTCGGCCGTTCGGTCAGCGGCGCGAAGACGAGAACGGCGGCCAGGGGCGGCAAGCTGGATTCGCGGACCCTGGCCCTGACGACGCGCCAACTGGCGACGCTGGTGACGGTGGCGCCGCTTGAGGAAGCGTTGCGCGCCATCGCCCTGCAGGCCGAGCGGCCGGCGGTGCGCAATGTGCTGGAGGGCGTCCACGCCGGGGTCATGGAGGGGCGTCGGCTGTCGGACGCCATGAGCCTGCAGGGGCAGGCGTTTCCGCCGCTCTACCGGGCGATGGTCGCGGCGGGCGAGGCCTCGGGGGCGCTGGCGCCGATCCTCGAGCGTCTGGCCGACGGGCTGGCGCGGGACCAGGTGGTGCGCGGCAAGGTGATCACGGCGCTGGTCTATCCGGCGGTGCTGGCGGTCGTGGCGCTGGGCGTCATCACCGCCCTGATGATGTTCGTGGTGCCCAAGGTCGTCGACCAGTTCGACAGCATGAACCAGACCCTGCCGCTACTGACGCGGCTGGTGATCGGGGTATCGGACCTGCTGCGCGACTGGGGCTGGCTGTTCGCCGTGATGCTGGTGCTGCTGGGCCTCGTCAGCGTGGTCGCACTGCGCAAGCCGTCGATCCGGCTGAAGGTCGATGCGGCGATCCTGAAACTGCCGGTCGTGGGTCGCCTGACGCGGGACCTGCACGGCGCGCGGATGGCCCGGACCCTGTCGACCATGATCGCCGCCGGCCTGCCGGTGCTGGAAGGCCTGACCATCACGGCCCGCACCGTGTCGAACCAAGCCTTGCGCGCGGCGACGGTGCTGATGGCCGATGCGGTGCGCGAGGGTGGAGGCCTGTCCGCCGCCATGCGCCGCGCCGACGTCTTCCCGCCGATCCTCGTGCACATGACCGCCTCGGGCGAATCCAGCGGCCGACTGGAGCCCATGCTGGAGCGCGCCGCCGACTATCTGGAGCGCGAGTTCTCCACCTTCACCGCCGTGATGCTGAGCCTGTTGGAGCCGGCGATCATCGTCCTGATGGGCGGGATCGTGGCGATCATCGTGCTGTCGATCCTTCTGCCCATTCTTCAGATCAACACCCTCGCGCTGGGGTGACGGAGCTCGTGATGTTTGTTGGTTCTAATGCTCGCAATGCGGTTGCCCGCTGCCTGAGAACGGCCCGCGCCCGTCGGTCGCAGCGCGCCGGCTTCACCCTCGTTGAACTGATGGTCGTGATCGTGATCATCGGCCTGCTGGCGACTGTGGTGGCCATCAACGTCCTGCCCAGCCAGGACCGGGCCATGGTGGGCAAGGCGCGGGCGGATATCTCCGTGCTGGAGCAGGCGCTGGAGACCTATCGCCTCGACAACCTGACTTTCCCCGACGACCAGCAGGGGCTGCAGGCGCTGGTCGCCGCGCCGTCGGGCCTGACCCGTCCCGAGCGCTATCGTCAGGGCGGCTATGTCCGTCGCCTGCCGGAAGATCCGTGGGGTAATCCCTACCAGTATCGTCGCGCCAGCCGGCACGGCGGCCAGTTCGATGTCTTCTCCTTCGGAGCGGACGGCCGGGAAGGGGGCGAGGGCGATGACGCCGACCTCGGCAACTGGCAGTCCTGATCCAGCGAAACGCCGCGCGGGCTTCACCCTCGTCGAACTGCTGCTGACGGTGGCGATCATCGGGCTGGCGGCGGGGGCGGTGGTGCTGTCCATGCCCGACCCGCGGCCCTCGATCGGCGAGGACGCCGAACGCTTCGCCGCGCGCCTGCAACGGGCGCGGGAAGAGGCGATACTGACCAATCAGGCCGTGGCCGTGGACGTGACGTCCGTCGGCTACGGCTTCGCGGCTTTCGACGGCGTCGAGTGGCGACCGCTGAACGACGGGCCGTTCCGGCCGGAGACCTGGTCCGAGGGCGCGCGGGCGCAACTGGCGGACGATCCCCTGCGCCTGACCTTCGACCCGACCGGCGCGGCCGAGGTCGGGACCGTTTCCCTGTCCCGCGAGGGGCGCAGAGCGCGCATCGACGTGGACGCGGCGGGCGAGGTGTCGGTCCATGACTGATCGCGCCGCCCGCGAGGGCTTCACCCTGATCGAGCTGCTGGTCGCGCTGGCGGTGTTCAGCCTGGCGGCGCTGGCCCTGCTGAACCTGTCGGGCGAGAACATCCGCTCGGCCGCGAGGGTCGAGGACCGGACGCTGGGCGGCATCGTGGCCGAGAATCTGGCCGTGCAGGCGGCGGTGACGCCCCGTCTGGCCGAGGGGCAGACGTCGGGCGAGACGCCGATGGGCGGGCGGCAATGGCGCTGGACCCGGTCGGTAGTGGCGACCGAGGATCCGGATCTGGTGCGGGTGGATATCCGGGTGTCGAGCGACGAGGGGCAGGCGGCCGAGCGCAGCCTGTTCCGGGAGCGGCTGTCGTGAGGGCGGCGCGCGAAGGCTTCACCCTGGTCGAGGTTCTGGTCTCGCTGATGATCTTCGCCCTGATCGCGGCGGCGGGCGCGGCGGTGCTGAGCCAGTCGATCGACAACCGGTTCGCGGTGAAGGCGGCCACGGACCGGACGGCGGATCTGCAGAGGATGCGCGGGCTGCTGCGCGCCGACATCGGGCAGGCCTCGCCGCGCCGGTCCCGCGGGCCGACGGGCCGCCCCATGCCGCGGCCCATGACGACGATTGAACAGGCGGGCGATCCGTTGCTGACCCTGACGCGCGCGGGCTGGAGCAATCCCGGAGACCGGGCGCGGCCGTCGCTGCAGCGGGTCGAGTACCGGCTGGTCGAGGACCGGCTGGTGCGGCAGGCCATGCCCTATCTGGACGGCAGCCGGCCCGGCCCGCCGCAGGTGCTGTATCGCGGCGTGCGCGACGTGACCGTGACCTTCCTGAAGGACGGCAGCGAAGCGCCGGCCTTCACCACCACGCCTGAAAGGCCCTTGCCTGACGCGGTGCGTCTGCGGATGACGCTGGAGGGCTATGGCGAGCTGGACCAGCTGTTCCTGATCGGCGGGGGCGTCTGATGGCGCGTCGTCCCGATCGCGAGGGCATGGCCCTGCTGACCGTGCTGCTGCTGGTGGCGGTGATGTCGGTCGTGGCCGTCGCCATTCTGGACGATGTGCGCTTCTCGGTGCGGCGCACGACCAATGCCGAGGGGCAGGCGCAGGCCCAGTGGTACGCTTCGGGCGCCGAAATGCTGGCGCGGCGTCAGATCACACGCCTGCTGGAGGCCGACGGCGCGAAGACGCCGCTGGAGCCCGAGTGGAACGGCCGGCGCATGACCTTCCCCATCGACGACGGGGTGATTAGCGCGGTGGTGACCGACGGGCAGGCCTGTTTCAACCTGAACAGCGTGGTGCAGGGCATCGGCGAGGACCTGCTCTATCGCCCCGTCGGCGTAGCGCAATTCATGGCGCTGGGACGGGCTGTGGGCGCGCCGGAGAGCCGGATGCGGGCCGTGGCCGATGCGCTGGTCGACTGGCTGGACGTCGACGAGGAGACCCGGCCGCTGGGCGCCGAGGACGGGGCCTATGCGGGCCTGTCGACGCCCTATCGCACCGGCGGCGTCATGCTGTCCGAGGTCAGCGAACTGCGGGCGATCAAGGGCATGGACGCGGAGCTCTACAACCGTCTGCGCCCTTGGGTCTGCGCCCTGCCGACGACGCGATTGTCGCCCATAAACATCAATACCTTGCGGCCCGACCAGGCGCCGTTGCTGACGATGCTGACCAACGGGCAGGTGAACCCTATCAACGCCAAGAGCGTGCTGGAGCGGAGGCCGCGCGGCGGCTGGGCCGATCCGACCGTCTTCTGGTCCGAACCGTCGCTGAGCACCGTCGATGTGACGGTCGAGGCGCGCGAACAGGTCACCGTCCTGACCCGCTATTTCAACCTTCGCGTCGACGTCGAGTACGGCGGCGTGCGGGCGGTCCGCACCGCCCTTCTTTACGCGCCGCCGGGCGACCGGACGCGCACCGTTACCCAGCGCTGGATACCCGAAGAATGAAGCCCATCCGCCTGATCCTCCTGCCCGGCCTGGCCAGCGCGCCGGCGCCCTATCTGGTCGTGTCCGGCGACGGCTTCGTGCTGGAGCGCGGCAGCTTGTCGATCGAAACGCCGGCCGTGCGCGGCGAGGCGATACGGACGGTGGCGGTCGTGCCGGGCGCGGACGTCGGCCTTCGCGGGCTCGACTTGCCGGCCGGCGGGGGCGCCCAACTGCGGGCGGCTGCCGCTTGGGCCATGCGCGATATGGTTGCAGGCGAGCCGGATCGCCTGTCGACTGTGGTCGGCGCGCCGGGCGTGGCGGGCGAGCCGCGGCTGGCGGCGGTGGTCAGCCGGTCGCTACTGACCGCCTGGGTCGACTATCTGGAGGCGCTGGGCGTCGAGGCGGACGTGATCCTGCCGGATGTGATGACCCTGCCCGAGCCCGACGAGGACGATGTCCTGATCGCCGCGGCCTTCGGCGAGGCGGTGGCGCTGCGTGGACGGCGGTTCGCAGTGACGGTGCAACCGGATCTGGTCGATCTGGTCGCCGGCGCGCGTGAGGTCCGGCCGCTGGAGGACCCGGCGGAGCTGGAGCGCCAGCTGATCGCCGCGGCGCGGGCGCCCGCGATCAATCTGCTAGCCGATGCGCCGAAGGCGGCGAAGGCCGTCGGCAGCTGGAAACGGACGGCGGCTCTGGCGGCGACGGTGGTCCTGTCGCCGCTGGTGCTGATCCTGGCCGCCGCCGCGCGGGACGATCTGGCCGCCAGCCATATGCAGAAGCAGGCGCGCGAAATGATCGTCGCCGCCGATCCGGAGCTGGCCGCGACACCCGACCCGGTCTCGGCCCTGCGCGCCCGGGCCAATATCGCGCCGCCGCCGGGCGGAGCCGTAGCCGCAGCCGCGGCCCTGTACACGGCGCTGGAGGGCGTCGAGGGCGCAGAGCTGGACATTCTTATCGCCGATCCGGGGGAGGGGGTGAAGGCCACCCTGACCCATCCGGCCTATGGCGACATGGACAGCATCCGCAGCGCCCTGGCGAACGCCGGCATGGCCATGAACGAGACCGGTACGGCCGACGAGGGTGGCCGGGTCGTCAGCGACATCACCATCGGAGGCCTGTCATGAACGACTTCGTCGGGACCGCCCGCCAGTGGTGGGAGGGCAGGACGGCGCGCGAGCGCCGGATGCTGCTGATCATGACCGGCCTGCTGACCGCCGTGCTGGTCTGGTTCCTCGTCGTCAGCCCGGCGCTTGCGTGGCGCGAGCGGGCGGCCGAGCGCCGGGCCTCGGCGCAGGCCGATCTGACGGCGGTTCAGGCGGACTTGCGTACGTTGAGCGCCAGCAGCGGGCAGGGCGGGGCGCAGACCGCCGATGCGCAGGGGCTGGAGCCGATCGTGCGTCAGTCGGCCGAGGCGGCGGGGCTGGAGTTGACGCTGGGCATGGATGCGTCCGGCCGTCTGGGCTTCCGCATCCCCAGCGTGAGCAGCGGCGCGCTGTTCGGTTGGCTGGCCGGCCTGAAGACCACAAACGGCATCGAGGTCAGCAGTCTGGGCGTGACGGAGAATGCGGACGCGACCCTTCAGGTCGAGGGCGCCTTCTGAGGTCTAGCCGACCTGATCGTTTCGGAGGACCGGAGCCGCGGCAAGGATCGCCTGGCTGCGGTTGTTGACCTCGAGTTTGCGCAGGATGGCCGAGACGTGCTGCTTCACCGTGCCTTCGGTGAGGTTCATCTCGCCGGCGATCTGCTTGTTCAGCTTACCGTCGACCAGCGCGCGCATGACCCGCATCTGGGCGCCAGACAGGCTGGAGAGCCTGCGGTGGAAGTCCACGGCGACCGGATCGGCTTTCGCCTCTTCCGGGAACAGGGTTTCTCCACGCATGACCGCGCCGACGGCGTTGACCAGCTTCTCGACCGGGTCGGATTTCGACAGATAGGCGTGCACGCCGAAGGCGCGCGCCATTGAAATCGAGTGCGCGTCCGTGCGGGCGGAGACGATGGCGATGGAGGCGTCGGGCAGCAGATGTTGCAGGCGGAGCAGGGCGCTGAAGCCCTCTGCGTCCGGCAACATCAGGTCCAGCATGACCAGCTTGATGCGCGAGCCGTAGCGCTTGGCGTAGTCGTCGGCTTCGGCGGCGCTGGTGACCCGACCGACATCGAGGTGCGGATAGGCAGCCCGGATCGACAGCTCGAAAGCCTGCCCCACAAGCGGGTGGTCGTCGACGATCAGAACAATCCAGCGCACGCGCGCAATACCTTTCGACACGTGGCCAGCACCTCGCCACACGGGCAGATTGCACAGCCAACGTTAAGCGGCCGTTGATCGCCTGCAACTCACAGGACAGGTGAGAGGCAGGAATTACGCCTGAGAGGTATAACTTTGGTTCGATTCTGGTCTTTTTAGAGGGCCCGCTTGTGGACCTGGCCGGCGATCGGGATGATTTGGACGCCAACGAAAACACATCCCCCCGTTGGAGACCCGCCATGTTCATCAAGTCGATCGCCGCCGCCGCCGCCCTGGTCACCGTCGCTATCGCCGCTCCGGCGATGGCCCAGTCCTCGGCCCAGACCACGGGTACGGGTTCGATCACCGTGATCCGCCCGCTGACCATCACCAAGAACGCCGACCTGAAGTTCGGCACCGTCGTCCGCCCGTCGACCGGTTCGGGCACCGTGACCGTCTCGGCCGCCGGCGCTCGCTCGGTCGCCGGTGGTGTTGTCGGCCTGAGCTCGGGCGACACCCCGCAAGCCGCCCAATTCACCGTCGACGGTGAAGGCGGCCAGTCGATCTCGGTCACCATCCCGTCGACCTTCTCGATCGCCAACGGCTCGGACACCCTGACGGTGACGACCTCGAACAACCTGTCGGGTTCGGCCGCGACGCAGACCCTGAGCAACTCGCTGGGTTCGGCCGGTTCGCTGAGCTTCCGCGTCGGCGGCAGCGTGCCCGTCGCCTCGACCTCGCCGACCGGCACCTACAGCGGGACCTTCACGGTTTCCGCCGCCTACAACTGAGCGATCCGCACCGATGTTTCCGGTGCACCACGACCCGGTCCACTCGAAAGGGTTTAACGGTCGGATAGGCAAGCGCGCCTATCGTGCCCGTCGACCCCTTCGATGGATGAACGCCATGCTCGCCCGTTTTCTTCTCCCGGTTCTCGTCTTCCTTTCGCTGGCCGGAACCGCGGGCGCGCAAGTCGGCGCCGACCTGAACATCTCGCCCAAGCGCGTGGTGTTCGGTCCGGGTGAGCGGACCGCCACGGTCTATATCTTCAACCAGGGCGACCAGCAGGCGACCTATTCGGTCGAGCTGGTCGACCGCATCATGCTGGCGGACGGCCAGATCGTCGCCGCCAGCGATCATGCCGACATGACGGTCGCCTCGGCTTCCGATCTGGTCCAGTACACGCCGCGTCGGATCACCCTGCAGCCGCGCGAGAGCCAGGCCATTCGCGTGCGTGCCCGTCCGGGCGATGGCGGCGAGCACCGCACCCACCTGACCGTCACCGCCCTGCCGTCCGAGACGGCCGGCTTCACCGTCGAGCAAGCCGCCCAGCCGGGCGCCGACGAGGTGGCCGTACAGGTCGTGGCCCTGTTCAGCGTCAGTATTCCCGTGATCGTCCGCGACAGCGCCGCCGATGCCCGTGCGACTATCGAGAATGTCGCCGTCCGTCGTGAGGAAGGCGGCCAGCTTGTTTCTCTCGACCTGCTGCGTCAGGGCGCGAACTCGGTCTATGGCGACCTCGAGATCCGCGCCGGCTCGACTCCGGACGCCCCCCTTGTGGCTGCCGTGCGCGGCATCGCCGTCTATCCCGAAATCGAGCGTCGCACCGTCGTGACGGCCCTGCCGGCCACCCTGACCGCCGGTCAGGCCGTGACGCTGGTCTATCGTGACGACGACGCCAACCCGGGCGAGATCCTGGCGACGGCGACGCTCGTCGCGCCGTGAGCTCCGTCTGGTCGGCCACCTTTGCTGTCGTTGCGGCCACGATGTGCGCCTTGCCGGCGGCCGCCCAGACGAACCGCACCGATCCGACCCAGGCCTCCGTCAACACGCCGCCGTTCGGCGCCGATGACCTGCTCTGGATGGAGCTGAAGGCTGGCGACGTCCAGCTGACCGACACGATGAACGTCTATTCGTCCCGGTCGGGCGTGTTCGTGCCGCTGGGAGAGTTCGCGCGCCTGCTGGACCTCGCCATCGGCGTGTTCCCGGCCCAGCGTCGGGCCGAGGGCTGGGTGCTGGCGCCGGATCGCCAACTGACTGTCGACCTGAACAGCCGCACCGCGACCCTGCCGGGCCGCAGGATCACCTTCACCGCCGACCAGGCCGCGATCTACGCCGACGACCTTTACGTCCGTCTCGATCTGCTTGAGCAACTGCTGCCGGTGCGTCTGCGCGCCGACACCGCCGCCCAGTTCATGGAGCTGACGGCGACGGAACCCCTGCCGTTCCAGCAACGCGAGGCGCGGGCCCGGCGGCTCGCGCAGGCCGGTATGCGGCCCGACGACGCGGCCGGTGTCCGCGTGGCGACGCCGTACCGTCTCTTCAGTCCACCGGCCTTTGACGTCAACGTGGGCGGCCAGCTGACGCGGGACGGCGTCAACCAGGCCAGTCGATACGACATCCGCGCCGCCGGCGACCTCCTCTGGGCGGGGTTCGAGGGCTATGTCGGCTCCAACGACGACGGCGATATCAGCGACGTTCGGGTGATGTTGAGCCGCAAGGACCCCCGTGGTCACGCCTTGGGCGCTCTCGGCGGCACACGCGCCGGTCTGGGCGATGTCTTCACGCCGTCCATGCCGATTGGCGCCGCGGGGTTCGGCGGGCGAGGCGTTTTCTACACCTCCGCGCCGCTCGAGAATGTTGACCTTGCCACGCCGCTGAATCTGCGGGGCGAGCTGGCGCTGGGCGAGGAAGTCGAGCTCTACGTCAACGAGGTGCTGCAGGCGGCCCAGACCTCGCCGGTTCAGGGGCGCTACGAGTTCCTGGATGTGCCGCTGGCGTTCGGGCTGAACACCATCCGTCTCGTCTTCTACGGTTCGCAGGGTCAGACCCGCGAGGTCGTGCGGCGTATCAACTTCGGGGCCGGTCAGGTTGAAGCGGGACAGTTCCGGTTGCGTCTGGGCGCGGTAGAGCAGGGGTTGACCGTCTTCGATGTCGGCGAGCGCTCGCTGGCGAACTCGACGGGCGAGGCCCGGCTGGTGGCGATGGCGGAGTATGGCGTCTCGTCGGCGCTGACCCTCGCCGCAGGCGTTGCGCGGTTCACGCCCGAAGGTTCGGAAGCGCGTTCGGTGGGGATGCTGGGGCTGCGGGCCTCGATCGGGCCGATCGCTGCGCAACTGGACGCGGCGCGCGACGACGTGGGCGGGCAAGGGGCAACCTTGGGTCTGGCCGCCCGCCCGTTCGGCGTCTCGATCCTCGGCCGGCATTCCGAATACAGCGGCGGCTTCATCGACGAGACGCGTCAGCTCGGTGTGTCCAGCCAGGCGGCGTTGGACCGGGCCAGCGATCTGCGTCTGGACGGTCAGGTCGGATTGCCGGGCGGCTCGGGCGTGCCGGTTTCGCTGAACCTGCGCCGGCTTGAGCGGGTCAATGGCGAGCGGGTGGTCAACGGAGAGCTGCGCGCCTCGGCCCCGGTCGGTCGCTTCTATGCGTCGAGCAGTGTTGCGCTGGAGGACGAGCGCGGTGGAGCGGTGAGCCGCCAGCGCTGGCTGGGCGCCAGCGATGTGGCGACCCTGGTGTCGAGCCGTCTGCAACTGCGCGGGGGCGTGTCCTACGAGCTGTCGCCGGACGCGCGTCTGGAGACCGCCTATGCGACGGCCGACTGGCAGGTATCCGACACCAATGCGCTGCGTTTCGGCGTCATCAAGGCGCTGGGTCCGCAGGGGGAGACCAGCCTGCAGGCGTCAAACCTCTGGCGGGCCCCGCGGTTCGATCTGGCGGTGAACGCATCCTACGAGACCGAGGCGCAGGAGTGGCGCATCGGCCTTCAGCTCGGGTTCGGCCTGAGTTTCGATCCGTTTGATCGCCGCTATCATGTCACCCGCCCCGGTCCGGCCGCGGGCGGCGCCGTCGCGGTGAACGCATGGATCGACGAGAACGGCGACGGTCTGAGGCAGCCGGACGAGCCGGGCGTCGGCGGCATCGTCGCGGAAACCCCAAGCGGTCCGGTCACCACCGATGCCGATGGTCAGGCGCTGGCTGTCGGCCTCGGCGATTCCGCTTCGGCTCGCGTGAGGCTGGACCCCGGCAACGTCGACGATCCATTCCTTGTGGCGGGCGCTCCGGTGCGGGAGTTCGTGCCGCGGCCGGGCGGGCTGGCGGTGATCGATTATCCGATGCAGCGCAGCGCCGAGGTCGAGTTGACCGGCCGCCTGCGCCGCGCCGACGGGTCCACCCGCGCGCTGGCGGCGATGGGCGTCGAGCTGGTTCCTGAGAACGGCGGCGCGCCTATCGCGGGGCGCAGCGACCACGCGGGCGTGATCTTCTTCGAGGACGTCCGGCCGGGCGTTTACACGGTGCGACTGGATCCTGAGCAGGCGCGGACGCTGAACATCCGGATGGTGACGCCGGTGCAGGTCCGGGTGCCGGCGACGGGCGGCTTCGTGCGCGCGGGCGCGGTCGAGGTGACCTTTGATCAGGAGGCGGCCCGATGATCCGTTGGCTTGCCTGCGCCGGCGCGGCGCTGTTCCTGACGACGCTCCAGCCCGGCGTGGCGCATGCCCAGCTGGCCGTCAGCCGCTCGCCCGCCACCGCGCCGGTGCTCGGCAATACAATCCGGGGCAGCAGCGCCACGACCTTCCAGATCACCTCTGACGGCGTGGTCACCCGCGCCTCGGGCAATGCGATACGGATCAGCAGTTCCTCGGTCACCACGCCGACGATCACCATGACCTGCAACAGCTTCGCCAGCGTCTGTTATCAGCGATACGTACGCGTAACGATCACGCCGGTAAGCGGATCCGGACCTGCAGAGATCAGCCGGCTGCGCGTCGGGTCGCTAAGTGGAACGACTTATCGGACAGGCTCGGCGCCGGCCGAGTCCGCCAGCCTGCAGTTCGACCTGAACCCGCTGGGCTGGTACGGCTCCGCCACCTTCAAGCTCGGCATGAATGTGCTGCTGGCCGCCAATGCCGCCAGCGGGACAGACACCTACGATTATCTTGTCACCGTCCAGTTCGTCACATGAAGCGCGCTCTCCTGATCCTTGCGGCGTCGGCCGCAGCCTGTCTCGGCGGAATCGCCCAAGCCCAGAGCGCGGATGGTGGCGCGACGCTGTCGATCCAGCGCAGCCTCAGCGTTGCGACCGTGCGTCCCATGCGGATCGACGTCGTGTCCGGCGAAGTAGGCCTGTCGGTCTCCACCGAGAACCTCGCCGATGCGCCGGCCATGATCCAGATCACGGGCGATCCGGGTCGGGTCTACCGGATCCGGGTGCCGCGTTCGCTCGACGATCAGGACCTTTCGGTCATCGAGGATCTGACGATCTGGAGCTCCAATACGGGCGACATCACCGTGTCCCGGGTTTCCCACCTCGATCCCTACGGCCGGGACATGCTGCGAGTCATGGGCCGCCTGCGCCTGCGGCCGGGCCAATCGACGGAGGAGGTCGCGTCCCTGCCTCTGAGCATCGACTACGAGTGATCGGCGGTCCGTGTGCGGACCAGCGCGATCAGGGTCTGCACCTGTTCGAGTGAAGGGCGGCGCTTCTCGCCGAACGCCTCGTCCAACGCGCGGGCGGACGTCCCGACATCCGCCTCTCCGAAAATGCCGGCTGATCCGGCGAGCCCGTGCACCAGCATTTCGATCTGCTTCCAGTCCGGAGCATTGGCCGTAGCCGCCTCCAGCGCGTCGGCATCGCCCTGCATCCGCGTGCGGAAGGCGACTTTCAGTGCATGGAGAGGATCGGTGCTCACACCCTTGCGCCGCTCATCAGGTCGCGAATCTGGCCGGCGAGGGACATGGGGTCGAACGGCTTGGTGATCACGCCAATGGCGCCGAGCTCCAGATACTGATCGCGCTCGCTGGCCTGGACCCGCGCGGTCATGAAGATGACCGGGGTCTGCTCCAGCCCTGAAATCCCGCGCAACTGTTTCAGCACACCGGGGCCGTCGAGTTTCGGCATCATCACGTCCAGCAGGATGACGTCCGGGCGCATGCCGCCGTGCAGACGCTCCAGCGCTTCCTCGCCCGAGGGCAGGCTGGTCAGGGCGATGTCCGGATCGAGCTCCAGCGAGAAGGCCGCGACCTCGCGGATGTCGGCTTCGTCGTCGACGTGCAGCAGGTTCAACGGCATCAGGGCACTCTCTTCTGGGTCAGGCGGCGAACGGTTCGGGCCAGATTGGCCAGCGAGGTGCGCGATTTGACAAGCACGGCCTCGACCTTGTGGCCAAGGGCCGCATCCATCTCCTGGGCGGAGTAGACCACGACCGGGGTGGTCTTGCCGGTCTCGTCCTCAAGGTCGGATAGCAGCTCTAGCCCCGACCCGTCCGGCAGACCAAGGTCGAGGATGACGAGGTCGGGATGGATGTCCGCCAGCTTCTGGCGAGCCTCCGACAACGATGTCGCAGGGATGATGTCGGCGGCGCCGGCGAGGGCGGAAGCG
This sequence comes from Brevundimonas kwangchunensis, assembly GCF_039523815.1. Lineage (NCBI taxonomy): Bacteria > Pseudomonadati > Pseudomonadota > Alphaproteobacteria > Caulobacterales > Caulobacteraceae > Brevundimonas > Brevundimonas kwangchunensis. Next base: position 39,417 of record NZ_BAAAGA010000003.1, on the reverse strand, counting down.
GTGACGCTCAGGATGTCCACGTCGTCGTCGACATGCAGGATCGTCGGACGCCTGGTCTCCAGCCGTTGAAGGATCCCGGTGACCGCGGAGCGCAGGCGCGTCTGGTCGAACGGCTTCTCGAGCCAGTCGACGACCTCCAGCGAGCGGCCACGGGCCAGACCGCGGGCGATGTCGGCGGAGACGACCACCACAGGGATGTCGCGGGTCGCGGCTTGGGCGCGCAGGGCGCGGATCAGACCGATGCCGTTGGCGTCCGGGAGCTGCAGATCGACCAGAACGGCGTCGTAGCCGTTGTCGCGCACGGCGGTCAGCGCCTCCCGGGCCGTCGGGACGACGTCGGCGGTGAACCCGTCCTGATCCAGCATGGCACGCAGGATCTCGGCGGCGTCGGGGTCGTCCTCGACGATCAGCAGGCGCGGCCGCTCGGTCGTGGTTTCGACTGTGGTCTCGAGCGACAGCGGCAGGTCGAGGTGGAAGGTCGCGCCTTCTCCCGCAGCCGACTCGAACCAGAGACGGCCGCCATGCCGTTCGGCGATCTCGCGGGCGATGGCGAGGCCAAGGCCTGTGCCGGACTTGGCGCGGGTGTCGGACGAGTCGGCCTGGGCGAACTTGGAAAAGATGCGCGAGCGGAACTCGTCAGGAATTCCGGGGCCCTGATCGCTGACGCTGAGGCGGGCGATGCGGGTCTCGGGCTGGACGGAAATCGAGACCGCCCCGCCGGTGGGCGAGAACTTGGCCGCGTTGGACAGGAGATTCACCACCACCTGGATCAGGCGGTCCTCGTCACCGCGCACCTGGGCGATCGGCCCCTCCTGAAGGGTGAGGGAGACCCCCAGACCGTCGGCGAAGCCCCGGACGCTGTCGATGGAGCGCTCTGCTATCTGGCGAAGGTCCAGCTCGGACATGTCCAGGGTCATCTGACCGGACTCGGCCTTCTCGATGTCTAGGATGTCGTTGATCAGACGGACCAGACGCTGGCTGTTGGCCTGGGCGATGCCGATCAGGCGGCCGGCCTTGTCGCCCAGCTCGCCTGCCGCGCCGCCGGCCAGCAGGCCGAGCGAGCCGGCGATGGAGGTCAGGGGCGTGCGGAGCTCGTGGCTGACGGTCGAGACGAACTGCTGCTTCATCTCCTCGACGCGTCGGCGTTCGGAGATGTCCCGGATGACCGCGACGATGTGGGTGCCGGTCGGCAGTTCCATCGAACTGAGGGCCACATCGACGGGGAAGCTTTCGCCCGAGCGGCGCCTGGCCGTCAGTTCGCGCACCAGTCCTTCGTCGATCGCACCATGGCGGGAGCCCAGGCGCGTCAGGAAGGCCGCTTCGCCGTCGCCGGCGAGATCGAGCAGCAGGGAGACGTCGCGGCGTTCCAGCTCCGCCGGCTCCCAGCCGAACATACGGGTCGCCGCGGCATTCAGGGTCTCGATGCTGCCGCTGGGGTTCAGCGTCAGGATGGCGTCGATCGCGCTGTCGAAGATCGCAGTCTGGCGTGCAGCCGTCGCCTGGACGGCATCCAGCAGGGTGCGGCGTGTGCGTATGTAGCGCCACACCAGGAAGGTGGTCAGCAACATGCTGACCGTCATCAGAACGAAGAGGCCGCCGACAATGCGCTCGGTGATCGCAGTCCTCGCCTCGGCCCGGCGCGTCAGGTCGCTGAGGGAGTCGGCTTCCTGCCGAACCATGGTGTCGACCGCGACCCGGATGTCGTCCATCGCCGCCTTGCCGGCGCCGGCGGCGACGAATGCGAGCGCCGCATCGCGGCCAACGGTATCGCGCGTCTCGATGGCCGCGCTCAGCGTCGCCTGCTTGCGGTCGATCAGGGCCTTCAGCCGAGTGATGGCGTCCGTGGGTTCGTGCTGGAGCGTGTACAGGCGTTCAAGCTGGGCGACCTGGTCGGCCAGTTGGGCCTCGGCCTCGGCATAGGGCTGGAGGAACCGGCGATCGCCGGTGATCACATATCCGCGCTGGCCGGTTTCGGCGTCCTGCAGCAACGAGAAGATGCGAAGGATCTGGGCCCTCGTCTCGTGAGACCGTTCGACCTCTGCGCGCAAAACCTTGCCCCGCTCAAGCTCGCGAGTGAGCTCGAAGCCCGTGAACGCGAGGACCGCCAGAACCGCCGCTGCGGCGAAGACGGCGATCGCAGTGGGCGTGCGCGCGATCCCGGTTCTTGATTTTGGCATGCTGCAACCGTTCGGGCCTGAAGACGTCGATGCACGGTAGCCCCGGTGAGTTAATCAGCCGCCAAGGAAACGGGGCTGGCGAGGTGGAGAAGGACGTCCGTTCTTGCCGATTCCCGTTGTGAAATCATCGCAAACCAAAGGTTGAAGTTTGCTGCGATGTGCAGGTTGGGTCAGCCGATCAATGATAACCTATCCGAGAAACATGACAAAAGGCCACAATCTGGATCCACCGAACATTGAACCCCGCAGGCGAGAACCCTGTGTGTCCGGGACTTTGCGTCTGTGAAAGTTAGTTACCGTACACTTACTTGATCACAGCCAGACCGAGTACAACCTTAAAATCAGTAAAATCGGGATTCAGCATATCGGACCTCGAAGAGACCGATGGCCTAGTGCCGTCGGCTCCGCGACGCATGGCGTTTGCGACCAATCGTCGGGATCGAGCGTCGAAGGCGGCGGGTTTGCGATGAAGCCGTCTTCATCGTGGGGTCCCATCGCGGGACACTGATCTGAAGCGAAGGCGAATGGCGGAGAGGGGGGGATTCGAACCCCCGGTACCCGTAAAGGCACGCCGCATTTCGAGTGCGGTACATTCAACCACTCTGCCACCTCTCCGCGGTGCCGTTGTGTCTTGGTCGAACGGACGGCTTCTCTAGTCGGGGCAGACGTGCGCCGCAAGCGGTGAGTGCGGAAAATTTTCTATCGCAATGCAGGCAGGGGCAGGCCCAGCGCCTCGCCGCTGTGGAGATCGCCCGGAACGACGCGGAAGAGCTCCGCAGGGCGGCCGCCGGTGGCCGAGGACATGCGGCCGGTAGGCTCGACCAGGCCGGTTCGTTCCACGCCCCGACGGAAGTTCTGCTTGTGCACCGACAGGCCGGCGACGGCCTCTGCGGCGGACTGGAGCTCGGACAGGGTGAAGGCCGGCGGCATCAGGTCGAACAGGACCGGGCGGTAGCGGAGCTTGCTGCGCAGGCGGCCAAGGCCCGTGGCGAGGATGCGGCGGTGATCCGACGCCATGGCGAGGCCCGGCGCGCCTTCGGGCGGTGTTCGATCCTGGTCGCGGGCGGCCTCGGAGACCAGACCGGCCTCGTAGAGAAGCTCGTAGCGTTCCAGCACCCGGCCCTCGTTCCAGCGTGCGTCCGGGGCGGTGGCGAACAGGGTTTCGACGCGACCGAGGCGACGGGCGTCGCCGGCGGCCCACGCCTTGAGCCGTTCGACCAGTTCGGCGTGACAGGCGGGGGCGCCGTCGCGGCGGTCCTCCCAAGGGAAGACGTCGAGCAGGGGCGTCCAGCGGGCGTCGGCCAAAGGGGCGTCCGTATCGCCGGTCAGGGCGAGGTAGCCGACCGAAACCTCGCGGTGACGGTCGGGGCCCGGCGTGGCGCGGGGGCTGTCGCGGCCGAGGTCGCCGAAGGTGTAGAGCTGTTCGACGAAGCCGAGGCGAAAGCCGGTCTGGGCCGTCACGAAGGCGCGCAGGGCCAGTTCGAAGGTGCGATCCCGGGCGGGGTCGAAGGGGCCGAAGGGCAGGGCGCAGGCGCCGTCGTCGGCGGTGGTCGTCAGGGCGCAGGCCTGGCCTTCGCGGAGCGTGATGACCACGGCCGACAGGCCGATGCGAACCCCCTGCTCGGCCATGGCTATTCGGTGTGCCAGGCGTCGGGGGCGGGAACCAGACCCACGGCCTCGGCCAGGACCCGATAGCGCTCGAGATAGCGTTGCTGGGCGATGGGGGCGGGCAGGGGATCGATGACCAGGTCGTAGCCGGCGGGCGGCGCGCCAAAGAAGCCGAGCGACTCCTTCTTCGTGAAGCCGGCCAGCTGGGTGGCCTCGAAGTAGGCGCAGGCCTTGTCGGCCTTCTTGATCAGGGTCTTGATCGCGACCGGGTTCTTCGGCGGCAGGCCGAAGCGGACGTGGATGGCGCTCTCAAGCCGGGCCTCGAAGGCCTTGTAGTTGACGCCCAGCGCCGATTTGAACGGCGAGATCATGTCGCCGATGACGTACTCGGACGCGTCGTGGAGCAGGGCGGCCAGACGCCATTTCGGCTCCAGACCCGGCTTGATGTAGGCGGCGATCTCCTCGACCACGCAGGAGTGCTGGGCGACCGAGAAGGCGTGCTCGCCAATGGTCTGGCCGTTCCAGCGGGCCACGCGGGCCAGGCCGTGGGCGATGTCCTCGATCTCGATGTCGAAGGGTGATGGGTCGAGCAGGTCCAGGCGACGGCCGGACAGCATGCGCTGCCAGGCGCGCGGGGCTTTCGGATCGGAGCGGGACGATGCGGCCAAGACGGTATCCAGTACGTGGCCGGACGTGGTGGCCCATCGGGACCGCGGGATCAAGGGCGCCGGACGGGTTATTCCCCGACGTTGAGCGTCACCAGATCCTTGGCGTCGTCGAAGACCCGGCCGCGATTGTTGTCACGCGAGCGGACCGTGGCGACGACCAGAGGGCCGCCGACGGGCCCGCGGGCCTCGTAGCCGACCAGACGCCAGCCGTCGGGCGACGGACGGTTGTCGGAGAGGCTCCAGCTGGCGCGGGTGGCCTCGCCGCTCGAGACGGCGCGGACCTCGGTGGAGTTGTCGCGGGCCTGGACGCTGACGTCCTCGCCGCCGGCGCTGCCGTTGATGTCGACCGAGCCCGAGCTGTCATTTGCGTCGATGTGGAAGCCGCCGATCCGGACCGAGGCGTTGTCGCCGTCAGCCTCGATCCGCATGCCGGGCAGGCGCACGCTGGCCTTGTCGTCGCTGGCGTCGACGGCGACGCCAGGGGCGCGGACGGTGGCGGTATCGCCGGAGGCGCCGCTGCTGGCGCGGACTTCCGTCGTCGAACTGGCGGAGGCGCTGGCGCGCAGGCCCGCGACGGCTTGGGGCAGGCTGGTCTTCAGGCGATCTTCGAAGGTCCGCAGGGTCTGGGGCACGGTGCGGTTGTCGAGCGAAACGAGGGTCAGGATGACCTCGGCGCCCTTGGGGCCGGTGTAGGTGCAGGTCCGGCCGCCGTCGGTGGCTGTGCCCTTGCGGGTCAGGGCGCCCTGCGTCTGCGGGCACTGGAGCGTGTCGACGACCTTGAGCACGCCCTTGCCGTCGCCGCTGGTCGACGTGCTGGTCGAGGAAATGCGCACCGAGCGGTCGTTGTCGCAAGCCGCCGTGAGGGCGACGAGGGCGCAGATGCTGGCGGTCAGGGCGAGGCGGGCAGTCATGGTGGTCAATCCTTGATCCGTTCTCATCCTGCGCCCTGCGTCCGGCGAATCCAGTGAAATCGCGGTAACGGGCATGACGGAAACCGACCGGCAATGCGGCATCAGCCGCCGGGGCGGGCGCCATCGCGGCGGTTGAGGAAGGCCAGACGCTCGAACAGGTGCACGTCCTGCTCGTTCTTCAGCAGGGCGCCATGCAGCGGCGGGATCAGCTTGTTGGGCGAGGTCTCGCGCAAGGTGGCCGGATCGACGTCGTCGACCAGAAGCAGCTTCAGCCAGTCCAGCAGTTCGGACGTCGAAGGCTTCTTCTTCAGACCCGGCGTGTCGCGGATCTCGTAGAAGGTCTTCAGCGCCTCGGAGGCCAGGCGCGGCTTGATGCCGGGGAAGTGGACCTCGACGATGTCCTTCATCGTCTCGACGTCCGGGAAGCGGATGTAGTGGAAGAAGCAGCGGCGCAGGAAGGCGTCGGGCAGCTCCTTCTCATTGTTCGAGGTGATGACGACGACCGGGCGGACCTCGGCGCGGATCGTCTCGTCGATCTCCTGAACGTAGAACTCCATGCGGTCGAGTTCCTGCAGCAGGTCGTTCGGGAACTCGATGTCGGCCTTGTCGATCTCGTCGATCAGCAGGACGGGGCGGACAGGCGAGGTGAAGGCCTCCCACAGCTTGCCCTTCTTCAGATAGTTGCGGACGTCGTGGACCCGCTCCTCGCCCAGCTGGCTGTCGCGCAGGCGCGAGACGGCGTCGTACTCGTACAGGCCGTTGTGGGCCTTGGTCGTCGACTTGATGTGCCAGGTGATCAGCGGCGCGTTCAGCGCCTTGGCCATCTCATAGGCCAGCACGGTCTTTCCGGTGCCGGGCTCGCCCTTGATCAGCAGCGGACGCTCCAGCGCCACCGAGGCGTTCACCGCGATCTTCAGATCGTCGGTGGCGATGTAGTTGGAGGTGCCTTCGAAACGGGACATGGGACTTCCGGCGCTGTGTTGGACAAGGCCTAGCGAAGGCGGGCCGGGTTAACAACGATCAGTTTCGTACGCGACGCCGGACTCCTCCGGCCCGGCGCGCGAGC
>NZ_BAAAGA010000003.1:0-32921 GCF_039523815.1 Brevundimonas kwangchunensis | reverse complement strand
ATAGTCAGCGGTGTCGGACCCCTCCGTCCCGGCGCGCGAGCGCGCCGGGCCACCTCCCCACTGCGTGGAGAGGTGAAACGGTGTCCGCTCACCTCTCCAGCGCAGCCGGGGAGGGGGACCATGCGGAGCATGGTGGAGGGGTAGAAGCGCGCTTACCCGCCCCGGCGGATCAGTTCATCGGCGAGGTCGGCCGTAAGGTAGCCGTCGGCGAGGCGATTGTTGGCGATCTGCCAGCGGCGCAGGGCGGCGCGGGTGTTGGCGCCGACGACGCCGTCGATGCCCTGGGTGTCGAAGCCCAGCGCTGTCAGGGCGCGCTGGGCGCCGATGCGCTGCTCGCGCGACAGGGGGGCGTCATTGGGCCAGGTCGCGGTGAGGGCCGGCTTGCCCTGGATGCCGTCGGCCGTCAGGCCGATGGCCAGCGCATAGCTGACCGAGTTGTTGTAGGCGCGGATGACATAGTGGTTCGGCAGGGCCAGGAAGGCCGGACCGCGCGCGCCCTGCGGCAGCAGGATGGTGGCGTTCTCCATCGCCTCGGCGTCGTTGGGCGAGCCGCCGTTGGCCAGTCGCACGCCCTTGCCGGACCAGTAGCGCCAGTTGTGGCGCGGGCCCTCGGCCTCGGCATAGTCGAAGCCGGAGGGAAGGGTGACTTCGTAGCCCCAGGTCTGGCCGCGCTTCCAGCCGGCCTGGGCCAGCAGGTTGGCGGCCGAGGCGAGGGCGTCGGCGTCCGAGCCCCAGATGTCGACATGGCCGTCGCCGTTCTGGTCCACGCCGAGGCGCAGATAGTTGTCCGGCATGAACTGGGTCTGGCCCATGGCGCCGGCCCAGCTGCCCTTGAGGCCCGCGCGGTCGCGGCGGCCGTCGACGACGATGTCGAGCGCATTCTTCAGCTGGCCCTCGGCCCAGTCGCGGCGGCGGCCGTCATAGGCCAGCGTAGCCAGCGAGCGGATGACATCGTTGTCGCCCTGGACCTGACCGAAGGAACTTTCCTGCGCCCAGATGCCGACGAGGATTTCGGACGGCACGCCGTAACGCTGGACCACCTCCCACGGCACGCGGTCGGTGCGCTGGCGGGCCTGGGCGATGCGGGTCGCGGTGACGGCGTTCTGGACATAGGCGCCGGCGGGGCGGCTGAACTCGGGCTGGTTGCGGTCCAGACGAATGACGGTGGGGTCGGGAGTGAGGCCGGCCAGCTCACGTTCGTACTGGGCGCGACGCACGCCGCCGTGGCGCGCGAGGAAGCCCTGCTTCCAGCCGTCGAAGCCGGCCTGGTCCGGAACGCCGGGCTGGGCCGTCGGCGGTGCCGGACGCTGCGGCTCGGGTTGCTGCGGCGCAGGTTCGGGCGCGGTGGGGAGAACCGGCGGCGGCTCGGGCAGCATCGGCGCGCAGGCGGCAACGGTGCCGATCAGGAGAAGGCGAAGGCTGATACGCATGATCAAGAGTCTAGTGTCCCCGACGTCGCTCGCGTCATAACAAGTGCGCGAGTCCTTTAGTCGCCATAAAGCGCCCGTGTGGCGAAAGCGTTGCCGTGACGCTCCCCATTTCGGGTGGTTAACCCTTTTTGTTGTTGGACTGGTGAGTACGGCGGGCGTATCCGGGATTGTCCTCTGATACGGCCTGGTGGCGGAGGGGCTACGCGGCGGAGGTGCAACTCCGCAGACCCTCCGTTCAACTCGGAGGCCAGGCCTCCATCCTCTTTATTAGTGCGCTAACGCTCGCCACACGGTGGCTCGCTGCTTGAGCGCGGATGGGGGCTCACTCTCAATCACCACGCCGTCACCCTCGGGCTTGACCCGAGGGTCTGACGTCGGGCGTGCTGGGTTTCAGAGATGCCCCTCCCCGCCGGTGAGCAGCCCGTCGTGCATTTGAGCCGGCTCTTTCCTCCGACCCTCGGGTCAAGCCCGAGGGTGACGGTACAAAGGGGTTGGAATAGGAGGCCGTTGGCGGTTGACCTCTCTCCGACTCCTCTCTATACGCACCGCTCCGCCGCAGGCTCGTCCCGCGGCTTTCTTATTTTGATTTGCCTCAGGACGACGACCATGAAGGTCCGCAGCTCGCTCAAGTCGCTCAAGGGTCGCCACCGCGACTGTAAAGTCGTGCGCCGCAAGGGCATCGTGTACGTGATCAACAAGACCGACCCGCGCTTCAAGGCCAAGCAAGGCTAAGCAGGGTTTGCGCCGGGTTCGGCGCGGTCTTGAAATGAACAGGGCTGCGGACTTGTCCGCAGCCTTTTTCGCGTCCGGCGTTGAGTCGGCCGCAAGGGCGTGGTTAGCGTCCCGCCTGATTTAATGGAGTTCCCCCCATGGCCGATGACGCCGCCTTCGACTCGTCGCCCGACGTCCTGACCGCCACGGCCCAGGGCCGTCTGCGCACCATCATCGAACGTCTGGAGCGCCTCGAGGAGGACAAGCAGGCCGTCATGACCGACATGAAGGAGGTCTTCGCCGAGGCCAAGGGCGAGGGCTACGACGTCAAGGTGTTGCGCAAGGTCATCCGCATCCGCAAGCAGGACAAGGCCAAGCGGCAGGAGGAGGAAGCGATCCTCGACCTGTACCTGTCGGCGCTCGGCGAGGTCTGAGCCTGAAGCGAACCGGCTTCGGCGGAGGCGGGAAGGGCGGTTCGAAAAAGCCGCCCGCGAGCCCGTTCGAGGCGGAGCGGAAAGCCAGTCAACGGGCGGCCCTGAACGCCCTGAAACGCGCCCGCCGCTCGGCAGAGAAGGCGGGCGTTTCGCTGTCCGAATGGGAGGGTGAGTTCCTGGACTCGGTCAGCGAGCGGGTGAAGGAACATGGCCGCGCCTTCGGCGACCCCGAGCTGGGAGCGCCGGGTCAGGCCCTGTCGGCCATGCAGGGGCGCAAGCTGAAAGAGATCGCCGCCAAGGCGAAGGGCGAGGAGCCGAAGCGGCGGTGGGGGCGGAAGAAGCCGGTTTCGGAGTAGGGGCTACCCCTCCGTCTCGCCGCGCGAGCGAGTAGCTCACCTCTCCACCGAAGGTGGGGAGGGGGACCACCGGCAAAGCCGGTGGGGGAGGGGTCAAATCAGAACAAAATCTTCCGGAACGTCAGGCTGACCACGCGACCTTGCGGGTCGAGGTAGTCGGGCTGGTAGTTCAGCGGGGTGTCGCCGTCGCTGGAGGTGACCTCCAGACGGGTGTCGAAGATGTTCTGGACGCCCAGCTGCAGGCGTGAGCCGCGCAGGATCGGGTATTTCTCGATCCAGCTGGTGCGCTGGTTCAGGTCCATGAAGACGTTGAGGTTCACCGTCGTCTGGTCTGAGAACTCCAGATCCGGGCCGGTCGTGCCGTTGATGCGGGTGCCCTCGCGCCAGTTGGCGTTCATGAAGGCGCCGAAGCCGTTGCGGAACACGCCGCCCTGCAGCTGGATCTCGTTGCGCGAAGTGCCGCCGCGGGTCGAGGTGGCGTCGCCGTCCAGCAGGTCGAGCGTCGGCAGGCCGTCGGCGATCGTGATCTCATCGACGAAACGGTAGGTGTGATAGAGCGACAGGTTGAAGCGGCCCTGTCCCGGCTGCATCGAGAAGCGACGCCCGCCGCCCGGTCCGCCGGGGCCTCCGCCCATGCGGAACTGGCCGCCGCCGCCCGGAGGCGGACCGGCGCCGGGGCCGCCCGACGAGATGATCATCACGCCGCCGCCGCCCGGAACCGGAGGACGGGCGCTGCCCGGCTGGCCCGGCAGGGGCGTGGACTGCGGCGTCGGCGTGCCGAACGCCTGCGAGTAGTTGATCCCCGTGCGCAGATCCTGCCGCTCGTACTTCTGGAAGTTCAGCGGGCGGGAATCGACCGACAGCAGGTTGCCGTCAGTGTCTCGCACGAATCGGCCGGGCAGGGCGGCCTCGAGCTGTTCGGTGATGGCCGGGAAGCTGGCGAGATAGTCGTCCGTACGGCTGTAGGTCCAGGTCGACATGACGCTGAAGTCCCGCTCGCTGAACGGGCGCAGGGTGACGCCCGTGCGGAGGACCGTGCGGTTGTCGGCGTTCAGGTCGGGATTGCCGCCGGTGATCTGGTTGACCAGCACGGTCTGGCCGGTGCGGAAGTCGAAGACCGGAGTGTTGGGCGTGGTGATGATCGGGTCGTTCAACTGGCCGATCGACGGGGCCCCCTGCTCGTCGGTGTAGTTGACGAGGAAAGACAGCTGCTCGATCGGCGACCAGTTGACGCCGAGGCCGAAGGTGTTGAGGCCGCCGAAGTCGGACAGTTCCTCGTAGCCGGCGTTCAGGTTGACCGACAGGTCGCCCAGGCCGGTGAGGACCTCACGGCGGCGGCTGGCGATCGGAATGCTGAAGCTGGCCTGGACGTTGCCGCGGTCGCGCGACTGCGAGCGGTCGGTGAGGACATAGGCGCCGGTCTGGGCGTTGTAGCGGGTGCTGGTCGAGTCCAGCGAGCGGGTGTCCGCTCCGACCTTGAAGGTCGAGCTTACGCCGCCGGCGGGCAGTTCGAAGACGTCGCCGTTCAGGACCAGCTCGGCGGCCAGGCTCTGGGAGACCGAGTTGGCGGTATCGGGCGCGATCAGGCCGAAGTCCCACGGGCCGAAGGTCCCGAACGGATTGGCCGTCGGATCGTTGGCGTTCAGACGGTTCTGGAACGGCGTGTTCAGATAGCCGCGGCCGGTCGTGGTGTCGGTCTCGACGCGGTTGTAGTCGGTGCTGAAGGTCCAGCGCCAATCCTCGCCGATGAAGCCATCCAGCAGCACGCCCAGTTCGGCGGTCAGGGTGTCGGTGCGGCGGCGCAGGGAGTCGGCGTCCTGGATGTAGCGCTGCACCACCTGGGGATCGGGCGAGGTCGAGAAGGGGCTGGTCGAGGGGATGGTCAGGCTGACGCCCGGGAAGCCGTTGAAGCTGCGGCTGGAGTTGTCCTGCAGGCTGGCGCTGATGGTGCCCTGGGTGGTGCTGTTCAGGTCGCGCTTCATGGTGCCGCGGACCGTGGTGCGCTCGGTCTCGGCCATCAGGGTGCGGTAGGCGCCGATGTCTTCCGTGCCGGGATCGCCTGCGACACGCTCGCGGGTGATGTCGCGCTCGCTCTCGAACAGGGGCGTGACGTTCTCGTGCTCGAGATCCATCGACCAGCGGTTGGCGCCGGCGATGCGCAGGATGTTGCCCTCGATCTCACCGACGGTGCGCCCGCCCTGGGTCGGGCGGCGGGTGGTCAGTTCGGAGGTCAGGGAGTTGAAGTTGTTCTTCAGGACGAAGTTCACGACGCGCTGCTCGGCGCGATAGCCGAACTGCAGGGCGACTTCCTCGGGCAGGATGTCCGTGCGCTCGATGGCCTCGGTCGGGATGCCCATGATCTCGCGGAAGCCGGAGATGCGGCGGCCGTTGACCAGGAAGACGGGCTGCAGGTCCGTGCGGCCGCTGGAGGAGCGGGTCAGCGGCTCCAGATAGGTCATCAACTCGGCGATGTTCGAGGCGCCGTAGGCCTGGATCTGCTCGGCCGAGAGGGTGACGTCCGCCGGAATGTCGGTGTCGACCGCGCCGCGGGGGCGGGCGCCAGTCACCGTGGTGGTGCCCAGGTCGTAGGCTTCCTCGTCGTCGACCGCGGTCGCGGCGGGTGCGGACTGCTGCTGCGGCGGCGTGGTCTGCGCGGGGCGGACCTGCTGAACCGGCGCGGCCTGGATCGAGCCGGCCATCAGGCCGTAGAGGGCGGTAGTGACGAGAAGCATACGGAGAACCCCGGGGAGATAACGCAGAGCAAACGTCCCGGGGCGGTGTTTCCGTCGCATTTCAGCGGTGAAACCTGATCCGGGTGTGTCTCCTGCGCACACGTTCTCCGTTCCTCTCCGGCAGCGTCGGAGAGGGCCAGTGAACTTTCTGTCAGACTTCAGGCTTCGCCGTGACGTTGCATAAATGCGTCAGACGGCGTCCTTCAAAGCCCCTTCCAGGCCTTGCTCGCGCACCTTTCGGTAGAGCGTCGAGCGACCGATGCCCAGACGACGGGCGATCTCGGACATGTGGCCGGCGTAGACCTCGATCGCGTGCTGGATCAGGTCGCGCTCGATCTCCTCCAGCGTCCGCAGGTGGCCACGGTCGTCGAGGATGCGGATAGGCGCCTCGGGGAGGGGCGGCAGCTCGTGCAGGGGCACGACGTTGCTGGCGACGACGGCGGCTGATGTCTCTGCCGGCATGTCCGACGCCGGCAGGGCGAGGCCCGAGATGGCCGGGAAGTCGTGCGGCTGCAGGAACGGCGCATCGGACAGGATGATGGCGCGATAGATGGTGTTCTCGAGCTGGCGGACGTTGCCGGGCCAGTCGAACGCCTGCAGCAGGGCGGTGGTCTCGGGCGAGCAGCCGGCGACGCGCTTGCCTTCCTCAACGTTGAAGCGGGCGATGAAATGGTCGACCAGGGCCGGAATGTCCTCGCGCCGGTCGCGCAGCGCCGGGGCCTCGATCGGGAAGACGTTCAGGCGGTAGAACAGGTCCTCGCGGAAGCGGCCCTCACGCACCTGATCGTTCAGGTCACGGTTGGTGGCCGACAGGATGCGGACGTCGACCTTGACCGAGCGCTTGGAGCCGACCGGGTCGATCTCGCCTTCCTGCAGCGCGCGCAGCAACTTGACCTGCATGTCCAGCGGCAGCTCGCCGATCTCGTCGAGGAACAGGGTGCCGCCCGAGGCCTCTGCGAACTTGCCCAGATGCTTGTCGGTGGCGCCGGTAAAGCTGCCCTTCTCGTGACCGAACAGGATGGACTCGACAAGATTGACGGGCAGGGCGCCGCAGTTGACCGCCACGAACGGTTTTCCGGCGCGATCGGAGGCGCCGTGCAGGGCGCGGGCGATGACTTCCTTGCCGACGCCGCTTTCGCCGGTGATCAGCACCGGAATACCCGATTTCGCTGCGCGCGCGCCGAGCGACTTGACCATGCGCATGGCGGGGCTGGAGCCGACAAGGTCGTCGAAAGAGGTGCGGCCGGAGACGTGTTTCTTCAGGCGGCCGACCTCGGCCGTCAGCTGGGTCAGCTGCAGGGCATTGCGGACGCCGACCAGAAGGCGCTCGGCCGACACCGGCTTGACGAAGAAGTCCTGCGCGCCGGCCTGCATGGCCTTGACCACGGCCTCGACTCCGCCAGAGGCGGTCAGGACGATGACCGGGGTGGCGACGCCTGCGGTGCGCATCTCGGCAAGAGCCTCAAGACCGCTCATGCCCGGCATGACCATGTCCAGCAGGACCACATCGGCGCCGCCGCCCTTGGTCAGACGGTCGATCGCCTCGCCGCCCGAGCCGGCGTGCACGACGTCGTAGCCCTCGCGCTCCAGCACGGCCTGCGCCAGACGGCGCTGGGTCGGATCGTCGTCAACCACCAGGACGGTACGGGCCATTCGGACACCCCTCGAAACATCACTGCCGGCCAGCCCTCATACGGTGGAGCTGGCTCATTCCGGGACGTTTTAACCGTCACAAGGTGAAGATCGGGTGGTCGGGCAGGGTTAGCGGGGTGTTGATGGGGGTAGGGATCAGGGATCAGGGATTAGGGATTAGGGAGCACGCGTATCGAGAGAGGCGTGGGATGGGTTTCGCCTGGCCCCTAGCCCCTAATCCCCAATCCTTGGCCCTAATCCCTACCTCGCCACCATGAACGCCTGCTGGGCTTTCATCATCGCGGTGATAAGGGTCTGTTCGGCGGGGGTAAGGTAGGGGTTCCAGACGTCGAAGATCAGGATCACCCGCATCTCGTCGGCGTCGTTCCAGGCCTCGTGCTCGATGGTGTCGTCGAAGACCCAGGCTTGGCCCATCTTCCATTCGCGCGTCGTGTTGCCGACGCGGAAGCGGGCGGGGCCGGGCAGGATCAGCGGCAGGTGGGTCAGCAGGCGCACATTGGCCGATCCGGTGTGGGCCGGAATGTGGGTGTGCGGCTCCAGCGCCGAGAAGACGGCGGTGGGCGCGAAGCCGTCCTGACGGGCCATCGGCAGGCCTTCGAGGATCTCGGTGGTCTTCGGACAGCGGTCGCAGACCGACTGCTGCTTCTCGCCATCCTTCCAGAGCCACAGCGAGGTCCATTTGCGCGAGTGGTTCAGTTCGCCCCACTGATTGACCGGCGCGCCTTTGGGGTAGGCGATGTAGGGCGCGAATTCGTCAAGCGAGTCTTCCAGCAAGGCCGTCAGTTCGGCCTGGATGACCGGTGTCGCCGCCTCCAGCTCGCCCAGCCAGGGGAAGAGGGTGCGGTCGTAGAAGGGGATCGCCGGCAGGCGCGGGTAGTTGAGCAGGATGGGTTCCTGCTTCGGCGGCGCCTTCACCCCCGCGTAGATCTCCAGTCCCTCGTCGAACCGATCCAGAGTCGAGGGATCGACGCTGGCGCGCAGTTCCTCGACGGCGGATCGCATGTGGTCGCGCAGAGCCTGGGCATGGCGCTGGACCACGCCGTCGGCGTGATCGATCTGGGCGACGATCGCCGGGGGGCACTGGCTGCGCGGAGGGGCGATCTTCAGGGCGTTGCGGTAGGTTTCGGCCGCAATCTTCTCGCCGCCCAGCTTCTCCAGCATCGCCGCCTTGGCCAGCAGGGCGATGAAGTCGTACGGCTGCATCGACAACGCGTCGTCCAGAACCGCCAGCGAGCCTCGGAAGTCGCCGATCAGCCGAAGGGCCAGAGCGCGGTTCAGCAGGCCGTTATGGGTACGGCCCAGCGCGTCGGCCTGATCGAGGAGTTGCAGCGCCCCCTGCGGGTCACGCCGCGCAATGGCCTCCGCCGCGCGCTGGAGCAGCATCTGCTGCTGGTTCGTCTGATTCATGCTGCATCCCCCGAGGCAAACATGAACTGACTGTAATGTGCGACATTCTGTCCGGGTCAAGACAACTTCGTCGCCTTACCGAAGAATGACGTGGGTGTGTGGCGGCGGAGGCTTCAGTCGGCGGCGGAATCCGACGCGACGCGTGGTTCGCAGCCGGGGTGGGGAAGGAAGCTCGCGCGCCGCGCGCCGTACATCAGGTCCGGCCACCGGGTAGGGGCGAAGCTTACACGGCCGGCGCGCAGGGCTTCGCGGGTATCGACGCGGGAATTCTCCGCCGGAATGCCTGCAATACACGCCGGAACGCCCCACGAGCCGACGATCCGCCACTTCGAGCCTTCGCTGGCCCAGAGCTGAACCGCGGAACCGGTGGCGACCAGCACGTCCATGACGCCGTCGTCGTTCACGTCCACGGCGCTGGCCACACAATCTCCTGACTTGCGGCATACCTCGGGCCGGGCGCCGCCCGCGGCCTCGGAGCCTTCAAACCCGTCGGGGAGACGCGAGCCCGTCGGTACGATCTCGTATACGGGGCGGATGACAACCGGTGCGGGCTCGTCGTCCCACCGGTTCGTTTGAGCGGCGGCGGCCCCGGCTTCGCGCGCGATGACCGGATCCGTCGAGCGCGACAGATGCGCCAGCGCCGTCTGACCGGCCCTGCCGGCGTGGAAGCGGAGGAAGCGATAGTCGAATCTGTCTGGCGACACGGCGCCCCGCTCCAGCCGGGCGACCTGATCGGCGACCGACAGGCGAGCCGGCGCGGCGACGGGGCTGAACAGGGCGAGGATCAAAATCACGGCGAGAATGGCGCCAGCGATATTGGTTGGCTCCAGCGGCCGCATCCATTCCTCCTTGCGGCGAAGGGTACGAAGGGCGGCCCAGGCGTAGCCGGCGGCGTGCACGGCGCCGACCAGCGCGCAGGCGAAGGCGATGACCCGGTCGGGTGTCAGGCCGTGCTGGCCGATGCGCAAGGCCAATCCCCAGAAGACGATGATGCAGAGCGGCGCCAGCAGAACGGCAGCGACGCGCGTGGCGATCTGGAGCACAAGCGGAGGCCGGTTCTCCGCACGGCCGTCCTGATAGGCCGTGTTGATCAGAACGATCAGGGCCGCGACGGCGACCAGCACCAGCGAAGTGCCATGGCCGGTATCCCAGAGGCCATTGAGGCCGGTGAACGGCAGGGCGGCCACGAAGCCGGCGGCCAGCACCGTCATCAGCAGGAGCAGCCACGACAGGAGCATCAGGGCGACGGTGCGAACGCCGCGGATGATGCCGTCGCTGACGTCGGTCAGATGGACCGCGACGGCGAAGGCGAGGGTGGTGATCGGCACGCTGAACCAGACCTTGCGCAGAAGGTCCTCAAGGAAGGTCAGGCCGATGACGCGGAACAGGGCCGAGCCGAGGAAAAGCAGAATCCAGAAGGCGCCGGTGAAGCCCACGCTGAGCGCAAGCTGGACGGCCGACTTCCACGCCGTGTCGAAGTAGTCGGCGAAGGGGGCGATCCAGCGCCGGTTCATGTCGCCCGCCAGCACCAGGTGATGGCCGATGAACAGGGCCGCGATAGCGAACAGCGGCATCGGCGAGTTGATGTAGGGCGGGTTCAGCAGTTGCTCCGCCCTCTGCGAGGCGACCTCGTGCCAGCCCAGCAGGGCGAGGATGGCGGAGGCGGCCAGAGCCCAGCCGGCGAGTGTCGGCAGGCGCATCCGGCCGAGGCTCGCGATCAGGATGATCGGCACGAGTACGAGCATCAGCAGGACCGGGACGAAGAGTTCCGGCCGGGTGGCCGGCCATGAGACCGGCGCTTCGGATGTCTGCTGCAACTGCCAGAGCGCTACGCCCTGCAGAAGACCGATCGCGGCGCGGGTCCAGATCCGGGCCCGCGGATGACCGGGACCGAGGCTGTTGCGGCCAGCATTTTCGGTGTCGGTCATGGGGTCCCTTCCCTCGTGGAGGGGAGCCTGCCCCGGATTCCGTTTGCTGTCTTGAGGATTTCCATCGCAGACGCCCGCTGTACATGCGCGCGAGCGCTTGAGTTTGCGGGGATTGCGTGTATAGAGCGCGCCTTCTCCGTCGCAGCCCTCGGGACGCGGCGGTCCTGTCCGAGAACTTCGGGGCGTGGGGGCCACCCACTGCCGTAACTGTCAGAGAGCCCTCTGGCGCCGTGGGGAGATGGGGATGCAGACGATCGCCGTCACCCGGAAACGGGGGCACGGGGTTTGAGCTTCCTTCGGACAATACGACCGGCCTGAACGTCTCGCAGCGATGCGCGGCGCTTTGGCCACAACGCAGTCGGGAATAAGCCCGGTTGCGAGTACCAAGACTGGAGACCGCAATGGACCGCGCACAAAAAGCCGAGTCGATCGAAACGCTGAAGGGCGTTTTCGCCGACGCGGGCGCCGTGGTCGTGACCCACAACCTGGGTCTGACCGTTGCGGAAATGGAAGATCTGCGTGGCCGCCTGCGTACTGCTGGCGGCACGTTCAAGGTGGTGAAGAACCGCCTGGCGCTGAAGGCGCTCGAAGCCGAAGAAGGCAGCGACTACCACGGCCTGTTCAAGGGTCCGGTGGGCATCGCGTACGCCAACGATCCGGTGACGGCCGCCAAGGTCTCGTCCGAGTTCGCCAAGGGTAACGACAAGTTCGTGATCCTGGGCGGCTTCATGGGCGACAAGGTCGTGGACGCGAAGGGTGTCGAAACCCTCGCCAAGCTGCCGTCGCTGGACCAGATCCGCGCTTCGCTGCTCGGCCTGCTCAACGCTCCCGCGACCAAGATCGCCGGCGTCGTTCAAGCCCCGGCTGCCCAACTGGCCCGCGTTTTCAACGCCTACGCCACGAAGGACGCCGCGTAAGCGGACCCGCACCTTTCATCTCTGCACACTCTCTGAACCTCATCCTACCGAAGGAACTACCCCATGGCTGATCTCGCCAAAATCGTTGAAGACCTGTCGGCTCTGACCGTCCTGGAAGCCGCTGAACTGTCGAAGCTGCTGGAAGAAAAGTGGGGCGTGAGCGCCGCTGCTCCGGTCGCCATGGCCATGCCGGCCGGTGGCGGCGCCGCTGCTGACGCCGCTCCGGCTGGCGAAGAGCAAACCGAGTTCACCGTTGTCCTGACGGACGGCGGCGACAAGAAGATCAACGTCATCAAGGAAGTCCGCGGCGTCCGTACCGACCTCGGTCTGAAGGAAGCCAAGGACCTGGTCGAAGGCGCTCCGCAGAATGTTGTCGAGAACGTCTCGAAGCAGACCGCCGAAGAAATCAAGAAGAAGCTGGAAGAAGCCGGCGCCAAGGTCACCATCAAGTAAGATGGGATCTGGCTCGTCGCCTCTCGGGGCGATGGCTCGAACAGTTGAACGGGCCGGGGATCACTCCCCGGCCCGTTTTGCGTTGTGCGGTGCGCATGGACATCCCTTTACGGTTGTGGCCCGATGGGGCGGCACACCCTGGGGAGGGACACATGCAAATCGGACAACTGGCCGCCGTCGCGGCCGTGGTGATGATGGGCGCCGCCGGGCTGGCGGGCTGTGGCGAGGCCGAGGCGAAGAAGGCGACGCCGCCGCCCGCGCCGGCCGGACCGCCTCCGCCGCCGTCGCCGGACCTGCCGCTGGATTCGCGCAAGGCCCGTCAGATCGTCGGCATGCTTCCGACCACCTGCCTGCGCGTCGCATCGCTGAAGATGGACATGGTCACGTGCGACGAGCGGCAGAACAAGCCGGCCGACCACGAGGCCCTGCGCACCGAATTGCGCGACCTGGCCTGGAACCTCCAGCAGTTGCCGGTGGATCAGGCGACCGAGCGCTGCGCCGCCATGCTGGCGGAACTGCAGGCGAAGCCCAGTCCGGCGGCCTGCGCCGACCTGGGCTACTAGAGACGAACGCCTAGCGCCGCCTGGGGGCGAAGATGTCCGCCAGGCGGTCGCGGGTTCCCTCGATCCGGACCAGGCGCGGATAGCGCAGGCCGTCGTGATAGGCGAAGGACAGGGTCCGGAACTCGTCGCCGCGCTTGACGATCAGCACGATCGGCTCGCTGCCGCCCTTGGCCGCGGTGACAGCCGCGCGCAGGGCATCGGCGGAGGCCGTGCGGTCGCCGACCGCGATCAGTTCCCAGCCGTGGCCGAGGCCTTGCTCGAAGGCGGGCGAGCCCCAGCGGACGCCGGTGATGCGATTGCCCGACCCGAGGGTGAGGCCCAGCGAATACTGGAAGTCGGTCGCCCAGCCCGAAAGCATGCGCTTCTCGACCGGCGTGAGCTCGTCGACATAGGTCAGGCGCCAGCCGGCGCGCTCGATCCCGTCCAGCGGGGCGCGGGCGTTGGGGCCGACGGCGTCCAGACGGGTGCGCAGGAAGGTCGACCAGTCGTGCGGATGCACGGCGTTCAGGCCCTGCACCACGTCGTCGAAGGTGTAGGGCTTCGCCTCCCACACGCCGTCCTCGCCGCCCAGGAAGGTGCGGGCGAAGTCGTCGAGCGACTTGCGCTCGTTGGTTTCGGACCGGATCAGCGTGTCGGCGTCCAGCCAGACGAGCAGGGCCTCACGGTAATAATCGCCGGTGCCGCGCATCCACGAAGACCAGGGATTGGTCGTGCGGTAGCCGAGCAGGTTGTGGTTGGTGGTGTCCTGCAGGGCGCGCCACTGGCGGCCGGGCTGCTGGTCGTAGAAGCCGGCGACCTCGGCGAGGTTGATCACCGCCTCCTCGAAGGTGCCGAGGCCCGAGCGCGGGGTCAGGACGTCGCCCCAGTATTCGGTCTGGCCCTCATAGACCCACATCAGGGTGTTCTGGGTCGGCAGGTTCAGATTGGCGACATACTCGTCCGACGGACGGCGGTACTTGCCGTTCCAGCTGTGGACGTACTCGTGCGGGAGCAGCCCGCGGGCGCCGTAGGCCGGATGGGCGCTGGCGAAGTAGTTGGGCGCGGCGGTGTTCTCGGACGAGCGGTGATGCTCCAGCCCGATGCCGCCCATCTGGCTGGTCAGGGCCAGCAGGAACTCGTAGCGGTCGAACTGGCGCGTGCCGAACAGGCGGTCGGCCTGATCGACCAGGGCCTCGTACTTCGCCGTCCACTCAGGCGTGATGTTGATCGAGGCGGCGGTGTCGCCGACGAGGTTCAGGTGGATCGGCGAGCGGCCGCCCGGATCGATGTCCACGCGGCGGAAGTGACGGCCGGCGAACATGGGACTGTCGGCCAGATGTTCCAGCGAGATCGGGGCGAAGGTGGCCACGTCGCCCTCGCGGGAGGTCTCGTCCAGCGCCACGCCGTACTGCCAGCCGGTCGGCAGCACGACCGACGGGGCGAAGGTGATGCGGCTGTGGTTATAGCCCGCTGGATAGAGCAGGGCCTTCTCCCACTGCAGGTTGACCATCTCCGGCGTCATGACGACGCGCCAGACGGCGTTGTCCGGCTGGGTCAGCCATTCGAAAGCGACCTCGATGCTGGTGACGCCGGCCGGAATGTCGAGGTGGAAGGCGTAGGGATCGACGGTGTCGCGCACCCATTCGATCCGCTGGTCATTTCCGGTCACCGTCAGGCCGGAGATCAGCTGGATCGGTCCGGTGTCGGCATGATTGCCCGGAATGAACTTGGGGTACTGCAGCACCAGATTGCCGGCGGAGACCGGAATGGTCTGGCGGGTGCGGATCACCTTATGATCGAGGTCGGTCAGGTCGACCCGAATGCCGATCGTGCCCGGATAGTCGCGGTCCTGCGGCGCCGGGATCGGCGGCAGGGCATGCGGAAGGCTGGTCGGGGCGGGCAGGGGCGCATTGCCCTGCGAGACGGGGACCTGGGCGAGGGCGGTCGTCGCGGCGGAGGCGAGCAGGAGGGCGAGGGCGGCGGTGCGGATCATCGTCGGGTCTCTCGTCTCTCGATTAGCGGCGGCGGGGGGCGAGGATATCGCCGAGGCGGTCGGGCGTGCCGTCTATCCGCTCCAGGTGCGGGTAGCGCAGGCCTTCGTGGTAGTCGAAGCGGATGGTGCGGAAGCGCTCGCCGTTCTTCAGCATGACCTCGATCGGCGTGGTGTTGCCCTTGGAGGCGGTGATTGCGGCGGCGAGGACGGCCGGGCTGGCGGCGCGCCCGTTGATCGCGACCAACTCCCAGCCCGAGCGCAGGCCGGCGTCGAAGGCCGGCGAGCCCCAGCGGACGGCGGTGATGCGGTTGCTGTCGCTGACCGAAAGACCCAGCGAATACGCGAAGTCGTTGCGGCTGAGCTCGGCGTTCAGAGCGCGGCTGTAGTCGTTGGGCGTCTCGCGCCAGACCAGCCGGTAGCCGCCACGCTCGATCCCGCCCAACGGGCCACGGGCGTCGGGGCCGACGGCGTCCAGCCGTTCGCGCAGGAACGGGGCCCAGTCATGCGCCTGCACGCCGTTCAGCGTCGAGGCGACGTCGTCGAAGGTATACGGCGCCGGATCCCAGTCGCCGTCCTCCGTGCCGAAGAAGGCCTTGGCGAAGTCGTCCAGCGACTTGCGGCCGTTCGACTGCTCGCGGATCAGGGTGTCTGCGTCCAGCCAGATCATCGCGCCCTCGCGATAGTAGTCCTCGCTGCGCTGGCGGCTGGGCCAGGGCTGCGGGCGACGCTGTGCGATGATCGGATCGTTGGTCGTGTCCTGCATCGCGCGCCACGCGCGGCCGGGATTGTCGTCGGCATAGCTGGCGGCGGTGTTGGCCAGCACATCCAGCGCCTGCTGCTTCGTCATCAGGCCCGCGCGGGCGGTCAGGATCAGCCCCCAGTACTGCGTCTGGCCCTCATAGACCCACAGCAGGGAGTTCTGCAGCGGCTCGTTCAGGTTCGGGGCCATCTGGTCGGCCGGACGACGCCATTTGCCGTTCCAGGAGTGGGTGTACTCGTGGCCCAGCAGGTCGCGGTCCGCGATCGTGCCGGTCGGATCGGTGAAATAGCGGGTGTCCACCGTGTTCTCGGACGAGCGATGGTGCTCCAGCCCGATGCCGCCGAGGCGATCGGTGACGCCGACGAGGAAATCGTAGTGGTTGAAGTGACGGGCGCCGAACAAGCGGTCGGCCTGCCGGACCAGCTCGCGGTGCTGACCGATGTGGGCGTCGGTGGCTTCCAGCATGGACGCGCTGTCGGCGACGACATTCATCCGCACCGGCGAGCGGCCGCCCGGATCGAGGTCGAACTGGCGGAAGTGGGCGCCGGCGAACAGGGGGCTGTCGGCCAGATGCTCCAGTGTGATCGGGGCGAAGGTCGCCAGACTGTTCTCGAACGACACTGTGTCCAGCGCCACGCCATACTGCCAGCCGGTCGGCAGGCGCAGGGTCGGGCGGAAAGTGATCTGGCGCGAGTAGTAGCCGGCCGGATAGAGGACAGCCTTCTCCCACTGGATATTGAGCATTTCGTCGGTGACGACGACGCGGCCCTGCGCTCCGTCGATGGGCGTGAGCCACTTGAAGGCGACCTCGACGGTCGAGGCGCCGGCCGGGACTTCGACCTGGAACGCGTTGGTGTGGACCGTGTTGCGGACCCAGCGCAGCGGCTGGCCGTTGGCGGTGATCTGCAGATCGGCGATGTCGTCGACCGGGCCGACCGGGCCGTGGTTTCCCGGGATCCAGAGCGGATAGAGCAGGATCAGCGGACCGGGGCCGGCGACCGGGATTGTCTGGCTGACCGAAACGATCCGACGGTCGATGTCCGTGGCGTCCACCCGGACGTCGATGACGCCAGGATAGGCCGTGTCGCGCGGTTCGGGGATCGGGGCCAAGGCGACCGGCAGGGCCGGCGTGCCGACCTGGGCCAGGGCGGGCGCCCCGGCGCCGGCGAGAAGGGCTGCGGCGCAGGCGGCGGCGAGCAGGCGGGCGGTCGGACGCATCATTGTGGGGACTCGCGAGATAACGGGTGGCGCAGATCACGACGCCGGGCGCAGGGGGTCAACCCGAGCGGGGCCGTGCCGCATTAAATCCCTGTCATATTCGCGGTTCCCGCGGTTTTCGACACAGGAACTTTCGCGGCTCTGGATCGCTGCTCCGCAGGAGGATGTCGGATGAGTTTGAATTTGCAGCGTATCGCCTACTACAGCCTGGCCAGCCAGCCGGAGGCCGCTCTGATCATGCTGGCGGAAATTCTCGGCGTTTCCGATCGCAACAATGTCCGCGACAGTCTGACGGGCGCGCTGCTGGTGAGCCGGGGCCGATTTTTTCAGGTGCTTGAGGGGGCGGCACAGGATCTGGATCGGACCCTGGCCCGTATCGCCGCCGATCCGCGACATCACAGCCTGAACGTCGTCCTGCGCGTCGACGTGAATCGGCGGATGTTCGGCCAGTGGGGCATGGTTGCTGCGCGCATAGCGCCCAGTCAGCAGCCAGAGATAGACGCCATCATCGACCGCTGCCACGACGATCCAGCTGCGGCTATCAAAGCGGCCCGGGATCTGCTGGAGCATCAGATCGCAGCATGACTGCACAGCCTGGCGATCCCGCTTCCACCTCATCCTCCCGCTTTGCGGTCCTGGTCCATGTCGCTCGCCACACGCGAGACAGAAGAGTCGTCGAATGGCTCGAATGCGAACTGCACCACGGGCGGACCGTGAACCGAGACCCTCTCCGCGCCTTCTTCTCCGTCGATTCCGCCCGACGCTGGGCCGAGGCGCAGGGCTACGAGGTGCGCGGTGAGTGACAGCGAGCTGATCCAGGCCTCGCCTGCACCGACCTCCCTGAATGGCCCGTTGGCCGCATCAGCATTCGACACGCCGCGCATTCAATTGGCGGGTACCGTGGACTACGCGATGTACGACCATTTCCGTCAGCAGATGAGTAGGGCGCCGACGGCCGGACTGGTAGTCATCGAGTTGTCCACGCTCGGAGGCGACCCGGAAGTTGCGCGGATGATGGGCGAGGACGTGCGCTTCCAGAGCGACCTGAACACGGATCGCCGGTTCGTCTTCCTCGGCAAGACGGCGATCTATTCCGCCGGGGCGACCTTCATGGGCTTCTTCGCCATTCCCAACCGTTACTTGACCCGGGGCGCGCGCGTCATGATCCACGAGCGAAAAATGGACAAGACGCTGCACGTAGAGGGGCCGCTGACGACCTGTGTGGCTTCGGTCAAGGCAGTGCTCCACGAACTGGAGCATTCTATCGCCATTCAGAACGAGGGTTTCGAGAATCTCGTTCGAGGCTCGGACATCTCCATGGATGAAGTGCTGAAACGGGCTCCCGAAAACTGGTATCTGGACGCGGACGAAGCCAAGGCCCGCGGTATCATTCAGGATGTGATCTAGCGGGCCGATCAGCCCGCCGGCTTCACTTCCAGCAGTTCGACCGTGAACAGAAGGGTCGAGTTTGGAGGCAGTTCGTCGCCGCCGACCCAGCGCTCGCCGTAGCCTAGGGCTGCCGGGATCACGAACTCGAACTTCTCGCCCTCGCGCATCAAGGCCACGCCTTCGGTCCAGCCGCGGATGACGCGGTTGAGCGGGAACTCTGCCGGTTCATTGCGGGCATAGCTGCTGTCGAACTCGCGGCCGTCGACGAAGGTCCCGCGGTAGTGAACCTTGACCGTGTCGGTCGAGGCCGGCTGACGGCCTTCCGGATGGGCGCGGCCGACGCGGCGGTATTGCAGACCGCTTTCGGTCGTGGTCCAGCCGCGGCGCGCGCCGTTGATGCGCAGGTATTCGGCGTTCCCGGCGGCCCAGCCCTCTGCGGTGCCGGTTCCGAGCTGAACCGGGGCCGGCGATTCGGGCGCGGAGGCGCAGGCGGCCACGGCGAGAACGGACAGGGCGGCGAGGGCGATCAGGGTGCGTTTCATGCGGCGACGCTAGCAGCGGTCAACGCCCGGCGGAACGGGGCTGTGAGGGTGTCGCAAGCGAAATCGGTCAGGGTGCGAAGATTTTCCACAGCGACCTTTATTTCGCCGTCAAAGCGAGTATATCAGCGCGTTCCGCTAACTCCGTAATGAGTCCGCGCGAAAGCGCCGAGGCCCGGTTTGTCGCCCTCCGACCGGTGCGAAGGCGCGCTCCTCCCCAAGGGAGCATTGAAATTTCAGGTGTCCTGGCGCCGCGAGGCCCGAGGGTGGACGCCGAAACCGATGGTCACGGGTCGCCGTATGGCGGGCCGTGGCTGCTGCATTTGAAGCGACCTGCCCGGGTCGTATTGGGAAGACAGAATGGCCAAGTCCAAAGCGGAGCTCACCGTCAACGGTCAGTTCCTCACCGCCACCTCGTTCACCGGCAAGAAGCGCATCCGTCATTCGTTCGGCCGCATCCCGGAAGCGGTGCAGATGCCGAACCTGATCGAGGTTCAGCGCGCGTCGTACGAACAGTTCCTGCAGCGCGAGGGCCGTCCGGGCCAGCGCTCTGACGAGGGCATCGAGGCGGTCTTCAAGTCGGTCTTCCCGATCAAGGACTTCAACGAGCGCGCAATCCTCGAGTACGTCTCCTACGAGTTCGAGGAGCCCAAGTACGACGTCGAGGAGTGCATCCAGCGCGACATGACCTACGCGGCTCCGCTGAAGGTCAAGCTGCGCCTGATCGTGTTCGAGATGGACGAGGAGACCGGCGCGCGCTCGGTCAAGGACATCAAGGAGCAGGACGTCTACATGGGCGACATCCCGCTCATGACGGACAAGGGCACCTTCATCGTCAACGGGACCGAGCGGGTGATCGTGTCCCAGATGCACCGTTCGCCGGGCGTCTTCTTCGACCACGACAAGGGCAAGACGCACAGCTCGGGCAAGCTGCTGTTCGCCGCCCGCGTGATCCCCTACCGCGGCTCGTGGCTGGACTTCGAGTTCGACGCCAAGGACATCGTCTACGTCCGTATCGACCGTCGTCGTAAACTGCCGGCCTCGACCTTCCTGATGGCTCTCGGCATGGACGGCGAGGAAATCCTCAAGACGTTCTACGAGACCGTGCCTTACGAGAAGCGCGGCGAAGGCTGGGTCACGCCTTACAAGGCCGAGCGCTGGCGTGGTGTGAAGCCGGAGTTCGATCTGGTCGACGCCGACACCGGTGAAGTCATCGCCGCCGCCGGCACCAAGATCAGCGCCCGTCAGGCGAAGAAGCTGGGCGACACGACCTCGTCGCTGTCGCTGGCCGCCGACGCCCTGCTGACCCGCTATCTGGCCGCTGACGCCGTCAACTACGAGACCGGCGAGATCTACGCAGAGGCTGGCGACGAGCTGGACCAGGCCACGATCGAGCTGCTGGAGTCGCACGGCTTCACCACCATCGACGTGCTGGACATCGACCACGTCACGGTCGGCGCCTACATGCGCAACACCCTGCGCATCGACAAGAACACCGGCCGCGAGGACGCTCTGTTCGACGTCTACCGCGTGATGCGTCCGGGCGAGCCGCCGACGCCGGAAGCCGCCGAGGCCATGTTCCAGTCGCTGTTCTTCGACAGCGAGCGCTACGACCTGTCGGCCGTTGGCCGGGTCAAGATGAACATGCGTCTGGAAAGCCCGGAGGTCTCGGACGAGATTCGCGTCCTGCGCAAGGAAGACGTGCTGAAGGTCCTGCAGATCCTGGTCGGACTGAAGGATGGCCAGGGCGAGATCGACGACATCGACAACCTGGGCAACCGCCGCGTCCGCTCGGTGGGCGAGCTGCTGGAAAACCAGTACCGCGTCGGCCTGCTGCGCATGGAGCGCGCGATCAAGGAGCGCATGAGCTCGGTCGATATCGACACGGTCATGCCGCACGACCTGATCAACGCGAAGCCGGCCGCCGCTGCAGTTCGTGAGTTCTTCGGCTCGTCGCAGCTGTCGCAGTTCATGGACCAGACGAACCCGCTGTCGGAGATCACCCACAAGCGCCGCCTGTCGGCCCTTGGACCGGGCGGTCTGACCCGGGAGCGCGCGGGCTTCGAGGTTCGCGACGTTCACCCGACGCACTACGGCCGTATCTGCCCGATCGAAACGCCGGAAGGCCCGAACATCGGCCTGATCAACTCGTTGGCCACCCACGCCCGCGTGAACAAGTACGGCTTCATCGAGAGCCCGTACCGTCGCGTGAAGGACGGTCAGGCCCAGTCGGAGGTCGTCTACATCTCGGCGATGGAAGAGGCGAAGTACACGATCGCCCAGGCCAACATCGAGCTGAAGGACGGCCAGATCGTCGACGATCTGGTCCCGGGCCGGATCAACGGCGACTCGCAGCTTCTGCCGAAGGAAGCCGTGGACATGATGGACGTGTCGCCGAAGCAGGTCGTTTCGGTCGCCGCCGCCCTGATCCCGTTCCTGGAAAACGACGACGCCAACCGCGCACTGATGGGCGCGAACATGCAGCGCCAGGCCGTGCCGCTGGTCCAGTCGGACGCGCCGCTGGTCGGCACCGGCATGGAAGCCGTCGTGGCCGTGGACTCGGGCGCCGTCGTGGTGGCCCGTCGTGACGGCGTCGTCGAGCAGATCGACGGCACCCGTATCGTCGTGCGCGCCACGGGCGACGTGGACGCTGGCCGTTCGGGCGTCGACATCTACCGCCTGTCGAAGTTCCAGCGCTCGAACCAGTCGACCTGCATCAACCAGCGCCCGATCGTGCGCGTGGGCGACGAGGTCAAATTCGGTGACGTGATCGCCGACGGCCCGTCGACGGACCTGGGCGAACTGGCTCTGGGCCGCAACGCCCTGGTCGCGTTCATGCCGTGGAACGGCTACAACTTCGAGGACTCGATCCTGATCTCGGAGCGCATCGTGCGCGACGACATCTTCACGTCGATCCACATCGACGAGTTCGAGGTGATGGCCCGCGACACCAAGCTGGGACCGGAAGAAATCACCCGCGACATCCCGAACGTCGGCGAGGAAGCCCTGCGCAACCTCGACGAGGCCGGCATCGTGGCGATCGGCGCCGAGGTCCAGCCGGGCGACATCCTGGTCGGCAAGGTGACGCCGAAGGGCGAAAGCCCGATGACCCCGGAAGAGAAGCTGCTGCGCGCGATCTTCGGCGAGAAGGCTTCGGACGTCCGCGACACCTCGCTGCGTCTGCCGCCTGGCGTCGCCGGCACCATCGTGGACGTGCGCGTCTTCAACCGTCACGGCGTCGACAAGGACGAGCGCGCGCTCGCTATCGAACGCGCCGAGATCGAGCGTCTGGGCAAGGACCGCGACGACGAGCTCAAGATTCTCGAGCGCAACGTCTATGGCCGTCTGAAGCCTCTGCTGGTCGGCAAGACCGCCGTCTCGGGTCCGAAGGGCCTGGGCCGCGGCGAGGTCACCGACGAGAAGCTCGGTGAGCTGTCCAAGGGTCTGTGGTGGCAGATCGCCCTCGACGACGAGAAGGCGATGGGCGAGCTCGAGGCCATGAAGAAGCAGTTCGAGGACGCCCGTAAGGCCCTTGATCGTCGCTTCGAGGACAAGGTCGAGAAGCTGCAGCGCGGCGACGAACTGCCCCCGGGCGTCATGAAGATGGTCAAGGTCTTCGTGGCCGTGAAGCGCAAGCTTCAGCCGGGCGACAAGATGGCCGGCCGTCACGGCAACAAGGGCGTCATTTCCAAGATCCTGCCGATCGAGGACATGCCGCACCTGGAGGACGGTACGTCGGTCGACGTCGTTCTGAACCCGCTGGGCGTGCCGTCGCGCATGAACATCGGCCAGATCTTCGAAACCCATCTGGGTTGGGCTGCGGCCGGTCTCGGCAAGCAGATCCAGGGTCTGCTGGAAGCCTGGCAACAGGGCGGCCAGAAGCAGGCGCTGATCGACCACCTGTCGGACGTCTACGGCAAGGACACCCCGCTGCCGCAGGACGAGGACGAACTGGTCGAGCTGGCCCGCAACCTGTCGAAGGGCGTTCCGTTCGCGACCCCGGTCTTTGACGGTGCGCACATCAACGACATCGAGGACCTGCTGGAGAAGGCCGGTCTGGATCGTTCGGGCCAGTCCATCCTGTTCGACGGTCAGACCGGCGAGCAGTTCAAGCGTCCGGTAACGGTCGGCTACATCTACATGCTGAAGCTGCACCACCTGGTCGACGACAAGATCCACGCCCGCTCCATCGGGCCGTACTCGCTCGTCACCCAGCAACCGCTGGGCGGCAAGGCGCAGTTCGGCGGCCAGCGCTTCGGCGAGATGGAGGTGTGGGCACTGGAAGCCTACGGCGCCGCCTACACCCTGCAGGAAATGCTGACGGTGAAGTCGGACGACGTGGCCGGCCGGACCAAGGTCTACGAAGCGATCGTCCGCGGCGACGACAGCTTCGAGGCGGGCATCCCCGAGTCGTTCAACGTGCTCGTGAAGGAAATGCGCTCGCTGGGCCTGAACGTGGAGCTGGAGAACAGCTGAGTGAGCGAGGGGTGAGCGGAGTGAACAGTGAGCGCGATGTCGCTCACTCCTCCGCTCACTCTTTACTTTTCACCGTTCGCCAAACCGCTCCCCAAGATTTTGACGCGGCCTTGCCGCAGAAGGAAAAAAGATGAACCAGGAAGTCCTGAACATCTTCAACCCGGTCCCGGTCACCCCGACCTTCGACCAGATCCGCATCGCACTGGCCTCGCCGGAGAAGATCCGGTCGTGGTCGTTCGGCGAGATCAAGAAGCCGGAAACCATCAACTACCGCACGTTCAAGCCCGAGCGTGACGGCCTGTTCTGCGCCCGTATCTTTGGCCCGACCAAGGACTACGAATGCCTGTGCGGCAAGTACAAGCGCATGAAGTACAAGGGCATCATCTGCGAGAAGTGCGGCGTCGAGGTCACCCTGGCCCGCGTCCGTCGCGAGCGGATGGGCCACATCGAGCTGGCTTCGCCGGTCGCTCACATCTGGTTCCTGAAGTCGCTGCCGTCGCGCATCTCGCTGATGCTCGACATGGCGCTGAAGGACGTCGAGCGCGTCCTGTACTTCGAGAACTACATCGTCACCGAGCCGGGCCTGACCCCGCTGAAGCAGAACCAGCTGCTGACGGAAGACGAGTTCTATCGCTACCAGGAAGAGTTCGGCGATGACGGCTTCACCGCCGAGATCGGCGCCGAGGCTGTCCGCAACCTGCTGATGGGCATCGACCTCAACACCGAGGCCGAGAAGCACCGCGCCGAACTGGCCGACAATCCGTCGGAAATGAAGGCCAAGAAGGCGTCGAAGCGCCTGAAGCTGATCGAGGCCTTCCTCGAGAGCGGCAACAAGCCGGAGTGGATGATCCTGAACGTCGTTCCGGTCATCCCGCCGGAACTGCGCCCGCTGGTGCCGCTGGACGGCGGCCGCTTCGCAACGTCGGACCTGAATGACCTGTACCGCCGGGTCATCAACCGTAACAACCGTCTGAAGCGCCTGATCGAGCTGCGCGCGCCGGACATCATCATCCGTAACGAAAAGCGGATGCTGCAGGAATCGGTCGACGCCCTGTTCGACAACGGCCGCCGCGGCCGCGTGATCACGGGCGCCAACAAGCGTCCGCTGAAGTCGCTGGCCGACATGCTGAAAGGCAAGCAGGGCCGCTTCCGTCAGAACCTGCTCGGCAAGCGCGTCGACTACTCGGGCCGTTCGGTCATCACCGTGGGTCCGGAGCTGAAGCTGCACGAGTGCGGCCTGCCCAAGAAGATGGCTCTGGAGCTGTTCAAGCCGTTCATCTACGCGCGTCTGGACGCCAAGGGCCTGTCGGGCACCGTCAAGCAGTCCAAGCGCATGGTGGAGCGTGAGCAGCCGCAGGTGTGGGATATCCTCGACGAGGTCATCCGCGAGCACCCGGTCCTGCTGAACCGCGCGCCGACCCTGCACCGTCTGGGCATCCAGGCGTTCGAGCCGAAGCTGATCGAGGGCAAGGCCATCCGCCTGCACCCGCTGGTCTGTACTGCGTTCAACGCCGACTTCGACGGCGACCAGATGGCCGTGCACGTCCCGCTGAGCCTTGAGGCCCAGCTGGAAGCGCGCGTCCTGATGATGTCGACCAACAACATCCTGTCGCCCGCCAACGGCAAGCCGATCATCGTGCCGTCGCAGGACATCGTCCTGGGCCTGTACTACCTGTCGCTGGTCAAGGACGGCGAGCCGGGCGAGAACAAGCTGTTCGCCAACATGGGCGAGATCGACGCCGCGCTCGACGCCAAGGTCGTGACGCTGCACACGAAGATCAAAGCCCGCTGGACGGAAATGAACGCCGAAGGTCAGGTGGTGACGAAGGTCATCGACACGACCCCGGGCCGCATGAAGCTGGGCGCGCTGCTGCCGCATAACGCGAACATCGGCTACCGCCTGCTCGAGAAGAACCTGACCAAGAAGGAAATCGGCAACCTGATTGATCAGGTCTACCGTCACTGCGGTCAGAAGGCGACGGTCATCTTCGCCGACCAGATGATGCAGCTGGGCTTCCGCGAAGCCGCCAAGGCCGGCATCTCGTTCGGCAAGGACGACATCGTCATTCCGGAAGCCAAGGCCGGGTTCGTCGCCGAGACCCGCACCCAGGTCGAGGAATACGAGCAGCAGTACGCCGACGGTCTGATCACCAAGGGCGAGAAGTACAACAAGGTCGTCGACGCCTGGGCCAAGGCCACGGACAAGATCGCCGACGCGATGATGGGCGAGATCGCCCAGCCGCGCGTGCTCATCAAGGGCCAGAACCCGGACATCAACTCGGTGTTCATGATGGCCAACTCGGGCGCTCGTGGTTCGCAGGCGCAGATGAAGCAGCTGGGCGGCATGCGTGGTCTGATGGCCAAGCCGTCGGGCGAGATCATCGAGACCCCGATCATCTCGAACTTCAAGGAAGGCCTGACCGTTCTCGAGTACTTCAACTCGACCCACGGCGCCCGTAAGGGTCTGGCCGACACCGCGCTGAAGACCGCCAACTCGGGTTACCTGACCCGCCGCCTGGTGGACGTTGCGCAGGACTCGATCGTCACCGAGGACGACTGCGGTTCGACCCGCGGCATCACCCTGCGCGCAGTGGTCGAGGGCGGTGACGTCCTCGTTTCGCTGGGCCAGCGCGTCCTGGGTCGCTATGCGGCCGAGGACATCAAGGAGCCCGGCACGGACACGGTCATCTTCCCGGCAGACACCTATCTGCAGGAAGAGGAAGTCGAGGCCATCGAGGCCGCCGGCGTTCAGTCGATCAAGGTCCGTTCGGCCCTGACCTGTGAAGCCGAAGCCGGCATCTGCGCCTTCTGCTACGGTCGTGACCTGGCCCGCGGCACCAACGTCAACATCGGCGAAGCGGTCGGCGTCATCGCCGCCCAATCGATCGGCGAGCCCGGCACCCAGCTGACGATGCGGACCTTCCACATCGGCGGTACGGCCCAGGTGGCGGAAACCTCGTTCTACGAGGCCACCAACCCGGGTACGGCCAAGATCACCGGCCCGACCGTCAAGGCGGCGCACGGCGATCTGGTCTCGATGAGCCGCAACGTCGTGATCACCGTGGTCGTGGACGGCAAGGACCGCGAGACCCACAAGGTCCCGTACGGCGCCCGCATCCGCGTCAAGGAAGGCGCGGACATCGCCAAGGGTCAGCGTCTGGCCGAGTGGGACCCGTACACCACCCCGATCATCACCGAAGTGGGCGGCACCGTCCGCTTCGAGGATCTGGTCGAGGGCCTTTC
Source organism: Brevundimonas kwangchunensis (assembly GCF_039523815.1). NCBI lineage: Bacteria > Pseudomonadati > Pseudomonadota > Alphaproteobacteria > Caulobacterales > Caulobacteraceae > Brevundimonas > Brevundimonas kwangchunensis. The sequence continues at coordinate 6,740 of NZ_BAAAGA010000003.1, read as the reverse complement.
GGTCCGCGAGGAAACCGACGAAGCCACCGGTATCGCGCAGCGCGTGGTTTCGGACTGGCGTGCCAGTCCGCGTGGTTCGGACCTCCGTCCGGCCATGGGCGTCACCTCGGGCGACGCCTACGCCAAGCTGGCCTCGGGCTCCGACGCCCGTTACCTGCTGCCCGTCGGCGCCGTTCTGTCGGTGGCGAATGGCGACGTGGTCAAGCCGGGTGAGATCATCGCCCGCGTTCCGACCGAAGGCGCCAAGACCCGCGACATCACCGGCGGTCTGCCGCGCGTCGCCGAACTGTTCGAAGCTCGCCGTCCGAAGGACTGCGCGGTCATCGCCGAGATGGATGGTCGCGTCGAGTTCGGTCGCGACTACAAGAACAAGCGTCGCATCAAGATCACCCCGGAGCCGGATGCCGATGGCAACCAGGCCGAGGCAGTGGAATTCCTGATCCCGAAGGGTAAGCACATCTCCGTCCACGACGGCGATCTGATCCAGAAGGGCGACTACATCATCGACGGCAATCCGGATCCGCACGATCTGCTGCGCATCCAGGGCGTCGAGGCGCTGGCCGAGTACCTCGTGAACGAGGTGCAGGAGGTCTATCGACTGCAGGGCGTGCCGATCAACGACAAGCACATCGAGGTGATCGTTCGCCAGATGCTGCAGAAGGTGGAAGTGCTGGATTCGGGTGAAACCACCCTGATCCGCGGCGACACCGTCGAAGTCGCCGAAGCCGTCCTGGAGAACCAGAAGGTCGAGAAGCGCGGCGGCCGTCAGGCCATCACGCAGCCGGTCCTGCTGGGCATCACCAAGGCGTCGCTGCAGACCCGCAGCTTCATCTCGGCGGCGTCGTTCCAGGAGACCACCCGCGTCCTCACCGACGCCTCGGTCAACGGCAAGCGCGACACGCTGGAAGGCCTGAAGGAAAACGTCATCGTCGGCCGCCTGATCCCGGCCGGTACGGGCGCCTACCTGCGCAGCCTGCAGAAGATCGCCAACGAGCGCGACGCCGAGCTGACGCAGGCTCGCGAAGACGCTGTCGAGCCGCTGCCGGCCGACCTGGCGCTGGAGCTGGAGAAGTCGGAAGGCTGATCCGGGTTCGGAAACTGAACTGAAGGGAGCGGCTCCGGCGATGGGGCCGCTCTTTTCTTTTGTGCGCTGACGCTCGCGCCGCGGGCGCTCGCTGCTTGAGCGCGCAACCGCGCACTGCCGACCTGGGGGCTGCCGCTGTGCAGGCGCGGGGGCGAACCTAGGGCGTGTCGTCGGTGTCCCGGGGGGACGATGCGCCCGGCGTCATCGGCGTGCCCGAGGCGCGAGGGCCATCGCGGCGCGTGCGGATGTTCTGCGTCGAGTCCGGTCGCAGGGACGGATCCAGATGGGCGCCGGCGACGCCGATACCGAAGTTGGAGCCGACGCCGTCCTGCGGGCCAACCAGCCCGGAACCGCCCGAGAGCGGCCGTCGGCGGGCCTCGTACTGCTGGAGTTCACGAGCGCCCTGACGGGCCAGTTCGGCGTCGCGACGGGCGTCTCCCGTTCCGTCGATCGGAGGGGCGGCGGCGGCGCGTTCGCCAAAGCGCTCATCGCAGACGGTTCGTTCCGCTTCGGTCAGCAGTTGTGGGCTGGCGCAGCCCGGGCCACGGGTGCGCAACCCGCGACCGATCCTGTCCCCGAGCGTATCCGGGCGGACCGTCCATCCACCCGCAGGCGGCGCCGGCGCTCCCGCTGGCGCTGCTCCCGCGGGCGCACGGGGCGCCGGCGGGGAGGGGCTCTGATCCTCATCGTCCTCGGTCTGCCGCTGGAACGGCAGGCGCAGGCCGAAGACCGTGGGCTGGGTCGCCGGCGCGGGCCGGGGCTCACTGGACGCAGAAGCGGGAGAGGGAGACGGCGTGGGCCGTGGCTGCTCGTTCTCCAGCAACGGCCGCGGTTCGATCTCAACGAGGATCACCTGCTCCGGAGCGGGCGAGGTCGTCTCCATATGAATGGTGCGCAGGCCAAGTCCGCCGAGCACCAGGGCGTGGGCGAGCACAGAAGCGCCGACCAGCGCCGGCTTTCGCCATTTTCGGATATCGCCTGATCGCGCGATCATGCCCACTCCCTGTTCAAACCGGAAGTGATCCGGCGAGCGTGGCCGTATTGCGGCTTGTGCGGTGTCATCGCTCCGTGAACAGCGAACGAAGACCGGGATACTCTCCTTCGCCCCTCGTGTAGTCGCGCCACGCCTCGTTCGCGCGCCTCTGGCGTTCGAAGCCCTCCTCGCGGTTCTGCTCGGAGCGGCTCGGGCCGGCGGGCAGGGGATCGGCATGACCTTCGGGCATTTCAGGGCGATGCATGGCGGACCCGGTCAGGCAGACCCTTTGGCCCAGCCGGTCGCCCGGAGCGGCGGGGCAGGGGATGCGGGCGACGCGGCCCATGGGGGTGCCGGGGGCGGACGGATCGAGCGGGCGTACGCGCCAACGTTCCTCAATGACAGGGGCTTCGGCGGGGACGGTCGGCGCGGTGGAACCCGCAGGCAGGGTCTGAGGGATGCGCGGCTGTATCGCTGATGGTCCCACCGTTCTGGCGCCCGGCGACGGCGTCGAGGTTTGCGCAAGTCGGCGCGAGCGGACGACTGGCATGGGCGTAAGGTCCAGCGGGATGGTCTGATACTCGATCGGCTGTAGCGGGCGGATCAGTCGCGGAACGGCCAGACCGATCGGGATCAGTATGAGCAGATGAAGCAGAATCGATAGCAGGATGACAGGAACACGGGTCCTGAAGGCGACCGAGATCGTTCCCGCTATGGTCATTGCGATCCCGCAATTGCAACTTCATGTCATGTGGTGCGGCGAGCGTGGCCGTATTGGGGCGGAGGTCGTGTGCGGGCCTTTGCCGGCGGCAGGAGTGGCCAATGAAGCGGATGCTTTCCATTCTCGCGATGTTGATGATGAGCGCCTGCGCCTCGACGCCGTCAGCGCCGCCGGATCGCGGGTTTGTCACCCTGTCCTGCGTGGTCGGGTCCGACCGGCGCCTGGAGAATTGCAGGGTGCTGCGCGAGCGGCCTGCAGGGGCAGGATTCGCAGCGGCGGCGTTACAGGCGGCGCAATCCGACGGCGCCCGCGCGCCGGAGAATGCCCGTCCGGGGACGCGGATCACCTACGGCACGGAGTTTCGGGAGGAGCCGGAGGCGGAGCTCCCTTGACCTGGGGGCCCCACGCGCGTAGAAGCCGCGCACTTTCGAGAGGGATGTCCCCGGACCTCCTCCGCGATCGTGACAACTCATCGACACGGGCTGTGCCCGCCGGATCGCCCAAAGCGCGCGTTCCGGCTTTTGTGTTTGTCGCGAGCGAGGCTCGAAATCTCACCCGAGGGTGGCGATCTCGCCATCCGAAAAGAAGGCTCACCGGGGCGCTCCGGCCGAAAGGCACACGCCCCCATCGACTAGAAGAGAACGAGTACTCGATGCCTACGATCAACCAGCTGATCCGCAAGCCGCGCGCCCCCAAGCCGGTCCGCAACAAGGTCCCGGCCCTGAAGGGCTGCCCGCAGCGTCGCGGCGTCTGCACCCGCGTCTACACCACGACCCCGAAGAAGCCGAACTCGGCTCTGCGTAAGGTCGCCAAGGTCCGTCTGACCACCGGCATCGAAGCCGTGTGCTACATCCCGGGCGAAGGCCACAACCTGCAGGAGCACTCGGTGGTGCTGATCCGTGGCGGCCGCGTGAAGGACCTTCCGGGCGTTCGCTACCACATTCTGCGCGGCGTGCTCGACACGCAAGGCGTCAAGGACCGCAAGCAGCGCCGTTCGCACTACGGCGCCAAGCGTCCGAAGTAAGCGACCGCTTCATTCCATTCGCCGGTCCGCGCCCGTGGGGTTCGGATCGGCCGTTCGATATCGATCTAGAAGGCCAAACCCATGTCCCGTCGTCACCGCGCCCAGAAGCGTGAAGTCCTGCCGGATCCCAAATTCGGTGACCTGGTCGTCACCAAATTCATGAACTACGTCATGTACGAAGGCAAAAAAGCCGTCGCCGAAAACATCGTGTACGGCGCCTTCGACATCCTGGCAGACAAGAAGAAGGACCAGGAGCCGGTCGCGACCTTCCACGACGCCCTGAACAACGTCGCCCCGTCGGTCGAAGTCCGTTCGCGTCGCGTCGGCGGCGCCACCTATCAGGTGCCGGTCGAGGTCCGTCCGGACCGTCGCCGCGCCCTGGCCATCCGCTGGCTCGTGAACGCCGCCCGCAACCGCGGCGAAAACACGATGACGGAAAAGCTGGCCGCCGAACTGCTGGACGCTTCGAACAACCGCGGCACCGCCGTGAAGAAGCGCGAAGACACCCACAAGATGGCCGAAGCCAACCGCGCCTTCAGCCACTACCGCTGGTAACGCCTTCAAGGGGCCATCACTGGTTCCTATCTACTGACTATCCGGCGCGGGCGGTTTGAGCTAAATCGCCCGCGCTCGCTTATCCGAACATCCCTCTGGCGCTGGAACCGGCGCCGCATTGACCGCAAGGCACGCTCCCATGCCCCGCACGCATAAAATCGAAGACTACCGCAACTTCGGCATCATGGCGCACATCGACGCCGGCAAGACGACGACGACCGAGCGGATCCTGTACTACACCGGCAAGAGCCATAAGATCGGTGAAGTCCACGACGGCGCCGCCACCATGGACTGGATGGACCAGGAGCAGGAACGCGGCATCACCATCACGTCGGCCGCGACGACCGCCTTCTGGCAAGAAAAGCGCCTGAACATCATCGACACCCCCGGCCACGTGGACTTCACCATTGAAGTCGAGCGCTCGCTGCGCGTGCTGGACGGCGCCGTGACCGTGCTGGACGGCAACGCCGGCGTCGAGCCGCAGACCGAGACCGTCTGGCGTCAGGCCGACAAGTACAAGGTTCCGCGCATCGTCTACGTCAACAAGATGGACAAGATCGGCGCCGACTTCGACAAATCGGTCGAGTCGATCCGCGACCGTCTGGGCGCCAAGGCTGTGCCGATCCAGTTCCCGATCGGCGCCGAGAGCGACCTGAAGGGTCTGGTCGATCTGGTCCGCATGACCGGCGTGGTCTGGGACAACGACGGCCTGGGCGCTTCCTACAAGGACGTGCCGATTCCGGACGACCTGGTCGAGAAGGCCAACGCGGCTCGCCAGTACCTGATCGACAACGCCGTCGAACTCGATGACGAGGCCATGGAAGCCTACCTCGAGGGCAACGAGCCGTCGGAAGAAACCATCAAGAAGTGCATCCGCAAGGCCGTTCTGACGGGCGCCTTCTATCCGATCCTGTGCGGCTCGGCCTTCAAGAACAAGGGCGTGCAGACGCTGCTGGACGCCGTCGTCGACTACCTGCCGTCGCCGGTGGACATCCCGCCGACCCCGGGCATCGACTTCAAGACCGAAGAGCCGATCGTCCGCAAGGCGTCGGACGATGAGCCGCTGTCGGTTCTGGCCTTCAAGATCATGGACGATCCGTTCGTCGGCTCGCTGACCTTCTGCCGCCTGTACTCGGGCAAGATGGAAACCGGCATGAGCCTGCTGAACTCGTCGCGCGACAAGCGCGAGCGCGTCGGCCGCATGCTGCAGATGCACTCGAACAACCGCGAGGACATCAAGGAAGCCTACGCCGGCGACATCGTCGCCCTGGCCGGCCTGAAGGAAACCCGCACCGGCGACACCCTGTGTGACCCGCTGAAGTCGCCGGTCATCCTGGAGAAGATGGAGTTCCCGGCGCCGGTCATCGAGATCGCCGTCGAGCCCAAGTCGAAGGCCGACCAGGAGAAGCTGGGCGTCGCCCTGGCCAAGCTGGCTTCGGAAGATCCGTCCTTCACCGTCTCGACCGACCACGAGTCGGGCCAGACGATCCTGAAGGGCATGGGCGAGCTGCACCTCGACATCAAGATCGACATCCTGAAGCGCACCTACAAGGTCGAGGCGAACATCGGCGCGCCGCAGGTGGCCTACCGTGAATCGCTCGGCCGCAAGGTCGACATCGACTACACGCACAAGAAGCAGACCGGTGGTACGGGCCAGTTCGCCCGCGTCATGCTGACCTTCGAACCGGGCGAGCCGGGTTCGGGCTTCATCTTCGAGTCCGCCATCGTCGGCGGCGCGGTGCCCAAGGAATACATCCCGGGCGTCGAGAAGGGTCTGGAGTCGGTGAAGGACAGCGGCCTGCTGGCGGGCTTCCCGCTGATCGACTTCAAGGCGACGCTGACGGACGGCAAGTTCCACGACGTCGACTCCTCGGTCCTGGCCTTCGAAATCGCGTCGCGCGCTGCGTTCCGCGAACTGAAGGAGAAGGGCGCGCCGAAGCTGCTCGAGCCGATCATGGCGGTGGAAGTCGTGACCCCCGAGGAATACCTCGGCTCGGTCATCGGCGACCTGAACGGCCGTCGCGGCATGATCCAGGGTCAGGACATGCGCGGCAACGCCGTCGTCGTGAACGCCTTCGTGCCGCTGGCCAACATGTTCGGCTATGTGAACACGCTGCGTGGCATGTCGCAGGGCCGCGCCCAGTTCACCATGCAGTACGACCACTACGACCCGGTGCCGCAACACGTCGCCGACGAAGTGATCAAGAAGTATTCCGCCTAAACCCAACCAAGCCCGGCAGGCCCACAAGGCCTGCCGGACCCCTGAAAACCCCAAGGACTACAGCCCCCTCATTTCAGGGGACGGAGAGAAGAGAATGGCCAAGGAAAAGTTCGAACGCACCAAGCCGCACTGCAACATCGGCACGATCGGTCACGTTGACCA
>NZ_BAAAGA010000002.1:493167-509760 GCF_039523815.1 Brevundimonas kwangchunensis | reverse complement strand
TGGTCAACGTGACCGATCGTGCCGATGTTGCAGTGCGGCTTGGTGCGTTCGAACTTTTCCTTGGCCATGGCCAAAACTCCTGTGGCCCGGGTCCGTCAGCGGAGGGGCGCGGTGCTGATCTCAAAAACCTGGAGCGGGTAGACGGAATCGAACCGACATATTCAGCTTGGAAGGCTGCTGTACTACCATTGTACTATACCCGCGCGGAGACTGCGTCGGACCTGATGGACCTCCGCAGCCGACCCGATATGGGGTCCGATCCCTCGTTTTGAAAGCGCGTGGTGGGGGAAGCAGGACTCGAACCTGCGAAGCTTACGCAGGGGATTTACAGTCCCCCCCCTTTGCCGCTCGGGACATTCCCCCAACGCGCTTTTCAAAACCGATGGACCATCGTGCCGGGCGCCTTTCGGTTCCCGCCGCGATAAAGCCTCTCGTGATCCGACGACGCCTGCTTTAGGAGGTGCGCCAGACCCGAAAGCCCTCAGGGCTCCAAATCGGAGGGCGTCTTATAGTGTCGAGAAATCCAGAACGCAACGACCGGAAATCGGGCAAGAAAACGGCCCCTTCCGTCAAGCCTGGCGGGCGTTTCGACGCCCCGCGAGGTCAGGACCGCGGCGGAAATAAAACCGGCGGCTGGAACCCCAATCCCCCCGCGAAGGGCTTCAGTGATTCCGCGCCCCGCCCGTCGCGCAATACGAAGGCCGATGCCGACAACTTCGTCTGGGGCCGCCACCCGGTGCTGGCGGCCCTGTCCAACCCGGCGCGCAAGGGCATGGGCCGGCTGATCGTCACCGCCGACCGCGCCGCCGAGATCGAGCGCGACCGCCTCGCCCCAAACGGCCACAAGGCGGAGGTCATGGATCCGCAGCAGATCGATCGCCTGCTCCCGGCCGGCGCGGTCCATCAGGGCTTCGCCTTCAAGGTCGCCCCGCTGGAAGGCGTCTCTCTGGAAGACATCGCCGAGGACGCGTCCGGCGTCATCGTCATGCTGGACCAGCTGACCGACCCGCAGAACGTCGGCGCCATCTTCCGCTCGGCCCTGGCATTCGGCGCCAAGGGCATCGTGGTGCAGGACCGGCACTCCCCCGCCCTCGCCGGCGCGCTCGCCAAGGCCTCCGCCGGCGCCACCGAACGCCTGCCCTGCGCCCGCGTCACCAATCTCAGCCGTGCGCTGGAGAAGCTGGCCGACATGGGCTGGCGCGCCGTGGGCCTCGACGGCTCCGCCGACCTGACGCTGGAACAGGCGCTGGACGCCTCGCCGACCGTTCTGGTCATGGGCTCCGAGGGCGATGGCGTGCGCCGTCTGGTGGCGGAACACTGCGAGGCCATGGCCAGGATCCCCATGCCCGGCGGCTTCGAAAGCCTGAACGTCTCCAACGCCGCCGCCATCGCCCTGTACGAGACTGTCCGCGCGCAAAGCCGCTAATTTCCTCCCCGTGCGAAGCATGGGGAGGTGGCGCGCCGCAAATATGCGGCGTGCCGGAGGGGGCGACGGCGCCAGCTGACATCTTCCCCGAAACATCTCCGACGGCGCCGCCCCCTCCGTCTCGCCGGCTGCGCCGTCGATCCACCTCCCCATCGCGACGCGACGGGGAGGACAAGGTGCTGACAGATTGACGCAGGTTCGGGGCGGGCCTAAGCGCCGGTTATGGAATTTCTCGCCTCTCCCGAACTCGCCTCCCAGGCCTCCGCGCTTGGCAAGGTGCTGATGATCGACCTGGTCCTCGCCGGCGACAATGCCGTCGCCGTGGGCCTCGCCGCCGCCGCCCTCGCGCCCGAACAGCGCAAGAAGGCCATCCTGATCGGCCTGATCGCCGCGGTGATCCTGCGCATCGGCTTCGCCCTGATCACCGTCCAGCTTCTGGCCATCATCGGCCTGCTGCTGGCGGGCGGCGTTCTGCTGCTGTGGGTCTGCTGGAAGATGTGGCGCGAGTTGCGCGAGCAGGCGACCCACGACCAGGCCGAGTCGACCGAGGAGATGGAAGCCGCCCTCGCCGCCCACCACGGCGGCGGCGCGACCCCTGAACAGCTGGGCATCAAGCGCAAGACCTTCGGCGCCGCCCTGCTGCAGATCATGATCGCCGACGTCACCATGTCGCTGGACAATGTTCTGGCCGTCGCCGGCGCGGCGCACGACCACCCGTGGATCATGGTCTTCGGCCTGATCCTGTCGATCGCCCTGATGGGCGTCGCCGCCACGTACATCGCCAAGCTGCTGAGCAAGCATCGCTGGATCGGCTACCTCGGCCTGATCGTCGTCCTCTATGTCGCCGTGCACATGATCTGGGACGGCTACCGCTCGGTCGTGGTCCGCACCGACAACGTCGACGCCCACAACCGCGCCGTCCCGGCCTTCATGGCCATCGGCCCGGAAGAGGTCGCCAAACACCTGAAGGGCGTCCGCAGCGAGGACAGACACATCCCCGCCGCCGGCCTCCCGAGCCAGCCCGGCGATACCCCGCCCCCGGTGACCATCCCCGCGACGCCCGCCCCGGCGCCCGCGCAATGAACGAAAGGCCCGGAGCGATCCGGGCCTTTTTCTTTATCGCGTCCGGAAGTAAGCCTCCCCCAGATGTCCGTTCGCACCGCAGTAGGGCCGCACGGCGCCATGCCCGCCCGGAGGAATCTCCTCGACCTTCAGATAGCCCCGGTCCAGCGACAGCCGGATCCGCCAGCCGTCGCCGCCGTCCAGGGTGATGACACGATCCCCGACCTGCCCCCGGCCCGAGACCTCGCAGAGCCAGCGGGCGTTGACCGGGTTGGCGGCGCTGATCTCCACCGACATCTGCCCCTTCTCCAGCGTCCGGATCTCGATCTGACTGGCCGCATTGCGCCAGACGCCCTGCATGTGCGTCGCCGGCCGGGTCTGGACGCGCTCCAGAAAGCCGATCCGGTCGTCCATCCGTTCGGCCAGTCCCGGAAAGTCGACGAAGCCGGGCCGCGTCCTGTTCTCGTGCCACTCGTCGCGCGCGCCCAGGAACCACCGCTGGTCCCGCGTCAGGGCCTCCCGCATCGCCGGGGTCATGGCCCGGCGCGCCTCGACGTAGCGCTCGGTCAGCGCGCGATCCATCCGCCCCAGCCGGTGATCGGCGCAGATCGCATGCTCGGTCGGGGTCGAGGCCCGGCGACAGTCGAACGACGGCTGGCTGACCTGTGGCCCGGCGGTCAGCGACAGGGCCAGTGCGAGGGTGGCGATCATCCGGGGCGTCTCCTGCGTGCGTCAGGGCAACGCCGGAAACGTCAAGGCGCTCCCGTCGGCGTTACTGCGCCCCGCCGAACCGCTCCGACCATTCGGCGACCTGCGTGTCCTCGATCTTGGCGAACAGCACGCCCTGAGCCGCCACCGCCTGACCGCGCGGCAGGGCGTTCAGGAAGTCGGCGTCGGCCGCGGGCCAGCTGAGGTCGGTCGCGCCGACCGAGGCGGCGACCTTCTCCGCCGACGACGGCATCACCGGCGCCGCCAGACGGGCGAACAGGGCGACCAGGTTCAGGCCGGTGCGCACGCCGACCGCCGCGCGATCCACGTCCGTCTTGAACGCGGTCCACGGCGCGGCTTCCTGCAGATACTCGTTGCCCAGCACCCAGATGGCGCGCAGGGCCACGCAGGCCTTGCGGAACTCCATGGCCTCGAACTGCGCCTCGGCCTCGGCGATCAGCGAGCGGATGTCCGCCTCCAGCTTCGCCTCCAGCGGCCCCGGCTCGCCGGCCTCCGGCACGACGCCCTCTAACTTCGACTCCGCGAACTTGACGATGCGGTTGACGAAATTGCCCAGCACATCGGCCAGGTCCTTGTTCACCGCCCCCTGGAACTGCTCCCAGGTGAAGGCCGCGTCCGAATGCTCCGGGCCATAGGCCGTCAAATACCAGCGCCAGTAGTCCGCCGGCAGCAGCTCCAGCGCCTGATCCATGAACACGCCGCGCTTCTGGCTGGTCGAGAATTTCCCGCCGTACCAGTTCAGCCAGTTGAAGGCCTTCAGCGTATCGACCGTCTTCCACGGCTCGCCCGAGCCGATGATCGTCGCCGGGAAGCTGACGGTGTGGAAGGCGACATTGTCCTTGCCCATGAACTGGACGTAGCGGACATCGTCGGCGCCCTCGTCCAGACGCCACCAGTCGCGCCACGTCCGGCCGGTGGCCTGCGCCCACTCCTCGGTCGCGCCGATGTATTCGATGGGCGCATCGAACCAGACGTAGAAGACCTTGCCCTCCATGCCCGGCCGCGGACCGCCGTCCGCCCCCACCACCGGCACGCCCCATTTCAGGTCGCGGGTGATGCCGCGGTCGATCAGGCCTTCGTCCAGATGCTTGTAGGCGATCGACTTCGCCAGCGTCTGCCAGTCGGTTTTCGACCCGATCCACTCGCGGATCGGCTGCTCCAGCTTCGTCTGCAGCAGGTACAGGTGACGAGTGTCGCGGACCTCGAGGTTCTTCGACCCAGACACCGACGAATACGGATCGATCAGGTCGGTCGGGTCCAGCAGGCGACCGCAGTTGTCGCACTGGTCTCCGCGCGCCCCGACGTGGCCGCAGTGCGGACAGGTGCCCTCGACATAGCGGTCCGGCAGGAAGCGGGCGTCGTCGACGGAATAGATCATCCGGTCGACCCGCTCCTCGATCAGGCCACGCTCCTCCAGCACCTTGGCGAAATGCTGGGTCAGGCGGCGGTTTGGCTCGCCCGAGGACCGGCCGAACCAGTCGTAGCTCAGACCGAACGCTTCGCCGGCCCTCTTCTGGATGTCGTGCTGCTCGTCGCAATAGGTGCGCACGTCTCGCCCGGCGGCGGCGGCGGCCAGTTCGGCCGGCGTCCCATGCTCGTCGGTGGCGCAGATGTAGAGCACCTCATGGCCCTGCCCGCGCTTGAACCGCGCATAGACGTCCGCCGGCAGCATCGAGCCCGCCAGATTCCCCAGATGCTTGATGCCGTTGATGTAGGGCAGCGCCGAGGTGATGAGGATGCGGGACATGGATTCCGGGTAGGGAGTGAGGATCAGGGATTGGTCTGGTTAGTGGCGAGTACGGTGCGATACCGCAACCCCACGCGCACCTAATCCCTGATCCCAGGTCCCTAATCCCTACGGAAGCCGCCTCGCCACCCGCAGGAACCGACCCGTCAGCAGGGCGCCCGACACCAGGCTGGCGATGATCACCGCCCAGACCAGACCGTCCACGCCCATCCGGTGCGCCAGCACCCAGCCGATCGGCATCATGATCAGCACATACGAGACGAAATGCATGATCGACGGCCACCAGACGTCGCCGGCCGCGCGGTTCGCCTGCGCCGCCACGACCTGGATTCCGTCCGCCACGAAGAACAGCGTCGCCAGCACCAGCGCCGGAGCCGCGATCGCGACCAGCGCCGGATCCAGCGTGTAGATCCGCACCAGCAGCTCGGATGTCGGCCAGATCACCAGCGCCACCACCAGCGCCAGCGCCGCGACCACGCCGATTCCGACCAGACCTGCGCGCATCACGCCCGCCCGGTCGCGCGCGCCATAGGCCCGGCCGACCAGCACTCCCGTCGCCGAGGACAGCCCCATCGGCAGCATGAAGACGATGGCGGACATGTTGATCACGATCGCCCAGCTGGCGGTCTCGTTGGCGCCCAGCAGGCCGGCGATCAGCGTCATGGCCGCGAAGCCGCCGACCTCGAAGAAGTTCGACGCCCCGGCGCCCACGCCCACCTTGACCTGCTCGCGCTCGGTCACCCGATCCCGCGCCGGCTTGACCCACAGGTTCCACGCCTTCGCCTCGGGCAGGCGCACGATGTAGATCACCAGGAACACCGCCAGCGCCAGACGCGCGCCGAACGTGGCCCAAGCCGAGGCGATCGCGCCGTCGAAGCCCAGCCCCGGCAGGTCCGGCACCAGCAGCAGGTTCAGCCCGATGTTCACCCCGTTGGCGACCCACATCGCCCACATGCCGGGCTTGGGCTTGGACAGACCCTCGAGAAAGAACTGCGCCGCCACCGACACCAGATAGAAGGGCATCGACAGGGCGAAGACGACCAGCGGGCCCGAGGCGCCTTCACCCAGCCCCTCGCCGAAATGTACCGACTGCATGACCCACGGGCCGAAGATCGACAGCGCCAGCATCGAGGCGATGCCGATCTGCAGGGCGTAGACCATGCCCCGGCGCAGCACCGCGCCGATCTCGCCGTGCCGCCCCTCGCCGCGCAGGCGGGCGGTCACGATCTGCACCCCCATCATCAGGCCCACGGCCGTGGTCAGCACCACCGACGAGGGCGCCCAGGCCAGCGAGTGATAGGCCAGTTCGCGCGACGCATAGTGGCCGACCACGATGGCGTCGGTCAGACCCATGGTCATGATGCCGATGCGCGCCAGCACGACCGGCCAGGCGAGGTTCAGCAATTCCTTCAGGGTGTCGCGGGTCTGGGTCGTCATCATGGGACGCCGGACAGGCCACGGCCGGAGTGGCGGGTCAACCGCTGTTTCCGGCGTGGAGACATAAGGGGAGCTTGAGCCTTCTCCCTCCCCCTCCCGGGCGGGAGGGAGAACGCTTGGCGCGCGTCCCCAACCGCCCTAAACCTCGCCCCATGCCGAAGCTGACCTCCGCCATCGACACCGGTTCCGCCGCCTTCAAGGCCCTGGACGCCCACAACCGCGCCCTGCGGGACGAACTTCATGCGAAGGTGGCCCTGGCCGCCCGCGGCGGATCGGACGCCAGCCGCGATCGCCACGTCGCCCGTGGCAAGCTGCTGCCCCGCGATCGGGTCGAACGCCTGCTGGACCCCGGCTCGCCCTTCCTGGAAGTCGGCCAACTGGCAGCCGGCGGCATGTACAATGACGAGGCGCCCGGCGCGGGCATGATCTGCGGCGTCGGCCGGGTCTCGGGCCGCGAGGTCATGATCGTCGCCAACGATCCGACGGTGAAGGGGGGCGCCTACTTCCCGATGACGGTGAAGAAGCACCTGCGGGCGCAGGAGATCGCCGTCGAGAACAACCTGCCCTGCGTCTATCTGGTCGACTCGGGCGGCGCGAACCTGCCGCACCAGGCCGAGGTCTTCCCGGATCGCGACCACTTCGGCCGCATCTTCTTCAACCAGGCCCGCATGTCGGCGAAGTCGATCCCGCAGATCGCCTGCGTCATGGGCTCCTGCACCGCCGGCGGCGCCTATGTCCCGGCCATGTCGGACGAGACCGTCATCGTCCGCAACCAGGGCACCATCTTCCTGGCTGGTCCGCCGCTGGTGAAGGCCGCCACCGGCGAGGTCATCTCCGCCGAGGAGCTGGGCGGCGCCGAGACCCACGGCCGCAAGTCGGGCGTCGTCGACCACGTCGCCGAGAATGACGAGCACGCTCTGGAGATCGTCCGCTCGATCGTCGCCAACCTGAACACGGTCAAGCGCGTCGACATGGACGTGCGCGAGCCCCGGGCCCCGGCGCTGGACCCGGAACAGCTGTACGGCATCATCCCCGACGACGTCCGCGCCCCCTACGACGTCCGCGAGGTCATCGCGCGCACCGTCGACGGCTCCGAGTTCGACGAGTTCAAGCGCGACTACGGCACGACCCTGGTTTGCGGCTTCGCCCGCATCTGGGGCTATCCGGTCGCCATCCTGGCCAACAACGGCGTCCTGTTCTCCGAAAGCGCGCTGAAGGGCGCCCACTTCATCGAACTGGCCTGCAAGCGGAAGATCCCGCTGGTCTTCCTGCAGAACATCTCCGGCTTCATGGTCGGCGGAAAGTACGAGGCCGAGGGCATCGCCAAGAACGGCGCCAAGCTGGTCACCGCCGTCGCCTCGGCCGAGGTGCCCAAGTTCACCGTCCTGATCGGCGGCAGCTTCGGCGCCGGCAACTACGGCATGTGCGGCCGGGCCTACTCCCCGCGCTTCCTCTTCACCTGGCCCAACAGCCGCATCTCGGTGATGGGCGGCGAACAGGCCGCCAGCGTGCTCGCCACCGTCCACCGCGACGCCGACAGCTGGACCCCGGAACAGGCCGAGGCCTTCAAGGCCCCGGTGCGCCAGAAGTATGAGGACGAGGGCAATCCATACTACGCCTCCGCCCGCCTCTGGGACGACGGCGTCATCGACCCCGTCCAGACCCGCGACGTCCTCGGCCTCGCCATCAGCGCCAGCCTCAACGCCCCGATCCCCGAGACGACCTTCGGCGTGTTCCGGATGTAGGAGTGAAAAGCGCTGGTGAGCGAGAGGTGAGCAAAGGCTGTCCGCACGCACAGGCGCGCCGCTCACTTCTCGCACACTAGCACTCATCACCCCAAACGCCCCCATCTGCGTTCTCTCTTCGAAGGAGCCCCCATGACCGACAAGAAGCAACCCGAAGACGCCCTCGACATCACCCCCGCCGAGGCGGCCGAGATCAACAGCATCGCCCATCCGCTGGTCTCCGACCCGGCGCCGGACGCCAATGACGATCTGGTCCAGATCGACGCCACCGCCGACGGCGTGGTCTTCGTCACCATCAACCGTCCGGCCAAGCGCAACGCCTTCGACGCCGCCACCATCGCGGCCCTGTACGAGGCGTTCGAGACCCTGCACGGCGCCGACAAGGTGCGCGTGGTCTTCATCCGTGGCGCCGGCGGCACGTTCAGCGCCGGGGCCGATCTGTCGTGGATGCGCGACGCCGCCGACTGGTCCGAGAGCGACAACCGCGACGACGCCATGGGTCTGGCCCGCATGCTCAAGGCCCTGCACGACGTCCCTGCCCTGACCTGCGCCATCGTCGAGGGCTCGGCCATGGGCGGCGGCGCCGGCATCGTGGCCGCCTGCGACATGGCCGTGGCGGTCGAGGGCAGCCGCTTCGCCTTCTCCGAGGTCAAGCTGGGCCTGATCCCGGCGACCATCGCCCCCTATGTCATCGAGGCCGTCGGCGCCCGCCGCGCACGTCAGCTGTTCCTGACCGCCAACATCTTCGACGCCGACTACGCCGCCCACGCCGGTCTGGTGGATCTGGTCCTGCCGGAGGGCTCGGTCGACGAGTTCATCTCCATGCTCAGCGACAGCCTCACCGCCAATGCGCCGGGCGCCATGGGCGACGCCAAGCGGTTGGTGAACGACATCGCCAACCACAAGCTGGACAACGGCCTCATCGAGGACACCGCCAAACGCATCGCCCGCGCCCGCATCTCCGCCGAAGGCCAGGAAGGCGTCCGCGCCTTCCTCGACAAGCGCAAGCCGTCCTGGACCCAGTAGGCGGCAGCGGAAGGTTCATCACGAAGGACACCAAGGGGCCACCAAGAGCACGAAGAGTGATGCGTGGCGGCGCGAAAGCGCCCTTCATTCATCGGGGCTGAAGCGCGCTCCGCCCTCTTGGTGTCCTTCGTGGATCCTTCGTGCCCTTGGTGATGAACCACCACATCCCGATCCCCAGCCGGTAACCCGATGACGCCAGCGCAAACCCGCGCTAGGACATCCCCATGTTCAAATCCGTCCTGGTCGCCAATCGCGGCGAGATTGCCTGCCGCGTCTTCCGCACCGCCCGCGCCATGGGCATCCGCACGATCGCGGTCTATTCCGAGGCCGACGCCGACGCCCTGCATGTGCGCGAGGCGGACGAGGCCGTCCTGATCGGCCCCGCTCCCGCCCGCGAGAGCTATCTGGTCGCCGAAAAGGTCCTGCAGGCCGCCAAGGACACGGGCGCCGAAGCCATCCACCCCGGCTATGGCTTCCTGTCCGAGAACGCCGACTTCGCCGAGGCCGTGGCCGCCGCCGGCATCGTCTGGATCGGGCCCAAGCCGGACTCGATCCGCGCCATGGGTCTGAAGGACGCCGCCAAGAAGCTGATGATCGAGGCCGGCGTGCCGGTCACCCCCGGCTATCAGGGCGAGGACCAGTCGACGGAGACCCTGACCGCCGAGGCCGCCCGCATCGGCTATCCGGTCCTGATCAAGGCCGTCGCCGGCGGCGGCGGCAAGGGCATGAAGCTGGTCGAGAAGGCGGAAGACTTCGCCGCCGGTCTCGCCTCGGCCCAGCGCGAGGGCCAGTCCTCCTTCGGCGACCCGCGCGTCCTGATCGAGAGCTACATCACCCGCCCACGCCACATCGAGGTGCAGGTCTTCGGCGACAGCCACGGCACGGTGGTCCATCTGAACGAGCGCGACTGCTCGCTTCAGCGCCGCCACCAGAAGGTCATCGAGGAGGCTCCGGCCCCCGGCATGGACCAGGCGACCCGCGACGCCGTCACCGCCGCCGCCGTCCGCGCCGCGAAAGCCGTGAACTATCAGGGCGCCGGCACCATCGAGTTCATCGCCGACGCCTCCGACGGCCTGAAGGCCGACCGCATCTGGTTCATGGAGATGAACACCCGGCTGCAGGTCGAACACCCGGTCACCGAGGCCATCACCGGCGTGGACCTCGTGGAATGGCAGTTCCGCGTCGCCGCCGGCGAGCCCATCCCGCTGAAACAGGACGAGATCGGCATCGACGGCTGGGCCATGGAAGCCCGCCTCTACGCCGAGGACCCCGCCAACGGCTTCCTGCCCAGCATCGGCAAGCTGGAGCACATCCGCCTGCCCGAGGACATCCGTGTCGACACCGGCGTGACCTGGGACAGCGAGGTCAGCCAGTTCTACGATCCGATGATCGCCAAGCTGATCGTCCACGCAGACACCCGCGAGGAAGCGGCCGCGAAACTGGCCGAGGCGTGCGGCGAGGTCGAGGTCTGGCCCGTCCGCGCCAACGCCGGCTTCCTGAAGCGCTGCCTCGAACACCCGCGCTTCGTCGCCGGCGACGTCGACACCGCCTTCATCGCCGCCGAGGAGGCCGTCCTGACCGCTTCTGCGCCCGCGCCCGAGGTGCAGGTCGCCGCCCTCGCGGTCCTCGCCTCGGACGCCCACCACGCCGAGGAATGGCAGCGCGGCGACCAGCGCCGCCGTTTCCAGGATCCCTGGTCGCCGACCGCCGGCGGCCTGTACGGCTTCCGCTCCAACGGCGGGACGCCTGCCACCCGGCGTGGCCGCCTGAACGGCGCCGTGATCGAGGGCCGCGCGACTCCTGGCGACCACGGCAGCTTCTGGACCGTCGATCTCGGTGAGAGCCGTGGCGAGGCGTACGTCCTCACCGGCGGCGTAACCCTGTTCGAGAACAACGTCCCCGGCCGTGAACTGGCCCGTGTGGTGGATGAGCCGGTCGTCTTCCTCGACGGCGAGGCATGGAGCTTCGAGCCGCTCGTCCACAGCGGCGGAGCAGGCGGCGACAGCGGGGCCTCCGACGGCTCCCTGCGCGCGCCCATGCCCGGCAAGATCGTCGCCGCCCCCGCCTCGCCCGGCGACGCCGTGGCCAAGGGTGCGACCATCGTTGTCCTCGAGGCCATGAAGATGGAACATGCGCTGACCGCGCCCTTCGACGGCGTGGTCGAGACAGTCGGCGTCCAGGTCGGCGAACAGGTCGGCGAAGGCACTGTCCTCGCCGTCGTCAAACCCTCCGGAGACGCCTGATGTCCTTCCTCGCCACCCTCGCCGCCGCCGCGACCCTCGCCGCGCCCCAGGCTGCCCCCGCAGCCATCACGCCCCAGGAAACCGCCGACCTGCAGTGCCTGGCCATGTCCATGGTCATCGGCGGCATGACCGAGGACGAAAGCGTCAAGACGGGCCTGATGGCCGCCTCGATGTTCTACCTGGGCCGTCTGGAGGGCCGGAACCCCGACATCGTCTGGCTGGACCGCCTCGGCCAGTACCTGCAGTCGGCCCAGACGGCCGAGCTGGAGGCCCAGAGCCAGCGCTGCGGGACCGAAATTTCCGAGTTCGGGGGCCGCATCCAGACCTGGAGCACTCGCATGGCCGCCGAAAACGCGCCGGCGGCGCCGGCCACCGGCAACTGATCCTCAGCCCAGCCCGACGCCGCCGATCGGGGTGGTGACCTGTGCATCGCTGAAGGTCACCACCAGCGGGAGGCCGCGATGGATCGCCGCCTTCACCTCCGGAACCTGCAGCGACGCCCGGTGCGCCGCCTCGTCGGTCCAGACCTCCGTGATCCAGATCGCATTGTCGTCGGCGGGGTCGTGGGCGACGATATAGCTGAGACAGCCGGGCATCTTTCCCAGACTTTCCAGCAGGATGGCGCTCAACACATCCCTCTGGCCCTCGACCGCCGTCATCTTGCCGATGAGACCGTACATCCCTGCGCATCCGTCTTCTGCGGGGCGGACCGGACGAGCCACGGGCGGCTGATCCTGCGGCAGCCTTCGCATTCGCTTCGCCGGAAACTTACCCTATATCCCGCCTTCCGTCTCCGCATGCCTGTGGAGCGGCGCAGGTTTCCCCGTCCATGCCTTTGAACCTCATCAAGCTTTGCGTCGGCGTGTCCGAGATCGAGACCCTCGAACGCAACGCCGCCCGCAGCGACTGGCGCCTCGTCCACACCCGCATGACGCCCAAGCGGGTGACCGAGCTCGAGGACGGCGGCTCCCTCTACTGGGTCATCAAGGGCTCGGTCGCCTGCCGGCAGGTCATCCTCGACATCAAGACCGTCGGCGAGGGCGCCGCCAGCCGCTGCGAGATCAAGCTGGCCCCCGAGGTGATCCGCACCGCCCCCCTCGCCCGCCGCCCCTTCCAGGGCTGGCGCTACCTCGACGGCAAGGACGCCCCCGCCGACCTGACGACCCTCGACCCCACCGACCTCCCCGACGACCTCGCGCGCGAACTGCGGGAGCTGGGAGCCTGGTGAAGTGGTCGGTGGTTAGTGATGAGTGGTTGGATGCGCCCGCGAGCGGCGCCGGCCAGAGCGCCGTTAACCACTAATCACTAACCACTAACCACTCCTGTGGCTAAGCTCTGACCATGCCCCCCCGTTCCGACCGCCTTGAAGACGCGCTGCACCGGATCTTCGAGGGCGGCCGTAACACGCCCGCCAGCTGGTTCGCCCTGACGGGGGGCGAGACCCTGTTCGCCGAGGGCGATGCGGCCGACACCCTGTATCTCGTCCGCTCGGGCCGTCTGGGCGTCTTCCGGCGCGAGCCCGGCGATCAGCCGCCCCAGTTCGTCGGCGTCATCCGTCCCGGAGAGCCGGCCGGCGAGATGGCCATGCTGGCCGGCAGCCCGCACACCGCCGACGTCGTGGCCCTGCGCGACTCCGAGGTGCTGGCCTTGCCTCGCGACGCCTTCTTCGAGGCTGCCCGCACCGAGCCGGACCTGATGGTCGAGCTGTCGCGCCTGATGATCCATCGCGCCCGCGAGCGGCGCACCGGCGGCAGCGAGCCCAGCGTCTTCGGCTTCCTCTCCGCCCGCCCCCGCCCGATCCGCGCCTTCGTCGAGCGCGTCGCCGCCGCCATCGAGGCGGACGGCTACAGCTGCCAGGTCATCGACCAGTCCGCCCTCTCCTCCGCCGCCGAATGGTTCAGCCGCGTGGAGGACAACCACGACTTCGTCCTCTACGTCGCCGAGATGGACGAGCCCGCTTGGGCCGCCCTGTGCGCCCGCCAGGTCGATCGGCTGTTCGTCGTCGGCCAGTGCCTGCTGGCCCCGCCCAACCGGCCCATGCCGCATTCCAGCGTGCTGGACGCCCAGCGCCGCACCGATCTGATCCTGCTGCGCGACCCGCGCATGGCCCGCCCGGCCAACACCGGCGTCTGGCTGGACGCCATCCAGCCCGGCCGCTGGTTCCAGGCCATGGAGGGTGATCAGGCCGACGCCGACCGCATCGCCCGCGTCATCACCGGTTCGGCCGTCGGCGTGGTCATGTCCGGCGGCGGCGCCCGCGCCTATTCCCACATCGGCGCCCTGCGCGCCCTGAAGGAGGCCGGCGTGCCCATCGATTTCGTCGGCGGCGCCTCCATGGGCGCGGTCGTCGCCGCCGGTCCCGCGCTCGGCTGGACGCTGGAAGAGCTGGAAGAGCGCATCACCCGCTCCTTCGTCGACAGCGACCCGCTCAGCGACATCACCTTCCCCATGCTGGCCATGACGCGCGCGAAGAAGGTCGAGGGCCTGCTGCAGGCCGCCTACGGTGACACCGATCTGGCCGACCTCGTCCGCCCCTTCTTCGCCGTCTCGACCAATCTGACCGCCGGCCGGATCGAGGTGCACCGCCGGGGCCTGATGCGCCGCGCGATGCGCGCCTCCATCGCCATTCCGGGCCTGCTGCCGCCCATCGTCATCGACCGGCAGGTGCTGGTGGACGGCGCGGTGCTGAACAACCTGCCGACCGAGACCATGCGCCAGATGACCTCGGGCCCGGTCATCGGGATCGACATGTCCCAGGCCCGCGGCGTGGATCCCGAGCTGATCCAGCACCCGCCGTCCCTCTGGCGCATGCTCGCCACCGGAGCCTGGCGTCGCGGCCCGCCCATCGTCTCCATCATGATGCGCGCCGCCACCCTGACGACCGACGCCGAGATCGAGCGCTCGCGCACCGTCAGCGACATCCTCGTGCAGCCCACGCCCGACGGCGTCGATATCCGCGACTGGAAGGCCTACGGTCCCGCCGTCGACGCCGGCTATCGCGCCATGAAGGCCGAGCTGGAGGCGCTGGACGGCCCCGTCACGGGCCTGCGCCGCCGCAGATCGGTCAACGACGCCGCGCCATCAGGAACTGACGCGGAAACGGCAGCAGGGTCACCCCGTCCGCCCGCTTCGGGAAAGCGCGCGAAAGCGCCGCGCCGAGGGCGGAAAGATACGCCGTCCGCATAGCCGGATCGTCCGCCAGCGCCGTCAGATGGGGCCGCAGCGCCGTCCCCTTCATCCACTCCAGCACCGCATCCTCGCCCGTCAGGGCGTGCAGATAGGTGGTGGACCAGACATCGACGTCGTCGCACGCCTCCGCCAGCACCCCGTAATAGGCCTCGGGCGACAGCAGGGCCTTGATCGTCTCCCGATCCGACAGCCGCTCCGCCCACGGCCCCTCGGCCGCCACGGCGCGCATCGTCCGGTGATGTAGCGTCTCCCACGCCAGCGGCATCTGCACGGCGATAACCCCGCCCGGCGCCAGCGCCCCGGTCAGCCGACGCAGCAGCCCCTCATGGTCCGGCAGCCACTGCAGCGAGGCATTGGCGAGTATCAGGTCCGCCGGCCGCTCCGGCGTCCAGCCGGCGATGTCGCCCTGTACCCACTCGATATCGGAGCCCAAAGCCTTCGCCTGCTCCAGCATCGAGGCGCTGCTATCCATCCCGTGGACATTCGCTTCCGGATGCCGCCGCTTCAGCAGCGCCGCATGCTGCCCCGTCCCGCACCCCAGATCCCAGATCTCCCGCGGCTCCAGATCGTCCGGCACGTGCACCAGCAGATCCAGCGCCGCCCGATCCCGCTGCGCCTCGAAACGATTGTACTGCGTGGGGTCCCAGAGGGGCCGTGTGCTGCTCATGGGAGCGAGCTTACGAGGGCGCGACGACCGGCGGTAGCCCGCTCCGTGCCGCGCGAAGCGCAGTCAGACCGAAGGTTCATCACGAAGGACACCAAGGAGGCACGAAGAGCACCAAGGGGGAGCAAGCAACCCGGTCCCGTGGTGTCCTTGGTGTTATCTTGGTGTCCTTCGTGATGAACCTCTCAAGGGCGTGCACACACCCCGAAACCCGGTTCTGGAAGGAAAAGGCGATCTGTGGACGATCGCATCCCGCGTGGACGGCGATGGTACAGCCTCTCAGGTTTGAACTGAGGACCTCCGGCTCCACAAACCGGCGCTCTAACCAACTGAGCTAAGGCTGCACATATCCGCGCGAGCGGCGTCTTTAGCCGCGTCGCTTCGGGGGATCAAGCGGGAAAGGGATCGGGGAAGAGGGATTAGGGATTAGCGGCTCTTTGGATCAGCGCACAGCGCCGCGCCGTCCACTCGGGAGCCCATCCCGCTCCCCTGATCCCCGATCTCTGATCCCCAAGCGGCGCAGCCGCTCACCATCCCCGGCTCTCGATATACTGTTCCAGCGCCGCGATGCGGGTCGAGTCCGAAGGGTGGGTCGAGGCGAACTCGGGGTTCGAGCCCTGCCGCTGGGCCTGCATCAGCCGCCACAGGGCGATCGATTCCCGCGGGGTGAAGCCGGCGCGCTGCATATAGTCGACGCCCAGCCGGTCGGCCTCCAGCTCATCCCGGCGCGAGAACGGCAGCAGCACGCCCAGTTGCGCGCCCAGCCCGCCGATGGCCCCGGCCGCCTGCGCATAGTCGCCGGCGGCGCCCTGCACCCCGCTCAGCACCAGCCCGGTCGCCGCGCTGGTCGAATAGCGCTCGGCGGCGTGGCGGGCGGTCACATGGCCGACCTCGTGGCCCAGCACGGCCGCCAGCTGGTCGTCGTTGCGCACGAGGCCCAGCAGGCCTGTGGTCACCCCGATCTTGCCGGACGGCAGGACGAAGGCGTTGGGACTCTCGTTGACGAAGACGGCGTATTCCCACCGCCGGTCGGTCAGGCCCGCGGCCTCGACGATCCGGTCGCCGACCCGCTTGATCCGGCCATTGGCGGCGGCGTCTGACGAGGTGCGCTGCGTCCGCAGCGTCTCGGCCCAGGCGGCGTCCGCCTGCTGGATCAGGGCGCTGTCGTCCACGATCAGGAACTGGTTGCGGCCCAGGCTCTCGTTGTAGGCGCAGGCCGACAGGGCGCACAGTGCGGCGCCGGCGGCGAGAATGGTGGTCAGTCTTTTCATGAGGGCCTCGTGTTCAGCGTCACCGTTGAAACGTCTGTTGGCCCCGGCGGCTGC
>NZ_BAAAGA010000002.1:488394-493134 GCF_039523815.1 Brevundimonas kwangchunensis | reverse complement strand
GGGGCGTTGTTCCTTTTGGGTCTCCCCAGACCTATTCGGCCTGGAACCGCGTGGTGAAGGTCACGCGAGCGCCTTGGGCGGCGCCGTCGACCGTACGCGGCGAGAGCTGACCGCTGCGAGCCCCGCGAAGAGCCGCCTGGCCGAAGCCTGCACCGGCCGGGTCTTCCGACACGACGGAGCAGTTTTCGAGGCGACCAGCCGCCGAGGCGGTGCAGGTCAGGGTCACCGAACCGGACTCGATACCGCGCGACAGGGCGCGTTCCGGGAACTCACCGGCCGGACGACGCGACCAGCTCGGGTTGGTGATCACCGACGGACGCGGCGGAGCCGGAGGAGCCGGGGGCGGCGGCGGTCCGGGGACCACGACCGGAGGACCCGAGTACTCGACCCGTTCTTCCTTCGGCGTCGGCGCGATTGCGACCGGCGGCGGCGGAACGACCGAGGTCACCGGAGCGGGAACGCGAACCTGCAGCTTGGGCGGCGGGGGCGTGTCCGGCGGCGGCGGCGGCGGAGGCGGAGGCGGAGGCGGCGGAACCGGCTCGATGATCTCCACTTCGACCGCGTTGTCGGAGTACTGGCGTTGCTCGATCTCGAAGCGCGCCTTCATGAAGTAGAAGGCCATGATGGCGAACGCGAGAGAAACGACGGCCAGGCTGGCGATGATGACGCCCATGGGCGCCTTCTGCTTGGGCGGATCGTACCGTGAGCGGTGATATTCAACGTCTGTCATGATCTCACCGTCCTATTGCGACGCCGTGTCTTCGCCGACCAGGGCCACGGAATAGAAGCCGTTGTCCTGGAGCGAGTTCATGACCTGCATGAAGTCACCGTAGCGGGTCTGCTGGTCGGCGCGGATGAAGATCCGCTCGTCAGCCGGATTGCGCCGGCCGATCTGACCGGACAGCTCCGTGCCTACCGAGCCGATGTCCACCGCGAAGTCACCGATGTAGACCCGACCATCGTTCTGGATCGAGACGTAGATCGGCACCGGCGGGTTTTCCTGGGCTTCTGCGACCGCACGGGGAAGTTTCACCTCCACCGACACGGTGGCGAGCGGAGCCGCCACCATGAAGATGATGAGCAGAACCAGCATGATATCAACGAAAGGCGTAACGTTGATTTCCGAGTTCTGCTCAATGGCGTACTTGCCGCCGCCGCCAGTCGAAAGTTTGGCGGCCATCCGGGTTACGCCCCCTTGTCGAGGTTACGCGAGATCGCGTTCATCAGCTCGGCGTTGAAGCCGTCCGAACGGGTGCCGTAGGCGGCGATGCGCGTGTTGAAGTAGTTGAAGAAGATAACGGCCGGGATAGCGGCGAACAGACCGATACCGGTGGCCAGCAGGGCCTCGGCGATACCCGGAGCCACGACGGCCAGGTTGGTCGTGTTGGTGTTCGCGATACCGATGAACGAACGCATGATGCCGTACACGGTGCCGAACAGACCGATGAACGGGCCGGTCGAACCCACCGAAGCCAGGAACTGCTGGCCGCCCGAGAGACGCTTGGCCAGACCCGACTGAACGGCGGCGACGGCGGTCTGGGCGCGGTAGAGCGCCGAGTCGGCGTGCTCACCGGTCACCGACAGGCCAGCCTGACGCGACAGTTCGATTTCGTCGGTCGCCGCAGCGGCCATGTCGGCCAGCGGGTTGCCTTCGAACTCGTCCGACGTCGCAACCTTGCGCATGTCGGCGATGGTGCGGGTGCCGCGGAACGACTCGAGGAAGACGTCGGTCTTGCGGTTCAGGGCGCCGAACTCGAACAGCTTGATCAGCAGCAGGGTCCACGAGAAGACCGAGGCCAGAACCAGGCCGATCATGACGATCTTAACGACGATGTCCGCGTCCATGAACATGGTCGAGACGGTCAGTTCGCCGTGGTGATCACCGCCGACCTGGGCGGGTTCAGCGGCGTCGGCGGCGGGGGCGGCGTCGGCGGCCGGAGCGGCCGTGGTCGCAGCGGCATCAGCCGGGGCGGCGGTGGTCGCAGCCGGAGCAGCCGGAGCGGCGGCGTCCTGGGCAAGGACCGGCGTACCAGCCATCAGGACGGCGGCGCCGGCCATGGCCAGGAGGATGTTGGTCTTCTTGATATCGAGCATAATTCGCCAGTTCCTGCTTTTTGGTCTGACAGTGGAACCCTAGAGAACCGACGCTGTCAGGCGCCGATCCTCGATGAAATGTTCGTCCGCAGCATCGAGGTTCTTGGAACCTGATCCTGTGGAACGCCTCCTGACGCTTCCGGTTGCCGAGGCCACCGGGGCGGTTCGATGCACTTGAGGAAACCGTTTTCCTCACCCACATCGACCGCTCGTTAAAGAAAGCGGTCAAGCTCCTTTGGCGAACGCGTACCAGAGCGTCAAGTGCGCAACGGCGCTTTTCCCCCCGTGGGAGAACAAGCGTGTTCGATGCCGAGGATTCCGGCCGAAAGCGACATTTTCATGATACCCGAACGCCACCGTCCGGTGACGGGTCAGGGGGCGATGGTGCCTGGGGGCGGATTCGAACCACCGACACGCGGATTTTCAATCCGCTGCTCTACCAACTGAGCTACCCAGGCAAGCGCCCCGCCTCGCGGGAGCGGCGTCTATAGGCGAGGCGGATTTACCTGTCCAGCGCCCAATTCAGTCTTCTTCGCGGTCGCCCGCCGGTGGCTCGTCGTTCCCGCCCGGTATGGCGTAGCCGCCCGTGAACCAACGCTGCAGGTCCACGTCGGCGCACCGCTTCGAGCAGAACGGCTTGTACTTCGGATCCGTCTCGTTCTGACGGCAGATGGGACAGGTCGCCATCGCTTACTCCTCGATCTCGATCGCCGCGCGTGGCCCCAGCCTCGCGACCAGAGGCGCCGCCAGATCCGCGACGTCCGCTGGACATTTCTCCACGATCCGCGGCGACGCCGTGTCCGACAGCAGCGCGTGACGCAGCCCGCGGACCACATCCTGGGCCCGGTGCGCGACCATACGCCGCCCGTCCGTGCCGGTGAAAATCTCCTCGACCGGCGTTCGCCCCCAGGGCAGCGCCAGTTGCAGGACCCCGAACCGGTTGATCGGCCCGACAGACGCCGTCTTGCCGAACGCCGCCTTCGCCGTGGCCAGAATCGGCGGCCCGTCCAGATTCGTCCCGATCAGGTCGATGGCCACCAGCCCGCCCCAGCGCTTCAACCCGATCAGACGCGCCGCCTGCGCCAGCCCCTGCCGGTTCGCCCGGTCCCGCGCCTTCATTCCCGTGGCCACGCCTTGCACAGCCGCAAAATCAAGATCGACGGTCACCATCGCCCGGGTCCGCTCGACCATCAGATCCAGCCCGGTGTCGCGAAACACCTCGCCGGGTAAGCCTGCCTCTTCCTCGGCGTCCCAACTGGCCTGGATCGCCTCCAGCCCCGTCACCGGCTCAACGCCGGCCGTTAGAATCGCCAGCGTCTCCTTCACCCCCGGCCCCGGAGACAGCAGGCGCGGCGCCCCCTGCCCCGGTCCGATCAGCTTCAGCGCAGGCCCCTTGCCCCGCCGCGGCTCGGCGACGACCTCGACCTCGACCTTGTCCCCGACCGCGGCCTTCCCCTCGCCCTTCAGCGGAAGGAAGCCGAACCCCGCGACGCCCGGATCGACGCCCAGATCGACGAACGCCCCCTTCAGCGACGGCTCCACCGAGGCCACGCGCCCGACCGACCGCGCGCCCAGCCGATGCGGCTGCATGTCGTCCTCGCGCTCGATCAGCAGATGTTCGAACCGGCCGTCCCGCATGACGACGCCGCGAATCTCGCCCGGCGTCTCGTCCAGGAAGGCCTCGACGGTCACGGCCTGTAGCCCGCGCCGGTCAGCAGGTTCACGCTTTCATACAGGGGCAGGCCCATCACGGCCGGATAGCTGCCCACCAGCCGCGTCACGAAGGCCCCGGCCCGGCCCTGGATGCCATAGCCCCCGGCCTTGCCCTTCCATTCGCCCGAGGCGACGTAGGTTTCGATCTCGGCGTCGGACAGCACCTTGAAGGTCACGCGGGTCTCCACGACCCGATGGCGCACCTGACCGCCCGCGGCCACGGCGACACCGGTATAGACGCGATGCCCCCGGCCCGAGAGCAACTTCAGGAACCGCACTGCCTCGGCCTCGTCGGCGGCCTTCTCCAGAAAGCGCCGGCCCACCGACACCACCGTATCGGCCGCCAGCACCACGGCGTCAGGCGCGCGCTCGGCCACGACGCCCGCCTTGCCGATGGCCAGCCGTGCGGCCAGCCGCGGCGGCGTCTCGCCCTTCAGCGGGGTCTCGTCGATATCGGCGGGTTCGATTCGGTCGGGCGTGATCCCGACCAGCGCCAGCAACTCCACGCGGCGCGGGCTGGCTGAAGCCAGCACAAGCTCAGGATGGCTCATTCGAGCCCGCCCTTACTTGAAGCGGTAGGTGATGCGACCCTTGGTCAGATCGTACGGCGTCATCTCGACCAGCACCTTGTCGCCGGCCAGCACGCGGATGCGGTTCTTGCGCATCTTGCCCGCGGTGTGGGCGATGATCTCGTGGTCGTTCTCGAGCGTCACGCGGAACGTCGCGTTCGGCAGCAGTTCGCTGACGACGCCGGGAAACTCGAGCAGTTCTTCCTTAGCCATGCGGCCTCTCACGCCCGGTGAATACAGATAGACGACGCACGCCGGGCGGCCGCGCACATCGAAGGTGCGGCCATATGCATGAAAACGCGCCGTTAGTCGAGTTCGGAGGTCTCCTCCCCGTTGCGAAGCGATGGGGAGGTGGCGCGGCGCA
>NZ_BAAAGA010000002.1:471682-488386 GCF_039523815.1 Brevundimonas kwangchunensis | reverse complement strand
GCCGGAGAGACGGAGGGGTCGACGCTGACTTTCGTTTCTCCCGCAAAACTCCAACCGCCACCGCCGCCCCCTCCGTCACGGCGCATATCTGCGCCGCGCCACCTCCCCATCGCTTCGCAACGGGGAGGAGACAACTTGTGCGCGCTCGTATAACTAGGGGGTTGCACACTTGGAGCCAATCATGGCTGACGGCATCAGCTACGAACGCGCCCGGCGGATGCGAAAGGCCCTGACGCCGCCGGAAGCTCGCCTGTGGCGCTGCCTGAAGGGCGACAAGCTCGACGGCCTCGGGTTCCGGAAGCAACACCCGATCGGCCCGTACATCCTCGATTTCTATTGCGCGGCGGCGAAACTGGCCGTCGAGATCGACGGCGCCGGCCACGACAACCGCGCCGCCCATCATATCCGCCGCACCGCCTGGCTCGGCGCGAAAGGGATCCACGTCATCCGCATCCCGGCCCTGCACGTCCGCGACGAGCTCGACAGCGTCCTCAGCTTCATCAGCCACACCGCCAGAACGCGCCTCTGATTTTCCTCCCCGTTGCGAAGCAATGGGGAGGTGGCGCGCCGCGGCAGCGGCGTGACGGAGGGGGCGACGCAGCCAGCGAGTGGCCAGTGATTAGTGGCTGGTGGGAGACTGGTCGAACCGTCGCGGCCCGCTGGAGCAGATCCGGAGCTCCGACACTAACCACTAGCCACTAATCACTAGCCACTTCGGCGCGTCACCGCCGGTACAACGCCGTCACCAGCGTGAACAACCGTCTCGCCGTCTCGTGGTCGATGTCGATCTTGCCCTCGAGGCGCGACTTCAGCAGTTCGGCGCCTTCGTTGTGCAAACCCCGGCGGCCCATGTCGATCGCCTCGATCTTGCCCACGTCGGTCCCACGCAGCACCTCGTAATAGCTGTCGCAGATGTCGATGTAGTCCTTGATCACCTTGTTCAGCGGCGACATCGACAGGCCGTGGGCCTTGGTGAAGCCCGGCCCGGCGATGTCGAACACCAGCCGGCCGTCCTGCGACGACATCTTCAGCGCATACGGTCCGCTCTCCGCCCCCGCAGGCTGGAAGGCGTTCTTCTCGACGATGTCGAAGATGGCCACGCGGCGCTCGTGCTCGATCTCGGCCGACGACGCCGGCAGGCTGGCCGCATCCAGCTCGATCGAGGTCAGCCGGTGCTCGCTCACGCGGGCGCGCTCCCGTCTTCCAGATGAGTCGGCGCGATCCGGGCCGGCCAGCGCTCCGACAGGTCGGTCAGCACCGCGTCCAGGCATTCCACGTCGATCCGCAGGTCGCCGCCGCCGGCGAACATCATGATCACCCGCCCGCCCGGCGCCTCGGCCTCTTCGAAATGCATGGCCAGCAGTTCCAGCGCGTTCTCCGGCCCGCGCGGCAGGCGGCGGCTCTTCACCGCGCTGACGTCGCCGAACTGCATCGCCGCCATCACGCGGGTCCCGCCGCATTCCCAGCAGAACCGGCTCAGGCTCAGGGTCACCCGGCGCGCCGTCGGCTCCCAGACGATATCCACCGGCCGCAGGATCGCGTCCTGCAGCGCCGCGGACATGATGCTCAGGTCGTCGGCGTCCTCGGCCAGCAGGCGCAACGGTTCGACCGGCGTCTTCACCGCCGTCTCATCGATCGCGCCGACCGCCTCAGTGCTCATCCGCCTCGCCCTTGATCCGCCGGATATCCGCGCCGCACGCGCCCAGCTTCTCTTCCAAACGCTCGAAACCGCGATCCAGATGATAGACCCGTCCGACCGTCGTCTCACCTTCGGCCACAAGACCGGCGATGACCAGACTGACAGAAGCCCGCAGGTCGGTCGCCATCACCTGCGCCCCGCGCAGGCTCTCGACGCCCTTCACCACCGCCTCGCCGGCATGAACGTGGATGTCCGCCCCCAGCCGCGCCAGCTCCGGCGCGTGCATGAAACGGTTCTCGAAGATGGTCTCGCGGATGGTGCTGTCGCCCTCCGCCGTCGTCATCAGCGTCATGAACTGCGCCTGCAGGTCCGTGGCGAAGCCGGGATAGACCTCGGTCTCCAGATCCACCGCCTTCAGCCGCTGCTTCGGATCGCGCTTGACGATCACGCCGTCGTCGGTCGGCGTCACCTCGACGCCCGCAGCGACCATCTTTTCGGTCAGGGCGGTCATCAGTTCCGCGCGCGCCTTCGTCAGCCGCACCTCGCCCCCCGCCATCGCGGCCGCCACGGCATACGAGCCCATCTCGATCCGGTCGGGAATCACCGACCAGGTCGCGCCGCCCAGCGTCGGAACGCCGGTGATGGTCAGCACATCGGTGTCCACGCCTTCGATCTTCGCGCCCATGGCCATCAGGCAGCGGGCCAGATCGCCGATCTCCGGCTCGCGCGCGGCCTTTCTCAGAACCGTCGTGCCATTGGCCATCACCGCCGCCAGCAGGGCGTGTTCGGTCGCCCCGACCGAGACGAACGGAAACTCGATCTCCGCCCCTTGCAGCCCCTTGGGCGCGCGGGCGGTGACATAACCCTCCTCCAGTTCGATCTCGGCGCCCAGCGCCGTCATCGCCTGCAGGTGCAGATCCACCGGACGCGCGCCGATGGTGCAGCCGCCCGGCAGCGAGACCTTGGCCTCGCCCGTGCGCGCCAGCAGCGGCCCAAGCACATTGAAGCTGGCCCGCATCTGCCGCACCAGATCATAGGGCGCGAAGGTCGAGCGGATCTGACGGCCGTCAAACAGGGTCTCCTGCCCGTCCGCCCCGTCGCGCTCGGTCACCTCGACCCCCAGTTCGCGCAGCAGTCGGCCCAGGAATTTCGTGTCCGCCAGTCGCGGCATGTTGGTCAGCAGCAGCGGCTGGTCCGTCAGGATCGACGCCGCCATCAGCTTGAGGGCGGAGTTCTTGGCGCCGCTGACCGGAATCGAACCGTTCAGGGTGGCGCCGCCGGTGATGGCGATGCTGTCCATGTCGTCTCTTGCAGGCCGCAGCGAGAGGCGGCGGCGGATCGGCTATCTAGCGCGGTCGGGGGCGCCTGTGAAAGGTCGGCCGCAAACGCGAGCCGATGACTTTCAGTTGCTCTGTCTTGCAGGCCTGGCCGCGACCTTGCGGCGACGCAGGTTGGCCCGCAGCGACTGCGCCAGCCTCAGCGCCTTCTCGGCCTTGGCCTTGGCCGCGGCGGTCTGGGGCGCGGCGACCTCGGGCGCGGTTGCGGCCTTGGGCGTCGATGACGCAGGCGGCGGCGCGTCGGCGGGGCCTTGAGCGTCGGCGTCGGTGATCTCGGGCTTGGCCATGAATCGATCAGACCCCGCGCCGGGCCCCGACGCAAGGCCCGGGCGGGGTTAACGCCCGCTTGTCCACCGTCGCATGCCGATGGTCTTCAAACTTTTCGGAAATCAGGGCTTCCCCCCCGCCGCGACGTTGGCTATAGGGCCGCTTCCTCAGATTTCGCCGCCGTAGCTCAGTGGTAGAGCGCATCCTTGGTAAGGCTGAGGTCGGCAGTTCAATCCTGCCCGGCGGCACCACCACAAAGCAGAGGCCCGGTCGAAAGACCGGGCCTTTGTCGTTTCGGCGACCACCTCTCCAGTCCCCCGAGGAGTCGGCAGGCAGATCGGCGCGCCGCGGCGATCAGGCGAGGGCGACGCCGGCCGTCGTTATCGGATCTCCGACAACGTCAGCGATACCAGAAGCTGTTCGCGTCGCCGGCCTCCGACCGCACCGCCGTCACCGCCCCGTCGTCGAACGTCGCCGAGCCCGACCGGAACGCGACGCTGCCGGTCCCGTCCGCCAGTCCCCGAACCCACCGCAGCAGGATGGCGTCGTCGCCCGGCTGGCACTGGAACGAGAAACGGTAGGCGGCGCCCACCCCGCCCAGTTCGTCCGCCAGCGCGTCCACGTCACCCCGCGGCGCCGCGCCGTTCAGCAACACCTCCGGCGCCCGCCCTTCCGGCCGCATCACCCGCCTCAGCTCCAGCCGGTTGTCGCCGCAGCTTGCGGTGAAGGTCTCCGCCCACGGACTGGCCGCCCGCGCCTCCAC
Source organism: Brevundimonas kwangchunensis (assembly GCF_039523815.1). Classification (NCBI taxonomy): domain Bacteria; kingdom Pseudomonadati; phylum Pseudomonadota; class Alphaproteobacteria; order Caulobacterales; family Caulobacteraceae; genus Brevundimonas; species Brevundimonas kwangchunensis. Next base: position 484,380 of record NZ_BAAAGA010000002.1, on the reverse strand, counting down.
GGCCCCGACCACGACCTCCTGAAACAGCAGGTCCGACAGCACCAGCGACGCGATCATGTCCATCTCTCCCGAAGGCCTTCCATCAATGCGCTCCCCTCAACGACCGGTTGGCGGCCGACCGCAGACGTCTCGGCCGTGCAGACAGGGGTCCCATGGCGCAAATCTCCGCGGGTCAGCGGTCGCCGGTGGACCGTGCGATCGCCGCTCTCATGCCCTCCGCATGCAGCGCGCCCGATGGCGCGATTCGGCGGTTCGGGGTCTCCGCCGGCCCGGGGTTCGCCGTCCTGTCCTCAGGTCCGGTCCAGCTCGGGCTTTCCGCCTTGCGGCGCACGGCGTCTCTCAGGTTGTCGGTCGCGGCGGAACCGTTTTTCCCGCCGGCGCGGCGCCGGCTGAGTTCCGCAGTGGTCCGGTCCAGCGCCTCGACCAGAAGACGCTTCTTGTCCCGGGCCCCGGCGTCGATGTTGTCCTTGCCCTCTCTGGACGCAGATCGCGACCGTGCGCGTATCATCCGCTGGATCCGATCCCGCCGGGCGCGGAGCAGTTTGACCAGGTCGGTCAGCTCGCGATCCGGGCGGTCGGCGACATCCCGGGATTGTTCGACGAGGTTGGTCTCGTGTTCGTCGAGGGCGTGAGTTCGCGATGCCGTCATGGGCCTCTGTCCTTTCCTTTTTCGTATGCAGGAACAGCGCCCTGAGACCGCAGCTGTTCCTGACGAGAGGCAGTTTGACGCAACCCGCCGAACGGGCGAGCCTCACTCCCCCACCCGCTCATCCCCGCGAAGGCGGGGATCCAGCGCGGCCCGGTGATTACGGACACAGACCATCCGAAACGCGCTGCAAGACGCCCCTGCTGAACCACTGGATGTACTGGATCCCCGCCTCCGCGGGGATGAGCGGAGTGCCGGGCACGGCTCTGTTCCGGTCCGTTCCCGCTGAACGCCTGAAGTCCGCTTCCGACCCATTGCGGACGTTGATCCGATGCGGCCAAGCCTTCATCACTTCGCAACGGGCTCGTTCCAAAGTTGTGTTGTGAACCGCCTCTATCCCACCAGACGAGCCGTTATCGCCACGGGCGCCGCGGCAACTGCTTTAGCCGGTTGCGAACAGGCGCTTGCCCGAAAGACGAGCGAGTATGGCTTCCGCCTTCAGGTGGCGCTGATTGTCGCCGGACGACAGATCAACGTCGAGAGTGTTCGAAAGGTCGTGAGTTGGGAGCACTACGGCTGGGTCCCAACATCGAACCAGTCCTACAGCAACTGTTTCGGTGATGCTGCGCCGGTCGACATCGGACAACGTACGCTGTTTGTGACGCGAGCCGGATACCGGCAGTTTGGTGAGGGGCCGCGAGAGCCCACGGACCTCTGGACCCCACAATCGGTGTACCGCCTCAGGGGGAATGGAGCGCCGCCGAGGTGGACAGAACCGCAGCGCGGGCTGACCTTAAACCTCGCCCCGGAGGAGCTTCCAGTGATGGTGACTTTCGCGGATCTCGACGATCCGCAATCCATCAGAATTGTCAGACCTGATGAGCTGTCGGATTTTTTTCCCGGCGTTCGATTGGGACGTTGCAAGGTGGAGTGGACGCGGGATCGCCCGACGCGCACCGACGTCAGGCAGAGACTGCCTTGGGCGTATGACGACCGGCGCAAGCCCGAGATTTATCCATATGTGTATGCCGATAAACATCTGTTTGGAATTTAGCGGACCAGACTGTGAGTCCGCTTTCCACCCGTTGCGGACGTTCAGAGCGACGGCTTCACGGCAAGCGAAGCAAGGTGGTCAGCGCCCGTTACGGGACGTCCCTCGTCTTTCCGCTCGCTGTAGCGGTCGACCAGGTAGTCTGCCTGCCCTCGGGTAAGCAGGGTGAACTTGTAAAGCTCCTCCATCACGTCGACGAGGCGGTCGTAATAGAGCGAAGGCAGCATCCGACCGTCGTCGTCGAACTCGTTGTACGCCTTGGCGACAGAAGACTGATTGGGGATGGTGATCATCCGCATCCATCGCCCCAATATGCGAAGCTGGTTGACCGTGTTGAAGGACTGCGATCCGGCGTTGACCTGCATGACAGCGAGCGTGCGGCCTTGGGTCGGCCGGACGCCGCCGCTCTCCAGTGGCAGCCAGTCAATCTGCGACTTGAAAATGGCCGCCATGGAGCCGTGACGCTCCGGACTGCACCAGACATGCCCGTCCGACCACAGCGACGCCTCCCGTAGCTCCTGCACCTTTGGGTGGGAAGGGTCGGCCCCATCCGGCTGAGGCAATCCGCGAGGATCGTAGATCCGGGTTTCGGCCCCGAACGATCGGAGCAGGCGATCCGCTTCTTCTATGAGGAAACGACTGAACGACCGCTCGCGCAGGGAGCCGTACAGCATAAGGAAACGCGGCGGGTGATCGAACGCAACGGGCTGTAGCCGCGCCAAGGTCGGCTGGTCGATGAACTCGGGGGACAGGGCGGGGAAATCGGTCATGGCTTTCCCTTGCCACATATTTTGATTATTTGTGAAATATGGAAACGTCATCTGCCATCGACGCGCTCGGCGCACTCGCTCACAAGGGGCGCCTGAACATCTTCCGTACGCTCGTACGGGCAGGACCGGAGGGGATGCCCGCCGGGAAGTTGGGCGAGGCTGTGGGGATGGTCGCCAGCACCCTGTCGAACAACCTCGCGATCCTGACACGGTCAGGTCTGACGACATCGACCCGCGACGGTCGGTCGATCATCTACGCCGCCGACTATGCGCACATGACAGCGCTGCTGGCCTTCCTCATGGAAGATTGCTGTCAGGGGTCGCCGGATGTCTGCGCTCCGCTTGGCGAGGTCATCTCCAGGGCCATCTGCTGCCCGCCCGCGATACGTCAGTAGGTCCCGTCGATGTCGGTATTCGAACGCTACCTCACCCTCTGGGTTCTGCTTTGTATCGCGGTTGGTGTCGCCCTCGGCGCCTGGGCTCCCGGCGCATTTGAAACGCTCAGCCGTATTGAAACCGCCTCGATCAATCTCCCGGTCGCCGTCCTCATCTGGCTGATGATCGTCCCCATGCTGCTTAAGGTGGACTTCAGCGCCATGCGCCAGATCGGGCGACACTGGCGGGGCATCAGCGTGACCCTGTTCATCAACTGGGCGGTGAAGCCGTTTTCGATGGCGTTGCTCGCTTGGCTCTTCCTGTCGGTGATCTTCAGGCCGTGGCTCCCGGAAGGCGAAGTCAGCAGCTACATCGCCGGCCTCATCCTGCTCGCCGCAGCGCCCTGTACAGCGATGGTGTTCGTGTGGAGCAACCTGACCAAGGGCGATGCGAACTTCACCCTGTCTCAGGTCGCCCTCAACGACGCCATCATGATCGTGGCGTTCGCGCCGATCGTGGCGCTTCTCCTCGGCGTGTCGGCCATCACCGTTCCTTGGTCCACGCTGGCGCTGTCGGTCCTGCTCTACATCGTCGTTCCCGTTGTCATCGCCCAAGGACTGCGTGTGTGGCTGGGCCGGTCGGGACGGGGACTGGATCGCACATTGTCGATCCTCCAACCCGTCTCTCTGATCGCCCTCCTTGCGACGCTGGTGCTGCTGTTCGGCTTTCAGGGGGAGAAGTTGCTGGGGCAGCCCATCGTTATCGCTCTCCTTGCCGTGCCGATCCTCATTCAGGTCTATTTCAACGCCGGACTGGCTTACGTGCTGAACCGCGCAACCGGCGAAAAGCACTCGGTGGCGGGACCGTCCGCCCTCATTGGCGCGAGCAACTTTTTCGAGCTGTCCGTGGCGGCGGCGATCACCCTGTTCGGCATCCACTCCGGAGCCGCACTCGCAACTGTGGTCGGGGTGTTGGTTGAAGTCCCCGTCATGCTGACGGTGGTCGCCTTCGTGAACCGCTCGAAGGCATGGTACGAAAACGGCGCAAGGGTCCGACGCGCCGGGAACGGAGTTGTCCAGTGAGCGTCACGATCTATCACAACCCTGACTGCGGCACGTCGCGCAACACGCTCGCGATGATCCGGGCGTCTGGGGAAGAGCCGGTGGTGGTCGAGTATCTCCACGCAGGCTGGACTCCGGAACTGCTGCGGCGCCTTTCCAGCGAGATTGGCGTGCCACTACGCGATCTCATCCGTGAGAAAGGCACACCCGCTCGCGAATTCGGCCTGCTTGCAGACGCGGTTTCCGACGAGGCGATCATCTCTGCGATGGTCAATCACCCCATCATCGTGAACCGCCCGATCGTCGCGGCGGCAAAGGGAACGCGGCTTTGTCGCCCTTCTGAGGTCGTTCTCGGATTGCTCGACACCCCGCCGACGACTTTCACCAAGGAGGATGGAGAGGTCGTCGTGCCGGGCTGACGATCAAGAGCAGAGGTCCGCTTTCCACCCTGCGCTGACCTTCTGGACGACCGCTTCTGACGCCCCTGTTCCTGCATACTCGCCGCAGAGGCCTCCGACGCTCATTTCTCCTTTCCCCCAGGAAGAGGGCAGATCGACGCATAACTTCCGCTCATCCCCGCGAAGGCGGGAATCCAGTGCGGCTGTTCAAGCCAGACCCGGGCCATCCGGAGCGCGCTGCGACACACCGCTGCTGAACGATTGCATGCCCTGAATCCCCGCCTTCGCGGGGATGAGCGGAGTGAGCCCCCTACTCCTCCGCCGTCGGCGTCGACAGCATCCCGCCGATTGTCGGCGGGCCGCCGGGGCGGCGGAGGCGGCGTTCCTGTTCCCAGGCGCGGACGCGATCGCGGCCGCCGGGGAAGACATAGCCGCTGTCCTCGAACCACCAGGGCGCCGGCTCGCCGGGGCCATAGCCCCACATCGGATAGCCGTTCTTCACCTCGTTGTAGCTGAAGCCCAGCGAGCCGTGGTCGCCCAGTGGCAGGGTGACCGCGGCGCCGTACTGGCGAAAGCCGCCGGTGCCGATGCCGGCGGTGATCTCGGTGCGCATGCGGCGCTCGGGCGCCGCCTCGCCGTCGTCGTTCTCGAACGGGCGGACATCCGGGTTGCGGGCGTCCAGCCAGCGGTCGATCTGCTGGTCGGTGGTCAGGCCGTGGGGCGCGGCCTGCTGGGCGGCGCCGGTCACCGTGGGGGCGACGGGGGTGTAGGCGGGATCGAGGTCGATCGGCGTGCGCGGCGCGGTGGCGACGACGCCATCCGGGTCGTCCGCGGCGGCCGGCGTCGCAGCGAGCGCCGAGGCCATCGCGGCGGCCATGAACAGTGCGGATGCCGACATCGTCCTACTCCGTAATCGTCACACCCTCGGGGGCGATTGTGGCCGCATCAGGCCCGGCCATCACCCCGTCCCAGCGGATCCGGCAGGGCCTCGCCCTCGGCCACGAACTCCAGCGCCACCGAGTTGATGCAGTAGCGCAGGCCCGTCGGGGCCGGGCCGTCGGGGAAGACGTGGCCCTGATGGCTGTCGCAGCGGGCGCAGCGGGTCTCGACCCGCACCATGCCATGGCTGTCGTCGCGCACGGCCTTCACGTTGGCCTCGGCCACGGGTTGAGTGAAGCTGGGCCAGCCGGTGCCGCTTTCGAACTTGGTCCCGCTGCGGAACAGCGGCAGTCCGCATTCGCGGCAGCAGAAGACCCCGGCCCGCTTCTCGCCCAGCAATGTGCCGCAGAACGGCGCCTCGGTGCCGTGGGCCAGCAGGACCCGCTTCTCCTCCGGCGACAGGGCGTCCTCCAGCCGGGCGCGCTCCTCGTCGGTGGGCGGGGTCAGGTCGTAGGCGATTGTGTCGGTCATGACAGGGAAAATAGGCGCCGGACACGCCCGGTTCCAGTCCGGGCTCAGTTGATCCGGTCCGGGCCGCCCGTCTCGTCCGCCTCGATGCGGCGCGCCTCGCCGTCGCACTCCTTCGCGTACTCGCCCAGCTGGTCCAGCGCCATCGGGTCGTCGGTGCTGGTCATCAACCTGCGGGCCAGTTTCGCCTGCGATTTCAGGTAGTCGGACTGGTCATTCATGTGTCGGCTAACCGACGTTGCCCGATTCCCGTTCCAGCTTGGCGGCAATGAAAAAGGCCGGGCGACGATGCGCCCGGCCTTCGCTTTCAGTCCGGATCGACGGGATCAGCCGCCGAACAGGCCGTTGACCCAGGTCCGCACGGCGGTCTCGTCGGTCGGGTTGCCCGTGTAGGTCAGGCCGGCTTCCGGCGTATACGGCTGGCCGCTGGCGCGCGTGCGCGAGGTCCAGGCCTTGTGGCCATAGCTGAGGTCCGAATAGTTCGACGGCATGCGGCTGACGGTCGGCTCGATGAAGATCGTGTCCGTGGCCGTGGTCGAACCGGCGATGCGCACGTTCGGCAGGCGCGACAGCAGGTCCAGCGTGTCCAGGCAGCCGCCCGAGCAGCCGGCGTCCACCAGCACGATGACCGGACCCTGGATCGGGTTGGCGGCGCCCGTGTCGGCGGCCACGGCGCGGCCGGCGAGGGTGAAGGTCGGCTGGTTGGCGGCGAGCGCGGCGTCGAAGGCGGCGACGATCTCGCGGGTCTGCTCGATCACCGGGCCGGCTTCGGCGACGAAGCGCGGGTCGGCTTCCATCCGGCCCAGCGTCGCGGCGTACCAGTCGCGGTTGCCCTGGGTGGCGCGGTAGGTCACTTCGCCGGCGGCCGGCTGGCGGCTGACGGTGAACTCCGGGGTCCAGATGCGGTTGGCCATGGCGTAGCCGCGCGCGGTCGAGGTGTAGGCCGAGGTGCCCGCGGCGCCGCGCAGGTCCAGCACGAAGCCCTGAGGACCGCGGATCGCGGCGGCCTGGCTGGCCAGCTGGGCGTTGAAGGCGTCCCAGCCCGCGTCATCGGCGAACGAGTGGACGTTGATCCACGGACGGCCGTTCACGGTCTCGACCGACAGCGGCGTCGCCGTCGGGGTGTAGACGGTGGCGCGGTAGGCGGCTTCCAGATCGCCGGCGACGATCGGGATCGGGCGGATTTCGAAGTCGCGGGCGCGACGGTTGTTCACCGAGAACTCGCAGGTCGACGGCAGGCCGCCCACGAACGGGTTGTTGCGATTCCACAGCAGGTACGGGGCCGACTGCACGCGGCCGGCCTCGGTGGTCAGGTCGCCTTCCCAGCGGTCCAGCTTCTGCTGGGCGTATTCGGCGATCGGGGTCAGGTTGCACGACATCACGGCGGCGCCCACCGGCGGCGCGCCGCGCGTGCCCGGCTTGACGTAGGTCACGACGTACTTGCCGTCGCGCCAGCCCGTGGTGAAGCCCGGCCAGCTGGTGCCGAAGAACGGCCCCATGCCCTCGAACGTCGGGCGCAGCGAGATGTTCGAGTCGCGGAAGCCGCCGGCATAGTAGTTCAGCAGATAGGCGTGGGCGTCGCCGCTGTTCACGCGGTTGGCCAGGCCCAGCGATTCCTGCAGGCCGGCGTCGATCCACGCGCGGAAGCTCTGGCTGGCCGGGCTCTGCACCGCGGCGGCGGGGTGGTTGGCGGCCAGCTGGTCATGGGCGGCCTGCAGGTCCTGGCGGGCCAGCTCGCGGAAGTCCTGCGCGAAGGCGGCTCCGGCGGAGGCGGTGAGCACGAGGGCCGCGGTGGCGGCGGCGGTCAAAAGGCGGTTCATCTACTCTCGGGCTCCGGGGTCCGATAAAAAGGCGAAAGCGTTAAAGCGTATCGGCGCGGGGCTTGCCAACCCCCGCTCGTCGCTCCGCCCGTTTACTCGCCGCCGAACGCGGCCTAATCGGGGCGTCATGTTCTCCAAGATCCTCATCGCGAACCGGGGCGAGATCGCCGTCCGCATCATCAAGACCTGCCGCCGCATGGGCATCGCCACGGTCCAGGTATACTCGGAAGCCGACGCCGGTTCGCTGGCGGTCGAGATGGCCGACGAGGCCGTCCTGATCGGCCCCGCCCCCGCGGCCCAGTCCTACCTGCTGGCGGACCGGATCGTTGAGGCCGTGCGGCAGACTGGCGCACAGGCCGTCCACCCCGGCTTCGGCTTCCTGTCCGAGAACGCCGGCTTCGCCCGCCGCCTCCGCGACGAGGGCATCGCCTTCATCGGTCCGAACCCCGAGGCGATCGACGCCATGGGCGACAAGATCACGTCCAAGAAGTTCGCCGCCGAGGCCGGCGTCTCCACCGTCCCCGGCCACATGGGCCTGATCGACACACCCGAGGAGGCGGTGAAGATCGCCGCCGGCATCGGCTACCCCGTCATGATCAAGGCCTCGGCCGGCGGCGGCGGCAAGGGCATCCGCGTGGCCCACTCCGACGCCGACATGGCCGAGGGCTTCGCCGCCGTGAAAGCCGAGGCCATGGCCGCCTTCGGCGACGACCGCGTCTTCCTCGAGAAATTCATCGTCGACCCGCGCCACATCGAGATCCAGGTGCTGGGCGACAGGCACGGCAATGTCGTCCACCTGTTCGAGCGCGAATGCTCGATCCAGCGCCGCAACCAGAAGGTCATCGAGGAGGCCCCCTCCCCCCTGCTGGACGAGGCCACCCGCATGGCCATGGGCGCCCAGGCCGTCGCCCTCGCCAAGGCGGTCAACTACGACAGCGCCGGCACGGTCGAGTTCGTCGCCGGTCAGGACAAGAGCTTCTACTTCCTGGAGATGAACACCCGCCTGCAGGTCGAGCACCCGGTCACCGAGCTGATCACCGGCGTCGACCTGGTCGAGCAGATGATCCGCTCCGCCTGGGGCGAGCACCTCGCCTTCAGGCAGGAAGACCTGTCCATCAACGGCTGGGCCATCGAGAGCCGCATCTACGCCGAGGACCCCTACCGCGGCTTCCTGCCCTCCATCGGCCGCCTCGTCCGCTACGAGCAGCCCGAGGAAGGCCCGCACGAGGACGGCTACACGGTCCGCAACGATTCCGGCGTTCGCGAGGGCGACGAGATCAGCATGTTCTACGACCCCATGATCGCCAAGCTGTGCTCATGGGCCCCGACCCGCGACGAGGCCCTGGACGGCATGGCCCGCGCGCTGGAGGACACCCATCTGGCCGGCCTGGGCCACAACGTGCCCTTCCTCGCCGCCGTCATGGACCAGCCCCGCTTCCGCAGCGGGAACATCGCCACCAGCTACATCAAGGACGAGTTCCCCGACGGCTTCCACGGCCTAACCCCCAGCGAGCGCCAGACGCACATCCTGATCGCCGCCGCCGTCGCCATGAACGAGATCGCCGCCGAACAGTCCGGCGACCCGTCCGACCGCACCGACTGGACCGTCCTGATCGACCGCCAGCCGCACGGCGTCAGCCTGTCCTACGACGAGGACGAAGCTCTTCTCCTCGCCTTCACCGCCGGCGGCCACGCCCGCTTGACCGACATCGACTGGCGCCCCGGCCTGCCCCAGTTCCGCGCCACCCTCGACGGAGAGCCCTTCACCGCCGAGGTCGCCCGCGTCGCCGACGGCTTCTCCATCCGCCACCGCGCCGCCCGCGCCCGCGTCCGCGTCCTGACCCCGCGCCTGGCCGAGCTCTACGCCCGCCTGCCCGAGAAACAGGCCGCCGACACCTCGAAACTGGTTCTCTCCCCCATGCCCGGCCTGGTCGTCGCCATCCCGGTCTCCGTGGGCCAGGAGGTCAAGACCGGCGAAACCGTCGCCATCATCGAAGCCATGAAGATGCAGAACATCCTCAAGGCCGAACGCGACGGCGTGGTGAAGGCGGTCAGCGCCAGGGCCGGCGATCCGGTGGCGGCGGACGATGTGCTGGTGGAGTTCGGGTAAGCTCGGAACGCCACTACCACTTCTTATGATCTCCAGAGAAAACATAATGAATCTCCGACTTTTTGGCGATTACAAGAACGATGCTAGTAAATACGTCACCTCTCAAGATCGCCCATTTTATCCGGATTACCTCGAAGACGCCAAACGTCTGTATGCAGACGTATTCGAAAGATTCGGACAACTCCTTTCAGAGGCTCAATCCTCTATAGATCTACTACAACGCATCAACCTTATTGGGGGCGATCTGCGCATCCAAATGCTTCGTTGTTTCCGGAAGTATGTTTCACCGATGACGTCGGTGGAGATGCTAAAGGTCAAGACAAGACAGCAGGTCATAGTCGACAATTTCGGCCCATCATTTCGCGATCTAAGTGATGTTCGTCGTCTTTTCAGTGCAAGGCCAAGCGATGATGAGGCACTAGCTGCCGTCTTGTGGGAACATCACGATCGGGGCACTCCTGGCTACGTGCTCACCGAAGAGTTTTTCGACGTCTTCGAGAAAATGTATGGGCATGACTACCTTATAGCTGGCCCGAGACGCGCTGGAGCTGACGTCCAGTTGGCGACCGTTCTTCCGAAGTTTGCAAAGATTGTCCCCGCTGACTTCGTCATATTGAGAAAAATTGACACCGCACCCTTGGTCGTCGGGTTTGCCCATTACGACTCGGACCGCGGGGGATCTCAGGAGGATGATCGAACGGGTGGAAATCAGGACAAGGTCGAGAAAATCATGGCTTGGGCCGCGCGCCGTCGTATCCCTATCCGAGTACTATTCGTAAATGACGGCCCTGGACTGCTACTCGGCAGCATGTGGACCGACTACGGACGTCTTGAAACCAACAACATCGTGGACGATGAACTACGAGTAATGGTCTTGACACTAAAGATGGTTTCAGAGCGACTAAGTCGCGACTGGCTTGAAGGTAAGGACTAGAGGCTCTTCTTGCAGAGCTGCCTCTAGGTTTCTTTTCAAGTCGGAGTTGGCGCGATCCACGAACAGCTGGAATGAGTGCTCGGCCTCTCCGACCACGCCTCCATTGCCTCGTTTAACGTAGTTGTTCCTCGCGTGACTTCCCATGACGGGCGTACCCCGGACAAGCCTCTCCAATGCCGTTCGGATAGCCGCCGGTGACTCATCAATTCCGATCCACCTGCGGCCCAACTCCCCGGCCGCCGCCAGCGTCGTTCCACTGCCCCCGTAGGCGTCGAGAACGATATCACCGGGATTAGACGAGGCTTCTACAATCATTCGCATCATCTCAAGATTTTTCTCGGTCGGATAACCGGTGATCCTTGCGTTCTGATTTTGCGTGTCCCGAAAATCGGGCCAGAGATTGGATCGACGTTTGCCTGCCGCTTGATCAAGATAAAGCTTGCGACGTGGATTGCCTGACGGCGACCAGTAAATCTCTCCTTTGGCGTCCATCTCGTCCAACTTTTTCGGCGAGTGCACCCAGTGCTTTCCGGGTGGAGGAGCTTTGCCTCGCCAAAGACTTCCGGTTGCTCCATTACGAACTCCGGGAAGATGGCACGGCACCTTTTTGAATCGACGCCCGGTCGCCTGCTCAACGCAATTGAACTCTTTCGCGCCAGCTTCATCCGACCATCGCTCGACCGGCTGATTCCAGACGTAGAATCTGGTTTTCGAATAAAACAAAATGTAATCACAAACATCACCATAATGGTTACGAGTCTGGTTCTTTGGATTACACTTCACTCTTGTAATAAAACTGCGGAAGTTATCCGCACCAAACACTTCATCCATAATGATCTTCGCATGAAAGATCATCGTCGCGTCGAGATGCAGATAGATAGAGCCATCGTCAGCGAGAAGATCTCTCAGGACGATTATCCGTTTGCGCAGGGACTCGATGTAATCCGAACCTTGGAGATGATCGGAATAGGCGGAGCCGATTGTCGCGCTCTCAAACGCGAAACCCGTCGCATAAGGCGGATCAATGTACGCCAGACGCACCTTTCCGCACACATTGGGATCGGATCGAAGCGAACGTAGGATCCCCAAATTGTCGCCCGCCAAAAGACGATTGTCAGCACTTTCTGCGCCAAAATAGCCTAGCCGACTAACCACGGCGCTAGGGCCCATGAGCACCTCAGCTGACGAGGCACGACCGTCGTACGCGAAATGCCAATCAGCTCGCGGACGCGGCTTTCCAATGATTGTTGATCCAGTTGCCATCTGACCAGCTTATCCAACAACTCACAGTCTAACCGACGCGAACGAGGCCGCCCGCCAATTTTTGCGGCACCGCGACCCTAGCGAAAGAGCGCGAACAAATAAAGAACAAGTCGCGCGTTGGATCGCTACGGGTGTCGGTTGACGAGTTAGCGCTACGGCTTTCGACAGACCGGCGGCTCGAACCCAAGCGCGGCGAGCGGCTGTCAGGCACTCCTTAGCGAGATTCGAGCCCATCGCATATCGACTTGGCAGCCTGCGGATTGGCGAGGCATGCAATTCGTATGGCTGTTCGAAGCCACAAGTCGACTTGGTTACGCCATCACACCCACCTCGCCCTTGGCCCCTCCCCCGTCCGCTCCACCAGCAGGTCCGTCACCGCCCACACCAGCGCATCCGCGCGGTCCAGCGAGCCTTCGTCCCCGGCGCCCATGGCCATCAGTTCCTCCTCCAGTTCGGGGACGGGGACGGCGTGGCGGATGCGGCCCTGTTCGTAGAGGGCGGCGACGGGTTCGGCGCGCAGGGCCTTGCCGCGGGTGGCGCGCACCGCCCGCAGCGGCAGGCTGACGCCGGCGGCCTTCAGCACCGACTTGACCATGTCGCCGCCCTGATTGACCTCGGCCACCAGGGCGTGGGCGCCGACCTCGGCCGCCAGATCCCGAGCCCGCCGCGCCCACCCCTCCGGCGACAGCCCCCGGGCCGACCGATCCGCCAGCACCACCGCCTCGCGGACCCCGTCCGCCCGGACCCGCGCGCCCACGGCCACGATCCCGCAGGCGTCGCCCGTGGCCGTGGCCGGCGGGTCGATGGCGACGACGATGCGGTGGAAGCGCGCGCCGTCCCCTTCTCCCCTCGGGGGAGAAGGT
>NZ_BAAAGA010000002.1:447593-471672 GCF_039523815.1 Brevundimonas kwangchunensis | reverse complement strand
AGAAGGTGGCCCGGAGGGTCGGATGAGGGGGCTGGCCGAACAGTGCTGGTCAGCCGATTTCGTGCGCGAGGACGAAGCCCCCTCATCCGTCTCGCTCCGCGAGCCACCTTCTCCCCCGAGGGGAGAAGGCAACCGCGCCCCCATCATCATCTCCGCCGTGAACAGCGCCCCGTCCAGATCGACCACCCGGCCCTCCAGCTCCTGCGCCTCGCGCCGGGTGCCGCCGTAGAGGTCGCGCAGGCCGTCGACGAAGCCCTCGGCCAGATTGGCCGCATTGTCCGCCGTCGTCGCATGGGTCTCCACGCAAGACGCCTCGGCGCGCAGGCGTTTGAGCGCGCGGGTCGGTTTGGGCGTGGTTGTGACGACGAGACGCGGCGCCGCTCCCGCCTGCGGCACACGCAGCCCCATCCGCAACAGCGCCAGCGTCTCCTCGCCGCTCCCCTTCCACGCACAGAACTCGTCCGCCCAGGCGGCGCTGAACTGCGGGCCGCGCAGCCGCTCGGGTTCCTCGGCCGAAAACACATAGGCCACGCAGCCATTGGCGAATTTCAGCCGGCGTCGCGACACCTCGAACGTCGGCCGGTCGCGGTCGGTCCAGCGCGGCAGGCCCAGAATGCCCGACGCCCCGTTGATCATCACCTCGCGCACGTCGTGCAGGGTCGGGCCGATCAGGGCCAGCCGCCCGCCCCGGCCCAGCAGATGCGCCTGATCCGCCAGCCACTCGGCCCCCGCCCGCGTCTTGCCCGCCCCGCGCCCGCCGGGGAACAGCCAGGTGCGCCAGTCCCCGTCCGGCGGCGTCTGAGCCTTGCTCAGCGCCGTCCTCGCGACCGCCGGCGCCGCCTCGACGTCCCGCGTCTTCGGCCCCCAGCGCCGGTCGGCGTCGTCCATCCATTTGCGCATGCCCACCAGCTGACCGCCGCAGCGATACAGCCGGTCCGACCGCCTCAGGTCGCCGACCTCTCCCGCCTCGGCCATCTCCCCGGCGATCACGCCCAACGCCCCGCACGGATCGTCGAAGTCGAACCGGACCCGCACGTCGCCGCAGGCCACCTCCGCCCGCCCGTCGGCCCCGACCTCTACCCCCACCGGCGGCGGCCCCTTGGGCGCCCGCACGGCGTCGGCGCGGTCCTTCTTCCGCATCTTGAACACCTTGGCGTTCCGGTGCACGGCCGAGGCCGACACCCCATGCTCGGCGCACAGGTCGGCCATCGCCTCCCCCGCCAGCCACCGCTCCAGCAGCGCGCGCCACCTTGCATCCGACATCCCGGACTTGCTCTGCTTGTAGGGGACCTCTCCGGTATCGATCGCGTCAGCGCTCATGCCGGAAATTATGCGGGCGGGCCTACGTCAGGGGACGAGAAAGCCTTCAAAATCCGGAAAGCCTCGTGTTTTCAACGCCGATTGCGCCCGCCGTCACGCTACAATCCGTTTTTAGTGCGCACTTTTGAGCTTCCACCTCACCTCTCCATCGCCCTCTTCAAGGCGATGGGGTGGAGGAAAGATCACCGGAGGTGATCTGACGACGCAGATCGCGCAGCGATCAGGTGGGGTCACCCCACGCTCCGCCCCTCCCATTCCGCTCATCCCCGCGGAGGCGGGGATCCAGTGCGGTGGTCAGATCGGACACAGGCCATCCGGTACGCGCTGCACAACGATTCCGCGGGACTGCTGCATGTACTGGATCCCCGCCTCCGCGGGGATGAGCGGAATCAGAGTGGAGCGGCGCCCGCCTCCACGTCCCCGAACACCTCCCGGAAGCTCTGCTTCAGCGCCTCGTCGGCATCATCCAGCGTCGCCGGCACGCCCAGATCGACCAGGCTGGTCACCCCGTGCTCCTGAATCCCGCACGGCACGATGCCGCCGAAATGGGTCAGGTCGGGCTCCACGTTCAGGCTGATGCCGTGGAAGCTGACCCATTTGCGGACCTTCACCCCGATGGCGGCGATCTTGTCCTCGCGGGACCAGTGAGGACCCTTGCGCTCGACCCAGACGCCGACGCGGCCCTCGCGCACGTCGGCGTCGACGTTGAACCGATCCAGGGCGCCGATGATCCACTGCTCCAGCCCGCGCACGAAGGCGCGCACGTCCTTGCCGCGGGCGTTCAGGTCCAGCATCACATAGGCCACCCGCTGGCCGGGGCCGTGATAGGTGAACTGGCCGCCTCTGGAGGTGCGGTGGACGGGGAAGCGTCCGGCGTCCAGCAGGTCGTCGTCCCTGGCCGAGACGCCGGCGGTGTACAGCGGCGGGTGCTCCAGCAGCCAGACCAGCTCGGGCGCCGTGCCCTCGGCGATGGCGGCGGCGCGGGCCTCCATCGCCTCCACGGCCGCCGGATAGTCGACATAGCCGCTCGAGCGGGCCCATTCGACGCGGCGGCCGTCGGGGCGGATCAGTTTTTCGCTTAAGGCTTGGGAAAGCATGGCGCCCCCAATGTGGGGATCAGGAGCCCCATGCAAGACCACTCCCTGCAGTTCCAGTCCGCGTCAGAGTCCCCCATGAGCCAGATCGAAGCTGTCGATGTCGAGATCTCGGTCGTGCTGGGGCGCTCCGTGCTGCCCATGAGCCAGCTGCTGCGCATGGGCCGCGGCGCCGTGATCCCGCTGGATGCGTCCGAAAAGGACGAGGTCTGGATCCTCGCCAACAACCATCCGGTGGCCCGCGGGGAGATCGAAATCCGCGAGGATCGCATCGCGATCACGGTCACGCGCCCCGCCGACGTCTACGACTTCATGGCCGGCGCCGCCTGACCCCCTTGCCCCCGCCCCCGACCTCCGCTATCTGCCCCCCTCCGATGCGAGCGGTCGTGGCGGAATTGGTAGACGCGCAGCGTTGAGGTCGCTGTGGGGCAACCCGTGGAAGTTCGAGTCTTCTCGACCGCACCATTCTGGATTTGTTGAGCAAGTCCTGAGACTTACCAAACTCAGGACTCCAACATGGGGAGGGCCGCGTGAACACAACCGCTCCCCCGCCCGAGGCTGACGACATCGAGCATATCGCCCTCGACGAAGACTACGTCCTCACCGCGGGCTTCGTCGAGAAGGTGGTGGACGCCGCCGACGACGGCGACGGCATGCGCCTCCGCTCCCTGCTCGAGGACCTGCATCCGGCCGACGTCGCCGACCTGATGGGCTTCCTGACGGCAGAGCACCGCGCCGTCGTGACCCTCTGGCTCCCGCCCGACCTGCTTGCCGAGACACTGCCCGAGCTGGATGACAACATCCGGGAAGAGGTGCTGGAACGCGTTCCGCACCTCACTCTTGCCGAGGCCCTGCAGGAACTGGATTCGGACGACGCCGCGGCGGTCGTCGAGGATCTGGAGGACGACCAGCGCGAGAAGGTGCTGGCGGCCATGCCGGAAGTCGACCGCGCCGCGATCGAGAGCTCGCTGGGCTATGCGGAGGACTCCGCCGGCCGTCTGATGCAGCGCGAGGTCATGGCCGCGCCGCAGTTCTGGAACGTCGGCGACACGATCGACCACATCCGCAAACAGGGCGAGGACCTGCCCGAGCTGTTCTTCGACATCTATGTCGTCGACCCCATGAACAAGCCGGTTGGCGGCGTTGCCGTCAGCCAGCTGCTGCGCAGCCCGCGCGCGACCTCGCTGGCCGAGATCATGGAGCCGATCAACGAGATCACCGTCGATCAGGATCAGGAAGAAGTCGCCTACATCTTCGAGAAGTACCACCTGATCTCGGCGCCCGTCATTGACGCGGCCGGACGGCTGGTCGGCCAGATCACAGTCGATGACATCGTCAACATCATTCAGGAGGAGAACCGCGAGGACATCCTGCGTCTGGCCGGTGTGGCCGACGAGGACCGCGGCTCCTCCATCCCGGAGATCGTACGCGGCCGCGTGCCGTGGCTGGCCATCAATCTCGGCACTGCCGTGCTCGGCGCCATGGTCATCGGCTGGTTCGAGGCCACCATCCAGCAGATCGTGGCCCTCGCCATCCTGATGCCTATCGTCTCGGCGATCGGCGGCAACGCCGGCACCCAAGCACTAACGGTGACCGTGCGCGCGCTTGCGACACGCGAATTGAACAGCTCCAACGCGCCCCGCACCTTCTGGCGAGAGCTGGCAGTCGGTCTGGCCAACGGCCTCGTCCTCGCTCCTCTTATCGGTTTCGCAGCGGGGTTCTGGTTCCGCCATGAGGACTGGCGCATCGGCCTGATCATCGGGGCGGCCATGGTGCTTAACCTGCTGGTCGCCGCGACGGTGGGCGTACTCACCCCGTTGACGCTGTCGCGGCTGAAGTTCGACCCGGCGGTTTCATCCGCCGTCTTTGTCACGGCAACGACAGACTTCTTCGGTTTCCTGATCTTCCTCGGGCTCGCCACCGTCGTTCTGCTCTAGGAGAAACGGCGCAGGGCTTGCTGGTTCGCTTGTCGAGCGAGCGTTTCCGTCTCGATTTGGATCAAACCGGTGTCCGACACGTCCAGGCCACGTCTGAAAGTCTCCCGCGAGGGGATCGTGCTCATCAAGAGCTTCGAAGGCTTCCGACCTCATGCAGTGCGGGACGACGCCGAAGGCTGGGTTATCGGCTACGGGCATAAGGTGTCCGCAAGGGAAGGCGCATACGTCGGTGAAGCTGATGCAGAGCTTCTGCTTCATTATGACTTGATGCCGGTCGTGCAGGCGCTGAACGCGCAGGTGAGCACGCCGCTGAACCAGCACCAGTTCGACGCTCTCGCCAGCTTCGCAATCTCGATAGGTCTGGAGGCATTCCTGCAGTCAGATGTCCTCGGACGCCTGAACTCCGGCCGTACGGGTGAGGCCGCCGATGCGCTCATCGAATGGCCGGAGCGACTGGACGCCGGAGCTCGCCTGCGTCGACGCGCCGCCGAGCGGGCCCTGTTCGTCGCCGACCCTTCAGGTCCCGTGACTCTCGCCGATCTGATGGCCGCTCCGTTGCCACCCCCAGTCCCGATGACGACCGCGGCCGTGGAGACCGCGGACGTCATCCGACCGGATTTCTCGCAAATCGCAGCCGCGCCACGCGATGACAAAGGGCAGGCCGACGAAGCTACGGATTCGGCCACAGCAGCGGAAGATTCCGGACCATCCGCACCGTCGCATAACGGCGCCGCCCCCGTGACGACCGGGACCCGCCACCAGCATCTGCGGTATGCTGCGTATGCAGCCCCCGTCTTCGGTCCGTTGCCCGGGCTCCCTTTCGTTCAGCCTGCCCAAGCGACGACCAGCGAGGCGGAGGAGGCCTCGACAGCCGGGTCCGATACGAGCCCCACGGCGTTCGTCGCCCCTGATGAAGACAGCCAAACCTCGGAGACGGAGGCGGTTGATTACGAAGCGATACAGAACAACGCCCCGGCAGAGACGCCCTCTGACACATCGGAGCGGCCCGAACCCGCCCCGTCGCCAGAACTCGCCCCATTCCCGCAAGCCGCAGCGCCCTCGCCCTTTCCACCGCTGGGTGACCTGGTCCTGACGCCTGCCGTCGAGTCCGATTTCCCGGTTGACGCGCGGCCGGTATGGCTGCCTGAACAACGGAGCGAAACAACTCCGACCGACCCGCTGTTCGACGACGAACCCTCACTGTCGGTGCTGCGCCACGAGATCGAACCAGAACGCGCGCGGCGCTTCGACTGGAGCGAAACCGGCGCATTCCTGATCATGGGCGGTGTCGGACTGGCCGCCTGTGCTGCGTCGGCGGCGGCGTTCCGGCTGTCCGTCACCGAGCCTTCGGACATGGGCGAGACGACTGTCATCGCGTGGGCTCTCGCCTTGATCGGCGCGATCTGCGTCGGCGTCTCGTCCTGGAACCTGTACGTGCGCTGGGGCAGGCAAGACTGACTTTGCCCCGGACGCTGGCGGTGCTACGCCCGCGTCCATGAGCATTCCTTTCGCGCCCCAATCCATGGAATTCGGCCTCGGCGAAAACGCTGACGCCATCCGTGACACCACCGCCCGCTGGGCCGCAGACCGCTTGGCGCCCCGCGCCGCGGAGATCGACGAGAAGAACGAGTTCGCCCGCGATCTCTGGCCCGAAATGGGTGAACTCGGCCTGCACGGGATCACCGTCGAGGAAGAGTACGGCGGCCTTGGCATGGGCTATCTCGAGCACGTTGTGGCGATGGAGGAAGTCTCCCGCGCCTCGGCCTCGATCGGCCTGAGCTACGGCGCCCACTCGAACCTGTGCGTCAACCAGATCCGCCGTTGGGGCACGCCCGATCAGAAGCAGAAATATCTGCCCAAGCTGATCTCGGGCGAACATCTCGGCTCGCTGGCGATGTCCGAGGCCGGCTCCGGCTCCGACGTCATGTCGATGCGGACCCGCGCCGAAAAGAAGGGCGACCGCTACGTCCTGAACGGCACCAAGTTCTGGATCACCAACTCGCCGACCGCCGACACCTTGGTCGTCTATGCCCGCACAGGTGAAGGCAACGGCGGCGTCACCACTTTCCTGATCGAGAAGGGGATGAAGGGCTTCAGCGTCTCGAAGAAGCTCGACAAGATGGGCATGCGCGGATCGGACACCGCCGAACTGGTGTTCGAGGACTGCGAGGTTCCGGAAGAGAACGTCATGGGCCCGGTCGGCGGCGGAGCGGGCGTTCTGATGTCGGGCCTGGACTACGAGCGCACGGTGCTGTCGGGCGGCCCGCTGGGCATCATGCAGGCCGCGCTGGACGTCGTCCTGCCCTACGTCCGTGACCGCAAGCAGTTCGGCAAGGCGATCGGCAGCTTCCAACTGATGCAAGCCAAGGTCGCCGATATGTACGTGGCGCTGAACAGCGCCCGAACCTACGTCTATGCGGTCGCCCGCGCCTGCGATGCCGGCAAGACAACCCGCTATGACGCGGCGGGTGCGATCCTGCTGGCGTCCGAGAATGCCGTGAAGGTCTCGCTGGAAGCTGTGCAGGCTCTCGGCGGAGCCGGCTACACGAAGGAATGGCCGGTCGAACGGCTGGTTCGCGACGCCAAACTCTATGACATCGGCGCCGGCACCAATGAAATCCGCCGCTTCCTGATCGGTCGCGAACTGCTGGGCTAGGCAACGAACACCCGCTCCGGATCAGGCCGGAGCGGGCTTCATCATCACGGCTGTGTATCAGCTCGCCGGACAGTCGCCGATGCGCTCGCCCGTTATCGTGACGGTCGTCTCGGCCATGTCAGGCGCGGGCGCCGGATCCATCTTCGTCGTCACTTCCATCACATAGCGGCTGGAGAAGTCGCCGGTCACGCGGATGGTCGAGTCGGTTTTCATGCCCTGCATCTGGCAGGTCGAAGTGCCGACCATGGCATCACCGTCACGGCGGAACGGCGTCGATGTGCATTGCGCGCCCGGCGTCGCGTTCTGATCCGGAGCTTCGAACCGCGCTTCGCGAAGACAGGTCTCGACAGGCGCCACCTGCGCACCGCCGGGCATGCCGGACATCGTCGTGCTCACCCTCCAGAGCCCGGGCCGCGGACCTTCAAGCTGGTCGCCGGAGGCCGCTGGCGCAGCACTCTCAGCCGCTGTTTCCGTCTTTGCATCACCGCCCTGGCTACAAACTGACAGGGCGAGCGCGAGCGCGCCCGAGATCAGGATCATGGTTCGCATGTCTTGTGTCCCTCCGTCGGCCCCAACGCCGACAGAGTTGCAATGTCGAAAACTGATGGTCGTTCCTGCAGGATGGGATGACGTGGCGTCACCCCCGTCTTTTCCGGAGGCAGCTTTGGGCTGATCGCTGCGTTCGTGTCGCATGGACGTTTCTTAAGTGGCGAAGCGACGCCGACGTGCCTAGATCGAAGCCTCACCGTGGACCCCCGCCGCCGATGCCCGACTACGACTATCAGAGCGACGACCGGCCCTTCTCGCAGGTCCTTGAAGATATTGGCGCGAAGGATGATCCGAAGCTCTATCTCGGCGAGCTGGTGAATGCGTTCGGAGAGCGCGGCTTCGGCGCCCTGATGCTGTTCCTCGGCCTGGTCAGCGCAGTGATCGGCGCCATTCCGGGATCAACAACCGTTCTGGGCATGCCGGTCCTGCTCATCTCCGTCCAGTTGATCATTCGCCGCGACCAGCTTTGGATGCCGAAATGGGCGCTTGCCAGCAGCATCGATCGCGGCGGCTATCGTGATGCGATCGCTGGGGTGTTGCCCCGCTTGCGTCGCGTCGAGCGCTGGTCCCGTCCTCGCCTTTCGGTGATGACCAACGAGATCTCCGAGGTGCTGATCGGTCTCGCCTGCCTCATCCTCTGCACGATCCTTGTGCTGCCGATCCCCGGCGGGAACCTGATCCCGTCACTGATCATCGTGGCGTTCGGCTTCGGCCTGGTGCAGCGGGACGGTCTTGCCATTCTTGCGGCATGGACCGCGATCGCGCTCGTCTGCGTGGCGGGTCTCATCATCTGGCTGCTGTGGGCCCAGTTGGCCCCGCACCTGCTCCCGGTCTGGATCGCGGTATCGACCCTTCCCGCACAGGCCTGGAGCTGGCTAACCGGCTTGTTGGGGACCTGAACAGCCAAACGCCGGAGAGGCTTCCCCCTCCGGCGCTTGCAGAACCTGTTAGCGGAACAGCGACAGGACCAGTTGCGGCGTCTGATTGGCGATACTCAACGCTTGCACTCCAAGTTGCTGCTTCGTCTGCAGCGCCTGGAGTTTCGCGCTTTCCTTCGCCAGATCGGCATCCACCAGATTTCCGACGCCCGCTTCCAGCGCATCCGTCAGCTTGCCGACGAATGTGGTGTGGGTCGTCAGCGCCTTCGACATCGTACCCAGACGCGCCAAAGCGCCCGAAACGTTGTCAATGGACTCCTCGACCGCCGACAGGGCATCGGCCGCCGTGGTGAGGGTGTCGATCACTTCCGACGTCGTGACGGTCACGATCGTGCTGCTCAGGGCCATGACTTCCGCCGCCACCGAGATCGAGGCCGAACCACTTGCGTTGGCCAGAGCCTGGAAACCCGGGGCGCTCCGCGTCAGCAGGTTGACCCCGTTGAACTCGGCGTTCGATGTCACCGAAGCGATCTGGTCACGAAGGGCCTTGAAGTCCTCGTTCAGGGCGGCGCGAGCCGCAGTCTTGAGCGACGAATCGGTCGCCGCGAGAGCCTTCTCCTTCATCTGCAGCAAGAGGTCGGAGACCGTCTCGCCCGCCGCCAGAGCCACGTCCACCGCGGCGACGCCGCGATCAAGTGACTGTTTCACCGCGCCCAGCGCGCCGATCTCGGCACGTTGCCCTTGGGCGATAGCCCAGATGGCGCCGTTGTCCTTGGCCGACGAAACGCTCTTGCCGGTGTTGATGCGGCTTTGCGTGATCGCCAGTTGGGCGTTGGTCGCGTTCAGGTTCTGGAGCGCCACTTGAGCGCCCACGTTCGTGTTGACCGACATAACCATCGGGCAGTTCCTTCCATTCTGGTCGGTTGTGAACGGCCTTCTGGCCGTAGAACCGGTTCTGGTTCGGAAGGTCCCACGCAAACTTCACGCCGGAACAGCATCTTGATTTTGCTTGGTTTTTATACAGACAACTCTGCAGCCCGGCAGTTTCTGACCACCTGACCGGGCGAGAAAGCCTTTGTCAGGCAGCTTCTGCGGGCGAGGGGCCGGCGAGTCCCTGCATGATCATGCGATTGATGTCGATAAGAGGCTCGAAATCTTCCTCGCCGCGCATGATGGCCGACGAGTGACGGCCCACGAAGAGGCTGATCGAGATGATCTGCGCCCTCAACGCCTTGTCCATGCTGTTGCCCTCGCTCGAACAATCCGTTGCGAGAGCGGTCCACAAGCGACGGTTCCAGTCCAGAGCATCGATGCGCGTGGCGATCTCCGTGCGATCGACGGTGGCGGCATGCATCAGCGCCCGGGTCACCTGCCCGAACAGCCGATACTCCATCTCACGGGGGTTCTCAGCCCGCGTCGCTGCGGTCTTGTATGCCTGAAGCGACATTCGCCAGACCTTCCTCGTAATCCACCAGTTTCCGGGCCGCCATCAGGGCCTTGTAGTACTCGCGCTGCATGACGTGCCGGGACGTCGCGACGCAATCAGCCAGCGCATCCGGGTTTCGCGTCGCGCCCATGAACTCGGTCAGACGCAAGGCGAACTCGTCATAGACCTTGGGCGCTGCGCTTTCGTCCAGGTACATCATCATGACCGGGAAATAGATGCGCTTGGCCGGCGAGTTCACGTCCTCCGGCTGCAGAATGTCTTTCTCGCGCAGAACGCTGGCCTTGTTCTGCAAGATGAGGACGCCACGGCGATCACCGTTCTGAACGACAGCGCCATTGAGAACGAACTTTTCGCCCGGTTTGAGCGACAGTTTGAGCGGCATGGAGCGGCTTTCCCTTCGGGCCCGGCACGACGTTTAGATAGCCGGAAGCCAACGCAGGCTAAACGAGCGTGGTTAACCATTGCTTGTCCCCGGCATTGGATAGTCGGGCGCATCGCTTTCGGGACATTCCAATGACCGCCACCCCCCTCGCTCCGGAACAAGTCCATGCGCTGGGGCCGGCGGCGCAAGGCGTCGCTGGTGACGCCGCCTCTCCCGAAGCTGTCAAAAAACTCTCTCGCCAGATCGCCGGATCCGGCCTGAAGACTCAAAAGAAGGCGGTTGAACGGCTTCGGGCTGCGCTGGCCGCTATTCGCTCGAAAGACTTCGCTCTCGGGGCGCAGAGAGCTCTTGAGGCCTTGGCGCTCAATGAGAAGAACGGCGTTGCCTGGCATGTACTGGCGATTTGCCAGGAAAAGGCAGGAAATCTGGCACAGGCCATCCAGGCCTACGAAGCAGCGCTTCAACTTTTGCCCAACGAGACGGACATCGCCCACGATCTGGGTCGACTGGCCCAGCAGTTGGGCTACCTCGATATCGCTGAGAAACTCCTACTGAAGTATCTCAACGCCAACCCGGGACATATCGAGGCTACCAATAACCTGGCCTGTGTCCTCCGCGACCAGAAACGCTACGGCGACGCAGTCGAGACACTAAGGGGTCTGATCGCGCTCGAGACAGGATCGCCCATACTATGGAACACGCTTGGCACTGTCCTGAGCGATCAGGGTGATTTGGCGACGGCTCTGACTTTCTTTGAGGAAGCGTTGTCCCTCGACCCTGGGTTCGCGAAGGCCCGCTACAACCGGGCGAATGCTCGCAGTCCATTGGGCGACACGGACGGTGCTCTGGCTGATGTCGAGGCCGCAATGCCGGGCGCCGAAAGTCCCTACGAAACGGCAATGATGCGCATGGCCCGGGCCATGTTGCTCATGAGCCTGGGACGAATCCCGGAAGGCTTCGAGGCGTACGAAGTGCGTCTCGACAGGAGCATCCCGGATGCGATGCGGGTTGCAATCGATGCGCCGCGGTGGCGCCCGGAAGACGAGGACATTCGTGGCAGGCGACTGATGGTTGTCGGCGAGCAGGGAATTGCCGACGAGATGCTGTTCGGGACGTGTCTGACAGACTTGGTTGATGCCGTAGGAGCGGACGGACAAGTCTTCATCGCGGTCGAGAAGCGGCTCGTGGAGATGTTCCAGAGGACGTTCCCGACTGCGGTTGTCGGCGCACATCGTGCGGTGAAGCTGGAAGGCCGGATCACTCGATACGTGCCATTCGTCGACGATCTGGAGCCGAAACTGGACGCTTGGGTTCCGATGGCCTCTCTCATGGCGATCTATCGATCAACGATCCAGTCCTTCCCTGACAGAAGAGGCTATCTGAAGGTCGATCCGGTAAGACTGAAACGATGGAAGGCCGAATTAGAAGCCTTGGGCTCCGGGATAAAGGTAGGCCTCCACTGGAAGAGCCTTGTCCTGGACGGCGCACGGCAACGATACTTCTCAAGTTTTGATCGTTGGGAGCCTGTGCTGACGACCCCGGGGGCGATCATGGTCAATCTTCAGTGCGGGGATGTTTCGGACGACTTGGCCATGGCGGAAGCGGCGGGCGTCCGGATTTGGACGCCTCCGATAAACCTGAAGGACGACCTGGAAGATGTGGCCGCACTTTCGCTTGCGCTGGACGTTGTGATCGGCCCCGGCATCGCAGGCGTCAATCTGGCTGCTGCTGTCGGAGCAAACACGTGGATGACGACCGCACCTGATGACTGGCATTTCCTCGGAACTGACGTCTATCCATTCTACCCGCATGTTCGCTTCTTCAGGCGTGCGTCGTATGATTGGAGCGATGCTATCCTGCAGATCCGCGAAGCGCTGGATCAAGTTGTGCTCGCCGGGAACGTCAGATCGTAACGAGGCGTTGTCCCTCCGCACAGGAGGCGAAAATGCCCGAGCTCGACGACTACGGCGACGACCAGGAACAGTCTGAAACCTTTGACGAAACCCATCTCGACGACGAGGGGGACGGCGAGTTTCTGCTGGATGAGGCGGACCCCGTTCTGGATGTGACCCAAGCCGACGGCGACTCCGACGAGGACGAGTTCGACGAGGACGATCTCGACGATCTGGACGAGGAACTTGGAGCGTCCGGTATCGAGGCGGAAGCCGACGCCCTCCTCGGTGTCGATGGAACCCGACTGAACGAGATCGACACGGAGAGCACCGGGCTGCGGGGCGCCGATGAAGTCGAGCTCGTGTACTCCGGACTGATGGAGAACGAGCGCGGTGCCCAGGCCAGCGCCGCGCACTGGGAAGCCAAGCGGCTCTCCGACGATGACATCGCCGACCTGGGCTACGGGCCTGATGGCGACGACGATCACCCCAAGAATTGAGGAGTGAACCCATGACTACCGAGAACAATCATCACCTGAACAAGGCCCAGGAAGACTGCGATCCCGACACCCCGCACGCGAAGCGCGCCAGCCCCCAGAAGGGCAAGCTGGATCAGCTGGCGGACCGCGATGCGGAAGACCGGCAGGAAGCCCTCGTCGACGAAGGTGTCGAGGAAACCTTCCCGGCCAGCGACCCCGTCAGCGTGAAGCGGGTCAACTAGCCCCGATCAGGCCTTCAGGCGCCATGTCGCACCGGTCGGCCCATCCATCACCAGGACGTTCAGGTCGTTGAGGCGATCGCGAATGCGGTCCGCCTCAGGCCAGTCCTTGGCGGCACGGGCCGCGGCACGTTGCTCAAGCAGGTGCTCCACCTCGACCCTCAGGTCATCGGACACATCGCCCTCCAGCCACTGAGCCGGATCGGAATGAAGCACGCCAAGGATCGATGCCGACGCGATGAGTTCGCCCCGCGCACGCGCGACCGCCGCCTCGTCTCCCGACGTCATCGCCCGCTCGATCTCGCTGGACAGACCGAACAGCACGGCCATGGCGCCCGGCGTGTTCAGATCGTCCTCGATCGCCTTCATGAACTCGGCCGGCGGGGCGTCCGTCGAAGGCGTGACCGCGGCCGACCGATGCAGCGCCCCATACAGACGATCCAGCGACTTGCGGCTCTGGTCCAGCAACGCCTGGTTCCAGTCCAGCGGCTGGCGGTAGTGCGCGCTCAGCAGGGCCCAGCGGACAACCTCGCCCGGTATCGACTGCACCAGATCGTGCAACAACAGGACGTTGCCGATCGATTTGGACATCTTCTCCGCATCAACCGTCAGGAAGCCGTTGTGCATCCAGTAGCGGCTGTACTCGGCATGGGCGTCCGCCGAATGGGCGTGGCCGTGGGCGCAGACGCCTTGGGCGATTTCGTTCTCATGGTGCGGGAAGACCAGATCGATGCCGCCGCCATGAATGTCGATCGGCAAGCCCAGGTTCTCCTCGATCATGGCCGAGCATTCGATATGCCAGCCCGGACGTCCCTCACCCCACGGCGACGGCCATGACGGCTCGTTCTCCTTGGACGGCTTCCACAGGACGAAGTCGTGCGGATTCCTCTTGTAGGGCGCGACCTCGACCCGGGCCCCGGCGATCATGTCGTCCAGATTGCGACCGGACAGACGGCCATAGTTCTCGTAGGCCGCCACGTCGAACAGTACATGACCCTCGGCCGCATAGGCGCAGCCGCGATCGATGATCGCGGCGATCTGGGCGACGATGGCGTCGATGTGATCCGTGACGTGCGGGGCCAGGTCCGGAGGCGAGACATTCAGTCGCGCCATGTCCTCCAGATAGGCCTTCTCGTACCGCGCAGTGATCTCGCCGATCGGCGCGCCTTCGCGGGCGGCCTTGGCGTTGATCTTGTCGTCCACGTCCGTGACGTTGCGCGCATAGATGACCTTGCCGGTGCCGTAGGTTCGACGCAGCAGGCGCACCAGAACGTCAAAGACCACGGGCGGTCGCGCGTTGCCGATATGAGCATAGTCATAGACCGTCGGTCCGCAGACGTAGAGCGTCACGCGGTTCGGATCGCGGGGCTCGAACACACGCTTTTCGCGGTGCAGGGTGTCGTGGATCGTCAGCGGCATCGGGAGGTCTTTGCGGGAGAGTTTTCTTGCGGGACGGACAGGCGGTCCCATATACGCCGCCAAGCTGATAAACAGTCCCTTGCGACTTACAAAGCCGCGCGTGCGAGAACCTTTCGATGAGCTCTACCCCCGCCAAGCCCGTTCTGGTCGGCGACAACGACCAGCGTCCCAGCCGCGAGGAAGCGCTGAAGGCGGTGCGGACGCTGCTGGCGTGGGCAGGCGACAATCCGGATCGCCCGGGTCTGATCGATACGCCCAAGCGCGTGGTGGATGCCTATGCAGAATGGTTCGAGGGCTATGACGCCGACGCCGTGAAGGAGCTCAGCCGGACGTTCGAGGACGTGCAGGGCTACGACGACATGGTCCTGCTGCGTGACATCGAGGTGGAGAGCCACTGCGAACACCACATGGCCCCGTTCATCGGCAAGGCCTACGTCGCATACATTCCGAACGAGAAGGTCGTCGGCATTTCCAAGCTGGCGCGCGTCGTCGAGATCTATTCCCGCCGTCTGCAGACGCAGGAAGTGCTGACCAACCAGATCGCCGACGCCATCGAATCGAACCTGCAGCCGCAGGGCGTGGCGATTCTGATCGACGCAGAACACCAGTGCATGACGACTCGCGGCGTACACCACCGCCACGTTTCGACCATCACGACGCGGTTCACTGGGGCCTTCAAGACCGACGCGGCGCTGAAGGATCGTTTCCTCAAGCTCGCCAAGGGCTGAATCGGCTCGCGTGACAGGCGTATTCCCGAGAAAGGATGCGCTTCGGAACCGCAAGGCGACCGAAGCCGCTTTACAACGCGGCCATGGGACGCCAAGAGACGAACCGAAGCTTTAAGTGACGCTCGCCGCGTGACGCGCCGGGCCTGATGGAGACACCCACTATGGGCGCCAAACTTTCTGGTCCGGGCAGCAAGGCCCACGTGATCGAGCAGAACTCGGAAATCAACGTCACGCCGTTCGTCGACATCATGCTGGTGCTGCTGATCATCTTCATGGTCGCCGCGCCGCTTGCGACCGTGTCGATCCGTCTGGACCTGCCGCCGGCACAGCCGCCGGCTCCGGATCAGGTCCAGAAGGAGCCGGTCTACATCACGATTCAGGAATCGGGCTCGATCTACATCGCCGAAACCGAGACCTCGCTGCCGCGTCTGGCCGCCGACGTCTGCGCCGCCCTCGGCGATCCGACCGGCAAGGGCTGCCGCGAAGAGCGCGTCTTCGTCCGCGCCCAGGCCGAGGTGAAGTACAACCAGTTCATGGAAGTCATGAACGACCTGCAGGAGAACGGCTTCTTCAAGGTCGGCCTGCTGAACGAAGACATCGAATAGGTCTTCGAACTTCCGAAACGCTCAGGGCCGCGTCCTCCGGGACGCGGCCTTTTTCTTTGCCCGCGACCCAAGCCGCTTGCGCGTTCCATTGTTACAGCATAATGGAACGCGCATGACGACTACACTCCCCCCAAACGCGGCCACACCCGGCCGCAGCCGCGTCGCGCTCTACGACGCTCTGCTGACCCTCAAGTCCCGCGACGAGGTCGACGCCTTCCTTGCCGACCTGTGCACGCCCGCCGAGGTGCGCGCGTTCGCCGAGCGATGGGAAGTGGCCCGTCTGCTGGACGCCGGTGGGAAATCCTACCGGGAGATAGCGGCGGAGGCCCAGGCCAGTCCGACCACCGTCGTCCGGGTGGCGCGCTTCCTCAAGGAGATGCCGCACCAGGGCTATCGCCTCGTCCTCGATCGTCTGAAGGGCTGAGGCAGAGTCATGAGCACCGTACAGGGGCGGCTTCGTATCGCCGTCCAGAAATCCGGCCGCCTGTCCGAACGCAGCCTCGATCTGGTCCGCGACGCGGGCCTGCGGGTCGTGAAGGGCAACAACGACCTGCTCTATCGGGTCGAGAACTATCCGATCGACCTGCTGAGGGTCCGCGATGACGACATCCCGACCTTCGTGGCGGACGGCGTCTGCGATCTGGGGATTGTCGGCGAGAACGTGCTGGAGGAAGGCCGCAACGGCGGGCCGGTCGCAGAGGTGGTCATGCCTCTGGGCTTCGGCCGCTGCACGCTCAAGATCGCCGTGCCGCCGACGCTGGCCTACGACGGTCCGGCGTCGCTTGAGGGACTGCGCGTCGCCACCTCCTATCCCCGTGTCCTGCGCCGCTACCTCGAAGCCGAGGGCGTACAGGCGGACATCGTGACCATGCGCGGCGCGGTCGAGGTGGCCCCGCGCCTGAAGCTGGCCTCGGCGATCTGTGATCTGGTCTCGACCGGAGCCACACTGGAGGCCAACGGGCTTGCGGCGAAGGAGACGGTGCTGGAGAGCCAGGCCGTGCTGGTCCGGTCCCCGGTCGCGCCTGAGCCGGGCCTGCAGCCCCTGCTGGACAGCATCATCGAGCGGATGGCTGGCGTCGTGTCGTCGCAGGGGGCCAAGTACGTGATGCTGAACGCGCCGCGCTCGGCGCTGGACCGGATCACCGCCCTGCTGCCCGGAGCGGGGGCGCCGACGGTGATCCCCCTGTCCGGCCGAGACGACGCGGTGGCCGTCCACGCGGTCTGTCAGGAGGCTGTGTTCTGGGAAACGCTGGAGAGCCTGAAGGGCGCCGGCGCCTCGGCCATTCTGGTCCTCCCTATCGAGAAGATGATGTGATGCGGCGGATCGACTGGAGCACGCTGGATGCGGATGGCCGTCGCGAGGCGTTGGCCCGTCCGCAGCAGAGGACGGATGCCGCCGTGTCGGACGGCGTTCGGGCCATCTTCGACGATGTCAGGGCTCGCGGCGGCGCAGCGGTGACCGAGTGGAGCCTGAAGCTGGATGGCGCGGCTCCGCGGCGACTGGCCATCACGCCCGAACTGGAACGACAGGCCCGCGCCGATCTGCCCCCGTCCGCGACGCGGGCGCTACGGGTCGCGGCCGAGAATGTGCGTATCTTCCATCAGGCGACCCGGCCCGGGGATACCGCCTTCGTCGAGACGACGCCGGGCGTGCGGTCACGGTTGGCGTGGCGACCGATCCGGTCGTCAGGGCTCTATGTGCCCGGCGGAACGGCACCGTTGTTCTCATCCCTGCTGATGCTGGCGATCCCGGCCGAGGTCGCGGGCGTGGCGCGTCGGGTCGCCGTGACCCCGCCGTCGAAGGACGGCGAGCCTCACCCGGCGATGATCGTCGCCGCCGCCGAGGCCGGGCTGGACGCCCTGTGGCTGATCGGCGGAGCGCAGGCGATTGCGGCCCTGACCTTCGGGGCGGTGCTGGACGACGGCGAGATCGAGCCGGTCGACAAGCTGTTCGGCCCCGGCAACGCCTGGGTCGCGGAAGCCAAGAAACAGGCCGGCGCCCTGCCTGGCGGCCCCTCGACCGACATGCCGGCAGGCCCGTCCGAACTGCTGGTCATCGCCGACCGTGACGCCGATCCGGAATTGGTGGCCGCAGACCTGCTGAGCCAGGCCGAGCACGATGCGGACGCCCAGGTGCTGCTGGTCTCGGAGAGCCGGGGCCTGATCGACGCGACGCTGGAGGCCGTGGAGGAGCAACTGGAATCCCTGCCCCGCGCCGACATCGCCCGCGCCTCGCTGGCCGAAGGCCGGGCGATCCGGGTGCGCTCCGTCGCCGAGGCCTGCGAGGTCTCCAACCTCTACGCGCCCGAGCACCTGTCCCTGCAGACCGGCGAGGCGGAAAAGCTGGTGGGCTCGATCACGGCCGCCGGGGCCGTCTTCGTTGGCCAGCACGCGGCCGAGACGCTGGGCGACTATGCGGCCGGGCCAAGCCACGTCCTGCCGACGGACGGCGGGGCGCGGACGCTGGGTGGGATCACCACGGCCAGCTTCATGACCTCGATGTCGATCCAGACCGTGACGGCCGAGGGCGCCGCAGCGCTGGCGCCGGTGGCGGCGAGGCTGGCGCGGATGGAGGGGCTCGAGGCCCACGCGCGTGCGGCGGATTTGAGGGCCGGCTCATGACCGCGAACCTGCCTGCGCCCTTCGCGCCGCTGGTGTCCGGCGGCGAGGGGCTGAACCGCTATCCGGCCGAGCCGCGTGACCTGGCCGCGCGCATGGCCGAAATCTACGGCGTGCCCGCTGACGAAGTCCTGCCTGTGCGCGGGCTGACGCACGGGCTTGAGCTGGTCTTCCGGCTGGCGGCGCGCGAGGGCCTGAAGGTCGAGGCGCCCGATGCCGAGCCCTATCGCGCTCTGTTAGCGCTTTACCCGGCCGGAGCCGAAACCGGCGCCGTGATCGTCCGCGCAGCGGGCGCTCCGGAGGCCGTGGCCGAGGTGGCGGCGAGGGTCGCCCCTGCCCTGCTGGTCGTCGACGAGGGCATGGCCGAGTTCGCGGAGACGGCCTCGGCTATCGCCGTGATCGAGACCCAGCCCAACCTGATCGTCCTGCGCAGCCTGTCGCTGGCCTACGGGCTGGCGGGAGCACGGGTCGGGGCCGCACTGGGACAGCCGGAGGCGCTGGCGCGTCTGGCGTCGGTGCTGGAGCCCTGGGCCCTGCCCGAGACTTCGGTCAGGCTGGCTATGCAGGCGCTGGATCCGTCCCGGATCATGGAGACGCAGGCCCGGATCGAGGCGGTGAAGAGCGAACGCGCCCGGCTGGTGAAGGCCCTGTCGCGGGAGATGCGGATCGACGCGGGCGTGGGCCCGGTGATCGTGGGCCGGCCGGCCGAGATCGATAGCGTGTTGGCCGCGCTCGGCCGCTACGGTGTGGCGGCGGTTCGCGATGGCGACCGGCTGAGGCTGCCGGTGTCGGCCAAGGCCGAGGAGAACGACCGACTACTGGCCGCGCTGGGGCTGGCGGCCCCGGGCCGACCGCACAGGACCGGGCAGGCCGTGCGGGACACCAAGGAGACCCGGATCGTCTGCGCGGTCGATCTGGATGCGATCGGACCGATCGCGATCAGCACCGGCGTCGGCTTCTTCGACCACATGCTGGAGCAGGTGGCGGCGCACGGCGGCTTCTCGCTGCGGCTGGCCTGCGAGGGCGACCTGCACACCGACCCGCACCACACGATCGAGGATAGCGCCATTGTCCTTGGGCAGGCGCTGAAGCAGGCGCTGGGCGAGCGGCGGGGGATCGCGCGCTATGGCTTCGTCCTGCCGATGGACGAGGCGGAGGCCAAGGTCTCGATCGACCTGTCCGGCCGTCCCTATCCTGTGTTCGAGGGCGAGTTCCGGACACCCTTCATCGGGGAGTACCGCACCGACCTGACCGCCCACGTCTTCCGCTCGCTGGCTGAGCACCTCGGGGCCGCGGTCCATGTCTCGGTGACCGGGGAGGACGACCACCACAAGACCGAGGCCATCTTTAAGGCCTTCGGCCGCGCCCTGCGGCAGGCGATACGGATCGAGGGCGATGCGGTGCCCAGCACCAAGGGTGTGCTGTGACCGAGGTCGGCCTTCTGGCCTATGGCGCCGGCAATCTGGCCTCCGTGCGGTTCGCCCTGGAGCGGCTGGGCGCCCGCGTGCGTCCGGTCTCCACGGCGGCGGAGGTCGCGGAAGCGGAGCGGCTGATCCTGCCCGGCGTCGGCCAAGCCGGCTATGCCATGAGCCGGCTGGAAGCTTTGGGGCTGGTCGAGGCGATCCGGGCCTTCGAGCGGCCGCTGCTGGGCATCTGTCTGGGCCAGCAGCTGCTGTTCGAGGCCAGCGAGGAAGGCCCCACGCCCTTGCTGGGCCTGATCCCCGGCCGGGTCGACAGGCTGGAGCCCGGCGAGGGTCGAACCGTGCCACACATGGGCTGGTCCCGTCTGGCGATCCGGGAAGCCGATCCGCTGCTGGAGGGCGTGGCGGACGGCGACTGGGCCTACTTCGTCCACGGCTATGTCTGCCCCGACGGGCCGGCGACCCTGGCCAGCGCCGACTACGGCGGGCCGGTGCCGGCGGTGGTCCGAAGCAACAACCGGTGGGGCTGTCAGTTTCACCCGGAGCGGTCGGCGAGGGCCGGCGCGCGTATCCTGAAGAACTTCATGGAGCTGGCGGCATGATCGTCTATCCGGCCATCGACCTGCGCGGCGGGACCTGCGTGCGCCTGATGCACGGGCGGTTCGATCAGGCGACCGAGTATGACGACGCGCCGGCGGCGAGGCTGGCGGCGTTCGCGGCGGCGGGCGCGACCTGGGCGCACATTGTCGATCTGGATGGCGCCGAAGCCGGGCGGGCGATGCAGCACGACCTGATCGGCGAACTGGCCGACGCGATCGAGATCCGGATCCAGTCCGGCGGCGGGGTCCGCAGCAAGGACGACGTCCAGCGGCTGCTGGATGCGGGCGTCAGCCGGGTCGTGATCGGCTCGCTGGCGGTCTCGCAGCCCGACACGGTGCTGGGGTGGCTGGAGGAGTTCGGCGTGGACTGCCTGACGCTGGCGATAGACGTGCGGGCTGACGGTGACCGCTATGTGCCGGCGCTGAAGGGCTGGACCGAGGCGGCGAGCGTGGACCTGTGGACCGCGCTGGATCGGTATCCGGCGGACTCGGCGAAGCACCTGCTGGTCACCGACGTGGGCCGTGACGGGGCGCTGACGGGGGTCAATCTGGACCTGCTGGCCGAGGTGCATGTCCGGCGGCCGGATCTGTGGCTGCAGGCGTCCGGCGGGGTGGCGGGGCTGGACGACCTGACCGGCTCCCGCTCGGTGGGGGCCTCGGGCGCGATCATCGGGCGGGCCCTGTACGAGGGCCGGTTTACCCTTCAGCAGGCGCTGGAGACCGCCCGGGCATGACCGCGCGGCGCATCATTCCCTGCCTCGACGTGAAGGACGGCCGGGTCGTGAAGGGGGTTCGGTTCGAGGGGCACCGCGACATGGGCGACGCCGCCGAGCTGGCCGCGCGCTATCGCGACGAGGGCGCGGACGAGCTGGTCTTCTACGACATCACCGCCAGCCCCGAGGGCCGGACGCTGGACTACGGCTGGGTCAGCGATATCGCACGCCTGCTGGATATCCCGTTCAGCGTGGCGGGCGGCATTCGCTCGGTCGAGCAGGCGGCGCGGTGTCTGGATCACGGGGCCGACAAGGTCTCGATCAACTCCCCGGCGCTGGAGCGACCCGATCTGATCGGCGAGATGGCCGGGCGGCTGGGCTCGCAGTGCGTGGTGGTCGGGGTCGATTCCCGGCGCGAGGGCGAGGACTGGGTCGTGCACCAGTACACGGGTGATCCGACCGCCAGCCGGGGCGCCGGCCGGCGGACGCTGGACTGGATCGTCGAGGCCCAAAGGCTGGGCGCCGGCGAGATCGTGCTGAACTGCATGGATCAGGACGGCGTGCGGCGCGGCTACGACATCGTGCAGTTGAAGGCGGCGCGGGAGCGGCTGACGATCCCGCTGGTGGCCTCGGGCGGGGCCGGGGCGGCGGAGCATTTCCGCGAGGCTTTCGCGGAAGCCGACGTCTCGGGCGCGCTGGCGGCGAGCGTGTTCCATACGGGGACCTTGGCGATCCCCGACCTGAAGTGGGAGCTGGCAGGGGCGGGTCTGGAGATGCGGATATGACGAAGATCGGAGATGCGGCGCTGCCCCTCCACCATGCTTCGCATGGTCCCCCTCCCCCGCGGGGGGAGGAACTGGATTTCGACAAGGGCGGCGGGTTGATCCCGGTGGTGGTGCAGGATGCGGCGACGCTGCAGGTGCTGACGCTGGCCTATATGGACCGGGCGGCGTTCGACGAGACGGTCGAGAGCGGCGAGGCGACCTTCTTCTCGCGGTCGCGGGGCGGACGGTGGCGCAAGGGGGAGACCTCGGGCGACCGGCTGCACGTCGTGTCGATCACCCCGGACTGCGATGCGGATGCCTTGGTGCTGAAGGTCCGGCCGGTGGGCAATGCCTGTCACCTGAACCGGACCAGCTGTTTCGGCGAGGAGGATGCGCCCGGCATCGGGCGGCTGGCCCGACTGGAGCGGACCATCGCCGAGCGGGCGGCGGCGGACCCGGCGACCAGCTGGACCGCCCGGCTGCTGGCCGAGGGCCCGAAGCGGGCCGCCCAGAAGGTCGGCGAGGAGGGCGTGGAGACCGCCTTGGCCGGCGCGGCCGGGCCGGACGAGGAACTGGCCTCGGAGGCGGCGGACCTGCTGTATCACCTGCTGGTCCTGCTGCGCGCCCGCGGCATGGGGCTGGACGCCGTGCTGGACGTGCTGGCCGCGCGAGAGGGCAAGAGCGGCCTTCGGGAGGGCTGATCCCGAAGTGTCCGACTGTCCGCGAATTCGCGGGACACTTCAGGACACTTTCGAGGGGCGCCGAAGTGTCCTTTTGTCCAAAGATTCGCGGGACACTTTCGGACACTTCCGACGGATGGCGATGTCAAAGACCTGCGCCGGAGAGGCGCAGGATCACTCAAACATGCGCGTGCGTCAGAATTTGTCGCATCATTCTCCAACTGCCCGCCGTCACCCTCGGGCTTGACCCGAGGGCCGGATGATCAGCGGTTGTGCCTCACCGGATAAGCACAGGCGGTCCAACGTCCGGCCCTCGGGTCAAGCCCGAGGGTGACGGCGTTGTAGAAGCTCAGGGAGCCGGCACGAACCGGCATCCCGTGGCGGTGAAGGTCGCCCGGCACTGGCTCTGGAAGGCCGCGGGATCGGGACGCTGGCCGCTGTCGATCCAGCCTTCCAGTGCCCGCAGGACGGTCATGTAGCCGCCGTCCTCGAGCTTGCTGTGCTCGCTCTCGTCGGTCGCGGCCTGAACCAGCAGGTCCGAGCGGCCCGCATCGGCGACGGTCTGACGGTAGGCGGCCTCGGCCGAGAAGAAGACGGTCGGGTCGTGCAGGGCGTGCAGCGTCATGGTCGGCACGGTGATCTGGCCGGTCAGGTCGGCGTCGTGCGCCAGTCGGGCGACGGCGGTCGGGTCGGCGGTGAAGCGCTCGACGCCAGCGTTCAGCGCCGCATCGTCGCTGGAGCCGCTGTAGACCGTGCGGCTGTTGTCGAACGGGTTGCCGCCGACGCGGCCGGTCAGGTCCTGGAACAGGGTCGTGGCCCAGTTCATGTGGGCGACCAGCTGGTCTTCCTGGATGCCGGTGACGGCGAGGATGTTGCGCAGCTTGCGCGCCTGAACCGAGGTCCGCTCGCGCCGCGACAGGCCGAGGCCGGTGCAGGCCACGATCCGGCGTTGCAGCTCGGCGCGGCTCATGCGGGCGCCGGCGGGCAGGCCCTGCCAGACCGGATAGGCGCCGTCGGCGGGCGACGGGTGGTTGCGGCAGTAGAACTGATAGACCGCCCGCAGATCGGCGCGGAATTGATAGGCGCGTGTCCCGCCCATCAGCACGCCGTTGGTCAGCAGGACACCGTCGTAGTTCAGTGAACCGTCCTCGCCCCGGGCGTAGAGTTCGGACGCCTTGGCGGCGACGTTGCCGCCCCACGACTGGCCATGAAGGATGGTGCGGTCCGGGCGGCCGAAGCGGGCCCAGAAGATACGCCGGCTGCTGTCGGTGTCCTCGGCCGCCATGCGCACGCCGTAGCCGCCCCGACGATAGGTCGAGCCGATCCAGGCATAGCCCTCGCGGACCATGACGGCGAAGCGGTCCAGATCCTCAAGCGAATCCGACGCCTCCGGCGTGCCGGTGCGCGGGCCGCCGTGGGAATGGACGATCAGCTTGCGGTTCCAGTTCTCCGGCTTCGCGATCACGAACCAGGCGCCCGACGGGTCGCGGCCGGACAGACACTCCACTCCCTGCCCCACCGAGGCCGGGCAGGCGATCGGCGACAGGGTCGGCTGCTCGTCGCCCGCGTGGGCGGCGGCCGGAGCGGTCAGGGCGAGAGCGGCGATGAGCCCGGCCAGTCGCATCACGGGGAACTCCTTGCAGAAGCGGCGCGGACCC
>NZ_BAAAGA010000002.1:373961-447568 GCF_039523815.1 Brevundimonas kwangchunensis | reverse complement strand
ATCCGCGCCGCCGTAAGCCCT
Source organism: Brevundimonas kwangchunensis (assembly GCF_039523815.1). Lineage (NCBI taxonomy): Bacteria > Pseudomonadati > Pseudomonadota > Alphaproteobacteria > Caulobacterales > Caulobacteraceae > Brevundimonas > Brevundimonas kwangchunensis. The sequence continues at coordinate 447,547 of NZ_BAAAGA010000002.1, read as the reverse complement.
AGAACGTCTTGGAGACGTCCACATACAGATAGCGACCGTAGGGACGCTGGACCGAGCCGAGGTAGCCCCCGTCGGCCAGCGACGGCCCCTCGTCCGTGATGTCGCGAACGCCGAGGCGCAGGCGCGTGCCCGAGGCGACGCCGATGTCGTCGAACTCGTACTGGGCGTAGGCGCTGCCGATCAACTGGCTGCCGACGACCCAGGGCGTGCCGGTGCTGCTGAGCAGGCCCGTCTGGTTGACCTCGCTGACGTACTGGGCCGACAGGCCGACGCGCCACGGGCCCTGACGCCAGGTGAAGGCGCTGTTGACCTTCCACTCGGGACGGCCGTTCTGCGCGATCAGCTGGCTGGAGTCCGGCAGCGGGGTCAGGGTGTTGATCGTACCGGCCGCGCGCGCGGCGTAGAGCGAGTCGACGATGTCGCCCGGCTCACGCGAGAAGGTCAGCAACTGCGAGGCGTCGAGGCGGAAGGTAAAGCTGCCCCAGGCCGTGCGGCGCTTGGACCAGGCGAAGCCCAGATCCAGACCCTCGACCGTCTGCGGCAGCAGGTTGATGAAGCGGTCCTGGATCGAGATCACGTCACCGACCGGCGTCAGGCCGGTGCCGGTGAACAGGGCCACGTCATCCACCGTCGGCGCGGCGCGGACGACGTTGGGGTTCGAGGTCCCCTGCACGCGGTTCAGATAGTCCAGCGCCAAGGCGCTCTGGGCGCCGAGCAGGCCAACGATCTCTTCCTGTTCGATTTTCCAGCGATCGACCGTGAAGGTGAAGTCGCCCCAGCTTTCCGGCAGGAACTGCGGCTGGAAGACCAGGCCATAGGACTGGTTGGTGCTCTCTTCCGGCTTCAGGTCCGGGTTACCCGAGATCAGCAGCGAGGCGCTGGCGTTGCGGGTGCAGGCGTTGATCGAGGTGATCCGGCCGGCGCGCAGGTCGGCTTCGCACTTGATGTAGTCGAGGTTGCCGGCGAGGCGGGCGTACTGGGTGGCGTTCACCTGTTCCAGGTTCGGGGCGCGGAAGCCTTCTGAATAGGAGGCGCGGACACGCAGGCCGTCGAAGATGTCCCAGGCCACGGCGATCTTCGGTTTAGCGACCGAGCCGAAGTCCGAATAGTGCTCGGCGCGACCGGCCAGCTGGACGTTGACGCTGCGCACCAGCGGGATGTTCATCTCTGGCGAGACGACCGGGATGGCGAACTCGACGAAGGCGCCGGCGACGGTGCGGTTGCCTTCGGTGTCCGGGTTAGGACTGACGGCCGAGACGTTCGACAGGTTGCGCTCGCCGCTGACCGAGTCGGTGAAGGTGAAGGTGCCGTCGAGGTTCTCGTCGCGGTCGTCCGACTGCGTCTCGTAGCGAACCTCGGCGCCGAAGGCGACGCCGACCGGACCGGCGGGCAGCTCGAACAGATCGCCGCGCGACATCTTGAAGTCGGCCATGGTCAGGGTGGTGCGCGACAGGCGGCGTAGGTCGAAGACGATGGCGTCGATCGCCGCCTGCGACGAGGGCGAGCAGTCCGCGAAGCTGGGCGTCGCGATGCAGCCGCCGCTGAACGGGTTGTAGGCGTCCGGGGTGGACAGGGCCAGCTGACGCTGCAGGGCGGTCATGTTGACGTTGGGCGAGATGTCCTCGGCCTCGGCCTCGGAGTAGACCAGCGCCGTCTCCCAGTCGAAGCCGCGCCACTCGCCTCGAAGGCCGCCGAGGATACGCGACTGGTAGTTCTTGACCGTGACTTCCTGGAAGCCGGTATCCACGAAGCGGTAGTTGCCCAGACGAACCGGCAGACCGGCGGCCGGCACGTTGACCAGACCCGGAAGGCGGTTCGGATTGGCCTGGCCGTTGGCGAAGGTCACCGGGCCGAAGGGGTTCCAGTAGTTGCTGGCAGGGATCCAGAGGCCATTCAGGTTCACCACCGGCGGCTGGATCGCCTTGCTCTCCGCCGCATAGATGCCGATCTCGCCGAAGGCCTCGACATTGTCGGTCAGGTCATAGCGGCCGGTCGCGAAGACGTTGATGCGCTCCAGATCCGTACGCACGGTCGTGCCGTGGCGGGTGTCGTAGCGCATGTCACGGTTGACGCCGCTGTAGGCCACCGTGCCGCTGACGAGGCAGAGGCCGTTGTTCAGGTTCGCGCCGACGCAGCCGAAGCTGGAAGGCTGGACGTGGAAGGCGCCGGCGGCGGTGGCCAGGACGGTCGTGCCCTGACGCGGGCGCAGGGCCGTCGTCGTTGCGGGGATCGCCAGCTGGGCCCACGGCGAGTGCGACGAGCGGCCGTCCGGCACGTTCGAGGTCTCATAGCCCGGGAAGCCCGAGAAGAAGGGCCGCATGTCGTCGCTGCGGGTGAAGTCCTGATCCTCGGCCATCAGAGCCGTGCGATCCGAATAATTCACGAACAGGGAGACGTTGCCGCGCTCCAGATCCTTGCCGGCGAAGATGTTGGTTTCGAACTCGCGCAGGCTGGTGCCTTCGGCGCCGCCGTAGCGGGTCTGGATGCGCAACCCGTCGAAGTCGTCCTGCAGCACGGTGTTGACCACGCCGGCCACGGCGTCGGCGCCGTAGATGGCGGCGGCGCCGTCCAGCAGCACCTCGACCCGCTCCAGCCCGGCAACCGGGATGGCGTTGGAGTTGTAGCTGAGGACAGGCACGGTGCCGGTGTCCGACGTGCCTTGGCTGGTCGGGTGCTGGACCATGCGGCGGCCGTTCAGCAGCACCAGGGTGTTGCCGACGCCCAGCGAGCGCAGGTTGACCGAGTTCACATCGCCGCGCGCCGAGTTCGACGTCTGCGGGTTGTTGGCGGAATCGAACAGGACGTCGCCCATCTGCGGGATCGAGCGCATCAGGTCGTCGCCGGAGACGGCGCCGACAGCGTCGATCTGGTCCTGACCGAAGACCACGACCGGCAGGGCCTCGGTGGTCGCGGCGCCGCGGATCTGGGTGCCGACCACGACCACGTCGTCGATGGTGGTGGCGTCCGGGTCCTGCCCCGTCGGAGCGGGTTGCGGCGCGGTCTGGGCCATGGCCCCGGCCGCCGACGCCAGCAGGGCGAGAGCCGCCGTGCCCGCGAGCAGTCCGCTGCGTTGAGTGATGGTCATACTGTTCTCCTCCCGTAGCGTCCCGCCGTTAGTCGGCGGTGATGCTTTCCTTGTCCCCCGGTCCCGCCGCCGGATCGGGCGGCGCGGCCAGTCCGCGCGGGCGCGAGCCCAGTGCGGCGTGAAGTTGGTCCTGATCGAGCTCGCCCTCCCAGCGGGCGACGACCAGGGTGGCGACGGCGTTGCCAACGAAGTTGGTCAGGGCCCGGCACTCGCTCATGAAGCGGTCGATGCCGAGGATCAGCGCCATGCCGGCGACCGGCACGCTGGGCACCACGGCCAGGGTCGCGGCCAAGGTGATGAAGCCCGCGCCGGTAATGCCGGCGGCGCCCTTGGAGCTGAGCATGGCGACGAGCAGCAGCAGGATCTGATCCTGCAGGCTCAGGTCGATGTTCATGGCCTGAGCGATGAACAGCGCCGCCATGGTCATGTAGATGTTGGTGCCGTCCAGATTGAACGAATAGCCGGTCGGGACGACCAGACCGACGACCGACTTGGGCGCGCCGGCGCGCTCCATCTTCTGCATCAGGCTGGGCAGAGCCGCTTCCGACGAGGAGGTGCCGAGCACCAGCAGAAGCTCTTCCTTCAGGTAGCCGATCAGCTTGAAGATCGAGAAGCCGTTGACCCAGGCGACGACGCCCAGGATGCCCAGAACGAAGATCAGCGAGGTCAGGTAGAAGGTGGCGATCAGCGCCGCGAGGTTGGCGATAGCGCCGATGCCGTAGGCGCCGATGGTGAAGGCGAAGGCCCCGAAGGCGCCGATGGGCGCGGCCTTCATCAGAATGGCCACAAGGCGGAAGACGATGGCGCTCAGCGACTCGAACGCGCGCTGCACCGGGGCGGCGGCGTCGCCGACGATGGCCATGGCGATGCCGAACAGGATCGAGACGAACAGGACCTGCAGGATGTTGCCGGTGGCGAAGGCGCTGACGAGGGTGTCGGGGATGATCCCCGTCAGGAAGCCGACGATGGTGCTCTCGTGGGCGGCTTCCGCGTACTGGGCGACCGCGCCGGCGTCGAGGGTGGCCGGGTCGATGTTCAGGCCCTGCCCCGGACGCACAACGTTGGCGATGACCAGGCCGACGATCAGGGCCAGGGTCGAGAAGGTGAAGAAGTAGGCGAAGGCCTTGCCGGCCACGCGGCCGATGCGCTTCAGGTCGCGCATGCCGGCGATGCCGGTGACGATGGTCAGGAAGATCACCGGGGCGATGATCATCTTCACCAGCTTGATGAAGGCGTCGCCCAGCGGCTTCAGGCTCTCGCCGAAGGTCGGCCAGAAGTGACCGATGGTCCCGCCCAGCAGGATGGCGAGGATCACTTGGAAATAGAGGCTGCGGTAGAAGGGGCGGCGCGGGCCAGGCGCGGCTCCGCCGTGAGCAATCTGGATCAACTCGAATCCTCCCTCGAAGTCGCGGGGTGCGACTCCGTACGCAACGACCCCGTCTGACGCGGCGGCTTGGGTCAAGTATCGGGATCGGCGGGGCGCACGGACAAGCGGATCGGCGACCGGACGTTTCGGATTGATTTCAAAAGACTTTCGTTAACTGACCGCACTAAACCCGGATCTAATGTGCGGATTTCCGCACATACGCTCTGGCCATTCATGCGAAAATCCGCATTGTTTAGCGCATGCGGATTCTGGGGACAGTCCGGGGACAGTGGCGCGCGTTCGGCGTGGTCTGGCTTATCGTCGCCTTCGCTGCGGTGTTCGCAGCCGGGCAGGTCGCGAAGCGTGAGGCGGAGGGCGACGCCCTGCGTCAGGCGAGGGCCGCCACCGCTCTGCACGCCGCCGTGCTGCGCAGCGAGTTGGAGCGGCACCGGTCGCTGCCGATGGTGCTGGCTCAGGATCCGGACATCCAGGCCCTGCTGCGCGACGCCAATCCCTCCGCCGTCGATCGTCTGAACCGGAAGCTGGAGGGCCTGGCCCGCGAGACGCGCGCCGCAGTCATCTATGCGCTGGACACGGACGGGCTGGCGCTGGCGGCCAGCAACTGGCGCGAACCGATCAGCTTCGTCGGCTCGGACTACCGCTTCCGCCCCTACTTCCACGAGGCGATGCGCGACGGTCAGGCCAGCTTCTTCGCGCTGGGCACCGTAAGCAACCGGCCGGGCCTGTATCTGGCCAAGCGGGTGACGGATGCGAACGGGCGCGCCCTGGGCGTGATTGTCGCCAAAGTGGAGTTCGACGCGCTGGAGGCCGACTGGCGGGCCTCGGGCGAGCCGACCTATGTGACGGACGGCGACGGCGTGGTGCTGATCACCACCGTCTCGAAGTGGCGCTTCCATACCACGGGCGAGTTGGGTGCGGATCGGCGGCGACGGCTGGCGGTGGACCAGACGGCGGGCCGGGCCGATCTGTCGACACTGCCGTTCGACGCCCTGACGCCCGGCATGATCAGCCTGTCGCGGGATGTGCCCTCCGACACCTATGCCCGCGTGTCGGCGCCCATTCCCGAGCTGGGCTGGAGCCTGCATCTGCTGCAGCCGGCGGGAACCACGATCACCCGCGCCGTGCTCTCGGCGCGTGTGCTCGCCCTGCTGAGTGTGGCCCTGCTGGCCGGGCTGACCGGGGTGCTGCTGCGCCGCCGCCAGCGCGCCCATGCACGCGCCGTCGAGGAGGAAGCCGCGCGCGCGGAGCTGGAGCGGCAGATCGATCTGCGCACCATCGAACTGCGCACCGCCAACGACCGGCTGAGCCACGAGATCGACGAGCGCAAGCGGCTGGAGAAGAACCGGCAAGACCTGCACGATGAGCTGATCCAGGCCAACAAGCTGGCGACGCTGGGCCAGATCGCCGCCGGGGTGGCGCACGAGATCAACCAGCCGGTGGCCGCCATCCGCACCCATGCGGACACGGCCGGCGTCTATCTGCAGCGCAGCGATGCGGACGCCGCGGCGCGCCAGCTGAGCCGGATCGGCGAGCTGACCGAGCGGGTCGGGGCGATCACCGACGAACTGCGCGCTTTCTCGCGCAAGACGCGCTCGGGCCCGGTGGCGGTCAGTGTAGAGGCGGCCATCGACGGCGCCCTGATGCTGGCCGGCGCGCGCCTGCGCGAACGGGGCGTGACACTGGAGCGGACGCCGGGCCAGCCGGACCTGATGGTGAAGGCCGAGCGCAACCGGCTGGAGCAGGTGGTGCTGAACCTGCTCCAGAACGCCATCGAGGCCGTAGAGGGCGTTCCCTCGCCCCGCATCCTCATCTCGGTCGAGACGAAGGGGCGCAAGGTGGTGGTCAGCGTGGCCGACAACGGGCCGGGCCTGTCCGAGACCGTGCGCGACCGCCTGTTCACGCCGTTCACCACCGACAAGCCGGACGGGCTGGGGCTGGGCCTCGTGATCAGCCGGGACATCGTCGCAGGCTTCGGCGGCGAGCTGGTCCATGACGACGCCGGCCCGGGCGCGACGTTCCGCATCATCCTGCCGGGGGCGAAATGAGCTTCAAGACCCTCAACCGCGTGGCGCTCGTCGAGGACGACGAGGCCTTCCGAACAGCGCTGGCCGAACGGCTGGAGCTGGAGGACCTGAAGGTGACGCAGTTCCCCTCGGGCGAGGCGGCGCTCAAGGCGCTGAACGCCGGGTTCGAGGGCGTGGTGGTCACCGACCTGCGCATGCCGGGGATGGACGGCCGCCAACTGACCGACCGGCTGCTGGCCGACGATCCGGATCTGCCCGTTGTCATCATCACCGGCCACGGCGATGTGGCCGAGGCGGTCGAGGCGATGAAGCGCGGGGCCTATGACTTCCTGACCAAGCCTTTCGCCCCCGAACGGCTGATCGACACCCTGCGACGGGCGCTGGAGAAGCGGTCGCTGGTTCTGGACAACCGCCGTCTCAGCGCGCTGGCGGCCGAGGGCGACTGGGCCATTCCGCTGAGCGGGGACAGCGCCGCTATCGTGGCCCTGCGCACAGCCATCACGCAGTTGGCCGACGCCCATGTCGATGTGCTGATCGAGGGCGAGACCGGAGCGGGCAAGGAGGCTGTCGCGCGGGCGATCCACAACGCCAGCCGGCGTCGCCTGAAGCCCTTCGTCCCGGTCGCCTGCGCCGCACTGCCCGAGAGCGACGCCAAGGGGCAGCTCTTCGGCCACGAGGCCGGCGCCTTCCCGGGCGCCCTGCGTCGGCGGGACGGGCAGATCGCCCAGTCGCATCAGGGCAGCCTGTTCCTCGACGAGGTCGATCAGGCCCCGCGCGCGGTCCAGCTGATGCTGCTGCGGGTGCTGGAGGAACGCGAGATCCTGCCGCTGGGCGCCTCTGAACCGCAGGCGCTGGACCTGCGCGTGCTGGCCGCGACCCGCGCCGATCCGGCCGCGGCAGTGACGCGCGGCGATCTGGGCGAAGATCTCTATTACCGGCTGAACGTGGTGCGGTTGCGCACCCCGCCCCTGCGCGAGCGGCGCGACGACATCCCCATGCTGTTCGCGCGGTTCATGAGCCGGGCGGCCGACCGGCTGGGCCGTCCCCTGCCCCCGATCGACCATGCGGTGCGTCGCCGCTTGCTGGAGCATGACTGGCCCGGCAATCTGCGGGAGCTGTCGAACTTCGCCAATCAGGTGGTTGTCGGCCTCGGGCCGGCGGCGGGCGACGCCGTGGACGGCGAGAGGCTGGCAGACAAGGTCGCCCGCTACGAAGCGGAACTGATCCGCGAGGCCCTGACCGCGTGGAACGGGGACATCCGGCGGGTCACCGAAACGCTCGGCCTGCCGCGCAAGACGCTCTACGACAAGATGGCCCGACACCAGATCCAGCCCGCGCAGCATCGTCGATAACTTGCGACGAACCGCGATGGACGGTGTTCGCGGGCAGGTCTAGGTATCTGTCCATGACGCCGATGACGTTCGCCGGCTTCGGGCTGTACGCCCCGAAGGAACAGAGGCCTTCCAGCGCGCTGGACCCGATTTTCGGGCAGGCGGAGGGCTGGACCGCACATCAGTTCGGCATCGCCGCGCGTGGCGTGGCCGGGCCGGACGAAACCACCTCCATGATGGGCGCGGAGGCCGCGCGACGGGCCTTGGCCATGGCCGGCTGGCAGGCGTCGGACCTCGACGTCCTGATCGGCGCCTGCGGGGTGATGGAACAGCCCATCCCCGGCACCTCGGTGCTGATCCAGGAGGCGCTGGGGCTGGGCAAGTCGGGCATCTGGGCCTTCGACGTGAACCAGACCTGCCTGTCCTTTGTGACCGCGCTGGACGTCGTGGCCATGGGGTTCGAGAGCGGCCGGTTCCGCCGCGCCCTGATCGTGTCCAGCGACATCGCCTCGGCCGGGCTGGACTGGGCCAACCCGCCCTCGGCCGCCATCTTTGGCGATGGTGCGGCGGCCGTCTGCATCGAGGCCGGGGCCGACAGGTCCGGGCCGGGCCTCATGGCACGCGGTTTCGAGACCTATGGCGACGGCAAGGATCTGGCGACGCTGCGTTCGGGCGGCACGCGCATCCGCATCTCCGACGGGTTCGAGGCCTTGGCCGAGGGCGCGCGCTTCCACATGGATCCATTCAGCATCTTCAAGGCGGCGGCGCGGTCGCTACCGGTGCTGATCGACCGGGTGCTTGGCGAGGCCGGACTGACGCGCGAGACCGTCGATCTGATCGTGCCGCATCAGGCCAGCGCGCCGGGACTGGAGCATGTGCGCCGACTGATGGGCGGCGACCCGGCGCGGGTGGTCGACATCTTCAATACGCGCGGCAACCAGATCGCCGCCTCCGTGCCGACGGCTCTGGTCGAGGCCCAGGCGGCGGGACGGCTGGGTTCGGGCAAGTCCGTCCTCCTGCTCGGCACCGCCGCGGGCATCAGCGCCGCCGCCATGGTGGTGCGGACATGAGCCGCCGGGCGCTTGTCACCGGGGCTACCGGAGGGCTGGGTCTGGCGGTCGTCGCCGCATTGATCGTGGCCGGCTACACGGTGCGCGCCTCGGGGCGGCAGCCGGCGGCGCTGCGACGGCTGAAGAGCATGGGCGCGGAGGTTTTCGCCGGCGACCTGATGGACCAGACCGACGCCGCCTGTGCGGACATCGACGTGGTCTTCCACGCCGCCGCCCTGTCCAGCCCGTGGGGTCCGGACGCCGACTTCGAACGGGCGAACGTCGAGCTGACCCGGCGTCTGCTGGCCTCGGCGCAGACGGCAGGCGCGGACGGCTTCATCTTCGTCTCCTCGCCGTCGGTCTATGCCCGCTGGCGGGACCAGACCGGGATCACCGAGGCGACGCCCTGGCCCGACAAGCCGCTGAACGCCTATGCCCGGACCAAGGGCGAGGCGGAAAGGATCGTTCGCGCCGCCGACAGGCCGGGTTTCCGCACCGTCTCCATGCGTCCGCGCGCCATCGTCGGGCCGGACGATGCGGTGCTGCTGCCGCGCATCCTGCGTCTGGTGAAGAAGGGCCGCTTCCCTCTGTTCCGACGCGGCGAGGCGCTGGTGGAGCTGACCGACCGACGCGACGCCGCGCGCGCCCTGCTGCTGGCGGACCAGCATCGCGAACGGGCCGGCGGTCATGCGGTCAACATCACCAGCGGCCGCCCCCTGCCCATCGCGACACTGGTCGAACGGCTGAGCCAGACGCTGGGGGTCGAGGTGAAGATCGTGCCGGTGCCCCTGCCCGTCGGCCAAGTGCTGTCGGTGATCTCCGAGGGCGTCAGCCGCCTCCTGCCGGGCCGGCCCGAGCCGGTGCTGACGCCCTACACCCTGTCGACCCTGGCCTGGTCGCAGGCGTTCGATCTGAGCGGAGCCAAGGCGCTGATCGACTACGAGCCGGAGTTCGACGCGGTGGAGACCGCCATGGAGGTGGCGCCGAAGCTGGCCGCGCGAGCATGAGGCGCTGCCGCGTCCACATCCTGCGTGCCGGAGCCTGCTCGCATCCCGAGGTGATGACGCGCCGGGACGGAAGCCTGAAGCCGGTCGTCTTTCCCGCGCTCGCCGCCCTGATCCTGCATCCCGAGGAAGGCGCGATCCTGTTCGACACGGGCTATGATCCCGCCTTCTTCGCCGCGACACGGACTTGGCCGGAGGTGCTGTACCGCTGGGCGACGCCGGTGGACCTGCCGTTCGGGCAGGCGGTGGTCGATCAGTTGCCCCGTTTCGGGGTGAAGCCCGAGGATGTGACGACCGTCGTCGTCTCCCACTTCCACGGCGATCATGTCGCGGGGCTTCACCGCTTCCCCAACGCCCGGGTCTTCTGCGCCCGGGCCGGGCTGGAGCGGGTGCGGCAGGGCGGTCGGTTCGGCCGGGTGAGACAGGGGATACTGGCCGGGCTGGTGCCGAAGCATGTCGACACGCGCGCAGCCTTCTTCGAGGATCGGCCGCAGGTCGCGCTGGGGCCGGACCTGAGCCCGTTCGAGACCGGCGCGGACCTGCTGGGCGACGGCTCCCTGCTGGCGGTGCATCTTCCCGGCCATTGTCCGGGGCACTGGGGACTGGTGGTGCGTGAGGCGGACGACCGGACGCGCTTCCTGATCGCCGACGCGGCCTGGTCCAGCGGACAGGTACGGGACGACATGCCGCCGCCGCGCCTGACCACCGCCCTGCTGGGCGACACCGGCCCGTATCGCAGCACGCTGAACGCCCTGCACCGTCTGTGGACGCGCAATCCGGAACTGGTGCTGACCCCGTCGCATTGCGGCGAGGTGCAGACGGACACGCCCCGTGGCGACGGTTGATCGATCGGCCGTCCTGAAAAGCTGGATCGCCGCCCGCTGGAGCGCGGCGCGGCTGCGGACGCGTCCGGACATCGAGGCGCGGCAGGCGCGACTGTGGACGCGGATGACGCCGGTCATCGCCCGCACGCCAGCCGTAGCGCATCTGGCGGGTCAGCCGCTGGAGGCCTTCCCGATCGTGTCGCCGGACGAGGAGCGGCGCGACTTCGACCAGTGGAACACCCTCGGCCTGACGCGGGCAGAAGCCGAGGCGGCGGCGCGGGAGGCCGAGACCGGCGGCGCGGGCGAGGTCCGGCCGGGCGTGTCGGCGGGCTTTTCGTCCGGATCGTCGGGCGGCCTGCGCGGCCTGTTTCTCAGCAGCCCGGCGGAGCGAGCGGAGTACCTCGGCCATCTGATCGCGCGCCTGCTGCCGCGTCTGGCCCTGATCCGGGGCGCGCGGATCGCCCTGTGTCTGCGCGCGACATCGAGCTTGTACAGCGACGTCACCGGGGCCGGGCCATTCCGCTTCCTGTTCCTCGGGCTGGAGACACCGGGCGACGAGCGGGTCGAGCGGCTGGCGGCATTCGGGCCGGACGTGGTGATCGCCCCCTCCCATGTGCTGGCCGATCTGGCGCGGCGGGTGGAGACGGGCGCATCATGGACGCCGCGCCGCCTGCTGCAGGGCGCCGAGCCGATGGGCGACGCCGAGCGCGACTGGATCGAGGCCGTGCTGGAGAGCCGGCCGGCGCCGATCTATCAGGCCACCGAAGGCTTCCTCGCCGCGCCCTGCCGACTGGGGACGCTGCATCTGAACGAGGATGTGATGGTGGTGGAGCGGGAGGCTGTGGCAGGCACGAACCGGTTCGTGCCGATCATCACCGACCTGAGGCGCGTCACCCAGCCGATGGTGCGGGTGCGGCTGGGCGACCTGCTGGAGCCGACGACCTGCATCTGCCGATCGCCCCTGCAGGCGATCCGGCCGGTGGAGGGACGGCTGGAGGACCTGTGGCGCTGGGGCGGGATCACGATCCCGCCGCGCGCGGTGGACGATGCAGTCTGCGAAGCCCTGGGCGCCGAGGCGGAATGGCGGGCGGTCGCCGGGCCGGGCGGGGTGATGGTCCAAGCCGTGCCCGACGACGTCACCGCGGCCGCCGACTCCGTGCGGGAGCTGTTGCGTCGGCGCGGACTGGAACTGCCGGTGACGGCGGGCGGACCACCGCCGGAGATCGTCGTCAAACGCCGGCGCGTGCGCTGGATCGATGGCTGAGCGGGTCCTGATCACCGGGGCGCGGGCGGCGGCGGCGCTGGATCTGGCGCGCAGCCTGCGCGCGGCGGGATTCGAGCCGCATCTGGCCGATTGCAGCCCCGCACGGCTGGCGCGCTGGTCGCGGACGGCGGGGCCGGTGCACCGGTATGCCGCGCCGGTTCAGACTCCGGCCCGGTTCGCGCAGGATGTCCGGGCTCTGGTCGCGCGGCTGGATCCGGTGCGGATCATCCCGACCTGCGAGGAGGTCTTCCACCTGTCCGCCCTGGCCGCCATCGACGGGTTCGCCAACCGGCTGTTCGCTCCTGAGGTCGAAAGTCTCGCGGAGTTGCACGCCAAGGACCGGTTCGCCGCCCTGTGCCGGACGCTGGGGGTGGATGCGCCGCAGACGCGGATGGCAGCCGACGCTGCCGACCTGCCGCGCGAGGGGCTGGAGGCGCTGGTGCTGAAGCCGGTCTGGTCGCGGTTCGGAGCGAGGACGCTGGTGGGGCCGACACCGGAACAGCTGCAGGCGCTGCGCCCCTCCCCGACCGAGCCGTGGGTCGTGCAGCAGCGCATCCTGGGCGAGGACGTCAGCCTCTATGCCGTCTGCAATGACGGACGGATCGACGCCCTGTCGGTCTATGGCTCGCCGCTGCGCAGCCGGGGCGGTGCGGCGCTGGCCTTCCGGCCGCTGGGACCGGTGCAGACGGAGCGGCTGCGGCGAATGATCGAGCCTCTGGCGGCCTGGGCCGGCGACGGGCAGCTGTCGTTCGATGCGGTGATCGACGCAGGGGACCGGCCGTGGCTGATCGAGTGCAATCCGCGCGCGACCAGCGGCGTGCACCTCTTCGACCGCAGCGCGGACTTCGGCCGGGCGCTGATGGCGCGAGGTCACGCTGACATGGCGGATCGACCGCGATGCCTGGGGCCGGCGGTCTGGAGCCGGGGCGCGCGAGGACTGGGCGAGGACGTGCTGTCGGCGCCGGCAGATCCCCTGCCCTCTCTGGGGGCGCTGGTCGATGCCGCGGCGTTCGCCTGCGACGCCTTGCGCACCGGCCGGACGTTGACGGAGGCGATGACGGCGGACATCGAATGGAACGGGCAACCGCTGGAGCCCGATCGCTGGAGCCGGACGTGACGCCCCTGCCCGAGAGCATCGCCCGAAGCTGGCAGATGGCGGCCCTGTCGCGGGAGCTGAAGAGCCAGCCGCTGGCGCGGACGGTGGCGGACACGTCGCTTGTGCTGTTTCGCGATGAGGCGGGCGGGGCCGTCGCCCTGATCGACCGCTGTCCGCACCGGAACTATCCGCTGTCCGAAGGCAGGCTGGTCGACGGGACGGTGCAGTGCCCCTATCACGGCTGGCGGTTCGGGGCGGACGGCGCCTGCGTGGACGTGCCCGGCTGCACGCTGGATGGAGACGAGCGGCAGAGGCTGGCCGCGCGGCCGGTCGAGGCGCGCGAGATCCACGGCGCGGTGCTGGTGCGGCTGCAGCCCGGCGGGCCGGAGTTGCCGGACCTCGGCCCGTGGGGCGCGGCGGATCACGATCACTTCTGGTGGTCGCAGGGCGTCTGGCGCGGCCGGGCGCTGGATGCGCTGGAGAACGTGCTGGACCCGTTCCACACCAACTTCATCCATGACGGCATCATCCGCCGCAGCAACCGGCGCATCCCCGTGCGGCTGTCGGTCGAGACGGGCGAGGACTGGATCGAGTCGATCATCGAACAGCCCCGGCCGGACATGGGCTGGATGTCCCGCATGCTGGAACCGCCGCGCGACCGCAGCCGGACACGGCTCTATTCCCCCACGCTGGTGCAGGCCCGATGGGAGGGACCGCGCGGGCTGACGCTGTGCGTGACGGTCTTCTTCACCCCGGTTACGCCGACCACGCTGGCGCCCTTCGCCTGCTTCACCACGCCCAAGGGGCGCGGGCCGGGCTGGCTGAAGGAGCGGGCGATCCGCTTCTTTCTCGAGAAGGTGGTCGCGCAGGACCGCCACGCCCTCGCCCGCCAGCTGGACAACATCGAACGCTTCGGCGCGCCGCGTTTCCTGCAGGGCCCCGGCGACCTGCTCGGCGCGCGGGTGGCCCAGCTGTATCAGGGCCAGAAGATCGAGCCGGCCCGCGAAGGCCCGTTCGACTTCGAGCTCTAGGCGCCGGCCTTCGCCGCCGGACGGGCGCGGCAGGCTTCGAGCCAGCGGGCCAGATGGGTGAACTCTTCCGGCGGGCGATATTTGATCAGGCGCGCGAAATCGAGGCCGACCACGGCGACGATGTCGGCGATGGTGAAGCGGTCCTCGGCGAGGAACTCGTGCTCGGCCAGACGGCGGTCCAGCGAGCGCATGTACTTCTCGGCCGCCAGCTTGTTGTAGTCGGCCACCTGCGGGACCTGGGTCGCTTCAAGGGCGGCTAGCGCCGGGTGCGAGTGGCGCACGTTCAGCATGATCGGGTTGGCCAGATAGAACTCGCACCGGCGGGTCCACATCTCGATCACCGCCTGCTCGCGCGCGTCGTGGCCGAACAGGTTGGGCTCGGGATAGACGGCCTCGAGATAGCGGCCGATCGCCAGCGATTCCGAGAAGACGGTGCCGTCGTCCAGCTCCAGCGCCGGGACATGCGGCACGCCGACCTTCGCGCGATAGTCGGCCGACTTGTGCTCGCCGACCATGATGTCGATCTCGACGATCTCGACGTCCTCGATGCCCTTCTCTGCCATGACCCAGCGGACGCGGCGGGGGTTGGGGGCGCGGTGCGAGGTGTAGAGCTTCATCGTCGGTCTCCGGTTCAACCGAATATGGAGCCGGGCATCGCCCCGACAATGGACGCGCTCATCAGGGTGGCGAGGAAGCCGGCGAACAGCGCCTTCCAGACCAGCCCCAGCACCTCTTCGCGACGCTCGGGCATCAGGACCGACAGGCCGGTCACCGTGATGCCGACCGAGCCGATATTGGCGAAGCCGCACAGGGCGTAGGTCAGCAGCATGCGGGTGCGCTCGCTGATCGCGCCGGCCGGAACGGCGCCCAGATCCATGAAGGCCTTGAACTCGGTCTGGGTCAGCTTGACGCCCAGCAGCAGGCCGGCCTCGCGGGCGTCGGCCCACTGGACCCCCGTCAGCCAGGCGACGGGGGCGAAGATCCAGCTGAGGAACCATTCGACGCTGATGCCCTCGCCGAAGATACCGCCGACAATGATGTTCACGAGCGCCACCAGGGCGACGAAGACGATCAGCACGGCCGAGATGTTCAGCACGACCATCAGGCCGTCCGAGGTGCCCTTCACGATGGCGTCTATGGCGCTGTCGTATTTCAGGGGCGAGTCGTACTCGGCATGGGCTCCGCCCTCGCCCGGCTTTTCCGGCACGATGATGCGGGCCAGCAGGATGCCGGCCGGGGCCGAGATGATGGAGGCCACCAGCACGTGGCCGGCGGCGTTGGGCAGGGTCGGGGCCAGCATCAGGGCGTAGGCGACCATGGTCGAGCCGGCGACGGTGGCCAGACCGACTACCATCATCAGGAACAGCTCTGACCGGGTCAGCTTGTCGAGGTAGGCGCGGATGACGATCGGGCTCTCGATCATGCCCAGGAAGATGTTGGCGGCCACGGCCAGCGCCGAGGCGCCGCCCAGCCCCATCGTCTTCTGGAACAGGATGCCGAAGCCGTAGGTGATCCACTTCAGGATCTTCCAGTGCCACAGCAGAGCCGACAGGGCCGAGATCACGAGGATCAGCGGGAGGACCTGGAAGGCGAAGGTGAACAGGGCGCCCGGCTCCTGCACCGAATAGGGCTGCTGGAACCCGCCGCCGGCCAGATAGCCGAACACGAAGTTGGTTCCGACGCTGGTCGCACGGGCCAGACCGTCGACCGCCGCGTTCACCGCATGCAGCACGCCGTGCGAGGCCGGATTGAAGAGCACCAGCACTAGCACCGCCTGAACGACGATGGCGCCGATGGCCAGTTTCCACGGGAAGGCCCGCTTGTTCTCCGACAGGCCCCAGCAGGCCGCGACGATGACCAGAAGCCCGAGCAGGCTCTGGAGATTCAGCAGGCTGAACATCGAATGCACTTCCCCGCCGGCGACTGTCCGGCCCTCGCCCGTTGAACGCCACCCGGGGCGGTCTGGCAAGGGCGGAAACCACGCCGCGAATTGAACGCGCCACGGCCAAGGTTCCGCTTCGCCTGCGTCCAGACTTCGCCGTTATCCGGGCGCGCCATCACAGGACCGTGATCACCACGGCGACAGGGAGAATGACGATGAGAAAGGCTCTGATGCTGGCTGCGGCCAGCGCACTGGTTCTGGCCGCCTGCTCACCCGAGCGCGCCGACGAACGAACCTATTCGGACAACGCGACCACGGTCGAGATCATCGAGCCGGTGCCCGCCGAACAGCGGACAATCGCGGCAGACGACATTCCCCCGCCCAAGCTTCAGGCCCGCGTGCCGCAGGCCGTCGAGTCTGTCGCAGCGGCGCCGCAAGCCGTCGCCCAAAACTATGTCGCGGCCGATGTCCCCCCGCCTGTCGTCGAGCCTCGCCCCGCCCCGCTCGCCCCCGTTGCCCGCATCGCCTACGCCTTCAGCTACGCCGTCGCCCTGCCGAAGGAGCGCGGGGCGGAGCTGATGAGCCGGCATGAGTTCGCCTGCGTTTCAGCCGGCCCGGGCCTGTGTCAGATGGTCTCCGCCCAAGCCGACTGGACGACGAGAAATCCGGGCGGCCGTCTGGAGATGCGGGGTCAGCCGGAGTGGATCAACCGCTTCCGCGCGGGTCTGGCGCTCGACGCAGCCAACGTCGGCGGCGCTCTGGAGGAAGCCGCCACCGTCGGCGAGGACGTCACCCGCGGCATCGACGAGGCGCAGACCGGCGCCAAGACCACCGCCACCCTGGCCGAACGCATCCGCGAACTGCAGCAGCGGCGCGGCGGCACCTTGGCCCAGCAGATGGAGATCGAGCGCCAGCTGGCCGAGCTTCAACGTCTGCAGGATCGGCAGGAAATCGAACTGCGCGAGCTGAACGGCCGCGTGCAGTCCGCGACCCTGATCATCGACTACCGCGAGGGCGGCGCCATGGCCGCCGACAGCCCGACGCGCCCCGTCGCCAAGGCGCTGCAAAACGCGTTCGGTTTGTCGATGGGCATGCTGGCGGTGCTGATCACCACCGGATCAGTCCTGCTGCCGATCGCCGTGATCGGCGGCGCGGTGTGGTGGGCCACGGTGCGCCGCCGTCGAAAGGCGCCGACTCCCGCCTAAAGCTGGCCGCGGACCAGCTTGCCGTAGTCTTCCATCAGACCCAGGCTGAGGGCGCCGGGGGTGAAGCGGTATTCGCCGACTTCGCTCACCGGCGTCACCTCGGCGGCGGTGCCGGTCAGGAAGCATTCCGAGAAGGTCGACAGCTCTTCCGGACGGATGTGGCGCACGACGACCTCGATGCCCTTCGCCTTGGCCATCTCGATGATGGTCTGGCGGGTGATGCCATCCAGAATCGCATCGACCGGCGGGGTGTGGATCACGCCGTCCTGCACAAAGAAGACATTGGCGCCGGTGGCCTCGGCCACATAGCCGCGCCAGTCCAGCATCATGGCGTCCGCATAGCCGCGCTTCTCGGCGGCCATCTTGGACATGGTGCAGATCATGTAGAGGCCGGCCGCCTTGGCCGCCGAAGGGGCGGTCATCGGGTCAGGGCGACGCCATTTGGCCCACTCGAGCCGAATCCCCTTGGCCTTGGTCTCCGGATCGAAATAGCTGGGCCATTCCCACACGGCGATCGCGACGTGGGTCTTGTTGTTCACGGCCGAGACCGAGACCTGTTCGGGCCCGCGATAGGCGACCGGACGGACATAGCAGTCCGACAATCCCATCTTCTTGCAGGTTTCGATGCTGGCGGCGTCGATCTCGGCCACGCTATAAGGTAGGTCGAAATCCAGCAGGTTCGCCGACTTCTGAAGGCGTTCCGAATGGGGCGTCAGCTTGAAGATTTCGCCGCCATACATACGCTCACCCTCGAACACCGACGAGCCGTAGTGCAGGGCATGGGTCAAAACGTGCGTTTTCGCTTCCCGCCAGGGAACGAAATCGCCGTCCATCCAGATCCAGCCGTCACGATCGTCGAAAGGAACGAAGGCCATTGAAGAACGTCTCCCGCAAAGCTCCCCGGTTTAGACCCCCCGGAATCGCTCAGGTCAACGCCTGTGACGACCATCAGGGTGCATCCGCATGAGCGACGTTCGCCCCAATGGCCGCTCCGGCCCCATCGCCGGTCCCGGCGCAGGCCGCCATCTGCTGGTCGTCGATGACGATGACCGCATCCGTGAGCTGCTGAAGGAATTCCTGACGCGCGAGGGCTACCGCGTCACCGGCGCGGCCCACGCGGCGGCGGCCAAGCGTCTGGTGGAACTGATCGAGTTCGACCTGATCATCCTGGACGTCATGATGCCGGGCGAGAGCGGGTTCGACCTGACCACCTGGATTCGCGGCAAGGCCGAGACGTCGAAGACGCCGGTCCTGCTGCTGACCGCGCGCGGCGATCCGGACGACCGGATCGAGGGCCTGTCGCGCGGCGCCGACGACTATATGTCCAAGCCGTTCGATCCGCGCGAGCTGGCGCTGCGGGTGGACGCCATCCTGCGTCGCACCGGCGGCAAGCCGCTGACGCCGCGCGAGATCAAGCTGGGGCCGGCGGTGTTCGACATGGAGCGGCTGGAGCTGACCCGCGACGGCAAGCTGCAGCGCCTGACCGAGGCCGAGGCCCAGCTTCTGAAGACACTGGCCATCCACGCCCACGCCCCGGTCGAGCGGATGAGCCTGTCGCCGGACACGGCCGACATCACCGGCCGCGCCGTGGACGTCCAGGTCACCCGCCTGCGCCGCAAACTGGAAGCCGATCCGAAGAACCCGCGCTACCTGCAGACGGTGCGCGGCATCGGCTACATGCTGGCGCCGGATTGATGAGACCCGTTCCTCCCCCCTCGGGGGAGGGGGACCGCGAAGCGGTGGAGGGGCGGATGCTCCGCGCACGTTTCGACACCCCTCCACCATCCTTCGGATGGTCCCCCTCTCCCAAGGGGGAGGAACTGCTGTGAGACTTCTGCCCGCCAGCCTCTGGCCGCGATTTCTGAAGCGACGGCTGCCGTCCTCGCTCTGGGGCCGGTCGCTGCTGATCATCGTCCTGCCGGTGCTGGTGATGCAGGTGGCGGTGACCTGGGCCTTCTTCGACGCCCACTGGCAGACGGTGACCGCGCGCCTGTCCGACGGCCTGGCCGGCGACATCGCCTGGGCGGTCGAGAGCTATGCCGACGATCCCTCACCGCAGAACATGGCGGTGATCACCGAACGCGCCGAGCGGTCGATGTCCCTGTCCGTTCAGTTGCGCGAAGGCGAGACGCTGCCGGACGAGACGCGGCGCGGCGCCCTGGGCGTCGTCGATCGCGCTCTGGAGCGCGCCCTGACAACGCGACTGGACCAGCCCTTCTGGTTCGACACCACCCGCTACCCCGCCTACGTCGACATCCGCGTGCAGCAGCCGCAGGGCGTGCTGCGCATCATCGCGCCGCGCGAGCGGGCGGTGGCGACGCAGGCCCACATCTTCGTGCTGTGGCTGCTGGTGGCGACGGTGCTGCTGATGGGCGTGGCCATCCTGTTCATTCGCAATCAGGTGCGCGCGATCGAGCGACTGGCCGAGGCGGCGGAAGCCTTCGGGCGTGGCGAGGCGCAGGAGCGGTTCAAGCCGCATGGCGCGAAGGAGGTGCGGGCCGCGGCCCAGGCGTTCATGAACATGCGCGACCGGATCCAGCGGCACATCGACCAGCGCACGGCCTTGCTGGCCTCGGTCAGCCATGACCTGCGCACGCCCCTGACCCGGCTGCGGCTCGAGCTCGCTCTCGCCCCGCCGTTCAAGCGCGCCGACGCGATGCGTGGCGACATGGACGAGATGGAGCACATGATCGACGAATACCTCGCCTTCGCGCGGGGCGAGGCCGGCGAGGCGGCCCAGCCGATCTCCATCTCCGATCTGCTGAATACGGCGGCCGAGGACGCGAAGCGCGCCGGGGCCGAGGTCGAGGTCCAGGTCGAGGACGGTCTGATCGCGACGTTGCGCCCCCTCGCCTTCAAGCGGGCGGTGACCAATCTGGCGGGCAATGCGGCGTCGCATGGCGAGCATGTCCGCCTGAGCGCGCGCGCCCTGCCCTCCGGCGGGCTGGAGATGACGGTCGAGGACGACGGGCCGGGAATCCCGGAGGACATGCATGAGGAGGCGTTCCGGCCGTTCTCGCGTCTGGACGAGTCCCGCAACCAGAACCGTAAGGGCGTGGGACTGGGCCTGGCCATCGCCAGGGACGTCGCGCGCGGGCATGGCGGCGACATCACCCTGGGTCGCAGCGCCATGGGCGGGCTGAAGGCGTTGATCCGCCTGCCCGGCTGATCACTTTCGTCGCATCCCACTGGCGAAGCGGAGCCGTAGGGCGCATCTTTCGCTGCATGACCGGGGGGTCATGGAGGAATTCGTATGCGTAAACTCGCCTTCTTCGCTCCTTTCGCCGCCACGATCGCCTTCGCCGGCATCGCCGCCGCCGAGCCGGCCACCGTCAACGTCACGATCGGTCACGAGCTTCAGCGCGATGCGGAGAACCTGGGCGCCCGTGAGGTGCAGGAACAGGTCGACCGTCTGACCTGGGTTCTGCAGTCGCGCCTGGCCGACAGCGCCGAACTGGAAGGCGCCCGTATCGATCTGGTGCTGACCGACCTGAAGCCGAACCGGCCGACCATGGAGCAACTGGTGAAGCGCCCGGGTCTCGATCCGCTTCGCAGCCGTTCCATCGGCGGCGCCGCGGTGGAAGGCACGGTCGTTCTGGCGGACGGAAGCACCCGACCGGTGCGCTACGACTGGTTCTCGCCCAGCCTCGCCGATGTGCAGGGCTCGACCACCTGGACCGACGCCGACCGCGCCTATGAGCGTCTGGCCCGCAACCTGGCCAACGGACGCTATACGGTTCGCTAAAGGCTTCTGGCCCGTTCCACGGCGGCGTTGACCGCGGCCTCGGCCGCGCGCGTCAGCCCGCCGTCTTCGGCCATCGCATCCAGACCGGCCCGCGTCGTCCCGCCCGGCGAGGCGATGCGGGCGATCAGGATGTCGAGCGCCTCGCCCGTTCCCGCGCCTGAACCCGCGGACTTGAGCGCGCCACGGGCCAGCCGCGTCGCGGCCTCCTCCGACAGTCCCTGCCCTGTTCCCGCCTGCGCCAGCGCAGCCACGAAGGCGTAGATGAAGGCGGGCGCGGAGCCGGCGACGGCGGTGGCGGCGTCCATCTGATCCTCGGCTTCCAGATCGACGACGTCGGCCAGAGGCGCGAAGAGCGTTCGCGCCGCGTCCGCTGCGATCGCATCAGAGGACCAGAGCGCGGCGACGCCGCTGGCCTGCGCCACGGCGGTCGTCGGCATGACGCGGGCGACGGTGCGGGCGGACAGGCTGGCGATATCGGCTGATTTCACCCCGGCCATGACCGAAACAATCAGGGCGTCCGGCGCCAGATGCGGGAGCAGAGGCTCCAGCGCAGCGCGCCACATGGCCGGCTTCACAGCCAGAACCACGACGCGCGATCGGGCGAGCTCGGAAAGGTCGGGATTAATGCTCGCACCCTGCCGCTGCGCCTGATCGGCGGCGGGCTTGGACGACGGCGTCAGGATGATCAGGTCGGCCGGCGCAACCGTCGAGGTCGTCAGCCAGCCTTCCAGAATGGCCGAGCCCAGACGGCCGCAGCCCACAAGGACCACGGCGCCGGTTGCGGTGTCAGATGTCATGGCCTCAGGCCGTGCCGACGGTCTCGAACAGGCAGGCGTCGATCGCCTCCTGCGGCTTCTTCGCGCCACGGACCATGAAGTCGAAGGCGGGGTAGTAGCGATCGGCCGCCTCGACGGCCGCGTCGATCATCGAGGCCGCCTGGGCCAGCGTCGGACGCTCGCCCATCGGCAGGGCCAGCGAGTGGCGGAAGACGATCTCGCCGTCCTCGGCCCAGACCTCGAAATGGCCCATCCAGGTGCGCTGGTTGATCAGGCCGACCAGCTCATAGGCAGCGGCGCGGCGCGACTTGCTGGCCTGAAGATCCAGGGCGCAGCACAGCTGCAGGCAATCGCCCTCGGGACGCCAGGCGAACCACAGCTCGTAGTCTTTCCAGTCGCCGGCCAGGGAGAAGGCCAGATCGCCCTCGTCCGTCCGGTCGAACGGAAGATTTTCCGCGACCAGAACATGCTCGACCACGTCCAGCGGATCGTGTGGCGTGTCGATTTCTTCGGGCCGTGCGGCGTCCATCAAGTCATCCCTGGGCGCGACTCACGCCCTGTTAAGGAACCGTAGGCGGGTTCGCAGATTCGGCTCAACCGGCTGCGTCCTTGGGGGGAACCCCTGCTGTGGACGTTCCCTTTCGAGGCGTCTTGGCGGCTGATTTCAGGGCTTCGACCTCGGCGCGCAGGGCGGCGATCTCGGCTTTCAGGACATCGAACTCGTCGCGACGGACCAGATCCATGTCGGCGGCGAAGCGGTCGGCCTGGGCACGGAAGGCGGTCTTGGCCTCTTCTCCTGCGGCCTGGGCCAGGCCCATGGCGCCGGTCGTCAGCTTGGCGAACTCGTCCAGGATGGGATTGCGGGTCTGCATGGAATGACGCTCCGACTCAAAGGGTTCGTCTGGTTAACAAGGGTTGCCCGATATGGTGAACGAAACCTTTCCGGTCACCCTGCCCTGCTTCAATCGGTTGCGGAAATTTCAGGGACGGGCGCCGCGACGCTTGCTAGAAGCGAGGCGAAGTCACCTCGGCAGGAGCGCCCGTGCAATTTCCTGAGTTCGACCCGGTCCTGGTCAGCATCGGCCCGCTGGATATCCGCTGGTATGCGCTGGCCTATGTCGCGGGCATCCTGCTGGGCTGGTGGTATGCCGCCAGGCTGATCAAGACCATGCGCCTGTGGTCGCCCGGCCAGCCGCCGATGAACACCCAGCAGCTGGACGATCTGATCCTGTGGGTGACGCTGGGCATCATCCTGGGCGGCCGCCTCGGCTTCGCCCTGTTCTACGAGCCCGCCCTGTACGGTCAGCTGTTCAGCGGCGCGGACTGGGGCGAGCGTCTGGCCCTGTTCCGCCTGTGGGACGGCGGCATGTCCTTCCACGGCGGCCTGCTGGGCTGCACCATCGCGGTGCTGGCTTTCGCCAACCGTCTGAAGCTGAACGTGCTGAGCGTCGGCGACGTGGCTCTGGCCGCTGCGCCGATGGGCCTGATGTTCGGCCGGATCGCCAACTTCATCAACGGCGAGCTGTGGGGCCGTCCGACCGACGTGCCGTGGGCCGTGCGCTTCTGCAACGAGCGGATCCAGAGCCTGTACGGCTTCTGCCCCGCCGGCGACGTGCCGCGCCACCCCAGCCAGCTTTACGAGGCGGGTCTGGAGGGCGTCTTCCTGTTCGGCGTTCTGGCGCTGGCGATCTGGAAGTTCGGCCTGCTGCGCAAGCCGGGCTACGTCACCGGCCTGTTCCTGGTCGGCTACGGTCTGAACCGCATCCTTCTGGAGAACGTGCGCCAGCCGGACGCCGGTCTGGAGAACCTGCCGCTGGGCCTGACCATGGGCATGTTCCTGTCGATCCCGATGATGCTGATCGGCGCCTGGCTGATCTGGCGCGCATGGAACCGTCCGCCCGCCGCCGCGTCCTGACGTCATGAGCCTGAAGGACCGGCTGGCGCGGGAGATCGCTCTCACCGGGCCGATGACGATCGCCGACTACGTCACCCGCTGCCTGCACGACCCGCAGGACGGCTACTACGCCACGCGTCCGGCGATCGGGGCGACGGGTGACTTCATCACCGCCCCGATGGTCAGCCAGATGTTCGGCGAGCTGATCGGCCTGTGGGTGGTCGAGGTCTGGCAGCGGCTGGGCGCACCGGAGCGGGTGCGGCTGGTCGAGGTCGGCCCGGGCGACGGCACACTGATGGCCGACGCCCTGCGCGCCGCCCGGCTGGCTCCGGACTTTCTGCAAGCCGTCGACCTGATCCTGATCGAGCCCAGCGCGCCCCTGCGCGAGGCGCAGGCCCGCATGCTGGCCGACAGCGACATCCATCCTCGCTGGGTCTCGGCGCTGGACCGGATCGAGACCGACGTCCCGGTCATCCTGATCGCCAACGAGGTGCTGGACTGCCTGCCCGCGCGCCAGTTCGTGAAGACGGAGGACGGCTGGGCCGAGCGCCGAGTCGGTGTGTCGGATGATGGCGACCTGCTGTTCGGACTGACCAAGATCACCGGCGGCTTCAAGCGGCCGGACTACGCGGTCGAGCCCGGCCAGACGATCGAGATTTCGGACCAGCAGGCCGGCTTCGGTCGCGATCTGGCGCAACTGGTCAAGGCGGCTTCGGGCGCGGCCCTGCTGATCGACTACGGTCGCTCGAAGGCCGGCGCCGGCGACACCCTGCAGGGCCTGCGCCGCCATCAGAAAGTCGATCCCCTGACCGATCCCGGCGAGGTGGACCTGACCCAGTGGGCCGATTTCCCCGCCGTGCTGGAAGCCGCCATCCATGCCGGGGCTGAGATCACCGGATGCATGGGTCAGGGCGAGTTCCTGCGCCTGCTGGGCATCGAGCATCGCGCGGAACGGCTGAAGACCGGCCGCCCGGACGCCGCGTCGGTGATCGATCGCCAGCTGGAGCGCCTGACCGGCGACGAGCAGATGGGAACCCTGTTCAAGGCCTGCGCGATCTTCTCTCCGAGGGCATTGGTCGTCCCCGGCTTCGAGGACCCGTCATGACGCTGACGCCGATCACCCATCCGCTGCTGGAGCGCGCAGGCGTCCGCCACGGGTTCTTCACGCGCGAGGGCGGCGTCTCCACCGGCCTCTACGAAGGCCTGAACACCGGCGTCGGCTCGAAGGACGATCCGGCCGCCGTGCTGGAGAACCGCGGCCGCATCGCCGGCTGGTTCGGCGGGACGCATGACGACATCGCCGCCTGCTACCAGATCCATTCCGCCGTCTGCCGCGTCGCCGAGGCCGGCTGGAAGGGCGAGCGGCCCGAGGGCGACGCCGTCGTCACCGCCACGCCCGGCGTGGTCTGCGGCGTGCTGACGGCCGACTGCGCCCCGGTCCTGTTCGCGGATGCGGAGGCCGGCATCGTCGGCGCCGCGCACGCCGGCTGGAAGGGCGCGCTGGGCGGGATCATCCACTCGACCGTCGCCGGCATGCAGGCGCTGGGCGCCGAGCCCTCACGCATCGTCGCCGTCGTCGGCCCCTGCATCGCGCAGGACAGCTACGAGGTCGGCGCCGACTTCGAGGAGCGCTTCGCCCACCACGATCCGGGCAGCGAACGGTTCTTCGTCGCCGGACCAACCGCAGACAAGCGCCTGTTCGACCTGCCGGGCTTCGTCCTGTGGCGTCTGGAACAGGCCGGCGTCGGCGAGGCCGCCTGGACCGGCGACGACACGCGCGTGGATGCGGCCCGTTTCTACTCGAACCGTCGTGCATATCTGAACGGAGAGCCGGACTTCGGCCGGCTGATGAGCGCGATCAGCCTGGGCTGAGCGCCGGGGCCTCTCAGCCCGCCATCGCCATTTCAGGCACGCGGACGACCTCGCGCCAGGCGTGCGGGTTGGCCAGCAGTTCGCGGACCAGCAGGTTGTTGATCGCGTGGCCGGCCTTCACGCCCTCGTAGCGGCCCAGCAGGGGCGCGCCCAGGACATACAGGTCGCCGATGGCGTCCAGCGCCTTGTGCTTCACGAACTCGCGCTCCATGCGCAGCCCGCCGGGGTTCAGGATCTCGTCGCCGTCGATGACCACGGCGTTCTCCAGCGAACCGCCGCGGGCCAGGCCGGCCTTACGCAGGGCCTCGACCTCGTGCGCGAAGCCAAAGGTGCGGGCCGACATGATCTCGCGACGGAAGGTGTCCTCGTCGACGACGAAGTCCACGACCTGATTGCCGATGACCTTGCTGTCGAAGTCGATCTCGAAGCGCATTTCGTAGCGGTCGCACGGCAGCAGGGCCGCGCTCTTGTCGCCGTCCTGAACGCGGATCGGCTCCAGGATCTCGATGTAGCGGACCGGGGCTTCCTGCTTGCGGAAGCCGGCGCGGTCCAGCAGCTGGACGAACGGCAGGGCCGAGCCATCCATGATCGGCACCTCGTGCCCGTCGATCTCGACGATGGCGTTCGACACGCCCAGGGCCGCGAAGGCCGCCATCAGGTGCTCGATGGTCGAGACCTCGACGCCGTCGGCGTTGGCGATGCGGGTGTTCAGGCGGGCGTCGATGACCATGTCGCCGCGCACCGGCACGACATTGTCGCGGTCCTTGATGTCGGTGCGCACGAAGACGATGCCCGTGCCGACCGGCGCAGGACGCACCGCCAGACGCACACGGTCGCCCGTGTGGACGCCCACGCCCGCGATGATCGCGGGGGCGATGGTCGTCTTCTGGAGATGGTCGTTGCGAACCGACAAACTGAACTCACTTTCGATACCGCGCCCCCGCCTCTGCGTGCGGAGTTCGCCTGACCGTCCGTGTACCGGCGCGTTCGCAAGCGCGAAATGAAAGTCGGGTTTCGGATTGTTTCGTTACGAAACAAGGGAGGGACCAGGGGTTAGGGATCAGGGACTAGGCACGCCAACGCCTTGGGCTTCCGACATGAAAAAAGAGGCGGCCCGTTCGAGCCGCCCCTGATTCTAATCCCTGGTCCCTGGTGCCCAGGACCTAGTTCGCCAGCCTGCGGAGAAACGACGGGATTTCCAGATCGTCCTCGGCCTCGCCCAGTTGCGGCTCCTGGACCGGCTGTTGCTGTGTCGTGGCGCGCATCTCGGTCTGACGCGAGCCCGGAGCCGGATAGGTCGGCTGCGGCTGCTGGCGCTTCTTGCCGAACAGGCTCCAGCCGCTCTTGCGGTGGTCGCGGTCGTCGTAGTCTTCATAGGCTGGCTCGGGACGAACCTCGGCTTGCGGCTCCTCCCGGTCGAGGTGCAACTCGCCTTGCGGCGACTGGGCGCGGGCGGCCGGACGCGGAGCGGACTCATACTCCTCGACCCACGGATCGACGATCGGCTCGAGATTGCGGTCTTCGGCGACGTGGATCACCGGCTCGGGCCTGGGCTCCGGAGCGCGGGCTACCGCACCGTACGACGGTTGAGCGGATTGAAAGGTCGGGACGACCGGGGCCTCTTCCACGCGCGCGCGCGGGGCTTCGGCGCGGACCGGCTCGGCGCGGGTCTCGACCGAACGGGTCGGCTCGGCCGGACGCGGGGCGGGAGCGGCCGGGCGACGGTTCTCGAAGATCGAGGTCGAGGCCGACGGCGGCGCCTTGGCGGCGGCCAGGTCTTCCATGCCGGTCGCGACGACCGACACGCGGATCTTGCCTTCCAGCGCCGGATCGAAGGCGGCGCCAAAGATGATGTTGGCGTCGCCGTCCACCTCGGCCGCGATGGCGTTGGCGGCTTCGTCGACTTCCAGCAGGGTCATGTCCATGCCGCCGGTGATGTTCACCAGCACGGCCTTGGCGCCCTTCAGCGAGGTCTCGTCCAGCAGCGGGTTGGCGATGGCGTTCTGGGCCGCCATCAGGGCGCGGTCGTCGCCGGAAGCCTCGCCCGTGCCCATCATCGCCTTGCCCATCTCGGACATGACGGCGCGGACGTCGGCGAAGTCGAGGTTGATCAGGCCCGGCAGGATCATCAGGTCGGTGATCGAGCGAACGCCCGAGTGCAGGACCTGGTCGGCCATGTTGAACGCGTCCGCGAAGGTCGTACGCTCGTTGGCGACGCGGAACAGGTTCTGGTTCGGAATGACGATCAGGGTGTCGACGTAGCGCTGAAGCTCGGCGATGCCCGCATCGGCCAGACGCATGCGGTGACGGCCTTCGAAGGTGAACGGCTTGGTCACGACGCCGACGGTCAGGATGCCGCGGTCGCGGGCGCATTTGGCGATGACCGGCGCGGCGCCTGTGCCGGTGCCGCCGCCCATGCCGGCGGTGATGAACACCATGTGGGCGCCGTCCAGGTGTCCGTAGATTTCTTCGGCCGACTCCTCGGCGGCGTTCATGCCGACCTCGGGATGCGCGCCGGCGCCCAGGCCCTGGGTGATGGTTTCGCCCAGCTGGATGCGGCGGTCGGTCTTGGCGAACGACAGGTGTTGCGCATCGGTGTTGGCGACGACGAACTCGACCCCTTCAAGGCCGGCGTCGATCATGTTGTTGACGGCGTTGCCGCCGGCTCCGCCGACGCCGAAGACGACGATACGGGGCTTCAATTCAGTGTTTTGCGGACGCACCAGCGAGAGAGACATGCGATTTCGACCTTCCGACCCTGCCCGTAGCCCCAGAAGCAAACCCCCGCCGATTCGCCTATGGTTATGAGCGCGTTAAGGATCGCGCTCCGGGCTTAATAGAAGGTTACCGGATACGGTGAGTCGGAGGGCGAACCACGAAAAAGGTTAACCTTTGCGGGAGAAATCCGGGCACGGACCCCGCAAGCGCCCAAAAGAAAAAGGGCGGCTCTTTCGAGCCGCCCCCGTTCTTTCGCTGAACCGTCGACTTAGAAGCGACGGCCGATGCGGAGCGACAGGCGACGACCGCGCATGTCGTAGGCGTTCAAAGCAGCGTTACCGATGCGGAACAGGCCGGCGCCGGCGAGCGGCGGAGCTTCATCCCACAGGTTCTGGATGCCGACCGAGGCGCTCCAGGTGTCGCTGTTGTAACGGACCGAGGCCGAGTGGGTGGCCCACACCGGAGTCTCGAGGTTGTAACGGACGCAGTAGGTGTTCGTGGCCTGACAGCTGGCCGAAGTGATACCGGCGGCATTGTCCTGATACTTCGTCAGAGCAAAGAGTTCGCCGCCGTTCTCGTCGATGTCCGAACCGCGACCGATGACGTCGATCCCGTAGAAGTACGAGAAGGCGCCACGGCTCAGGGTCACATACAGGTTACCCGAGTAGGCCGGGCCACCCAGGTTGTAGGTGTCGCCGAGATAGTTGGTCAGGCTGCCCTGGAAGATCTGGGTGTCTTCCAGCTTGAAGTTGTGAGCCGACTCGATGGTCAGGCGACCGAACGAGTACTCTTCCGACCAACGAACCTGGACGTCCAGGCCGCGGTTGTTCTGCTCGGCGACGTTGACGTACGAGTTGTCAACGGTGCCCAGACGACCGGCGTCCGGCCCCGACGGGATACGGGTGAACAGCGAGCAGAAGGCGGTCTGGCCCTGGTAGCAACGCGTAACGATCGCGTTGGCGCCCAGCTGGCTGACGGCGTCCTTAACGGTGAACTCGTAGTAGTCGACCGCGACGCTGACCGGGATGTCCCGCGGCGTCAGGACGAAACCGACGGTCCAGTTGTCGGCCGTTTCGGCCGTCAGCAGGTCGCGACCGCCGACCGACGAGATGGCGACGCTGGCGCCGCCCGTGGTGATCGGAACGCCGGCAGCGACGCAGGCCGCGCGGACTTGCGGGTCGATGTTCGGGTTGTTGGTGTAGTCATAGCAGGGATCCGACGACTGAGCGCCGTAACCGACCTGCGCACCCAGGAACTGTTCGTACAGCGCCGGAGCGCGGAACGAGGTGCCGTAGCTGGTGCGGAAGCGGACTTCCGGCGTCATGGCCCAGTTCAGACCGGCCTTGTAGGTCTCGCTGGTGCCGTAGGACTCGTAGTCCGACAGACGGCCCGAAACGTTCAGGCGCAGGTCATCGAAGAACGGCATGTCGGTGATCAGCGGGATATCCAGCTCGCCGAACGCTTCCATGATGGTGTCCGAACCCGCGGTGCGGCCGGCCGTGGTGAACAGCGCGGTGTTGCGCAGGATGGCTTGCGGCCCCGGCGTGTCGTCGATCTCTTCCTTGCGGTACTGGAAGCCAAACGCCGCGCCGACGTCGCCAGCCGGCAGGCTGAACAGGCTCGGGGTGCTGGCGCTACCTTCGACGAACATGTGCTCGTACGTCGTGGTGGCGTCTTCGTTGAAGAACAGGAAGCTGCGCTCGGCGTCCGTGTAGTTGCCGCGCAGGACGCGTTCCGTGGTCCACGGAATACCACCCGGCAGGGCCGAACAGTTGAAGTTCGAGACGTTGCCGCCCAGCGGAGTGTTGGTACAGGCGGTGCCCGGGCTGTTCAGGGCCAGGAAGCGGTCCAGATAGATGCGCGGGCCGTTGTTGTAGGTCGCGTCCGACAGCGCGTACTGGCCGTAGACATCCCAGTCCCAGTCGCCCGCTTGACCACGGAGACCGGCGACGATGCGGTAGTAGTCGATCTGCTGGAACGAGCTCGAGGCATACGAACCGACGGTCTGCACCGCCTGGCCGAACGGGTTGTTCGGGTTGTCGGCCGGCAAGTTGTTCGGCGCGCCGTTGACGATGTTGCGCTGGGCGAAGCTCTGGAAGACCTGGGCCGCGCCGACCTGGCTCGACTCACGACGGTTGTAGAGCAGCTCGGTGTAGATCTCGACGTTGTCCGTCAGATCGTAGCCGCCGGTCGCGTAGACCGAGTAGCGCTCGGCCGGGCTGATGACCGACGAGTTCTGCCACAGCTCGTTGTCGCTCGGCGTGTAGAGGTAGGTAGCCGGGAAGCCCGCGCGGTTGAAGCGTGCCCAGCCGTTATATGCGGCTGCACTCCCGGGGAACGCAGCTTGAGCAGCCGCGATGTTGTTGCCCGGGGTCGTATAGTCATAACCAGGCACCTGACGGACGATGTTCATCCCGGAGGTGAGCAGCGAGACATAGTTGGTGTTCTGGTTATAGCACTTCAGCTGGCCGGTCACCGGATCGGTGTAGTCCAGCAGGGCACCGGTGTTGATGTTGCGGACGATGTCGTTCGTGCAGCGCGTGTAGTCGCGATCGCGACGGCGCTGGATGAACGTCTTGCTGTATTCAGCAGCGACGTTGAAGTAGCCGCGGTCGAAGGTGCGGCCGAAGGCGCCGTCGATACGCAGCTGCTCGCCGCCCTCTTCGAAGGGCTGGCTGTAGAAGGCGTTCATCGAACCGCCGTCCCAGTCGCGACGGGTGATGATGTTGATCACGCCGGCGACGGCGTCAGAGCCGTAGATCGACGAAGCGCCGTCCTTCAGGATTTCGGTGCGCTCCAGGATGCTGCCCGGAATAACGCCGAGGTCGAAGGCCTGGACCTGACCGCGGGTACCGGCCGGACCGGCGCGACGGCCGTTCAGCAGGGTCAGGGTGCGCTGCGGGCCGGCGCCGCGCAGGGCGACCGACTGGGTGCCGCCGCCGCCGGCGGTGACGTAGCCGGTCAGCTGGTCGTTCAGCTGGAACGAGCTGACGGCCAGCGTCGAGTTCAGCAGGGCCTGGGCGACATCCGGGATACCGCGCAGGTCGCTGTTCTCGGACGTGATCGTCTGCACCGGCGAAGAGGCCGAGAAGTCGGCGTTGCGGATGCGCGTGCCGGTGACGACAACGGCGCCCAGGTCCGTGGCCTGGTCATCGCGCGGCGCTTCCTGACGGTTCGGGTTGGCCGGTTGCGGCTGAGCCGTCGGCGCGGTCTGGGCGAAGGCCGGAGCCGACACAGCCAGAACGCTCGCGAGGATCGTCGTGCCGAATAGATACTTGCGCTTGGTGAGCATGTGATTGGGGCCCCAACTGAATAGTGATGCAAACCACAGCGCCCGCCTTCCGACGGGACACTGGTTCGAATTTCACGCTAGCAGCAAAGATGTCGCCGACAAGGGATTGTGGCCTCTTGGAGACCAATCCGAACGCCGGTTGTTACAATCTGGACACACTGTCGCCATCCGGGCGAAATGTAAGCGCAAGGCGCAATACGGGCGTCGCTGGCCTCGCGCGGCCTCAATTCAGAGGGTTACAGGTTCTCGCGCAGCCAGCCCGCGGCGCGGGCGACCAGACCGCCGGTGTGCGCGCGGGGCGCATCTGCGGCCGTAATCTGGCGAGACATGAGTTTCCGCGCCGAAACAGCTTCGCGTGGACCATAAGCCGCGCGCAGCAGCACGCCGGCGGCCGAACAGAAGGCCGGGCCGGAGGCGGCGTCTGCAAGGTGAGGCGCGCGTTGCGGCTTGCCGAGTCGCACCGGGCGGTCGAACACGCGGACCGCGAGTTCGCGGACGCCGTTCAGCTGGCTGGCGCCGCCAGTCAGGACCAGCCCCGCCCCCGGCTCCAGGCCCACGCCGGCGTTGCGCAGGCGGTCGCGAAGCAGCTCCAGCGTCTCCTCGACGCGCGGAGCAATTACAGTCTTGAGCATGGCGCGCGGCACCACGACCGGGCCGGCGGACGGGTCCTCGCCGCGCGGCGGGGCCTCCAGCATCTCGCGGTCCTCGTTGGCGCTGGCCATGGCCGAGCCGTGCAGGGTCTTGAGTCGCTCCGCGCCCGCGCGCGAGGTCGACAGGCCGCGGGCGATGTCCGCCGTAACATGGTCCCCGCCGACGTTGATCGATTCGATGTGCAGCAGGGAGCGTCCGCCCCAGACCGCCGCCGAGGTCGCGCCGCCGCCCATGTCGATGCAGACGCAGCCGAGATCCATCTCGTCGTCTTCCAGCGCCGCCAGCGACGAGGCCACCGGCGCCGCCACCACGCCCTGCAGGTCCAGATGGGCCAGCTCGAGACAGTGGCTCAGGGCGTTGAACGCGCCCTCGGCCATGGAGACGACCAGCAGGTCGAGGCCCAGCGAATGGCCGCGCATCGAGCGCGGATCGTGCACGCCACGCGCGCCGTCCACCGACCAGGCGATCGGCAAGACGTGGATCGGGCGACGATTCGGCAGCTTGATCTGGGCCAGCGCCATGGCGATGGCGCGGGCCAGGTCGGCGTCGCCGACCGGATGCTGGCTCAGGGAGACCCGTGCCTGCACGCGGTGGCTGGCCATCTGGCCGATGGCCGTGGTGACGACGACACCCGAGACGGCTGTGCCGGCCGCGCGCTCCGCGCGCTCGACCGCGTGGCCGATGGCCTGGGCCGCCTCGTCCATATTGACGATGCCGCCGCCGCGGATGCCGCGCGACTGCACATGCCCGGCCCCGGCGACCCGGATGGTCCGGTCGGCATGGCGCACGCCCTCGGGCTTCATGATGAAGCAGCCGACCTTCGACGCGCCGAGGTCCAGCGCAGCCACGATCGGGGCGCGTCCCGATGCGCCCTTCGCCTCAACCGCGCCCTTGCCAGCCCGTCCAGCCATTCCGTGGTTCCTCAGTCTCTCAAGCGTCGCGGGCGGAGGGCCGGACGGCGACCTCCTCGGGGGTTCTCAGATCGATCCGGGCGAAGCCCAGCTCCAGCAGGCGTTCGCGCTGGTCCAGCGCATCCAGCTGGATCAGGGCGGCTTCCTGATTGGTCGCCGGCAGCTGGATCAGGCTGCCGTCCTTCAGGCGCAGGTCCCAGCGGCGCTCGTCCACACGCACCAGCGCATCCAGACGGCTGGCCAGACGCGGACGCTGGGCGACCAGCGGCAGCACCTCGGCGGCGGCCTGCTCGGCGCCCTTGCCCACGACCAGCGGCAGGTTCGGATAGCGGCCGGGATCGGCGCCCTGGATCACCTGACCGTGGCCATCGATGACCCAGGCCTTGCCCGCGGTCTGCCAGACGGCGAGACGATCATGCTCGGTGACGTGGACGATCAGGGTGTTGGGCAGCAGGCGCACGACGCGGGCCGACTTGACCCAGCCCACCTGCTCGACCCGCTGCCGGACCTCGTCGAGATTGACCGACAGCAGCGGCTGGTCGGCGTTCAGCTGCACGGCGCGCTGGATCGAGGCGGTCGCCTCGGCGCTCTCGCCCTCGATGTAGACGCGCTCGAGCTTCAGCCCCATGCCGGCGGTCATCCCGCCGAAACCGTCGCTGATCGAGGCGCCGATGCGCTCGGCGCGCGCGCCGGTCGCCAGAACGGCGCCCAGAAGCACGACGCCCGCCGCGATCGACAGCACGACCGCACGGGGCGAGAGGTCGAGACGGCCGATAGCCGCCATCTTTCCGGGAGTGGCCGGAGCGTTACGGGGCGCGCGGCCGCGTCCCTTGGGTCCGGGCGCGCCGCCGCGTTTTGCGGGCGGGTTCGTATTCTGTCGCCGACCGCCGCGAACTACCGCGGGCATGAGGCGTCCTCCACCATCCACCGGACCAGGTCTTTGTACGCCATCCCGCAGTACGCGGCCTGCTCTGGGACGAGCGAGGTTGGCGTCATGCCGGGCTGGGTGTTGACCTCCAAGAGGACCAGAACGTCCTTAACATCGTCATAACGGAAGTCGGATCGGCTAACGCCCCGGCAACCAAGCGCCCGGTGCGCCAGCTCCGACTCGCGCATCGCCCGCTCGAAGACGGCCGGCGGCAGGTCGGCCGGCAGCTTGTGGACCGACCCGCCCGGCGCGTATTTGGCCTCGTAGTCGTAGAAGCCCTTCACCGGGGTGATGTCGGTTACAGTCAGCGCCCGCGGGCCGGTCGCCTCACCCAGTACGGTGACGCACAGCTCCTTGCCCGGGACATAGGGCTCGACCATCACCTCCTCGCCGTAGGTCCAGTCGGGCGCCCCGACCTCGGCCTGCGGACCGTTGGCGCCCTCGGGCACCAGATAGACCCCGACGGACGAACCCTCGGCGTTCGGCTTGATCACATAGGGCGGCGGGATGACATGGCGGCTCGCCACCTCGTGCCGGTCGAACAGGCCGCCGCCGGGCACCTCGACGCCCGCGGCCCGCAGCACCGCCTTGGTCTTGTCCTTGTCCATCGTCAGGGCCGAGGCCAGCAGACCGGAATGGCTGTACGGGATCTGCAGGGTCTCGAGGATGCCCTGTACGCAGCCGTCCTCGCCCCATTCGCCATGCAGGGCGTTCAGCACCACGTCAGGCTTCAGCTCGGCCAGCACCTGGGCCAGATCGCGGCCGGCGTCGACGCGGCTGACCTTCGCGACCTGTCCTTCAAGGGCGTCGGCGCAGCCCTTGCCCGAGCTCAGCGACACCTCGCGCTCGGACGACAGCCCGCCCATCAGGACGGCGACGTGAAGCTCTGCAAGAGGACGGGTCATGATCGGCTCCGGGCATCCTTCAGCGCCCCTCAACCGATTGCCGTGGGGACGGTTAAGAAGCCTTAACCAGAACCCCGCCCGCGCGAGATAAATTGGGGGTGAAGCCCAGCGCCCGAAATCGCTCATCCCCGCGAAGGCGGGGATCCAGTGCGGAAAGCAGACCACGCACGGGCTATCCGGCGCGCGCTGCAATGCGCCCGTGCTGACCCGCTGCATGTACTGGGTCCCCGCCTTCGCGGGGATGAGCGGAAAGTCCGGGATCGGAAATCAGCCCTTGCGGCCGATCCGCTTGATCTCCCAGTCCAGCTGGACCCCGGTCTTGGCCTTCACGTCGGCGCGGACGGCCTCGCCCAGCCCCTCGATGTCGGCGGCGGTCGCCTCGCCGGGGTTGATCATGAAGTTGGAGTGCAGCTCGCTGAACTTTGCCCCGCCGCCGTTCACGACATGCAGCTTGCCGCGCCAGCCGGCCTCGTCGACCAGCTTCCAGGAGGAGTGACCTTCGGGGTTCTTGAAGGTCGAGCCGCCGGTCTTGTCGCGGATCGGCTGGGTCTGCTCGCGGCGGCTGGTGATCTCGTCGATGCGGGCCTGCACGGCCTCCGGCGCGTCCGGGGCGCCGCGATAGGTCGCCTCGACCCAGATGATCTCGTTCTCGGGCACGACGCTGTGGCGATAGGTGTAGCCGAAGTCGGCCAGGACGTACTCGACCCGCTCCCCTGCCCGCGTCACGCCGCGCGCCGAGACCAGCACGTCCTTCGTCTCCGAGCCGTAGCAGCCGGCATTCATGGTCAGGGCGCCGCCGATGGTGCCCGGAATGCCGGCGTAGAACTCCAGCCCGGCCAGCCCGGCTTTCGCCGAGGCCTTCGCCACCATCGAGTCCAGAGCGCCTGCGCCGGCGGTGATGGTTTCGCCGTCGGCCGTGATCTGGGCCCACGGCCGTCCGGCCAGACGGATCACCACGCCCTCGACCCCGCCGTCGCGCACGATGACGTTCGAACCGACGCCCAGCACGGTCACGGGTACTGCCGGGTCCAGCACCTTGAGGAAGTCGGCCAGATCATCCGCGTCGGCTGGAATGAACAGGGCGTCTGCCGCACCGCCCACCCGGAACCAGGTGTAGGGCCCCAGCGGCTCGTTCAGCAGCAGCTTGCCGCGGACTTCGGGATACGAGCTCAAGACAGCGCCTCCAGCTGCGCCGGCAGGGCGTAGGCCCAGCTGGTGATGTCGCCGGCGCCCAGCAGGACGACCAGATCCCCGGGCTGGGCCACGTCGCGGATCGCGCGCGGCAGGACGGCGGCGTTCTCCAGCGGCTGGACCTGACGGTGGCCGAAGCGGCGGATGCCGTCGACCAGGGCATGCTTGTCGACGCCCTCGAGCGGGGCCTCGCCGGCCGGATAGACGTCGGCGACGAAGACCGCGTCGGCGTCCGAGAAGCAGGTCGAGAACTCCTCCATCAGGTCGCGCAGGCGGGTGTAGCGGTGCGGCTGGACCACGGCGATGACGCGGCCCTCGGCCACCTGACGGGCGGCCTTCAGCACGGCGGCGATCTCGACCGGATGGTGACCGTAGTCGTCGACCACGCGCACGCCATTGACCACGCCCGTGGTCGTGAAGCGACGCTTGACCCCGCCGAACCCGGCCAGACCGGTCTTGATCGCCTCGTCCGAGACGTCCAGCTCGCGCGCCACGGCGATGGCGGCCAGGGCGTTGGAGACATTGTGCCAGCCGGCCATCGGCAGGTGCAGACCGGCGATGCGGATCGGCTCATCCAGCGCGGCGAGACCCTGCTGCTGGATCACCACGTCGAAGCGGCAGCCGTCGGGGCCCATGTCGCAGTTCTCGGCGCGGACCATGGCCTGCGGGTTCAGGCCATAGGTGACCAGACGGCGGTTATCGATCGAGGCGACCAGGCGCTGGACTTCGGGGTGATCCAGACAGACCGCCGCGAAGCCGTAGAAGGGGATGTTCTCGACGAAATCCACGAACGCCTTCCGGACGCCGTCGAAGTCGCCGTAGTGGTCCAGATGCTCGGGGTCGATGTTGGTGACGATGGCGACCGTCGACTTCAGGCGCAGGAAGCTGCCGTCGCTCTCGTCGGCCTCGACCACGATCCAGTCGCCGTCGCCGACCTTGGCGTTGGTGCCGTAGGCGTTGATGATCCCGCCGTTGACCACCGTCGGGTCGAGGCCCGCGGCGTCCAGCAAGGCCGCGACCATCGAGGTCGTCGTCGTCTTGCCGTGGGTGCCGCCGACAGCGATCGAGAACTGCAGCCGCATCAGCTCGGCCAGCATCTCGGCGCGGCGAACCAGCGGAATGCGGCGCTCGCGGGCGGCCATCATCTCTGGGTTCGAGGCCTTGACCGCGGTCGAATAGACGACGGCCGAGACGCCTTCGCTGACGTTGGCGCTGTCGTGGCCAATGAAAATCTTCGCGCCCAGCTTCTCCAGCCGTTCGGTGTTGGCCGAGGCCTTGGCGTCCGAGCCCTGCACCGAATAGCCGATCTTCAGCATGATCTCGGCGATGCCGCTCATGCCGATGCCGCCGATGCCGACGAAGTGGACGGGACCGAGGTCGAACGGAACGGGGCGAAGGCGAGCGATCATCGAAGCGGGTTAGCAGGGGTGATGGGGCAAGGGTAGAGGCTGGACGCGATCTGACCCCTCCACCACCGGCTTCGCCGGCGGTCCCCCTCCCCACTGCGTGGAGAGGTGAGCGGACACTTTCACCTCTCCACGCAGTAGGGAGGTGGCTCGACGCGCTCGCGCGGCGAGACGGAGGGGTCAGTCCTCGCTGACAAAATCCTGTGCGAACTCCGGCGAGTCCTCCTCGCCCGGCAGCAACGGCGTCTCGTCTTCGTCGGACGCGCGCGTGGGGTCTGGCACCTCGAAGCCGACCGGGATGGACAGGTCCAGCAGGCCGGCGGCCTTCATCTCCTGCACGCCGGGCAGGTCGTAGAGGCTGGCCAGGCTGAAGTGTTCGAGGAACTTGTCCGTCGTGCCGTAGGTGACGGGCCGACCGGGCGTGCGACGACGACCCTTCAGCTTCACGAAGCCCATCTCCAGCAGCAGGTCCAGTGTCCCCTTGGACAGGGACACGCCACGCACGCTCTCGATCTCGGCGCGGGTGCAGGGCTGGTGATAGGCGATGATCGACAGGGTCTCGAGAGCGGCCTTCGACAGCCGGCGCGGCTCCTCCCGTTCCTCGGTCATCATGAAGCTGAGATCCGGCGCCGTGCGGAAACGCCAGCGATCGGCCACGCACTCCAGCTCGACGCCGCGGCCCTGATAGCGCTCGCGCAGGGCCGAGATGGCCCCGCCAACATCGGCTCCCTCGGGCAGGCGCCGCGCGATCTCGGCGGCCGACAGCGGCCCGGCTGCGGCGAACAACAGCGCCTCGACCCGGCGCTCGATCTCCATGTGGTCGGGAGCGAATTGAACCATGTCAGCCCTCCCCCACCGCCGTCATCCTCGGGCTTGCCCCGAGGATCGGATGTGGCCGCACACTGTGCGCCCGACGGGATGAGGGCCGGCGCCCGACGTTCCATGCAGAGCGCGCCGGAACGTCCGATCCTCGGGTCAAGCCCGAGGATGACGAGGAGAACGGAGCAGTCACGGCGTCAACTCCAGCGGCTGGGCCTGCCCCGGACCCTGGCCGCGACGCTTCAGGAAGATATCGGCGAACGCCTCGGCCTGTTTCACGTCCATCGCCCCCTCCTTCACCAGCTCCAGACTGGCCGACAGGGTCGAGGCGGTAAAGCTGGCCTGTGAAGGGCCCTCTTCCCCGTGCTTCTCGGGCGCGATGCGATCCAGCGGCGTCCATTGCTCAAGACGCGGCAGCACCTCGCGAAGCCAGTCGCGGGCGGCCTCAAGCTGGAAGGCCTCGACCCGCTGGCCGGGATTGTAGCGCCGCTGTTCCTCGCGACGACGCTGGGTGACATAGGCGGCCATCAGTTCGTACAGGCTGGCGTCGATCCGGTCGGACGGCACGATGACCAGCGCCTCCGGGTCGCCGCGCGTGAAGACGTCGCGCTTCAGTTGCGGCCGGGACTGGATCGCCTCCACCGCCTTGCGCATGGCCTCCAGCTTCTGCAGCCGGAAGGCCAGCGCCATGGCCATTTCCTCGGCCGGCAGTTCATCGCCCTTGGCCTTCTCGTTGCGCGGCAACAGCAGGCGGGACTTCAGATAGGCCAGCCAAGAGGCCATCACGAGATAGTCGGCCGCCAGCGCGAAATTGCGCCGCCGGGCCTCGTGCACGAAAGCCAGATACTGTTCCGCCAGCCGCGTGATGGACAGCTTCAGCAGGTCCACCTTCTGCGTCCGCGCCAGCGCCAGCAGCACGTGCAACGGGCCTTCATAGCCTTCCAGATCCACGACGAAGGCGTCGCGCTCGTCCGCCTGATCGACGGCCTGGAAATCCAGATTGGGCTGGAAGGCTTCGGTCACCCTCAGGCCTCCGCCACGTCAGGCCCCTTGGCCGCGTCGATCCGACCGGCCATCGCCGCGTCGAAGCGCAGGCGAGCCTCGCGGACGTCCAGCGGTTCGGGCGTGTGGACGATGCGGGCCAGGGCGGCCTCGGCGCGACGCGCGGCCCCGCCCTTCAGCTTGCCGACGCCGGCAGCCACCTGCTTCATCTCGTCCATGATCCCGTTCCAGTGGATCACCAGATCGCAGCCGGCCTTCAGCGACTTCTCCGCGCGCTCGGTCAGGGTGCCGGAGAGGGCGTTCATCACCAGATCGTCCGACAGCAGCAGGCCGCCGAAGCCCAGCCGTTCGCGGATCAGTCTGATCGCCTTCCTCGACTGGGTCGCGGGCCGCTTCTTGTCGATGGCGGTGAATACGATGTGCGCCGTCATGCCGATGGGCATGTCCGACAGCGCCCTGAACGGCGCGAAGTCCCAGGCGTCCAGCGTCTCCAGGTCCGCGTGGACCGTCGGCAGCTCCTTGTGGGTGTCGGCGAAGGCGCGGCCGTGGCCGGGCATGTGCTTGATCACCGGCAGGACGCCGCCGGCCAGCAGCCCCTCGGCCGCCGCCCGGCCCAGTTGCGCCACCGTCGCCGGATCGCGGGCATAGGCGCGGTCGCCGATGATGTCGTGGGCTCCGGCCACCGGGACATCCAGAACAGGCACGCAGTCGACGTTGATGCCGACCTCTTTCAGGTCATGCGCCATCAGCCGTGCCCCAAGGCGGGCCAGCTCGCGCGCGGCCAGCGGGTCGTTCGTCGCCTTCAGATAGGCGTCGCCCGGCGGATATTTGGGCCAGTGCGGCGGGCCCATGCGCTGCACCCGGCCGCCTTCCTGATCGATCAGGATGGGCGCGTCGGGGTTGTCGATGCAGGCGCGCAGTTCTGCGGTCAGGGCGCGCAGCTGCTCCGGGCTTTCGACATTGCGCCGGAACAGGATGAAACCCCACGGCCGGACCTCGGCGAAGAAGGCCTTCTCCGCCTCGGTCAGCCGATGGCCCTCGCAGCCGTAGATCGCGGCCGTCGTCACCGAACGATGCAGTCGCCGCCGGACGCCTTGATGGCGCTGCACAGGCCGGTCGCCTGCTCGCGGCTCAGGCCGGTCACCGTGGTGCGGTAGACGGTGTTGCCGTTCGAGGCCGTGACCTCCTGCACCCGGCGGCTGGCGCCCGCGGTGAACTGCGAATAGCGACCCACGACCGAGGCGTACTCGCGCTCGGCGATGGCCGGGGTCGAGAAGGCGCCGATCTGAACGCCCGAGGTTCCGCCGGCGGCGGGCGCGGCCGGGCGCGGGTCGGCCTTCTCGGCCGGCGGCGTGGCGGGACGGGTCGCCGGCGCGGTCGCCGACGGCAGCGGGGCGGCGACGATGGGATCCGGCTGCGGCGCGGGGCGCGGCTGCGGCGTCTCCGGCGGCGGGGTGAAGGTCGGGGCGTCGGTCGGCGTCTGGGCGTTCGAATAGACGTCGATGCCCGCTTCCGGATCGATCGGCTGGGCGTCGACCGGCGCATCGGCCTTCATGGCGCCGACCTCGCGGCCCACGGCCGGCGGGGCGTCGCCCGAGGCGCGCGGGCCGGCGCGGTAGTAGACCACCACGGCGACGATCAGCAGCAGGAGCACGACGGCCGAGATGATCAGCGTCATCGGCGGGGCCTTGCCGCCGCCTCCGCCGCCACCGCCCCGGCGCGGGTCGTAGCCCTGCCGGTTGAAGGGCAGATCGTCCTCGGTCGGCGGCGTATAGGCGCCGCGGTCGCGACCCGGGTTCGGACGATAGGGATCTTCGTGGGACATGACCGCGCCTTTCAGGAGCGGCCGCGCGAATCGGCGCGGCCGGACAGCATCCTAACCCGCCCCGGCGACCTTACGAATCACAGATCCAGGGCGAGGTCGAGGCTGAACAGCTTGCGATGCTCTTCAATGGCGTAGCGGTCGGTCATGCCGGCGATGTAGTCGCACACGGCGCGGGCCTGCTTGGTCTCGTCCCCGCTGAGCGCCTTGCCCGACCATTCCGGCGGCATGGTCTCGGGCTCGGCCATGAACAGCTGGAACATCTCGGCCAGGATCCGCCGGGCCTGGCTTCGCGTCCGGTTGACCCGGTAGTGGCGGTACATCCTCTCGAACAGGAATTTCCGCAGCACGCCCAGGTCCGCAAGCATGGCCGGCGAGAACGACACCAGCGTCCGCTTCGCCATCCGCACGTCCTCGGTCGAGCGAATTTCGTCGGCCTCGATCCGGGCCTCCGTCTCGGCCAGCACGTCCTCGACCATCACGCCGATCATCCGGCGCACGGCCTCGATCCGCGTCATCCGCTCGCCGACATCCGGCCAGTCCTTGCGCACGCCGTGCAGCACCGGGCCGATCAGCGGCACATCGGCCAGGTCCTCGAGGGTGAACAGACCCGCCTGCACCCCGTCGTCCACATCGTGATTGTTGTAGGCGATGTCGTCGGCGATGGCCGCCGCCTGCGCCTCCAGCGAGGCGAAGGTCCCCAGCCGCAGGTCCCAGTCCTTCGCATAGTCGGCGATGGCCTGCCACGCGGGCTCGTCCAGCCGGTGGCTGACCGGACCGTTGTGCTTGACCACGCCCTCGACCGTCTCCCAGCTGAGGTTCAGTCCCTCGAACTGCGGATAGCGCTCCTCCAGCTTCGTCACGACCCGGAAGGTCTGGACGTTGTGGTCGAAGCCGCCCCACCGCTGCATCTGCGCCTGCAGCTCGTCCTCGCCGGCGTGGCCGAACGGCGGATGCCCCAGGTCGTGGGCCAGGGCGACCGTCTCGGCGAGGTCGGTATCGAGCCGCAGCGCATGCGCCAGCGACCGCGCGATCTGCGCCACCTCCAGCGAATGGGTCAGGCGCGTGCGGTAGTGGTCGCCCTCGTGCGCCACGAAGACCTGGGTCTTCTCCTTCAGCCGGCGGAAGGCGGTCGCATGGATGATGCGGTCGCGGTCGCGGGCGAAGGCGTTGCGGGTGCGACTGATCGGCTCGGGGGACAGCCGACCGCGGCTGTGTTCGGGGTATTCGGCCCAGGGTGCGCGTTCGGGGAACAACGTCGGCGGCTCGTCTGTGATCACGGGTCTTTGCGAACGCCCGTCCGCGCCTCATATAGAGCCGCGTGAGCACCGTCCAATCCGCACCCGCCTTCGAACTGTCGCCGTCCACCGGCGGCCACGGCCTGACCCTGGCCGACAGCGCCGCGCGCCGGCTGGCGAAGCTGGGCGAGGCCGAAGGCCATACCGTCATGCTGCGGGTCGCCGTCGATGGCGGCGGCTGCTCGGGCTTCCAGTACCGGCTCGAACTGGTCGAGGCCGCGGACGCGGAGGACATCGTCATCCGCGCCGACGGTCAGGCCGCGGTGGTCGATCCGGTCTCCCTGCCCTTTCTGAAGGGCTCCGAGATCGCCTTCGTCGACGATCTGTCGGGCGCCCAGTTCGTGGTCCGCAACCCGAACGCCGCCTCCAGCTGCGGCTGCGGCGTCAGCTTCTCGATCTAGCAGGCCTAGCGCGGAGCGATCTTCGCGGCGTCCAGCGCCCTGCGGACGCGGGCGATGACGTCCTCCGGCTCGAAGGGCTTCATCAGATAGCCGTTGCCGCCGGTGGCCAGCACGTCGCGCACGACCTCGGGCCGGCCGTCGGCGGTCATCATCACCACCGGCACATCGTTCCCCGACTTGCGGATGCGGCGCAGGGTCTCGACCCCGTCCATCCCCTGCATGCGGATGTCCATCAGCACCAGATCGACCGGCGCGTCAGCCAGGTGGACCAGCGCCGCCGCGCCATTGCCGACCGACCGGGCCTCATAACCCGCCTGCGTCAGGAACAGGACGGCCGCGGCCGCCAGCTGGGCATCATCGTCGACGACGAGGACGCTCTCGCTCACGCCAGCGTCTCCTGGAAGCGGACCGCCTGTCCGTGGGCCCGGCCCTGCAGTTCGCCGTCCCGCATCACGACCCGGCCGCGCACGATGGTGGCCATCGCCTTGCCGGTGCACTCCATGCCGTCGAACGGCGTCCAGGCCGAGCGGGTGGCCATGTCCTCGTGCTTCAGGACGTGCTTCGCCTTCAGATCGACGATGGTCAGATCGGCGTCATAGCCCTCGGCCATCCGCCCCTTGCCGGCGATGCCGAACACCCGGTTCGCGCCGTGGCTGGTCAGGTCGATGAAGCGGTCCAGCGACAGGCGGCCATTGGCGACATGGGTCAGCATGACCGGCACCAGCGTCTGCACGCCCGGCATGCCCGAGGGCGAAGCCGGATACGGACGGGCCTTCTCTTCCAGCGTATGCGGCGCGTGGTCCGAGCCCAGCACGTCGGCGACGCCATGCTCGATGCCGCGCCACAGGCCGGCGATGTGATAGGCATCGCGGATCGGCGGGTTCATCTGGGCCAGACCCTTCAGCCGCTCATAGGCCTCGTCGCCATCCAGCGTCAGGTGCTGGGGCGTGACCTCGACGGTCGCGACGTCCTTGTTGTGGGCCAGAAAGTCGATCTCTTCGGCCGTCGTGACGTGCAGGACGTGGATCCGGGCGCCGGTCTCGCGGGCCAGCCGCACGAGGCGACGGGTCGACATGATGGCGCTCTCGGGGTCGCGGACCTCCGGATGGCTGGTCCAGTCGCCGGTGCGCGCCAACGGGCGGCGCTCGACCAGACGGTATTCGTCTTCGGAGTGGAAGGTGGCGCGGCGCTTCACATGGCTCAGCACCTCACGCACGCCGTCGTCGTCGGCCACCAGCAGGGTGCCGGTCGAGGCGCCCATGAAGACCTTCACGCCGCAGCACCCCGGCAGGCGCTCCAGCTCACCGAGGTACTTCGCGTTCTCGTGCGTGCCGCCGATGTAGAAGGCGTGGTCGGTCCACATGCGGTCGCGGGCGCGATCCAGCTTGTCTTCCAGCGTCGCCGGATCGGTGGTGTTCGGCTCGGTGTTCGGCATTTCGAACACGGCGGTGACCCCGCCCAAGGCGGCGGCGCGCGAGCCGGTCTCAAGGTCTTCCTTCCACTCGAGCCCCGGCTCGCGAAAGTGGACCTGGGTGTCGATCACGCCCGGCAGAACCGTCAGGCCGGCAGCGTCGAACACCTCCCCGGCCGAGGCCTGCGACAGGTCGCCGACGAAGACGATGCGGCCGTCACGGACGCCGACATCCGCCAGCCCCCGTCCCGCATGATTTGCGACTTCGCCGCCACGAACGATCAGGTCATAGGTCATGGCCTGCCTGAATAGTCGGAAACGCCGCCGATGGCAGGGGGCGCGCGGAAAAAATGAGGGCTGTCTGTCACATCTCCCCACCCCC
Source organism: Brevundimonas kwangchunensis (assembly GCF_039523815.1). Classification (NCBI taxonomy): domain Bacteria; kingdom Pseudomonadati; phylum Pseudomonadota; class Alphaproteobacteria; order Caulobacterales; family Caulobacteraceae; genus Brevundimonas; species Brevundimonas kwangchunensis. The sequence continues at coordinate 402,941 of NZ_BAAAGA010000002.1, read as the reverse complement.
ACGCCGTCACCCTCGGGCTTGACCCGAGGGTCGGAGGTGGACGCGGGCAGTGCGTTGGACGGTCGAACGCGAACCATCGGACAGACAGAGCTCGCCACAGCGTCCGATCCTCGGGTCAAGCCCGAGGATGACGGGTACTTCTTGCTTTATCGCAGGGAAAAACCCGGAGCGTTCAAAGACCCCACCAGTCCCACATCGTCACCCTCGGGCTTGACCCGAGGGCCGGAGGTGGACGCGGGCTGTGCGTTGGACGGTCGAACGCGAACCATCGGACAGACAGAGCTCGCCACAGCGTCCGATCCTCGGGTCAAGCCCGAGGATGACGGGTACTTCTTGCTTTATCGCAGGGAAAAACCCGGAGCGTTCAAAGACCCCACCAGTCCCACGCCGTCACCCTCGGGCTTGACCCGAGGGCCGGAGGTTGGAGCAGGCTGTGCGTGGACTCTCAAAACGCAAGCCTCTGGACAGGCACAGGTCGCACAGCGTCCGATCCTCGGGTCAAGCCCGAGGATGACGGGTACTTCTTGCTGTCGGAGATCGCAGGGAAAAATCCAGAACAATCCCCCCCACATCGTCACCCTCGGGCTTGACCCGAGGGCCGGAGGTGGACGCGGGCTGTGCGTGGACGCTCGAAACGCAAACCGTCGAACAGGCAGAGATCGCCACAACGTCTGGCCCTCGGGTCAAGCCCGAGGGTGACGGAGCATGTGATCGGGTCTCACCCCGCCCGCTCCGCCAGCAGCTTCTTCGCCGCCCTCAGCATCCGGTCGGCCGGGACCTCGTTCATGTGCTGGATAGCCTGGTTGAGGCCGGGATCGATCTTGCGGAACTCGTCCACCGAGCGCGGACCGCGAACGGCGATGCCGCCCCAAGGGCCGCGCACCGTGTCGTCGGACGGGCCGAAAGCGGCCACCACGGGCGCGCCGGCGGCCGTGGCCAGATGGGTCCAGATCGAGTCCCCGCCCAGATACAGGTTGGCGCGCTCCAGCACGGCCAGAGCCTCCTGCTTCGTCAGCTTGCCCTGCAACTCGACTGTGCGGTTTCGCGGCATCGCCAGGCGGATGGTGTGGGCCGCGTCACGATCCTTGTCGTCGCCCAGCACCACGACGCGACCACCGGCCAGAGGGCCGTCGTTGGTCAGGTTCGCGGCCAGCGTCGCAAAGCGTTCGGCCGGCCACTGCCTGCCCATCCAGTCCGCGCCCGGCGCGATGACCAGCAGGGGCGCGCCATCGGCAGGCAGGCGGTTCTCGACCCTGGTGCGGGTGATGTCGGAGGCGAACAGTCTCGGCGGCGGGACCTCGTCCAGCTGCAGCACGCGGGCGGCCAGTTCGACCTTGTGCACGCCCGGCTCGTCCTTCGTGCGCACAGCGCGCTTCTGACGGCTCAGCTTGCCCGAGAAGGTGGTGCCGCGCATGTCGACGACCAGCCCCCATTTGACCGGCCGCACCTGGTTCCAGAGGCCGAGCCATTCGAGGCGCCCCTCCTTCTCCAGCACGATCAGGCGATCGAGGCGCGGGGTGTCGGCGAACAGCGGGGCGCTGACGGGCGAGCCGACGATCGTGAAGGTCGCCTGCGGCATGGCCTCGACGAGATAGGCCAGAACACCGGACGACAGGACTGCGTCTTCGGCGTCGGCCTCTGCGAGGTAGAGGATGGGGAAACGGCCCGCCATGCGTCGGTTGTACAGAGATTCTCGTCGCGGAAGCGGGACATGACGCATCCCTGTAATCAAGCTGTGGACGGCCTGATGTTGACCCGGACGCGGGTTTCCGGTCTGGCATCGTCGATGATCGCGCGCGCCCTCCTCTCATGAGCCTGCCCCTGCTTCCGGATCGGCAGTGTGGCGGCTGCGTCGAGTGCTGCCGGGTGATCCCGTTGAGCCTTCCGGAGCTGTCCAAGCCGACCGGCCAGCTGTGCGCCTATTGCGTCGACGGCGCGGGCTGTTCGGTCCATGCCATCCGCCCGCAGACCTGCCGGACCTGGTTCTGTCTGTGGCGCGTGATCGAGCTGTCGGACGACTGGCGGCCGGACCGCAGCGGCGTCGTGGTGCGCCCGGACGGCATCGAGGACGGGGTCATCACCCTGTTCGTCGTGCGCCGCTCGGAGTTTCTGGCCTCGGAAGAGCTGTTCGCGGTCGTCGCCGGCTGGCTGGCCGAGGGCGTCGAGGTGGCGCTGAGCGTGCCCGGCCCGGTCGGGACCTACCCGGCGCGGGCAGTGGTCAGCGACTGGCTGCGCCCGGCAGTCGAGGCCGGCGATCCGGACGACTTCACCCGCCGGGTCCTGCTGTCGCTGGACAAGCTTGAGCAACACGACTGGCAGCCGGATGGGATCGAGCCGCGCTACGCCGTCACGGGTTGAAGACGCTCGGAAGCAGGAAGATCAGCAACGGCGCAAGGATCGTCGCAATGGCCGAGGCGATCGCCATCGCCGCGCCGATGCCGAGGATGACCCAGAGCGCCTTGTCCTTCATCCGTCCGAACTGCCCTCTTCACTCCGTGCGCAGGCCTGCATGGCTTCTGCACGACGGAACCTCAGGAACTCCACGTGACCCATGGAGGGGCCGGGTGCAATGTCCCGGTGTCCGGAGGAGGCACGAGATGACCCTGACCAACGAACCGACCGCACCGAAATCCGGGCTGGGCCGCTGGCACATCGCCGGCTGGGGCGCCGTCGCCGCCATCCTGCTGGCTCCGGCCGTCGCCATGCAGTTCAGCAGCGAAGTGGCGTGGACGGCCAGCGACTTCCTGTTCGCCGGCGTGCTGCTGATCGGCGCCGGCGCCCTGATCGAATTGGCCGTCTGGAAGGCGAAGTCGAAGGCGCTGCGGATCGCGCTGATCCTGGGCGTTCTGGCCGCCGTGATCCTGATCTGGGCTGACGGAGCGGTCGGCATCTTCTGACCGACCTTGGCCGATGCGGGGGCAGCGCCTATCTGCCCCCCATGACCGCTCGCATCGCCCGCCTTGAAAGCCGCGCCCTGATCCGGGTGTCCGGCCCCGATGCGCGCTCGTTCCTGCACAATCTGCTGACGCAGGACGTCGAAACCATGGGCGACGGCGAGCTGCGCTTCGGCGCCCTGCTGTCCCCGCCCGGCCGTCTGCTGTTCGACCTTTTCATCCAATGCATCAATTGCATCGATGGCATCGTGCTGCTTGACGTCGCCGCCGACCGCCACGACGCCCTGATCCAGCGCCTGTCGATGTACAAACTGCGGGCCCAGGTCGCAGTTGAGGCCGACGACCAGCCGGTCTTCGTCTGCTGGGACGGCGAGGTCGAAGGTTTCGCGCCCGATCCCCGCACACCGGCCCTTGGCGGTCGCCGCTATGGCGGGGACGTCGAAACCAATGCCACCGAGGACGACTGGCAGGCGCACCGGCTGGCGGTCGGCGCACCGGACCCGACCGGCGATGCGCCGGACGACAAGACCTATCCGATCGAGGCCAATTTCGACCTCCTGAACGGCATCGACTTCAGGAAGGGCTGTTTCATTGGTCAGGAAACCACCTCGCGCATGAAGCGCCGTGGTTCGATCCGCAACCGGATGCTGCCTATCACCTTCGACGGCCCCGCCCCCGCAGTCGGCGCCGAGATCCTGAATGGTGAACTGCGCGCCGGAGAGGTCCTGACGGGCCGCGATGGAAACGCGATGGCGCTGGTGCGTCTGGACCGGCTGGAAGGCGATCTGACCGTGGACGGACGACCCGTTCAGGTGCGCCGTCCGGAGTGGTTGCTCATAGAGGCCTGATTGTGCACTGCGGCAAAGCCTCTTGCACCACAATGTGAAACGGACGATCTAGCCGCGTGAGTTCAATTCAGGATGTGGTGAAATGTCTGATCCCGTCGTCATCTGTTCCTTCGCCCGCACGCCGATGGGCGGCTTCCAGGGCGCCCTGACCGGGGTGAAAGCCACCGATCTGGGCGCCGCCGCGGTCAAGGCCGCCGTCGAGCGCGCCGGCGTCGCCCCCGAGAAGGTCGACCAGATCTACATGGGCTGCGTCCTGCCCGCCGGCCTCGGCCAAGCCCCGGCCCGTCAGGCCGCCATCGCCGCCGGTCTCGGCCAGCACGTCGAGGCCACCACCGTGAACAAGATGTGCGGCTCGGGTCTCCAGTCGGTCATGATGGCCTCGGACGCCCTGCTGGCCGGCTCGGCCCAGGTCATCGTCGCTGGCGGCATGGAGTCCATGACCGGCGCCCCCTACGTCATGAACAAGCACCGCGGCGGCGCCCGCATCGGCCATGACGTCATCGTCGACTCGATGATGATGGACGGCCTCGAGGACGCCTATCAGCCCGGCAAGCCGATGGGCTCCTTCGCCCAGGACACCGCCAACGACTACCAGTTCACTCGCGAGGCACAGGACGCCTACGCCATCGAAAGCCTGACCCGCGCGGTCGAGGCCGTGAATTCCGGCGCCTTCGCCGCGGAGGTCGTTCCGGTCGAGGTCCAGACCCGCAAGGGCCCGGTCACCGTCTCGAACGACGAGCAGCCCGGCAACGCCATGCCGGACAAGATCCCGAACCTGAAGCCCGCCTTCGCGAAGGACGGCACCATCACCGCCGCCTCCTCGGCCTCGATCTCGGACGGCGCCGCCGCCGTGGTTGTGGCCCGCGAGAGCACCGCAAAGGCTCTGGGCCTGAAGATCGAGGCGCGCATTGTCGCCCACTCGGCCCACGCCCACGAGCCGGCGAAGTTCACCACCGCCCCGGTCCCGGCCATGCAGAAGACGCTGCAGAAGGCTGGCTGGTCGGTCGATGACGTCGATCTGTGGGAGATCAACGAGGCCTTCGCCATCGTCCCCATGATCGCCATGCACGAGCTGGGCATCGACCGCGCGAAGCTGAACGTCAACGGCGGCGCGACCGCCCTGGGCCACCCGATCGGCGCCTCGGGCGCGCGCGTTCTGGCCACCCTGCTGGCGGCGCTGAAGGCGCGCGGCGGCACGAAGGGCGTCGCCTCGCTGTGCATCGGAGGCGGCGAGGCCGTGGCCATGGCCGTCGAACTGGCCTGACGACCGTTCCGGGCCCTGCCGTCAGGCGGCGGGGCCCGAACCCGTTTCGGCCGCCGGGATGAAGCCGTCGGCCAGCAGGGCGTGCAGCGCCTGCACATGCCCGTCCCGCTGATCCACCGGCGAAGGGTCCGAGGTCATCACGACCGTAAGCTTCAGTTTCGGAACAACAAAAACCATCTGCCCGCCATAGCCCCAAGCATAGCGGACGTCATGTCCGCCGGCCCGGCGCATCCACCAGCCGTAGCCATAGGCGTCCCCGGTCCAGCGCGAACGCCCCCGCTCGTTCCACGACTGCTCCACCCAGCCTTCCGGCAGCACGCGGACGCCGGCGTGGACACCGTCATTCCGGTACAGCTCCCCGAACTTCAATAGCCCGCGCGGCGACATCCGCATGTCGTTCCCTCCGAAGAAGACACCCTGCGGATCAGCAGGCCAGGACGGGATCTCGACCTCCAGCGGCTCGCCCAGCCACTCGCGAGCACAGGCCAGAGTTGACTGACCGCTGGCGCGGGTCAGGGCGGCGGACAGCAGGTGCGAGGTTCCGGTGGAGTAGATCATCCCCTGCCCCGGATCGGTCTCGAACGGCTGGGCGAGGGCATAGCGGACCCAGTCGCGGCTGGAGACCCAGGCGCCGTAGTTGGCGCCGGACGTTGAGCCCAGCCCGGCCTGCATCGCCAGCAGATCGCCGATGGTGACCTGCTGAAGCCTCGGATCCGGATTCGAGGGGAAGCGGTCCGAAAGAAAGGCCGAGATCGGCTGGTCCACGCCCGCGAAGACGCCCCGCCCAATCGCGATCCCACCCAGCGCCGCCAGCACCGACTTCGAAGCCGACTTGACGTTCACCGGCGTATCCAGCCCCGGCCCGTGGAACACCCGCTCGGCCAGCGTCTGCCCATCCCGGGCGACGATCACGCTGTGCAGTCGGGGCAGGCTCTCCGCCCTCTCCATGGCCTGAGCGAGCCTCCCGGCGTCCAGCCCGACAGTGTCCCTCCGCGGCAGAACGGCGGCTGCCTGTCCGCAACCTGCGACGGCGGTAAGGGCGAGGGAGGAGGTCAGGAGCGCGCGACGGTGCATGCTTCTGATATGGGCGGCGCGCGCCATTGGTTGCCGCGACCGGGCGTCGCGGACCCTAGAGTGATCTCAGGGGGCGGCTTGCTGCGAGCACACGATCACTCGTCGGCGCATGGTCCCTCGCCTTCCCCGGCGCGCGGTGCTGTGAGGGTTCGTCCCGCCTCATGAGGCGGGCCAGCGACGCCGGGCCTGCGGTCAGCACGATCATGGCCGACTCCCGCGATTGCGAACGATTTGCAGCGTTACGCAGGAATCTCCCGCTGGCAAGCGGGGCTGTCGAAAAGTCGCGGTCTCGTGAGATCGCCCCTTCCCGTCCCTCTCCCGCTCAGGCCAGATGGGCGGGGTCGGTTGGCGTTCGAGACGGGAGCATCCCATGCCTGAAGATGGAAAACTGAACTACATCGAACTGCCCGGAGGCCGCCTGGACGAGGTGAAGACCTTCTACGGCGCCGCTTTCGGCTGGACGTTCCAGGACTACGGCCCGGAGTACGCCGCCTTCAACGAGGGGATGGACGGCGGGTTCGACGCCCAGTCGGATGCAATCCGGACACCGCTGCCGGTCCTCTATGCCCACGATCTGAAAGCCATGCTGGCGAAGGTCGAGGCAGCCGGCGGTACGATCGTGAAGCCGATCTTCGAGTTTCCCGGCGGGCGCCGTTTCCACTTCAGGGATCCGGCCGGAAACGAACTGGCGGTCTGGTCAGAGACCTGAGGCGGATGAAGAACTGCGGCGATTGCGGGCTGTGCTGCAAGCTGATGGGCGTGTCCGCGCTGGACAAGCCCGCCGGCAAGTGGTGCCGCCAGTTCAGCAAGACGTCGGGCTGCGCCATCTATGAAACGCGGCCCGGCGACTGCCGCATCTTCAACTGCCTGTGGCTGCTGACAGAGGCGCTGGACGACAGCTGGAAGCCCAGCGTCGCCGGCTTCGTCCTGCACAGCGAACAGGGCGGCGCGCGGCTGGTGGTCGAATGCGACGCCGCGCGTCCGCATGACTGGCGACGCGAGCCCTATGAGGCGACCCTGCGCCGCTGGGCCGCCGCGCCCGGACAGGAGGTGCTGGTCTTCGCCGGCCAGCGCGGCGTGCGGCTGGGCCCTAAGGACGCGCCGGTGCGGCGGGTGTAGCCGGACGAACGTCCACCGACTGGGCGATCCGCTCGGCGATCACGCGATCCTCGCCGTCCAGGGTCATCGTCCAGACATGGACGTCCGGCGAGCCATCGCGACGGAACAGATGCTCCTTGGCGTGGCGTTCGCCGTCCTCGGTCGAGACCAGGGACAGACGGCCTGCGGCCTCTATCGTCTCGCCGCTGTATATCGGGAAACGCGCGCCGGAGCCCACGTAGACCATGGCGAACGACTGCTCGCCCCGGCGGATCGTGTAGACCCGGAAAGTCGGTCCGGGGCGACCGGTCTCGATCTGGAAGCCGCGCGGCAGATCGACTGTGAACGGCAGGGCGGCGCGGGCCGCGGCGTCGAGCACAGTGGCTGTTGAGACATTCGGCGCGGGCGGCGGGGCGGCGGCTGGAGCTGGCGCGGGGACCGGAGCAGGTGTCGCAGCGGGCGCAGGAGCCGGAGCCGGCGTCGCCGTTGGCCGCGGGGTCGGAGCCGGCGCTGCCGAAGCTGGAGCGGGCGTCGGGGTCGGCGCAACCGTCGGGCGGGGCGCAGGAGCGGCGTCGGCAGTGGGACGCGGCGCGGGTGTCGGGCTCGCAGGAGGTGCGGGCGAGTTGGTGGCCGTTGGCGATGCCGGAGCGGCTGCCGCGGGCGCGGGGGTCGGGACAGGCGCCGGCTCCGGCGCAAGATAGACCGCGGGGCGTGGCGGGCCGCTGTTCAGATCGCGCGTAAGGCTGGAGCCCGGATCGGGTTGCACAGGCGCCGGCGTCGGTGCGGTCTGTGCGGCTGCAGAGCCGGCGGCGAGGAGGAAGGCGGTACCGAGGATCGCGACTTTCATGGCCGGGACCTTCGCCTCTCGGCCCGGAGACGGCAAGACCTGACTGGTCAGGCGGCCGGCAGTTCGACCCAGAAGGTCGCGCCCTCGCCCGGAGCCGAGCTGACGCCGATCGCGCCATGCTGAAGTTCGACCAAACGACGGGCGATGGCGAGGCCGATGCCATGCCCCTCGACCGCCGAGCGCTCCAGGCCCAGCCGGTTGAACGGTTCGAACAGTTGTGCCTGCTTCTCCGGCGTCAGGCCGGGGCCGCGGTCGATGACCTCGATGCGGACACCATCGTGGATGCGGAAGGCGCGCAGGGTCACTGACCCGCCCTCGGCGCCGTACTTCACGGCGTTGGAGGCGAGGTTGGCCACGACCTGCGACAGACGCTGGGAGTCGGCAATCGCGATCAGGCCGTCGCCTTCGCTCACGACGTCGAGACGGATGCCGGCGGCCTCGGGGCGCAGGGCGGTCGAGCGGCGAACATCCTCCAGAACGCCCGGCACATCGGTGGGGCGCAATTCTACCTTCACGGCGCCGGATTCCGCACGGGCGACGTCCAGCAGGTCGTGCGACAGGGCCTCGATCTGGCGGGCGGTCTTGACCAGCATGTCCGCCATCTCAGTCTGGGTCGTTGTGGTCGCGCCCAGCTGACCCGACTTCCACAGTTCCCCAATACCGATGATGCCGCCGACCGGGCTCTTGATCTCGTGGGCGACGTTGGCCAACAGGCGAGACTTGGTCTCCGAGGCGCGCTCGGCGCGGACCTGGCCCAGACGGGCGCGGTCGGACAGGCGATCACGTTCCTCCAGAAGGGCTGCGACCAGCATGATCGGCAGGTAGCCGAACAGCACCAGAAGCTGGGCCATCATGGCCCTGTCCGCCCCCTCGAACGAGTGGGCGTAGGGACCGTGACCTGCCATGGCGCCGCCGACGGACAGGACGGTCATGATCACCAGCGCCGCGGTCACACCCAGCATGCGCAGGCGCACCGCGACCAGCAGCAGCAGCGGCAGGGTGGCGAAGCTGATCGGCAGGGACTGGTTGACGAAGATCGCGGCCGAGGAGGCGGTCAGCAGACCCAGCAGGACGACAGCCTCGGCAGCGCGCGCGGGAGCGCGGAACTTGACCAGTTCCCGCTTCGTCAGCGCCAGTCCGAAGCTGCCGATGACCGCGATGCTCAGCGCGTGACCGAACCACCAAGTCTGGGCCGTCTCGAGGAAGTCCGCGCCGTTCATGTACCAGAGCGAAGCGCCGACGAGGGCCGCGGCAGGCAACGGCGCGATAACGGCCGCGCTGATCAGGAAGCGGCACGCGCCTTCGACCGTGGCGAGATTCAGGGTCGGCGCGAAGCGGCGCGCCAGCAGCACTGCCAGATAGATGTCCAGCAGATTGGCGACGGTGAACATCGCCGTCATTGGGGTGGAGTTGCCGGCGAGGAGATTGCCCGCGGCGATGCCCAAGGCGACCAGGGCCCCGAAGCTCAGATCATAGAGCGGCCCACGCGAGGTGCGCAGCCAAACGGCGACGGCCACGCCGCCAGCGCCCCAAAGCGCCGCCACGGCGTCCGCCGAGCGCGCGAAGGTCAGCGACAGGACGACCATGATCATCACCGCCATGGCGGTGAACACCGGTGCGAACGGCTGGCCGAAAACGGATTGGGGGGACGCAGCCGCACGCGCCGTCGCCGCACGGGCGTCGGGAGTCTGGGCGGTCGTCCTGGGGTCGAGCGCGCGGCTCATCGTCATGATCGGGTCCGGAAACGCGGAAAGTCTCACGGTTTCCTACGGCCCGGCTTCCTAACATCCCCTGAAGGTCAGAAAGCTGCTGCAAGCACCTGATCGAACTCGCGAACCGCGGCGGCAGGACCGTCCGGGTGATTCCAGACCGCGCCGGACACCGCGACGAAGTCGGCGCCGGCGCGAGCCAGCTCGGCCGCATTCTGCACGGTGATCCCACCGATGGCGACACAGGGCGTCTCCACCGTCTCCTGCCAGATGGTCAGGATGTCGATCTCCGGGCGGTGCGTCGTCTCCTTCGTCGAGGTCGGGAAGAAGGCGCCGAAGGCGACGTAGTCGGCCCCCGCCTCGGCGGCATCCATCGCCAGCTCGCGGCTGTCGTGGCAGGTCACGCCGATCATGGCATTCGGACCCATGGTGCGGCGCGCCTCGGCATAGGAGGCGTCAGACTGGCCGACGTGCACGCCGTCACAACCGAAACGGCTGGCGAGGTCCGGGCGATCGTTCAGTATGACCGCGACGCCTCGCGCCTGGGCCACGGGCTTCAGCGCTTCGACCGCGGCGAGGACCGCCTCGTCGGAGACATCCTTCAGCCGGATCTGCAACGCCGCCACCGATCCGGCGTCCAGCGCCTCGCCCAATGTCTTCGCGAAGGCGGACAGATCGGGGATCGCCGGCGGCGTGATCAGATATAGCGCACAGGGCGGACGCGGCGGGACGAGGGGTTCTCTGGCCATGTGCCGGAGGTGCGACGAACCGGCGGCCACGTCAACATGTCACAGGGCTGCGAACGACTTGCATTTGCCACGATCCGACTGCTATAGCGAACCATTCTCAGTCGGTGGGTTCGCGTCATTGTACGTCTGCAACTGCAACGGTCTTCGCAAGCGTGACGTCGCCTCGGCCATCGAGGAGGGCGCGACGCGTCCGCGCGAGGTCTTCGCGCGCCATCAGTGCCAGGCCCAGTGCGCCAAATGCGTCTGCGAGATGCGTGAGATGATCCAGCAATCGCAGCAAGCCTTCGCCTTGGCGGCTGAGTAGCATTCGCAGCCTGCGCTGCAGGCGATTTTTACTCGCAAAATCAATGTCGTGATAAGTGTTCGCAAGTGAACATAAGGCGTTTTCGCGTGTTATGAACGGCGTCGAACAGGGCGGCTCCGGTCGGGGGTCGTCGGCGCTGCAAGGAATACGGCCATGAAGGGCGACCCCGCGATCATTCGGACGCTGAACGCGATCCTGACCAACGAACTGACGGCGGTGAACCAGTACTTCCTACACGCTCGCATGTTCGAAAGCTGGGGCCTGAAGCACCTCGGCCAGATCATCTATGACGAATCGATCGGCGAGATGCGTCACGCCGACATGCTGATCAAACGCATCCTGTTCCTGGATGGCCTGCCGAATCTGCAGGACCTGCACAAGCTCAAGATCGGCGAGAACGTCTTCGAGTGCCTCGGCGCCGACCTGCAGCTGGAACTCGGCTCGCGCGATACCGTGGTCGCCGCCGTCGCCCAGTTCGAGGCCGCCAAGGACTTCGTCAGCCGCGATCTGGTGATGCGCATCCTGTCGGACACCGAGGAGCACATCGACTTCCTCGAGGCGCAGCACAAGCTGGTCGAACAACTCGGCGAGCAGAACTACCTGCAGTCCGCCATGACCGAGATCGCTCCGGACAAGAGCGCCACGGGGAACTGACCCCTCCCCGGCTCATTCCCCTCCGGCAAGCTGGAGGAGCCGGAATGACTGACATCGATGACGTTTTCGACGACGCGCGGGATGCCGCGCTGGATTTCGTCAATGGCGAGGATCGGAGTCTCGGTCACGTCCTGCTCGGTGTGGCGGTGACCGCCGGATTTGCTCTGGCTGCGACATTCCTCGCGCAGACAGCCATGCGTCCCAGACTATCGGCCGCCGACATCGAGAGCGGCGCGCGGCCGGTGACGGAGCGCCCGCGCGGCGCGATGAGCATGATCGTGCCGGCTGTCTTTTCCGCGACCAGTCTGTCGGCGGTGCGGGTCTGGAACGCGCCGTCCCAGCCGAGGCGGAATGCGGCGCTCGGACTTTGGGCGGCGACCCAAGCGGTCAACGCGCTCTGGCTCGCGGCGCGTCCGGCCGGTCGGGCGCTGCAGATCGGCGCTGCGATGGCCTCCGCCGGGCTTGCCGCCGCCTTCGCTCACGAGGCGCGAAGGCTGGATCCGGAAGCCGGCAAGATGGCGGCGCCGATCGGCGGCGGCACGCGGGTCATGAACGCCATTAATCGCAAGGTGGACGAGGTCCGGCCGACGGTGCACTGACGCGCCGCAGCTTGCCGTAAGCCCCGGCTTCCTTTAGGGACTGCGGCCGCTCGCGCGCGCCGCAAGGGCTGCGCCTCAACACTTCCGAGACATCATGGCCAAGATCAACGGCAACACCATCAAGCCCGGTATGGTTCTGCAGCACAACGGCGGCCTGTGGGTCGTCACCAAGGCCAGCCACGTCAAGCCGGGCAAGGGCGGCGCCTTCGCCAACGTCGAGGCCAAGAACCTCGAGACGGGCAACAAGCTGAACGAGCGATTCCGGTCGGAAGACAAGGTCGAGCGCGTCACGCTGGAGCAGAAGGACTATTCGTACCTGTACGACGGCGGCGAGACCCTCGTCTTCATGAACGACGAGAACTACGAGCAGATCGAACTGCAGAAGGAATGGGTCGGCGAAGAGCGCATCCCGTACCTGCAGGAAGGCATGAAGGTTGTGATCGAGTCCCATGAGGACCGCCCGATCGGCCTGTCGCTGCCGGATCACGTCACGCTAGAGGTCGCCGAGACCGAGCCGACCGTGAAGGGCCAGACCGCGTCATCGTCGTACAAGCCCGCCATCGCCAACAATGGCGTCCGCATCATGATCCCGCCGTACATGTCGGCCGGCGAGAAGATCGTCGTCGATACCGCCACCGGCGAATACGTCCGCCGCGCGGACTGAGTTTTCATCGGCTCCATCCGGGGCCGAGCAGCGTTTGAACTTCTCCGCATGTCCGGGCCCCCGCGCCTTTTCAGGACATGCGGACCAGGAGATTCCCCATGGCCCTCGCCTCCGCCCTTCTCACCGTCATGATGGACGCGGTTCGCAAGACCGCCCGCCCGATGCTGCGCGACTTCGGCGAAGTCAGCCAGTTGCAGACCTCGCGCAAGGGGCCCGGCGACTTCGTTACGGCCGCCGACATCAAGGCCGAGGAGACGCTGTTCGAGCTGTTGATGAAGGCCCGTCCCGGCTACGGCTTCCTCGGCGAGGAACGCGGCATGATCGAGGGCACCGACAAGTCGCACCGCTGGATCGTCGATCCGATCGACGGCACGACCAACTTCATCCACGCGATGCCGCACTTCGCCATCACTATTGCCCTGGAGCGTTTCGCGCCGGATGGTTCGTCCGAGATCGTCGCCGGCGTGACCTACAACCCGGTCATGAACGAGATGTTCTGGGCCGAGAAGGGCAAGGGCTGCTACCTGAACGATGGTCGCATCCGCGTGGCCGCCCGTCGTGATCTGGCCGACAGCCTGATCGCCACCGGCCTGCCCTTCATCGGCAAGACCGGCCATGCCCAAGCCATCAAGGACATCCACGCCGTCGGCCAGCGCGTGGCGGGCATCCGTCGCCTCGGTTCGGCCGCCCTGGACTTCGCCTGGGTCGCCGCCGGTCGGTATGACGCCTACTACGAGCGTAACCTGCAAGCCTGGGACGTGGCGGCGGGCATCCTGTTCGTCACCGAGGCGGGCGGTCTGGTCACCAGCATCGACGTCGACGGCGACCCGAAGAACGGCAAGCAGATCATCGCTGCGAACCCGGAAATCCACACCGCTCTGCGCAAGGTGTTGCAGGCGGCGTAAGGCCTTCTTGATAAGCCTGTCATGCGCCGCGGCTAGCTTCGGCGCATGCTCGGGAAACTGCTGACCGCCCTCGCCCTGATGACCGCCTCGCCCGTCGTCGCCGAACCCCTGATCATCGCCCACCGCGGCGCTTCCGGCGAGCGCCCGGAACACACCCGCATGGCCTACGACCTGGCCATCGACCAAGGCGCCGATGTGATCGAGCCCGATCTGGTGATGAGCCGGGACGGCGTGCTGGTCGTCCGCCATGAGAACGAGATCGGCGAGACCACCGACGTGGGCGATCGGCCCGAGTTCGCCGACCGTCACACCACGCGGACGATCGACGGGCGCGAGGTGACAGGCTGGTTCACCGAGGACTTCACCCTCGCCGAACTAAAGACCCTGCGAGCCCGGGAGCGGCTGCCGCAGTTGCGTCCGGCCAACACAGCTTACGACGGACAGGAGCCAATCCTGACCTTCGAAGAGGTCATCGCCATCGCCCGCGCGGGGTCGGAGCGCGCCGGCCGGACCATCGGCATCGCGCCCGAACTGAAGCACCCGACCTATTTCGCCAGCCGTGGCCTGCCGATGGAGACGGCTCTGGTCGTGGTCCTGCAAGCCCACGGCCTGACGGGAGCGGATGCGGGTGTCTTCGTCCAGTGCTTCGAGGTCGGGACGCTACAGGTTCTGAACGGCATGATCGAAACGCCGCTGATGCAACTGATCGACGCCTCGGGCGGCCCCGCGGACCTGCCGGACCAGACCTATGCGGCGATGATCACGCCCGATGGCCTGCTGGCGATCCGCGAATATGCCGACTGGGTTGGCGTGAACACCCGGCTGATCGAGCCGCGCCCCGGCGCACCGACGATGCTGATCAACGACGCCCACGCCGCGAGGCTGAAGGTGGCCGCCTGGACCTTCAGAGCCGAAAACGCCTTCCTCGAGGAAACCGAGCGGGTCGGTGAGGACCCCGCCAGCCATGGCAGGATGGACGAGATGGTCGAACGCTTCCTGTGGCTGGGCGTCGATGGGGTCTTCGCCGATCAGCCGGCGACCGCGGTCGAGGCCGCGAGGGTCATGCGCCAATAAGCGCCCGGGCGGCCGCGCGCGCCTCGTCCGTGACAGTGGCGCCCGACAGCATGCGAGCGATCTCCTCGCGGCGCTGATCGTCGTCCAGCGCATCGACCGTCGTAGTGGTCATGCCGCCGACGTCGGCCTTCCGGACCTTCCAGTGGGCATGGCCGCGCGCGGCGACCTGCGGGCTGTGGGTCACGACCAGAACCTGGGCGCCGCGCGACAGGCGCTCCAGTCGCGTGCCGACGGCCTCCGCCACGGCTCCGCCGACGCCCTGATCCACCTCGTCGAAGATCATCACGGGCTGACGCTGGTCCTCGCGCCCCGCCAGCGCGGCCTTCATGGCCAGGGCGAAGCGCGCCAGTTCGCCGCCGGAGGCGATGGCGTCCAGCGGGCCGAAGGGCGTGCCGGCGTTTGTGGCGATCTCGAAGCGCACCGTCTCGACGCCCAGCGGACCGCGGCGGCCGTCGGCGACGGGCTCGAAGGCCACGCGGAAACGCGCGCGCTCCAGCTTCAGCGGGCCGAGTTCCTCCATGACCGAAGTCGTCAGGCGCTCGGCGGCGGCCTCACGGGCCGAGGTCAGCAGGGTCGCGGCCAGATCGTAGCCCTCGCGCGCCTCGGCGGCCCGTTGCTGAGCCTCGGCGATAGCGTCGGCGCCGCTCTCGATCATACGCAACTGCTCTCGGAAGCGCTCGCGCAGGATGGGGAGCAGTTCGACGGAGGTGTTCAGCTTGCGGGCGGCGGCGCGCAGGGCGAACAACCGCTCCTCGGTCTTGTCCAGCCGGCCCGGCTCAAAGTCGAAGGCCCCGGCGGCGGCGTCGACACACGCGAGTGCCTCTTCGGCCTCGACGAGGGTCCGGTCGATGGCCTCAGCGGCAGCGCCGAGTTTCTGCATCAGCGGGTGATCGGCCTCGACGCCCGACTGGCCGGCGCGGGTGCGGGCATGCTCGACGGCGCGCAGGGCGGCGGCGAGATTGCGGGACAGCTTGTCTCCACCCAGCGAAGCGCGAGCGTCGGTCAGATCACCCATGGCCTTCTCGGCCGCGCCCAGCACCGCGCGCTCTCCGGCCAGTTCGGTTTCCTCGTCGGGACGGGGGTCCAGTTCGTCGAGGTCGGCGAGATTGTTAGTCAGTTCCTCGGCATGGGCAGCGGCGTCCGCGGCAGCGGCGATCAGGTCCGCGACCTCGCGCTCGGCGGTCTTCAGCCGCTCCGCCGCCTGGGCCACACCCACCAGCTGAGGCTGCAGGCCGCCGTAGTTGTCCAGCAGGGCGCGGTGGGTTTTCCAGTCCAGCAGGCCGACGGTCTCGTGCTGGCCATGCACCTCGACGAGGGCCTGACCAATCTCGCGCAGGGCGGTGACGCCAGCGGGCTGGTCGTTGACGAACGCCCGGCTGCGGCCGTCGCTGGCGACCACACGGCGCAGGATCAGATCCTCGCCAGGCGCGACATCGAAACCCTTCTCGGAGATCAGCTCCAGCAGGGCGGAATCTTCAGGTGCAGTAAAGACGGCGGTGGCGCTGGCCTGTTTCGCGCCGGCTCGCACAAGGCCGGCGTCGCCGCGCGCGCCGAGCGCCAGACCGAGGGCGTCGAGAATGATCGACTTCCCTGCCCCGGTCTCGCCGGTCAGCACGGTCAGGCCGTCGCGGACATCGAGATCCAGCACATCGACCAGAACGATGTCGCGGATGGAAAGCGCGGTCAGCAAGACGAATCGATCTCCGGGAACGAGACCCGAGATTGCGGTGCGCCGCCGCCTCGGGGAAGCCCGAAGCTAGCGGAACATATCGAAAACGTCAGCCCGGGATGATGCGGCGCAGCCAGCTCTCGCGCTGGCCGGTCGGCTGGACCGTCGGCGTCTCGCCCTCGCGGGTCAGCAGCGCGTAGGCTTCCGCATACCAGGGGCTGCCCGGATAGTTGTAGCCGAGGACCGAGCCGTTGCGGTTCGCTTCGTCCTTCAGACCCAGCAGGGTGTAGACCTCAACCAGACGGAACAGGGCCTCGGGGGTGTGCGAGGTGCGCTGGAACGACTGGTTGTCGATGACGGCCTTGTAGCGGTTGATGGCCGCCAACGGCTGGTTGGCGCGCTGGTAGTAGCGGCCGATGGCCATTTCCTTGCCGGCGAGCTGGTCGTTGACCATGTCGATCTTGACCGTGGCGTCGATGGCGTAGGCGGTGCCCGGGTAACGACGGGCCACATCGCGCAGGCCTTCCAGCGACGCCTGGGCATAGCCCTGATCGCGGCCCACGTCGGTGATCTGCTCGAAGTTGCAGATGGCCTTCATGTAGAAGGCGTAGGGCGCGCTCGGATTGCCCGGGAACAGGGCGATGAAGCGGTCGGCCGCCTGGATGGCCTCAAGATAGTTGTTGTTCTGATAGTAGGCGTAGATCTGCATCAGGATCGCGCGACGCGACCACTCCGAATACGGATGCTGACGCTCCACTTCCTGGAAATAATCGATCGCATCGGCCCACCGACGCGATTCGAGGCGCGCATAGCCCGTGTTGTAGAGTTGCTCGACCGGACGCTCCTCATAGGCCAGACGCGGGCGGTTGCCGCGGTTGCCCGAGCAGGCAGCGAGAGACAGGGCCGAAACGGCGACGAGCGCCAGGGCCAGGCCGGAGCGATACTTCGAAGCGGACAAGAACGACCTCTGTGCTTGGCCCTGCGGCCTTCAGGCCTTCTTTCAGGCCCCTGAACATGACTTGCCGTGGGCATCGACCCGCGGCGCCCCCGAACGTGACGCGATCTCTACACCAGCGAACAACCCTGCGCCAATGCATGAAGAGACGCCGAAAAAGACGTCCTCATGCCTTGTGGCCCGGCGATCCGCTGATATGAAGCCCGCCAACGCGCGGCGGCATTGTCAGCCGGGCGATTGCGCCGAAAGGATGACCGGACATGAAGCTGCTGGCTGGCAACTCGAACCGGACGCTGTCCCAGGCCATCGCCACCCACCTGGATATGCCCCTGACCAAGGCCCAGGTGAAGCGTTTCGCAGACAACGAAGTCTTCGCCGTCATTGAGGAAAACGTTCGTGGCGAGGACGTCTTTATCCTGCAGTCGACCAGCTATCCGGCGAACGACAACCTGATGGAGCTGCTGATCATGACCGACGCGCTGGTGCGCGCCTCGGCCAAGCGGATCACGGCCGTTATGCCCTACTTCGGCTACGCCCGGCAGGACCGGAAGACCGGCGGCCGCACGCCAATCTCGGCCAAGCTGGTCGCCAATCTGATTACTCGCGCGGGCGCCGACCGCGTCCTGACGATGGATCTGCACGCGGGTCAGATCCAGGGCTTCTTCGATATCCCGACCGACAACCTGGTGGCCACGCCCGTGCTGGCGCAGGACATCAAGGAGAACTACCCGCGCGGCGACGACCTGATGATCGTCTCGCCCGACGTCGGCGGCGTGGTGCGCGCCCGTTCGCTGGCCAGCCGTCTGGATGCGGATCTGGCTATCGTCGACAAGCGCCGTCCGAAGGCCGGCGAGAGCGAAGTCATGAACATCATCGGCGACGTCGAGGGACGCCGCTGCATTCTGTTCGACGACATCGTCGATTCGGGCGGCACGCTGGTGAACGCCGCCAAGGCCCTGATCGATCAGGGCGCCACCGAAGTGTCGGCCTATATCAGTCACGGCGTCCTGTCGGGCCCGGCTGTCCAGCGTGTTCAGGACGGTCCGTTGAAGGAGCTGGTGATCACCGACTCGATCGACCAGCCTCACGAAGTCCTCAACTGCGACAAGATCCGCACCGTGTCGGTCGCACCGCTGATCGGCGAGGCCATCCGTCGGATCGCCAACGAGGAATCGGTCTCGAAGCTTTTCGACTGATCGAGGGAACCGCATCGGCCTCGCCTCATTCACGCCAGAACCGTCGACATAGCATCGGCGGCCACGGGGCGGATCGAGGAGTATTCATGCCGAAGTTTCCGGTACGCGGCGTTTGCGCCGCAGCCGCCGCCCTGCTGCTGGCCAGTTGCGGCACCACCGCTGCGGAAAAAGCCGCCGAGGCCGAAGCCGCGCGAATCGCCGCCGAACTGGCCGCCCGCACACCGCCTCCGATCGCGCTGGCGGACAGCGTGGCCGAGTCCGCGGCCATCTATCTGAGCTTCACCCGCGACATGGCGACCATCCAGGGCGGTTTCGCCAGCGCCGCGGAGGTCCAGGCGGCACTTCGCCGTGGCGCCGCCTACGATCCGACGCAACTGTCGCGCGGAATGGTCGCCTATGGAGCCATCGTCGCCCTGCAATCGCCCGAGTTCGTCGCCGGCGTGCGTCAGTACGCCTCTCACGCCTCCGTCCGTCAGGAGCTCGCAAACAATATCGCCGCAGACCCGCGCTGGGTTCTCAACCTGCCGGGAGCGGATGCCGGAGCGGGCCTCGTCATGGCGGTGTTGCGCGATGACATTGATGCCTTGAGCCGCGCTGCGGACTCCATCGAGACCGACGCCTACACCATCCAGAACCGCGGCGACCCGCGCCGCGCATGGGCGGTCGCGCATGTCGCCGATCGTTCCCAGAGGCTGGACGCCGTGAAGGCCGGCGCGACGCGAACCATGCTCGCGCCTGAAGCGGAGGTCGCCCGGCTGCGTTCGGCTGCGCTCGCTGGTTCCGGCCTCGGCATCGCGACGGATCGACGCCGCGAAGCCCCCTACCCTCCGATCGTTGAACAAGCTCTGGCGCTGGCCGCGCTGGCGGCCCTTGGCGAAGGCGGAAACCCCGCCCAGAGCCGAACCGACGCGCTGCAGACCGAAACGGTCAGCCAGGGCTGCCTGACTGAGTCCAAACTGAACCTCTATCAGTGCCTTGCAGCCTCGCGTCCGAGCTACGAGGACATGTTCTGCTTGGGCCGCCACATCGTGCGTGATCTCGCGACGTGCGCTCGCGGCGCCTCACAGCCGGCTGCGATCGTGAGCGTGTCCGATGTGTCGGTCGCGCCCGAACCGCCACAGCCCCGGATCACGCCTTCCGCCCTTCAGCCATCGCCTGTGCCGGCCCCGGCTATTCAGACTCCAGCCG
Organism: Brevundimonas kwangchunensis; assembly: GCF_039523815.1. Taxonomy (NCBI): domain Bacteria; kingdom Pseudomonadati; phylum Pseudomonadota; class Alphaproteobacteria; order Caulobacterales; family Caulobacteraceae; genus Brevundimonas; species Brevundimonas kwangchunensis. Next base: position 383,250 of record NZ_BAAAGA010000002.1, on the reverse strand, counting down.
GCCAGCCCGTAACAATTTCACCGACGCCTTCGCCTCCCGGGCGGGTTCTCTCGCCGACGGAGCGACTAAATCGCGCGCCGGGCGGCTAGGTCGATCACGTGATTGCGAGGTGACCGCAACGCTTTGATTAACGCTCGGAGAACCTCTTTGCCCACGATATAAGCGCCTCATCAGTTGGGACGCTGCGCATGTGGGCGCGCGGTCGACGGGGGTTCTGTAATGTTTCACGCTCATATGCGCCGCGGCCTTGCATTGGCCGCCGTCGCCGCTGCCGCCATTCTCGCCAGCTGCGCTACCGACGAGCCCCCGCCGCCCCCGCCTCCGCCGCCCCCTCCGCCCCCGGCCGTGACCCTGAACGAGGGTGTGGCCCAGGCCGCCTCGATCTATGTCGCCTTCATGCGCGATGTCGGCACCATCCCGGCGGGCGGCTTCCAGGACGCGGAATCGATCCAGGCGGCGATCCGCAAGGGCGCCGCATATGAACCGGCGCAGTTGTCGCGCGGCATGATCGCCTACGGCTCTATCGTCGCCCTGCAGTCGCCGGAGTTCGTGGCCGGCGTTCGCACCTTCGCCGTCGATCCCGCCGTTCGTCAGGAACTGGTCGCTCGACTGATCGCCGATCCGGCCACCGCCGTGACCCTGCCGGGCGCAGAGGCGGCCGCGGGCCTGATCGTCGACATCCTCGGCCGCGACGTCGCCGCCATGCATCTTATTGCAGAGGGCGTCGAGGGCGACGCCTACACCATCCAGGAACGCCGTGATCCGCGCCGTCGATGGGCGACGACGCCGATCCCGAATCGTGAAGTCCGCCTGCAAGGCGCCAAGACGCTGTCGGCCGCCGCCATGCTGCCGTCGGCCGAAGAATCGGCCCGGCTGTTCACCGCCGCCCACGCTGGCACAGGGCTGGAACTGACGGGCGGTCGCTCGGGTCCGCCCTATACGCCTGCGGTGACCCGTTCGCTGGCCTTGGCCGCTCTCGCCGCGCTCGGCGCCGGCGGGGAGGAATCACGCGCCAGCACCGAAGCCATGACGGTCGATCAGAACAGCGAGTTCTGCCTGAACATGTCCAAGTTGATGCTGTTCCAGTGCCTCGCGGCCTCGCGGCCGAGCTATGAGGACATGTTCTGCATCGGCCGCCACATCGCCCGCGACCTGTCGACCTGCACGGCGCAGAACATCACGCCGGCCCCGGCCGAGGCCCCCGCGACCTCGATCGCGGACGCCCCGGCGCAGTCCTCGGTGGCCGCCAATGCTGCCGCCGCGGCAGCGTCGGTCTCGAGCACGACGGCCCCGACCGCCGGTAGCTGAATCCGTTAATGCGCGATTGGCGCCGGTGGGCGGTTGCGTCCACCGGCGCTTGCGTGTAATAGCCCGCGCTCTTGAATTCGAGGGTGCATACCCCGCCGCTCCGGCCCTGGTTGGCGCGGCGTTTCTGTTTCTGTTGAGGCGAGATGGCCGAGATCATTCTGAACGTGGACGTCCGCGATGGCGTCGGCACCGGTGGCGCCCGCGCCGCCCGTCGCGCTGGCATGGTGCCCGGCATCCTGTATGGCGGCGACAAGGCTCCCGTCGCCATCTCGGTCGACGAGAAGTCGTTCCGCAAGTCGCTGTACACCGGCAAGCTCCTGGGCCACCTGGTGACCCTGAAGTACGGTGACGAGACCCAGCCGGTCATCGCCCGCGACGTGCAGTTCGACCCGGTGTCGGACCGTCCGCTGCACTTCGACCTGATGCGCGTCGATGAAAAGCAGACCATCAAGATCGAAGTGCCGGTTCACTTCATCAACGAAGACCAGTGCAAGGCCTTCCGTCAGGGCGGTTCGCTGGAAATCGTCCGTCACTCGGTCGAGATCGCCGTCCGCGCCGATCACATCCCGGAAGACCTGATCGTCGATCTGGCCGGCCACAAGCTGGGCGACACCATCCGCTGGTCGGACATCAAGGTCCCGAAGGGCGTCGAGCCGACCATCACCGACCGCGACTTCGTGATCGCCTCGATCAAGACCTCTTCGGCCGCCAAGGCTGCTGACGAGATCGAAGAAGCAATCGCCGAGGAAACCGCTGCCGCCGAGGCCGCTGCCGCCGACGAAGTCCCGGCGACCGAGCAATCGGCCGAAGGCGACGAAGCCGCCGAGGGCGAAAAGACCGAAGGCTAAACCCTTCGATCGACTGTTTCTGGAGCGGCCCCTTCCGGTTACGGATGGGGCCGCTTCCTTGTCCGGAGCATGCCATGATCATCGTCGCCGGCCTCGGCAATCCGGGCCCGAAATACGAGAAGAACCGCCACAACATCGGCTTCATGGCGGCCGACGAGATCGCGCGTCGCTGGAACTTCGGACCCGAACGAGCCAAATTCCAGTCGGTCATCCGCGAAGGCGAGGTCCAGACGGCCAGCGGGCCGGTGAAGGTCCTGATGATGAAGCCGCAGACCTATATGAACGAGAGCGGCCGGGCCGTCGGCGAGGCGGCGCGCTTCTACAAGGTGAAGCCGGAAGAGGTCATCGTCTTCCATGACGAGATCGATCTGGCGCCCGGCCGCTTCCGCATGAAAAAGGGCGGTGGGGCCGCTGGCCAGAACGGCGTCCGTTCCATGATCAGCCATCTGGGCGCCGAGTTCCGGCGCGCCCGCATGGGCGTGGGGCATCCGGGCGATCCGCAGCTGGTGCATCATCATGTGCTGGGAGACTTCGCCAAGGCCGACCAGACCTGGCTTCAGGCCATGCTGGACGCCTGCGCCGACGCCCTGCCCTTCGCCCTCGCCGGTGACGACGAGCGGTACCAGGGCGAGGTCATGCGCCTGGCCCCCGCGCCGAAGTTCAGCCCGCGACAGGCCGCGCAGGGCAATCAGGGCTGAGGGCGACGGGCGCGACACGATCGCGCCTTGCATCGCTCGACGGCGCAGCTAGACGAGACGGGTGAACCGCAGCACCGCTGATCACTGGTCGCTATCGCGCTCGCTGGCCTTCCTGGCCGCGACGTTCGCGATCGTGCTCGGGACCCTGCTGCCGTTCGGCGCCATGGCCGCCGCCCGTCCGGGCGAGACCATTGTCTTCTGTTCGTCTCAGGGCCCGCAGACCGTGCAGGTCGGCGGCGACGTCGATGGTCCCGGAGGCAAGGCCGAGCCGGCGAAATGCGCCGCCTGCGTGATGCCGCTGCTGGCGGCTCTGCCTGTTCCGCCGTCGCCCGAGCCCATAGCCGCGCCGGTCGTCGCACCCGCTGCTGTCTGGGTTGCCGAAAGCGTTAGCCCTCCGCCGCCGGCCCGTGCGCCGCCACGTCCGCCGTCCACCGCCCCGCCCCTCGCCTGAAGCAGACCTGACGCCTCGCGCGTCGCCCCACGTCGCCGTCCGGCCGCGTGGCGATCTTCTCTGTTTCAGGATTTCCCATGTCTCTCATGACCCGTGCGGCGCCGTGCGCGCTGCTGCTCGCGGCTATGGCCGCTCCCGCCTTCGCCTCCGACATTCCCGAACTCCAGTCCCAGGCGAGGCTGGACACAGTCATCGTCGAAGGGCGACGCTCGGAGGCCGATCGGGCCATGCAGGCCTCTGCCGCCCGACTGGCTGAACGCGCCGGAGCCACCACCGTGATCGCCGCCGCTGATTTCGAGAACGGCCGCGCCACCACCCTTTCGGACCTGATGACCTATGCGCCCGGCGTCTACGCCCAGACGCGCCACGGCGAGGAGGTGCGTTTCTCGATCCGGGGTTCCGGCATCCAGCGCGGCTTCCTGATGCGCGGCGTCCAGCTCTATCAGGACGGCGTGCCGTTGAACCTCGCCGACGGCGGCGGCGACTACCAGTCGATCGACCCGCTGGCCTTGCAGCACATCGAGGTGTGGCGCGGAGCCAATGCGCTGGAATATGGCGCCAGCACGCTCGGCGGCGCGGTGAATTTCGTCACGCCGACCGGGCACACCGCCGATCGCTCCAGGCTCAGGGTCGATGCGGGTTCACATGGTCAGCAGCGTATCCACGCCATGCTGGCGGGCGCTGACGCCTCTCTCGACGGCGTTCTGAGCGCCACACGCAGCGAACAGGACGGCTGGCGCGAGAACTCGGCGACCGAGGCGACCCGCATCACGGGCAACCTCGGCTACCGGTTCAGCGACGCGCTGGAGGGGCGCCTGTACCTGACGCACATCGACAGCGAGTTGCAGCTTCCGGGTAGCCTCTCCAGGGCGGCCCTGGACGCCAACCCCCGACAGGCCGCGCCAAACAGCTCGCGCCTGAAGGCCGGCAACAACTACACGCTCAACCGTGCCGCGGGCCGGCTGACGTGGACGCCGGAAGCCGGGCGCGAGATCACCGCCTCGGCCTGGGTCTCGGAGCGTGACCGCTTCCACCCGATGACCATGGGCATTCTGGACCAGACCTCGGATGACATCGGAGTCGATCTGCGGGCTGCCTTCGATCTGGGCGGTTCGGATCTGGCCCGGCGACTGATCGTCGGCGTCTCGGTGGGCCGGTACGAGGGCACGGAGGATCGGTACACCAATCCCAACGGAAGCCCCGGCGTCCGGACGGGCCTGAACGAGGTGCAGGCGGACCTGCAGACGCTGTACGCAGAGTACTCCCATGGCCTCACGCCGGACCTGACGCTTCAGGTTGGGGCCCAGGCCACGCGGGCGACTCGGACGCTGGAGAACGTCACGAACCCCGCCGGCAGCTACGACAAGACCTTTGAGGCGTTCAGCCCGAAGCTGGGGCTGATCTGGGCTTCGTCTCCGACCGATCAGGTCTTCGCCAACGCCAGTCGCTCCTTCGAGCCCGCGCCCTTCGGCGAGGCGGCCGTTCGTCCTTTGCTGCCGATTCCGAACCCGCAGGAAGCCACCACGCTGGAACTCGGCTGGCGACGGCATGCGGGGCCGGCGAGGCTGGAGGCGGTCGCCTATCGGGCATGGATCGACAATGAGTTGCTCGCGCTGACCGATGCGACCGGAAACTCGATCGGCACGGCCAACGCCGACCGGACTATCCATCAGGGGCTTGAGCTCGGCGCCAGCCTGCCGCTGGGCGACGCCGTCAGTGTGCGGGCGACCTACCTGCTGAACGACTTCCACTTCGATGGCGATGCGAACTACGGCGACTATCGCATCGCCGGGATCGCCCAACACCTGCTTCATGCCGAACTGGAATGGCAGGCGGCGTCGTGGCTGTCAGTCGCGCCCTCGATCGAATGGCAGCCCTCCGGCGTCTGGATCGATCACGCCAATACGGTGAAGGCGGAGAACTACACGCTGGCCCACCTTCGTCTGTACGGCGAGGTGACGCAGAGCGTCCGCTGGTTCGCCGATGTCCGGAACCTGTTCGACCGGGAGTACATCGCCGGCACCGCCGTGCAGGCGAATGCGCGAGGGCTGGATGGCGCCTGGTACTTCCCCGGCGATCCACGCTCGGCCTACGTCGGCCTGCAGGTGCAGTACTGATGGACGGGGCCTATCGTGCGGTCTGGCGCTGGCATTTCTATGCCGGCCTGCTGGTCCTGCCCTTCCTGATGCTGCTGGCCCTGACCGGAGGCATCTATCTGTTCCAGGCCGAGATCGAGGATGCTCTCCAGCGCCCCGTGGCCGAGGTGACGCCGGCGGCGACGCAGGCGTCTCCGGACGCCTGGCTGGCTTCGGCGAGGGCAGCCCAGCCGGGCGTCGTGGTCAATCTTTTGAGGCCGGCCCGCGAGGATCGGGCGGTTCGGTTCACCGTCCGCGAGCCGGACGGCGACCAGCGGTTCGTCTTCGTCGATCCCTACACCGCTCGGGTGACCGGCACGACGCCGGCCGGCGGTGTGACCGAAACGGTCAAGCAGATCCACAGCCTCGCCATCGCCGGGCCGTGGGCGAACCTGCTGATCGAGATCGTGGCCGGTTGGGCGATCATCCTCGTCGCGACCGGGGCCTATCTGTGGTGGCCCCGCAAGCGGGAGGTGGGCGTCCTGACGATAAGGGCCAAGGCCGGACGACCCTTCTGGCGGGACCTGCACGCCGTTACGGGCCTGTATGCGGGCGGGATCATCGTCTTCCTCGCCGTGACTGGCATGCCCTGGTCCGCGGTCTGGGGCGAGCAGGTGATGGGGGCGGTGAAGAACACGCCCTGGGGCCGCCCGCCCGCGCCTGTCGCCGGGGCGTGGCAGACGGCTCATCACGACGATGCCCCCGTCGGCGCGGGCTGGACGATGGAGGGCATGATCCTGCATACGCCCGGCCATGCCCACGGCGATCTGGCGACCGTGCTGGAGGCCGTCGACAGGCAACAGCTGGCACGACCCTACATCCTGTCGATCCCGTCCGATCCGGCGGCGACCTGGACGGCGACTGCGCAGGTCGTGAAGGTCGAGGACAGCCGCGCCCTTTACGTCCGCCCGGACGGCGCGGTCGCAGCCGACATCGGCTACGCGCAGTTCGGCCCGGCGGCAAAGGCGATCGAGTGGGGCATCTACACCCACCAAGGCACCCAGTTCGGTCAGGCTAACCGCATCCTCATGCTTCTGGGCTGCATCGCGATCTGGGTCCTGTCGATCAGCGGCGCGATCATGTGGTGGCGCCGCCGGCCCAAGGGTCGATTTGGTGCGCCAGTCGCCCCGCCCGGCCGTCGTCTGCGTGCTGCGGTGCTTGGCATCGTCATTCCCTTCTGCATCCTCTATCCCCTGACGGGACTGAGCCTTCTCGTCGCCCTGCTGCTGGATCAGGCAGTCAGGGCGGTGCGGCGGCTCCGCCCCGTTGCGTCCTGAAAGGAGCTTCTCATGAAGCGTCTGCTTCTCGTGGGCCTGCTGGCCCCTGTCGCCCTCTCCGCCTGTAGCCAAGGGCCGTCCGGCGGCTCCGAACGGGTCTCCGTCGCCACCGCCTCGGAAGCCTTCTGCCGTCCAACCCCGAATGGCCGCCAGATGACCGGCTGCTACCTGACCCTGCGCACGACCGGACCGGACCGGCTCGTTTCGGTCAGCTCCCCGATCGCCGGGCGCGTGGAGATCCACGAGAGCAAGATCGAGAGCGGCATGATGATGATGACCGAGCTCAAGGCAGGGCTGCCGCTTCCGGCCGATCAGCCCGTCGAGCTGAAGCCCGGCGGCAACCACATCATGCTGCTGGGCGTCTCCGAGCCGCTGACCGCCGGCCAGACCGTACCTCTGACCCTGCGCTTCGAGGTCGCCAATCCGATCGAGGTCGTGGCCGAGGTGCGTCAGCCCACGGCCGAGTAGGCCTGCCGATCAAGCGCGAGCCTGACAAACGGGCCGCGACCCGCTAAAGGCTCGCGCTCACTTAGGAATACCCAGCCTCATGGCCCTGAAAGTCGCGATCGTCGGCCTGCCCAACGTCGGCAAGTCCACCCTGTTCAACGCCCTGACCAAGACAGCGGCGGCCCAGGCGGCCAACTACCCGTTCTGCACCATCGAGCCGAACACCGGCGACGTGGCCGTGCCGGAGCCGCGCCTGAACGTGCTGGCCGAGATCGCGGGCTCGAAGGAGATCATCCCGTCGCGCATCACCTTCGTCGACATTGCGGGCCTCGTCCGTGGCGCGTCGAAGGGCGAAGGTCTGGGCAACCAGTTCCTGGCCAACATCCGCGACTGCGACGCCGTGGCCTTCGTGGCCCGCTGCTTCGTCGATGACGACATCACCCACGTCGAGAACCGCATCGACCCGATCTCGGATCTGGAGATCATCGAAACCGAACTGATGCTGGCCGACCTCGAAAGCCTCGAAAAGCGCTACGCCAACGTCGAGAAGCGCGCCAAGACCGGCGACAAGGAGATGCAGGGCACCCTGCGTCTGATCAATCTCGCGCTGGAGCAATTGCGCGCCGGCAAGCCGGCCCGCGTCGCCGAGATCTCGAAGGAAGACCAGAAGGCGTGGCATATGCTGCAGCTTCTGACCTCCCTGCCCGCTCTCTACGTCGCCAACGTCGATGAAGGTTCGGCCGACAAGGGCAATGAGCTGTCGGAGCTGGTCGCCAAGCGCGCCGCCGCCGACAACGCCAAGTCGGTCGTCATCTCGGCCAAGATCGATTCCGAGCTGGCCGTTCTGGACGCCGAGGAGCAGGCGGAGTTCCTTGAGACCCTCGGCCTGGCCGAGCCGGGCCTGAACCGCCTGATCCGCGAAGCCTATGCCCTGCTGGGCCTGCAGTCCTACTTCACCGTGGGACCGAAGGAGGCGCGCGCCTGGACCATCCATATCGGCGACACGGCTCCGCAGGCCGCGGGCGTGATCCACACCGATTTCGAGAAAGGCTTCATCCGCGCCGAGACCATCGCCTACGATGACTACGTCGCGTTCAAGGGCGAGGCGAAGGCCCGGGAAGCCGGCAAGCTGCGGGCCGAAGGCAAGGCCTACGTCGTCAAGGACGGCGACGTGATGAACTTCCTGTTCAACTAGGCCTCTTTTCGTCCGCCCCGGCCGGCGCAGGCGTCGCGCTGGGGCAGCGGATCAGTTGTACCACCGCGTTGTCGCGGTTGAGCCACGTCAGGCTCAACGCCTCGCCGACGGCTGAAAGGCGCACCCGCTCGCGATTGGCAGCGCCTTCCGCCTCGCAGGCGAGGGTGGCCTCGTAGCCGTTGTTGACCTGGTCCAGCGAGGTGATGGCGCAACTGTTCTCGTAGCCTTCGAACCGCGTCGTGGAGATGCTGATCGGCTGTTCCGCGCCACTGGTGTTGGCGCACCACGAGGCTTGGGCCGCCCAGCGGCCGACGAAGGAGGCGGGGCCGGCGCCCGGCATCAGGCTGTCGAGGCCCGGCGGCGGAGCGGGCGGTGGCGCGTCGGAGCCCGCGGCGGTGATAGGGTCGGCCGGCTCGGTCGGCGGATTGACGTTGGAACGCTCGCAGGCCGCGAGAACCGTCAGCGGTGCGAGGGCGAGCACGGCGATGTGTAGAGCGCGAGTCATGCCCAAGTAACGCCGGTTTGGCCCACAGGCTCCCTGTTCTCCCTGATCACGAAATCGCGGTGACGCTTGCATCCCCTGCGAGATTTTGCGACCGGTTCTTCAGTGTCGAGAACAAGGGGGCGTCCCGCATGGCTCAGAACACCAATCCGTGGGGCAAGAAGCTCGATCCTCTGGCCGAGGATGTGGCCGCCGTGCTGATGCGCATGGGCGGGTCCGCTCACCAGAAGGATGTCGTCGAACGCGTCGCGGCGATGAAACGCCAGCGCGGCGAAACGGTCGCACAGGACCTCGCGGCGAAGATCGTCGAGGTCTTCGAGCACTATCGCGACCTGTTCTTCCGTCCGTTCGGCGAAGGCTCGCAGCGGTGGGCGCTGCAGCCCGGTCTGGCCTGATCCAATCCTCCTGACGAAAGAAAGGCCCGCAGC
>NZ_BAAAGA010000002.1:339522-373940 GCF_039523815.1 Brevundimonas kwangchunensis | reverse complement strand
TCATCTGGTGACTCCGCGTCGCTTTAGAAGCGACGGACGAAGCTGAGACCGTAGGTGTCGGCTTCACCACCGTCGCCGCGGAAGTCGCGACGTGTCCAGTCGGCGCGCACGCCGTTACGACCGTCGATGAAGTAGTTGGCGCCGACGCCATAGTTGACGCTCTCGCCATCGGCCGAGGCGCTTACGCCGGCCACGTCGGCGGAGACGCGGGTCGTGCCGTAGCCGAGACGGCCGAACAGCTCGAGGTTCTCGTTGACCGGCAGCTTGGCCACGCCATAGGCGGCCGCATCCCAGTCATGCTCGACCTTGCCGTTGACGCCGGCGACGGTGATGTCGTCGTCCTTCACGCCGATCGAGGCTTCACCTTCGATGCCGAAGTTGCGGTTGAAGTCATAGCCGACCCGGCCGGTGATCGCGCCCAGATTGCCGTTGTCCGTGTCGAGCTGCGTGTAGCCGATCGAGCCGGTCACCGGGTTTGCCGGCGGGTTGCCCGGGATGCTTTGCGCTATGGCAGGCGCGGCGATCAGAGTAACGGCGGCAGTAGCGAGAAGAATGTTACGCATTGTTTCTGTATCCTCTAGATGCGGTGACTTCTGCGGTCACCGGCCCCATCCAGCGGGATACAAATGGGTCGCGTCCGGAGCAGTTCCAGACGCGCCCCTGAACTTGCCTTCGACTGTGAGCGACAAGGCACAGACGGTGATACGCCAATCCGGGCCTTATCGTGTTCTCATTCGGGCAAGCTGAAACCTAGCGGTCCTTTTCGCGCTCCGTGCCAGCCTTGGCGTGCAGCGCTGCCTGGGCCGCGGCGAGGCGGGCGATCGGCACGCGATAGGGCGAGCAACTGACGTAGTCGAGGCCGACCTCCTCGCAGAAGGCGATCGACGACGGATCGCCGCCGTGCTCGCCGCAGATGCCGGTCTTGATGTCCGGGCGCGCGGCGCCGCCACGCTCTTTCGCAATGCGGATCAGGTCGCCGACGCCGTCCTGATCCAGACGGACGAACGGGTCGGTCTCGAAGATGCCCTTGTCCAAATAGGCCTGCAGGAAGCGGCCGGCGTCGTCGCGGCTGATGCCGAACGTCGTCTGGGTCAGGTCGTTGGTGCCGAAGCTGAAGAACTGGGCGTGCTCGGCCAGATCGCCGGCGCGCAGGGCGGCGCGGGGCAGTTCGATCATGGTGCCGACCAGATACTCGACGCTATCGCCGGCCTCGTCGAACACCGCCTTCGCCGTGCGGTCGGTCAGTTCGCGCAGGTACTTCATCTCGAGGCCCAAGGCGACGAGCGGGTGCATGATCTCGGGGATCGGCGCGAGGCCCGAGGCCTTCTTCACTTCGAGCGCCGCTTCGAGCACAGCCCGGACCTGCATCTCGTAGATCTCGGGATAGGCGACGCCCAGACGGCAGCCGCGATGGCCGAGCATCGGGTTGGTCTCGTGCAGTTCCTTCGCCCGGCGCTTCAGCTTGGCGGCGTCGAGACCCGAGCCGGCGGCCAGGGCGTCGATGTCGGCTTCCGAGTGCGGGATGAACTCGTGCAGCGGCGGATCGAGCAGGCGCACCGTGACCGGCAGGCCGGACATGATGGTGAACAGCTCGACGAAGTCGCCCTTCTGGAACGGCGCGATCTTGGCAAGCGCAGCGCGGCGGCCCTTCTCGTCGTCGGCCAGGATCATCTCGCGCACGGCGGCGATCCGGGTGTCGTCGAAGAACATGTGCTCGGTGCGGCACAGGCCGATGCCCTCGGCGCCGAAGCCACGGGCCGTCTTCGCATCCAGCGGCGTCTCGGCGTTGGCGCGCACCTTGAGGCGGCGCACGCCGTCGGCCCAGCCCATCAGGGTCTGGAAGTCTCCGGTCAGCTCGGGCTCGATCATCGGCACGGCGCCGTCCAGCACCTCGCCCCTGGACCCGTCGATGGTGATGACCTCTCCGGCCTTGAAGGTGCGGCCCCGGGCGGTGAAGGTCCCGGCCTTGTCGTTGATCGACAGCTCGTTGATGCCGCAGACGCAGGGACGGCCCATGCCGCGGGCGACGACGGCGGCGTGGCTGGTCATGCCGCCGCGCGCGGTGACGATGCCGCGGGCGGCGTGCATGCCGTGGATGTCCTCGGGTGAGGTTTCCTCGCGAACTAGAATGACCGCCTCGCCCAGACCGGCCAGACGCTCGGCCTCGTCGGCGTCGAAGACGATCTTGCCGGTGGCGGCGCCGGGTGAGGCCGGCAGGCCGGCGGCCACCACGGTGCGGCTGGCGTTCGGGTCCAGCGTCGGGTGCAGCAGCTGGTCGAGAGCCGCCGGCTCGACGCGGCTGACGGCCTCGTCCTGCGAGATCACGCCTTCGCTGGCCAGATCGACGGCGATCTTCAGCGCCGACTTGGCGGTGCGCTTGCCGTTGCGGGTCTGCAGCATCCAGAGACGGCCCTGCTCGACCGTGAACTCGATGTCCTGCATGTCGCGGTAGTGCGTCTCCAGCCGGGTCACGACATCGACGAACTGGCCGAAGACGTCCGGCATGGCTTCTTCCATCGAGGGGGCGGTCTCACCCATTTCCTCGCGGCCGGCCTTCGTCAGCGACTGGGGCGTGCGGATGCCGGCGACGACGTCCTCGCCCTGGGCGTTGATCAGGAACTCGCCGTAAAGCTTCGCCTCGCCCGTCGACGGGTTGCGGGTGAAGGCGACGCCGGTGGCCGAGGTCTCGCCCATGTTGCCGAAGACCATCGACTGGATGTTCACGGCGGTGCCCCAGCTTTCAGGGATGTCGTGCATGCGGCGATAGAATTTGGCCCGGTCGTTCATCCAGCTGGCGAAGACGGCGCCGACGGCGCCCCACAGCTGGTCGTGCGGGTCCTGTGGGAAGGCGTGGCCGAGGCGCTCCTCGACGACACGCTTGTAGTCGGCGACCACTTTCTCCCAGTCCTTCGCGGACAGGTCGGTGTCGACGGTGACGCCGAGGCGGTCCTTGTGGTCGTCCAGCACTTCCTCGAAGTCGTCATGGCCGAGGCCCAGCACGACGTTGGAGTACATGGTGATGAAGCGGCGGTAGCTGTCGAAGGCGAAGCGGCGGTCGCCGGACAGGGCGGCCAGCCCCTCGACCGTCTCGTCGTTGAGGCCGAGGTTCAGGACGGTGTCCATCATGCCCGGCATGGAGGCGCGGGCGCCCGAGCGCACCGAGACCAGCAGCGGATTCTTCGGATCTCCGAACGCCTTGCCGACGATGCCCTCGACCTTGGCCAGACCGGCCTTCACCTGTTCGGCGAGATCGGCGGGGTAGGACTGGCCGTTGGAATAGTAGTGGACGCAGGCCTCGGTGGTGATGGTGAAGCCCGGCGGAACCGGCAGGCCCAGCGAGGACATCTCGGCGAGGTTCGCGCCCTTGCCGCCGAGGAGGTTCTTCATCGACGCATCGCCATCGGCCGAGCCGCCGCCGAAGCCGTACACCCACTGAGTCATCAATCAGCCCCTGAGCCGTTGTCCGTCCGCGGCGGATTCGCTCCGCTCGCGGTGCATGCGCCCCGCTTACCGTGCTGCGACCGCGAAGGCGAGGCTGAGGGCGTAACAAACCGTGAAGTGATGTGTCGTTCCCTCAGTTCCGGATCGACCCCTCCACCCCCGCCTTCGGCGGCGGTCCCCCTCCCCGCTACGCGGAGAGGTGAGAGGCATGCGGGATCGCCGCTTCGGCTGAAGCGGTGCGGGGAAGGCGCGGGGCGGCCGGGCCTCGCCCGGTGCTGATAGATAAATACCGTTTCGACGAAGCAGACCGCCCCGCGTGGTCGTTGGACGCGCGCCCCCGGGTTGGCGGCCCTGTTGGAGCCTTGCCGGGTCAACGATCGCTCCCGTTGCCGGGACCGACCGGAGTGGAACAGGCAGTTCCACTGAAGCTGCGCGGCGAGCAAGCGGACAGCATCCATCACTGTCCGACGAGGACCCCGAGGCTACCCGTCGCCCCGGCTTCGTCGCTCGACCACAGCCCGCCGTCGTCGAGAAGCGTGGATCCGACGCCCTCCCCATCGACGGGATGGCGAAGAGTATGAGGCCGGCGGAAAGTCAGGACGCTTCGTAACGCTACTTTTTTCGGAAGGCGCAGGATTTCAGTGGGTTGGGCGGCGGGGGATGGCTGACAATCGGAAAATAGTGCGCGGCGTAGAACCCCTCCGTCTCGTCGCGCGAGCGCGTCGAGCCACCTCCCCACTGCGTGGAGAGGTGAATCTGTGTCTGTGCTCACCTCTCCAGCGAAGCTGGGGAGGGGGATCGCCGCCGGAGGCGGGGGTGGAGGAGTCCACACATGCTCCGCGCCTAAACCCCGCCTTAACCGTAAGGATTCACCTTGTCGGTCTCATTTGTGCGGGGCCGCGTTTCCATGTCCGAGCTGAAGACCGACGTCATCCTGAAGGGCGACTGCATCGAGATGCTGCGCACCCTGCCCGACGCGTCCGTGGACATGGTCTTCGCCGATCCCCCTTATAACCTGCAGCTGGGCGGCGACCTGCTGCGCCCGGACAACAGCGTGGTCGATGCGGTCGACGACGACTGGGACAAGTTCGACAGCTTCGCCGCCTATGACGCCTTCACCCGCGACTGGCTGAAGGAATGCCGGCGCGTACTGAAGCCGGAAGGCTCGATCTGGGTGATCGGCAGCTATCACAACGTCTTCCGCCTCGGGACCGCGATCCAGGACCTGGGCTTCTGGGTGCTGAACGACATCATCTGGCGCAAGTCCAACCCGATGCCGAACTTCAAGGGCACGCGGTTCACCAATGCCCACGAGACCCTGATCTGGGCGGCGAAATCGCGCGAGCAGAAGCGGTACACCTTCAACTACGACGCCCTGAAGGCCTTCAACGAGGACACGCAGATGCGGTCCGACTGGACCTTCGCCCTGTGCACGGGCGAGGAGCGGATCAAGGACGCCGACGGCAAGAAGGCCCACCCGACGCAAAAGCCCGAAGCCCTGCTGCACCGCGTGCTGCTGGCCGCCAGCAAGCCCGGCGACGTGGTGCTGGATCCGTTCTTCGGCACCGGCACCACCGGCGCGGCGGCCAAGCGTCTGGGCCGCCACTTCATCGGCATCGAGCGCGACGAAGGCTATGTGAAGGTGGCCGAGAAGCGCATCAAGGCGGTGATCCCTGCCTCGCCGGAGGACCTGATCGTCACCGGCTCGAAGCGGGCCGAACCCAAGGTGCCGTTCGGCGCACTGGTCGAGGCGGGCCTGCTGCAGCCGGGCGACCGCCTGTACTGCCCCAAGGGCGAGCGCGAGGCGCGGGTGCGGGCGGACGGCTCGCTGGTCGCCGGCACGCTGAGCGGGTCGATCCACAAGATGGGCGCCCTGTTCGAGAACGCCCCGGCCTGCAACGGCTGGACCTACTGGCGCTTCAAGTCGGATCAGGGCCTGCGCCCGATCGATGCGCTGAGGGCCGAGATCCGCGCGGGGATGTAAGTCACCCCTCCACTATCTGTGTGCGGATCGACCCCTCCACCATGCTTCGCATGGTCCCCCTCCCCAGCTTCGCTGGAGAGGTGAGGGATTGCGTTCACCTCTCCACGCAGTGGGGAGCTGGCTCGGCGGCGTAGCCGGCGAGACGGAGGGGTCAGGCCAGCCCGCGTTCCAGCGCCTTGCGGAAGACGGTCGGCAAGCCAGCCAGCGCTTCCTCCACCGGCGTCCAGATAAACTCCCCCTGCCCCGTCGCCGTGCGAACCGTCAGCGTCAGGCTGAAGTGGGTGAAGACGTGCTCGATGGCGCCGGCCTCGCGCCAGCCGGCGGGGACGGGCGGCGCGGCGTCGGGGGTTGAGCTCCAGTCCGAGGTCGGCAGCCCCAGCATGCCGCCGAGCAACCCCTTGTCCGGACGGCGGACAAGACCGACGCGGCCTTGGTCGTCGCGCAGCACCCAGGCGAAGCCGTGGCGGTGCGGGCGCTCGGCCTTCTTCGTCTTCAGCGGATAGCGCTCGGGTTGGCCAGAGGCGTAGCCGGCGCACCAGCGGGTAATCGGGCAGTCGCCGCAGAATGGTGACTTCGGGCGGCAAACGGTGGCGCCGAGGTCCATCAGAGCCTGGGCCCAATCGCCCGGGCGTTCGTCGCGGATCAAGGAGCCGGCGAGGCGGCGCAGCTCGGGCCGGGCGGCGGGGACGGGCGTCTCGACCGCGAACAGCCGGGCCATGACCCGCTCGACATTGCCGTCGACGACATTGGCGGCGCGACCGAAGGCGATGGCGGCGACGGCGGCGGCGGTGTAGGCGCCGACGCCCGGCAGGGCCAGCAGGCCCTCCTCCGTGTCCGGAAAGACGCCGTCGTGCTCACTGGCGACGGCGCGGGCGCAGGCCAGCAGATTGCGGGCGCGGGCGTAATAGCCGAGGCCCGCCCAGGCGGCCATCAGCTCGCCGTCCTCGACCGCCGCCAGATCGCCGACCGTGGGCCAGCGGCGGGTGAACTCGAGGAAGTAAGGCGTGGCGTGGGGGGTGGTGGTCTGCTGCAGCATCACCTCGGACAGCCAGACCCGGTATGGGTCAGGCCGCGTCCCGACGCCGGGCGGCGTGCGCCAGACGAGCGAGCGTGCGTGGACATCGTACCAGTCCAGCAAGGCGGCGCGCAGGGCGGGGACGTCGGAAGGGACGGATGGCATCGATCGCGCTATAGACCGGAAATGCGCCGCACGCTGCCCACAGACGCCGAGGCCCGCGAAATCCTGTCGCGTCGCAAGACGCGGCCGGCGCCCCGGCCCGCGCCGCGCGCCGGGCGGGCGCTGCAGGGGCTGATCAAGGAACTGGACGGCAAGTTCGGGCGTGGAGCCAGCGCGCTGGAGCCCCGCTGGCGCGAGATCGTCGGCGAGCGGCTGGCGAAGGTGACGCGGCCGCAAAAGCTGACGAAGAACCGCGACGGCTCGGGCGGGACGCTGGAGCTGCGGGTGGCCGGGCCGGCGGCCCTGCTGGTGCAGCACCAGTCCGAGGACATCCTGCAACGGGTGAACCTGTTCCTCGGACCGGGCTCGGTGACAAAGCTGAGGATCGCGCAGGGGCCGGTGAAGCCGCTGGCCGATGCATCCGCGCCGGTGAAGCGGGCGCCGAAGGCCGCGCCCCTGTCGGCGGCGGCTGAAGCGGAGCTGAAGGCCTCGGTCGGCGATGCGGCCGATGCGCTGAAGGGACCGCTGGAGCGGCTGGGCCGGGCGGTTCTCGGCCGGCGCGACACCTGAGCCGTTGACAACCGGGAGCCGGACAGGACCCATGCGGGCCACAGTCCAGCCGAGGTTTCCCATGCGCGCCTTCCCCATCGCCCTGACCCGCCGCGCGTCAATCGCCGCTCTGGGCGCCGCTCTGGGCGCCGCCGCCCTGCTGGCGGGCTGCAGCGGAAGCGGAGGCGCAAGCGGCGCCGCGGAGGGCGACATGGCGCTGGGCGCGCCCGAGGGGACCAAGGTCACGGTGGTGGAGTACGCCTCGGTCACCTGCCACGTCTGCGCCGCCTGGCAGAACGAGAACTGGGCGGAGTTCAAGACGCGCTACGTCGACACAAACAAGGTCCGCTACGTCTTCCGCGAAATCCCGACGCCGCCCGTGCCGGTGGCCGTCGCAGGCTTCCAGATCGCGCGCTGCGCCGGCGAGGACAAATATTTCGACGTGGTCCACGCCCTGATGAGCACCCAGGGCGAGTGGCAGAACGGCGGCGATCCGCGCGACACCCTGTTCCGTATCGGCAACGGCGTGGGCCTGAGCAACGACCGCATCCAGGCCTGTATCACTGATCCCGAGGGCATCGCCGCCATCGAGGCGCGGGCCGAGGCGGCGCGCAAGGCGGGCGTGGCCGGCACCCCCACCTTCTTCGTCAACGGCGTGAAGGTCGAGACGCCCGGCTCGCAGAGCGGGACAAGCCTCGCCGACCTGTCGGCGGCGATCGAGGCGGAACTGGCCAAGAGCTGATCCACCGACCTTCGCGTGACCGGCTTCGCGCGACGTTGACAAACCTTCGCCGCACCTGTTCTCGAAAACGCTGGAATGCGCGCGTTTCCGGGAATCGCGCGATGCTGACGAGTTCTGTTCCCTGAGGATGACGATGTCCAAGATCAACTACGCCGCCATGAGCCGCCGCGCGGCGATCACCGCAGCCGCACTGGCCGCGATGGCGACACTGGGCGCCTGCAGCGGAGGCGGCGGCGCCGGCGGCGCGGCGGAGGGCGACATGGCCATGGGCGCCGCGGAAGGCGCCAAGGTCACCGTGGTCGAATACGCCTCGGTCACCTGCCCGCACTGCGCGGCCTGGCAGAACAACGTCTGGGCCGACTTCAAGACCAAGTACGTCGACACCAACAAGGTGCGCTACGTCTTCCGCGAACTGCCGACCGCCCCGAACGAGATCGCCGTGGCCGGCTTCGCCATCGCGCGCTGCGCCGGCGCCGACAAGTATTTCGACGTGGTCCACACCCTGATGGCCGGTCAGGACGAGTGGCGCACCGGCGCGGTCACGCCGCGCGATTTCCTGTTCCGCGTGGGCAACGGCGCCGGCCTGAACAACCAGCAGATCCAGGAGTGCATCACCGACCCCGACGCGCTGAAGGCCGCCGATGCGCGCGCCCAGGCCGCGTTCAAGGCCGGCGTCTCGGGCACCCCGGCCTTCTACGTCAACGGCACTCAGGTGATCACGCCGGGCGGCGAAGGCGCGAGCCTGGCCGACCTGTCGACCGCCATCGACGCCGAGCTGGCCAAGTAAGCACCGATGGTCGGGGGACGTCGGTCACTGTTGATCCTCGCTGCGCTGGCCCTGCTGGCGCCGCTGGCCACCGCCTCGACGCCCGCCGTGGCGGTCGAGACGGTCGCGCCTGTGACCTCGGCCGACCGCACGATCGGCCGCGCCGACGCGCCGGTGACGGTGATCGAGTACGCCTCGTTCGCCTGCCACCTGTGCGCGGACTGGCACCAGTTCGTCTTCCCGGTCTTCAAGCAGCGGCTGATCGACACCGGTCAGGTGAGGTTCGTGTTCCGCAACCTGCCGACGCCGCCCGAGCAGATGTCCCTGCCCGCTGCCGCTCTGGCCCGTTGTGCGGCGCCGGAGCGGTTCTTCGATGTCGCCTCTGTCCTGATGCGGGGTCAGGCGGCGGTGCTGCGGGGCGGCTCGCTGGATGACTGGTGGGCTCCGGCGGTGGCCGCCAGCGGACGGACCCGCGCCCAGATCGACGCCTGCGCGGCGACACCGGCCGTTCGCGCGGCGATCAACCGCGATATCGAGAGCGCCCACGCGGTCGGCGTGAACTCCACCCCCTCCTTCTTCGTCAACGGACGCCGGGTGACGGATCGCAGCCTGGGCGGACTGGAGGTCGCGATCCGCGCGGCCCAGGCCGAACGGTAGAGGCGGGCCGCCGGTGCAGTTCCAGCGCCTCAGGCTCGTCGGCTTCAAGTCCTTCGTCGATGCGTCGGAGTTCCACATCGAGCCGGGCCTGACCGGGATCGTAGGCCCGAACGGCTGCGGCAAGTCGAACGTGCTGGAAAGCCTGCGCTGGGTGATGGGCGCCAACTCAGCCAAGGCCATGCGTGGCCAGGGCATGGACGATGTCATCTTCGCCGGCGCCGCCAATCGCCCGCCGCGCAGCCACGCCGAAGTCCAGCTGACGATCGACAACGCCCAGCGACGCGCGCCCCAGCCGTTCACGGACAGCGCCGTCATCGAGGTTTCGCGCCGGATCGACCGGGGCCAAGGCTCAACCTACCGGATCAACGGCAAGGAGGTCCGGGCGCGCGACGTGCAGCTGCTGTTCGCCGACGCCTCGACCGGCGCCAACTCCCCCGCTCTCGTCCGGCAGGGTCAGATCAGCGAGCTGATCGCCGCCAAGCCGCAGAACCGTCGGCGCATTCTGGAAGAGGCAGGCGGCGTCGCAGGCCTGCACACACGACGGCATGAGGCCGAGCTGAGGCTGAAGGCGGCCGAGACCAATCTCGAGCGTCTGGACGACATCGGGCGCGAGCTGGAGACGACGCTGGCCCGGCTGAAGCGCGAGGCGAGGCAGGCGGAGAAGTACAAGAAGATCTCGGCCGAGATCCGGGCCCTGCAGGCCTCGCTGGTCTATGTGCGCTGGAACGACGCGCGGATGGCGGCGGAAACCGCGAAAGCCGAGCTGGCCGAGGCCGACCGCGCGGTCCTGGAGGCGACTACGGCCTCGGGCCGGGCGCAGACGGCGGCGCTGAATGCGCAGGAAGCCCTGAAGCCGGCCCGCGAGGAAGACGCCGTCGCCGGCGCCCTGTTGCACCGGGCCTCGCTGGAGCGCGACCGGCTGGACATGGCCGAGCAACAGGCGCGCGCCGAGGTCGACCGGCTGAAGGCCGAGGGCCAGCGGATCGCCGCCGACATCGAACGCGAGACCGGCATGGCCGGGGACGCCGAGAGTGAACTGGCCCGCCTGACGGAGGCCTTCGAGACCCTTACCACCGAGATCGCCGCGGCGCCCTCGCGCGGACCGCAGTTGGACGCCGCCTTGACCGCCGCCGAGGACGCCCGCAAGGCGGCCGACGCCGAGGTCGAACGGGTCGCCGGCGCCGTGGCCGCAGTCGAGGCGCGGGTCTCGGCCGAGAACGCCCGCAAGCGCGACGCCGAGGCGCGGGTCGAGCGGGCGCAGGCCCAGCTGGCGACGACGAAGCGGGAGCGCGAGGCGCTGGGCCCGCTGGAGACGCCCGAGATCGAGGCCGCCCGCGCCGCGCTGAAGACCGCCCAGGCCGAGCTGGCGACCGCCCGCGCCGCCGTCGAGGCCGCCGAGACCGACCGGGGCGACAAGGCCCGCGCCGAGCAGGAGGCGCGTCAGGCGGCCCGCGGCGCGGAGGATCGCTTGGGCCGGCTGCAGACCGAGGCGCGCGGCCTCGCCCAGCTGCTGGTGCAGGGCAAGCGCGAGCATCCGCCGGCGCTGGACAAGGTTCAGGCCGACAAGGGCTACGAGGCGGCGCTGGCCGCGGCTCTCGGCGACGATCTGGATGCGGCGCTGGACGCCCGGGCGGCGGCGCACTGGGCGGGGGCGGATGTCCCCTCCCCCTCCTGGCCGAGGGGCGTGGAGCCGCTGGCGGACCATGTCTCGGCGCCGGATCAGTTGAAGGCGCGTCTGGCCCTGTGCGGGGTGGCGGCGAAGGGCGAGATCGCCGCGCTGGCCAAGACCCTGCCGGTCGGCGCGCGTCTGGTGACCACCGACGGCGACCTGTGGCGCTGGGACGGGTTTGTGCAGCGGGCTGAGGCCCCGCGTCCGGCCGCCGTGCGTCTGGCCCAGCGCACCCGCCTGTCCGAGCTGGAAGCCGAGATCGACGAGGGCAAGCCGGCGCTGGAGGCGGCTCAGGCCGCGCTGAAGTCAGCGACCGACGCCTTCCGCACCGCCGAGGAGGCCGTGAAGACCGCCCGCGCCGCACCATTCGCGCTGGACAAGGCCGTGACCGCCGCCCGCGACCGGGTCGAGGCGCTGGGCCGGGAACAGGCGCGCAAGGAAGCGCGGGCTCAGGCGCTGGACGAGACCCTGAACCGCCTGACCGGCGAGGTCGAGGCGGCCGAGGCGGCGCTGGCGGAGGCGCAGGGGGCCGAAGCCCCGTCCGAGACCCTCGCCGCCCTGCGCGACGAACTGACGGCCGCTCGCACGGCGGCGGATGCGGCGCGCGGCGCGTCGGCGACCGCCCGCGTGGAGCGCGATGCCGAGGCCCGGGAGGTCGCCGGCCGCCAGTCGCGGATCGAAGGATTGGCGCGCGAGAAGGACGGCTGGGCCGGCCGGGCAAAGGACGCCAAGGCCCGTGTGGTCGCGCTGGAGAAGGATGCCGAGAAGACCGCCGCGCGACTAAAGGCCTCTGAGGAGGCGCCGGAACAGCTTGCGGCCCAGCGCTCGACCCTGCTGGACGCCCTGACCGTGGCCGAGACCCGCCGCAAGGCCGCCGCCGACGCCCTGTCAGTCGCCGAGGGGCAGGCCGGGGACGCCGACCGCGCCGCGCGCGCCGCCGAGAGCGCCGCGTCGCAGGCCCGCGAGGCCCGCGCCGGTCTGGCCGCCCGCGAGGAGGCCGCCGCCGAGCGTCTGCTCGACGCTGCCAACATGGTCCGCGAGACGGCGCAGATGTCGCCCGAAGAGCTGGGCCAGAAGCTGATGGATGACGCCATCGCCCGCCCGCCGGACGCCGCCGGGGCAGAAAGCCTGCTGATGGGGCTGGAGCGCGAGCGCGAGATGCTGGGCGCGGTCAATCTGCTGGCCGAGGAAGAGGCGAACGAATACGGCGACCGCCTGCAGACGATGAAGGTCGAGCGGTCGGACCTGACCAGCGCCATCGCCAAGCTGCGCGACGGCATCGACGAGCTGAACGCCGAGGGCCGCGAACGGCTGGTCGCCGCGTTCGACATCATCAATGAGAATTTCCGGACCCTGT
The DNA here is from genome assembly GCF_039523815.1 of Brevundimonas kwangchunensis. Lineage (NCBI taxonomy): Bacteria > Pseudomonadati > Pseudomonadota > Alphaproteobacteria > Caulobacterales > Caulobacteraceae > Brevundimonas > Brevundimonas kwangchunensis. The sequence continues at coordinate 361,598 of NZ_BAAAGA010000002.1, read as the reverse complement.
TCGAGGCCCTGTTCGGCGGCGGCCAGGCCGAGCTGAAGCTGGTCGAGAGCGACGATCCGCTGGAAGCGGGCCTGGAGATATTCGCCTGCCCGCCCGGCAAGCGCCTGTCGGTCATGAGCCTGATGTCCGGCGGCGAGCAGGCCCTGACGGCGGCGGCGCTGATCTTCGCCGTCTTCCTGGCCAATCCGGCGCCGGTCTGCGTGCTGGACGAAGTCGACGCGCCGCTGGATGACGCCAACGTCGATCGCTACTGCCGCATGCTGGACGAGATGCGCAACCGCACCGACACCCGCTTCATCGTCATCACCCACAACCCGGTGACCATGAGCCGGATGGACCGCCTTTACGGGGTGACGATGCCGGAGCGTGGCGTCAGCCAGCTGGTGAGCGTGGACCTGAGTCAGGCGGAGACACTGGTGGCTTAAGCCGCCGGCCTACCGCAGCACTTCGGTCTTCACGAACCAGCCGAAGATCGCCGGGCCCTCGATCACATAGCGGCGGAACATGCGTTTAGGCTGGCTGAGCAGGCGGTGGAGCCATTCCAGCGAGAGCTGCTGGAAGACCTTCGGCGCGCGGTGCTGGCGGCCGGTGAGGAAGTCGATGGAGGCGCCGACGCAAAGGGCAACGCCGAAGGGGCGGCCGGCGGCGCGCAGGGCGTGGGCGAAGCGCTCCTGCTTGGGGAAGGAGACGCAGGTCAGCAGGACGTCCCATTCGGCCGCGCAGGCGGCGCCGACCGTGGCGTCCCAATCGGGCGTGCCAGGCGTCAGCATCGGGGCCGCGATGTAAGTGAACCGGCGGGTCGGATAGCGGGCGACCAGATCGTCGAAGGCCGCGCGATCGGGGCCGAAGACGCCGAAGGTCAGATCGTGGTTTGAGGCCAGCAGGTCGGCGGTCATGTCCGACCCCGGATAGACCGACAGGCGCTTGCCCCGCAGACGCGCCAGATGGGCGAGGATGCGGCTGTCGCAGATCATCAGGGCGGCGCCGCGGTAGATATCCTCGGCGACCCGGCCGTCCATCAGCTTGATGACGTGATCCACGTTGGGCGTGACGACATAACCGTAGGGCCGGCGCGCCATCTCCGCGACCTGCGCCAGCAGTTCGGCGCGGTCGCCGTCGGCGAAATCGAGGGTCATGAAGCGCGTCATGGCAGAAGCCTACTCGAACCGCGGTCAACGCCCGGTTACGATGGGGACATGAAAATGCTCGTCGCCGCATCTCTGGTCGCCGCCCTGTTCTCGTCGCCTGCCATCGCGCAGGACGACGACTTCCATCATCTGGTGCTGGCGGGCATCGGGCGGTTCGCGGTGTTCGCGGATCTGGGCTCCATCCAGGCGGACGGCGATGGCTTGCGCATGCGCGCCTTCCAGGTCGCCGAGGAGGATTTCGAGGTCGCCGGACAGGCCTACTGGGGCGGCTGGTCGTGGTGGCGGTTCGACTGCGCGACCGGCACGGCGGACCGGCTGGACTTCGCCTCGGTAAAGGCCGGGGGCGCCGAGGGGCCGGCGACGCCCGATCCCGCGCCGGCCTATGCGGCGACTCCGGGCGGGGACGCGGCGGAACTGCTCGAAATGGCCTGCCGTCCGCCGGCTCACTGGCGCGACGGGCACGAGACGCTGGAGGCCGCCGTCAGGACCGGTCGAGCTGCGCTGGCTGAGTGATCAGACCGTCGGCCGGGTGCGACAGCCCGGCGTTCAGCTGACGCTGTCTCGGCAGGGCCTCGGGGCAGTGGTCGCGCATGAAGGCCAGCATCTTCTCGCGAATCTCGCAGCGCAGGTCGAAGGCGGTCGGGGCGTTGCGCGCGCTTGCGAGGCAGCGGATCTGGGCCGTCCGGTCGCTGATGTCGGTGACCTGCAGGGCGATGACGTCTCCGTCCCACAACGGACTTTCCTTGCAAATGCGCTCAAGCTCGGCGCGCAGGCGATCGATGGGCGCCTCGTAGTCGACGTAGAGGAAGGCCGTGCCGATCAGCCGGGCCGTCTCGCGAGTCCAGTTCTGGAACGGCTTGGAGATGAAGTAGCTGAGCGGCAGGATCATGCGCCGCCAGTCCCACAGCTTCACCACGACATAGGTGGAGGTGATCTCCTCGATCTGGCCCCACTCGCCCTCGACGATGACGGCGTCGTCCAGCCGGATGGGCTGGTCGGTGGCGATCTGGATGCCGGCGATCATGTTGGTCAGCAGCGGCTGCAGCGCCAGACCGGCGATGATGCCCACAACACCGGCGGAGGCGAGCAGGCTCATACCCCACTGTCGCACCGCGCCGATGGTCATCAGGGCGAGGCCCAGAGTGACAATACCGATCAGCAGGGCCGAAACGCGCTGGAGGATGCGGGCCTGGGTCACATGCTTGCGGGCGATCAGATTGTCCTCGGCCGCCATGTTGAAGCGGCGCAGATAGACGACGGCCCACATGTCGCTGGCGCCGATGGCCATCCAGCCCAGCGTCAGGATGAAGAGGAACAGCAGCGCCTGCCGGATCGCGAGCGACGGCTCGGGGTCCAGCGGCGAGATGGTGACCGCGAAAGCCAGGGCTGCGATCATCACCGCGACCCGGACCTTCAGCCGCGCCCGGCCGACGAGGCCGCGCCAGAACAGGTCGCGCTTGCGCACGATGAGCTGGAGCAGGCCGAAAACGATCTGGTTCGCCGCCCAGCCGATCACCACGCAGACGGCGACGATGACGCTGACGACCACCCATTCGGGCAGCCAGTAGAACTCGCGCCAGAGGCGGAAGACCTCGCGGGTCAGGTCGGTGACGAAGCTTGGCATGGCGACGCCTTAACGCGAGTCGCCCGATCAGGGTCCCAGTCGGTTCTCGAGCGGGTCAGCGCGCCGCAGCCTCGACCATGTCGGCGAGGTGCCGGGTGGCGTCCGGCAGGGCGGCGGAGCGAGCGCCGGCGCTCATGGAGGCGAGGCGCGCCGGATCCGACAGCAGGCCGTTCAGGACGATGGTCAGGGCCTCGACCGTGACGGCGCCCTCCAGCATCACCTCGGCGCCGCCGGCGTCGGCGAGGCTGGCGGCGTTGAAGCGCTGGTGGTCGTCCATGGCGATGCCGAGCGGGATCAGCAGGGACGGCACGCCGGTGACGGCCAGCTCCGAACAGGTCGAGGCGCCGGCGCGGCCGATCACCAGATGCGCCGCCGACAGACGCTGCGCCATGTCCCGGAAGAAGGGTGCGACCTCGGCGTCGATCCCGGCCTCCAGATAGATCTGACGCGCAGCCTCAAGAGTTTCGGGGCGGGACTGTTGCTGGACCTTGAGGCGGGCCTTGAGCGGCTCCGGCAGGGCGGCCAGTGCCTGCGGCACGGCCTCGGACAGGATGCGGGCGCCTTGGCTGCCGCCGGTGACGAGAACGTGGATCGGGCCGCCGTCGACAGGGGCGGTAAACGGGCGGTCGTACAGGGCGCGGATATCCGGGCGCACCGGATTGCCGATCAGGCTGACGCGCGCGCCCATGCCCTGCGGGACCTTCTGCAGGTTGGGAAAGGACGAGGCGATCTGGCCGACGTAGGGCGCCAGCCAGCGGTTGGTGCGGCCCAGCACGGCGTTCTGTTCGTGAAGCAGGGTCGGTCGCTTCTGGCTGAGAGCGGCCAGCAGGGCGGGAGCGGACGGATAGCCGCCGAAGCCGACGACGACCGAGGCGTCGAGCCGCCTCAGCGCCGAACGGGCCTGAACCACGCCCTTGAGGATGGCGACGCCGGCCTTCGCCATGCCGATCGGACCGCGACCGGTGGCGGCGTCCAGCGCCAGCCGCTCCTCGGCCGGGAAGTTGTGGGCGTAGGCCTCGCCACGCCGGTCGGTCGCCAGCACGATCCGCCAGCCGCGCGCGGCCAGTTCGCGGGACAGGGCCTCGGCGGGGAACATATGCCCGCCGGTGCCCCCGGCGGCGACGACGCAGACTTTGGAGTTCATGGGTAGGTTTCTGCCTGAGGACGGAGAAGGGCGCTACTGGTCTGCGATCTGTGCGGGGGTGCGGTCTATTGGTTCATCACGACGAACCAGCGATGCCCAACCTACGGCAGAATCCTCCGCCGGTCCGCCAGCGACGCCCCAGGCTCATACGCCCCTGGACGCCGACGGGTCAGGGCCAACGCGAAGCCCATGGTCAGGCCCATGGCCATCATCGAGGAGCCGCCGTAGCTGATGAACGGCAGGGTCATGCCCTTGGTCGGGATCAGGTTCAGGTTCACGGCCACATTGATGCAGGCCTGCAGGCCGACCAGCATGAACAGGCCGGCAGCGGCGGTCTGCTCGAAGCTGTCGTTCAGCTTCATGGCCTTGCGCATACCGCGCAGGACGATGAAGGCGTACAGGCCGATCATGGTCAGGGAGAGGACCAGACCGAACTCCTCGGCGCCGACCGAATAGATGAAGTCGGTGTGCAGGTCCGGCACGTGGCGTTTCATCACGCCCTCGCCGACGCCGCGGCCGACAAGACCGCCGGCGCGGATGGCCTCGGAGGCGCGGTCGATCTGGTGGGTGTCGGTGGTCTCGGGCGAGAAGAAGCGGCTGAGACGATCGCGCATGTGGCTGAAGGCGAAATACAGCCCCACGACGCCCGCCGCGCCCGCCGCGCCCAGCGCCGCCACCCACTTCAGCGGCACGCCGGCCATGAAGAAGACGGCCATGAAGGTGGTGGTGATCAGCAGGGTCTGGCCGATGTCCGGCTGGATCAGCAGCAGGCCGACGGTCAGGGCCCAAGCGCCGAAAGCGATGCTGACGCCGGGCACGCCCTGCCCCTTCTGCGCCTCGGAGAACATCCAGGCGGCGAAGACGATCAGGCTGGGCTTGGCGAACTCGGACGGCTGCAGACTGAACGGCCCCAGGTTGATCCAGCGCGCCGCGCCCTTCACCTCATTGCCGATGAACGGCAGGGCGGCCATGACGACGATGGCGCCCAGCAGACCCAGAACGGCGATACGGCGCACGCCGCGCGGCGACAGCAGCGACGTCGTCAGCATCAGCACCAGACCGCCCGAGGCCCAGACCATCATCCTCCACGAATAGTGGAAGGGATCGCTGATCGACTGGTCGGCGAGGATGGCGGCCGGCGACGAGGCGAAGCTCAGCGCGACACCAAGGCCCATCAGGGTCAGGGCGGCGGCCAGCAGGCCCCGGTCCACGGTCCAGAACCACTTCGCCAGCGGGCTCTGGTCGTTGCGCGAGAAGGCGGGCGTATAGCTGTGCGTCATGACGCGCTCGCAGGTGTTGCGCCGAGGGCGAGGACGGCGGCGCGGAAGGCCTCTCCCCTCGCCTCGAAGTCCGGATATTGGTCGAAGCTGGCGGCGGCGGGGCTGAGCAGCACCACCTCGTCGCGGCCTGTAGCGGCGGCGGCCTCGTATGCGGCCTTCACTGCCGTCTGCATGTCACCGCATAGCCGATGGGGCGTCTCGCCAAGCGCCGCGGCGAAGGGTCCGGAGGCCTCGCCGATCAGGAAGGCCTCGACGACGCGGGGGTAGAGGTCGTGCAGATCATCGATCCCTCCCGCCTTGGCCCGCCCGCCGGCGATCCAGAAGCTGCGCTCGTAGGACAGCAGCGCCTGCCGCGCGGCGTCGGCGTTGGTGGCCTTGGAGTCGTTGACGAAGCGAACCCGGCCGAGTTGGCCGACGGTCTCCATGCGGTGGGCGAGACCGGGGAAGGAGAGCAGGCCCTGCGCGGCGGTCTCGTGAGGGATGCCGAGCGCGCGGGCGGTCGCCCAGGCGAAGGCGGCGTTCTGGGCGTTGTGACGGCCCGGCAGCGAACGGGCGGCGGTCAGATCCACGGTCTCACCGTTGACCTCAAGCCGGCCTGCACGAGCGGAGACGCCTCCGGTCGGTGAAGCGGGCTCCGCCGTCGAGATCGGCGTCGCATTGTCGAGGCTTTCGAAAATCCCCCGGCCCCAGCTTTCATCGGTGCCGACAAGGGCGACATCGGCGTGGGCGAAGATCCGCGCCTTGGCGGCGACATAGCCCTCCATCCCGCCGTGACGATCCAGGTGGTCCGGCGAGATGTTGGTCAGGATGGCGACGTCAGGCGCGAAGCGGGTGGTCAGGTCGAGTTGGTAGCTGGAGACCTCGATCACATAGACGGCCTCGGGGGTGGGCTCCGGCAAGGCCAGCACGCCGATGCCGATGTTGCCGCCGACGTGGACGGTCAGACCGGCCTGTTTCAGCACCCAGCCGATCAGGGCAGTGGTGGTCGACTTGCCGTTGGTGCCGGTGATGGCGACGACGCGGGGGCGCTGGTCAGCCGGCAGAGCCTCCAGCGCGCGGGCGAACAGTTCGATGTCGCCGATGACCTCGATGCCGGCGGCTTTCGCCTTCTCGACCGTCCAGTGCGGCTTGGGATGGGTCAGCGGCGCGCCGGGCGACAGGATCAGCGCCGCGAAGCCGGACCAGTCGGCGACGGTCAAGTCCTCGACGGCGAAGCCTTCGGCTTCGGCCTGCATGCGGCTGGAGACGCTGTCGTCCCAAAGCACCGGCAGGGCGCCGCCGGCCTTCAGCGCGCGCGCGGCCGTCAGTCCCGACCTGCCGAGGCCGAAGACTGCGATCCTCCGCCCTTCGAAGCCCGGGACGGGGATCATGGCTCTAGCGCAGCTTCAGCGTGGCGAGGCCGGCCAGAGCCAGCATGGCCGAGACGATCCAGAAGCGGATCACGACCGTCGATTCCGGCCAGCCCATCTTCTCGAAATGGTGGTGGATCGGCGCCATCAGGAAGATGCGCTTCTTCGTGGCCTTGAAGTAGGCGACCTGGATCATGACCGAGGCGGCCTCGATGACGAACAGGCCGCCGACGATGCCCAGCACCAGCTCGTGCTTGGTCGCCACGGCGATGGCGCCCAGAGCGCCGCCGAGGGCCAAGGAGCCGGTGTCGCCCATGAAGATCTTGGCCGGCGGGGCGTTGTACCAGAGAAAGCCCACGCCCCCGCCGATGATAGCGGCGGTGAAGATGGCCAGTTCGCCAGCGCCCGGGACGTGGTGGACGCCGAGATACTGGGAGAAGATGAAGTTGCCGACGAGGTAGGAAATGATCCCGAACGCCGCCGCGGCCATCATCACCGGCACGATGGCCAGGCCGTCGAGCCCGTCCGTCAGGTTCACCGCGTTCGAGAAGCCGATGATCGTGAAGGCGGCGAAGGCAACGTAGAACCAGCCGACGTTCAGCAGCACGGCCTTGAAGAACGGGAAGGCGATCGAGGTTTCGAGGTTGGGCGAGGTCGGCGACTGGGTCATCCAGAGCACTGTCATGACGCCCGCGATGATGGCGACCACGGTCTGGGCCAGCAGCTTCTGCTTCGAGGTCAGACCGGCCGAGGTCTGCTTGGTCACCTTGGCGTAGTCGTCGATGAAGCCCAGCACGCCGAAGGCGGCGGTCACGAACGACACGATCCAGATGTAGGGGTTCGTCAGGTCACCCCACAGCAGCACCGCCACCGCGATGCCGGCGAGGATCATCAGCCCGCCCATGGTCGGGGTGCCGACCTTGGACAGGTGGGTGACCGGGCCGTCCGAGCGGATCGGCTGGCCCTTGCCCTGTTTGACGCGCATCCAGGCGATGAAGCGGCTGCCCATGGCCACCGCAACGATCATGGCCGTGGCCATGGCGAGGGCGACGCGGACGGTCTGGTACTGGACGAGGTTCAGCAGGGGGTAATCCTGCGCAACGTCCGCATAGTAGAGATACAGCAGATAGAACATGCGGTTAGCCTCCCAGCGCCGCCAGAGCCTTCGCGACCAGCGAAGCCTTCGACCCGTTCGAACCCTTGACCATCACGATGTCCCCCGGACCCGCAAGCGTGGCCGCATCGGCGGCCAGCTCGGCGGCGGTCTCGCGCCACTCGCCGCGTCGGGCGGCGGGCAGGACGTCGTACAGTTGCTTCATCTCCGGCCCGGCGGCGTGGACCAGATCGAGGCCCGCGGCGTCGATCGGCCCGGCGAGGCCCTCGTGCAGGGCGCGGGACTGGTCGCCCAGCTCCAGCATGTCGGTCAGGACGACGATGCGACGACCGCCCGACGGCACGGGCCGCGCGCCGAGGCTGCGGAAGCCGGCCGCCATCGACAGCGGGTTGGCGTTGTAGCTCTCGTCGATCAGGGTGAAGGTCCCGCCCGGACCCGTGACGACGGCCACCTGCCCCCGACCGGCCAGCGGCTGGAATTCGGCGAGCGCCTTCAGCGCGGTGTCCAGCGGCACGTCCAGCGCATCGAGCATCAGCAGGACGCACAGGCTGTTCAGGCCCCAGTGGAAGCCCGACTGGCTGAGCGGGAAGTCCAGCGGCTTGCCGAACAGCTCGGCGCGGACGACCGCGCCGCCCAGCGCCGGTTCGAACGCCAGCAGGCGGGCGTCGTGGCCAGCTTTCGTGCCGAAGGTGACGCAGTGCGCGCCGGCGCGGCGGGCGGCCTCGTCCAGCACATGGGCGAAAGCGATGTCGCCGTTCAGGACCGCGGTCCCGCCCTCTGCCAGCCCCTCGAAGATGGCGGCCTTTTCGGCGGCGACGCCGGCCTCGCCGTCGGCGAAGGCCTCGATATGGACCGGGCCGACCGTGGTCACGCAGGCGGCGTGAGGTCGGACGAACCTCGACAGGGGCGCGATCTCGCCCGGCGCGTTCATACCGATCTCGAACACGGCGCGCTCGGTCGACCGCGGCATTCGGGCCAGCGTCAGGGGCACGCCGATGTGGTTGTTGTAGCTCTTGATCGAGGCGTGGGCCGGGCCGGCGAGGTCGAGGCCGGCCTTGATCGCCTGGGTCACGCTGGTCTTGCCGACCGAGCCGGTCACTGCGCCGCGGCGGACGTGGGGCGCGCGGTCACGGGAGAAGACGCCCATGGCCTCCAGGCCGCCCAGGGTGTCGGGCACGACCACCGACGATCCGCCCTCGACCTCGCGTTCAACAAGGGCGCCGGTTGCGCCGGCGGCGAAGGCGGAGACGGCGAACTCATGCCCGTCCCGCGCGCCCTTCAGGGCCAGGAACAGGTCGCCGGGGACGATCTCGCGGCTGTTGTAGGTCAGGCCGTGCGCCTCGAACGGCGCGCCGGACAGGCGTCCTCCGGTCGCGGCCTCGATCTCGGCGGACGTCCAGAGCGGAGGGGTGTCAGGCATGGATACGCAGGGCTTCGGCGGCTTCGGACGCGTCGTCGAAGGGGTGAGTCACGCCGCCGACGATCTGACCCTGTTCATGCCCTTTTCCGGCGATGACCACCACATCCCCGTCGCGCATTTCCCCGATCGCGTGGCGGATGGCCTCGCGGCGGTCGCCGATTTCATGTGCGTACGGGCAGCCCTCGCGCACGGCCTTGCGGATCGAGGCCGGATCTTCCGAGCGCGGGTTGTCGTCGGTGACGATGGCGACGTCGGCCAGACGGCCCGCCACCTCGCCCATCAGGGGGCGTTTGGCGCGGTCGCGGTCTCCACCGGCGCCGAAGACCACGATCAGGCGGCCGGTGGCATGCGGACGCAGGGCCTTGAGCACCGTCTCCAGACCGTCAGGCGTGTGGGCATAGTCAACGTAGACCTCGCCCTTCGATGCGCCGCCGATGCGCTGGAGGCGACCTTGGGCGCCCTCGATCTTCTCCATCGCCGCCAGAACGCGGCCGGCGTCCTCGCCGGCGGCGATGCACAGGCCGGCGGCGACGAGGGCGTTGGAGGCCTGGAAGGCGCCGGCCAGCGGCAGCAGGACCTCATGGGTCTCGCCGCGTACGTCGATGGTCAGGCGCTGGCCTTCCGGTACGGCACGACGGGCGATCAGGGTCAGGTCGCGGCCCCGCTCGCCCACGCCCATGATGCCGAGGCCCGACATGATGCTGGCGGCGGCGAAGCTGGAGTAGGCGTCGCTGTCGGCGTTCAGCACGGCGGTGCGGCCGCGCGGCAGCAGGGTCTCGAACAGGCGCAGCTTGGCCGCGCGGTACTCGTCCATCGTGCCGTGATAGTCGAGGTGATCCTGGGTCAGGTTGGTGAAGGCGGCGGCCTTCAGCGTCACGCCGTCGATGCGGCGCTGGTCGATGCCGTGGGACGAGGCCTCGAGCGCGAGGTGGGTGACGCCCTCCTCCGCCAGTTGGGCCAGCATGCGGGCAGCGTCGGCGGCGTCGGGGCTGGTCAGGCCTGGGCCGGTCAACGCCTGATTAACGTTACCCGACTGTTTCAAAACCCCCAACGTGCCCATGCTCGCGGAGGTCAGGCCCATGGCCGCCCAGATCTGGCGACAGAAGGCGGCGACCGAGGTCTTGCCGTTGGTGCCGGTGACGGCGACGCAGGTCTTGGGCTGGGCGCCGTAGAAGCTGCGGGCCGCGATGGCGTAGGCGCGGCGGACGTCGCCCGAGGTGACCAGCAGCGGGGCCAGGCCGGCGTCCGTGTCCGACGGAGCCAGCACGGCGGCGGCGCCCTGCGACAGGGCCTGCGGAATGAAGGCGCGACCGTCGGCGGCGCTGCCCGGCAAGGCCACGAACAGCGAACCGGGCGCGACCTTGCGGCTGTCGGCCGTCACGCCGGTGATCAGCGGATCGGTTGGGACATCCCGGCGCAGCAGATCGGAGAGACGAAGCGCGCTCATGCGGCGGGGACCGGGGCGGGCGCGGGCGGATCGATCCGGCGCTGGACGTTCAGGAAGCCGGCGATGCGGTCGGCGACGCGGCCGACGACCGGCGCGGCGACGCCGCCGCCCTGACGCGAACCCACGCCGGGCTCGTCCACCAGCACGAAGATGACATAGCGCTGGGCGTCGTCCGGGCCGTCGGCCGGGAAGACCGAGGCGAAGGAGCCGATGCCGCGGCTGGCGTCGTAGCGGCCGTTGACCAGCTTGTTGGCCGAGCCCGTCTTGCCGCCCACGCGCAGGCCGGCGGCGTCGGCGCGTTTGCCCGAGCCGCGCAGGACGTTGGCGCGCATCAGATTGCGGATGTCGCGCGAGGTCTCGGGGCTGACGACCCGGCGGCCCTCGGCGTTCGTGCCGCCGCGACGCAGGGTCAGCGGGCGATAGACGCCGCCGTTGACCAGGGCGACCGTCGCCGCCGTCATCTGCAGCGGAGTGATCATGATGCCGTAGCCGAAGGACATCGAGGCGCGGGTCGAGTCGATCCAGTTCTGCGGACGGCGCGGACGGGCCGACTCGTGCAGCTCGATCGGGGCGGCGTCCAGCAGGCCGAAGCGGCCGAAATAGTCCCGCATGACGTCCGGCCCCATCTCGACCGCCATGCGCGAGGTGCCGATGTTGGACGAGTGCAGATAGACCTCTTCCAGCGTCAGGATCTGGTTGGTGGCGTGGAAGTCCGTGATGCGGCGGTTGCCGATCATGTAGGGCTGCGAGGCGTCGTACAGGGTGTTCATGTCCGCCCGGCCGGTATCGAGACTGATGGCGACGGTGAAGGTCTTGAACACGGAGCCCATCTCGTAGTGGGCCGAGGTAACGCGGTTCAGGCTGTCGGTCGTCGGCCAGCTGGCCATGCCGAGGATTTCGCCGGTGGTGGCGTTGGCCACGACGCCGACGGCGCCCTTGGCCTCGGCGGCGGCGGCGGCCGTGCCCAGCTCGTTCTCCAGAATGCCCTGGACGCGCAGGTCAATGGACAGCGGGAAGGCCTCGCCGTTCTGGCCGGCGGCGCGGATGTCCTTGTTGAAGGCCAGCTCGGCGCCCGAGATGCCCTGCCCGCCCGTGTCGGCGGCGCCCAGCACGTGAGTGGCCGAGTCGCCCAGCGGATAGACGCGACGGTCTTCCGGCTCGAACGTCACGCCGCCGAGGGCCAGGCCGTGGACGGCGGACTTCTCCTGCGGGGTCAGGCCCGGCAGGACGATCAGGCGACGCTGGCCCGACAGGACACGCTGCAGCTTGGCCGAAGACACACGAGGCAAGGCGCGCTTGATCTGCTCGGCGGCCAGACGGCGGTCCCAGACCTCGCGCGGGTCTATGTAGAGGCCGTAGTGGGTGATGTTGGTCGCCAGCAGGGCGCCGTTGCGGTCGACGATGTCGGCGCGGACCACAGCGTTCGGGTGCGAGGCGGCGCCGACGCCGCCCTTGGGCGCCAGCAGGGCCGCGTTCATGGCGCCGAGCGCCAGACAGACGAAGATCGCCGAGAAGACGCACAGGATCAGGAAGATGCGGACGCGGGTGTCCTCTTCCGGGCGAGCGTCGGCGCGGGCGCGGCCGAACGAGTGCTCCACCCACCACATGGCCTCGGCCAGCCAACGCCACGAAGGCACCAGACGGCGGGCATCCATGCCGGAACCCGGAGCGCGCGGCGCGGGGCGGTCCCAGGCGTGCGGATCGTGAATGCTCATTGCGCAGCCTCCGCGGCGGGGGCAGCGGCAGGCGCGGCGGGCGTCGGGGCGATCACCACCGGGCGAGGCTCGGGGATGGGCGCAAGGTTGGGCAGGTTGGCCTCGGTCTCCTGCCGCTTCATCTCGACGGGGCCCAAACCGGCGCTGCGGGACAGGGCCTCGAGACGGCCGGGCTGTTCCAGACGGGCGACCTCGGCGCGCAGCAGGCGGACGCGTTCGCCGTTCTCGCTGATCTGGCGCTCAAGATCGCTGATGCGGGCGCTTTCGCGCGCGGCGCCGGCCTTGGCGACATAGACGGACAGGATCATCACGCCGACCAGAACGACGCCGATGATCTCGACCCAGCGGATGCCGCGGACCTTCCACGAGAACAGGCGCTGAAGCGGACGGATGGCGAGGGCAGCGACGCTCATGCGGCGATTCTTCCCCACGGCGCGGCATCGGTGCGGACGGCGGCGCGCAGCTTGGCCGAGCGCGAGCGCGGATTGCCGGCCAGCTCGGCCTCGCCCGCCTCGCGCGCACCCTTGAACGACAGGGTGAAGCTGGGCTTGCGGGTATCGACGGCGACCGGGGCGTGACGCGAACCGCCCGGCGCATTGCCGGTGCGCTCGGTCAGGAAGGCCTTCACGATGCGATCTTCCAGCGAGTGGAACGTGACGACCGCCAGACGGCCGCCGGGCGCCAGCGTGGCCTCGGCAGCCTCCAGCCCGGCGCGCAGCTCGCCCAGCTCGTCGTTGACTGCGATGCGCAGGGCCTGGAACACGCGGGTGGCCGGATGGATAGCGGCGCCGCGACGGCCGCCCAGCGCCTTCTCGACGACCTCGGCCAGATCCAGAGTGCGGGTGAACGGCTGCTCGACGCGGCGGCGCAGGATGGCCGTCGCCACCCGGCCCGACTGACGCTCGTCGCCATACAGCTTGAAGATATGGGCCAGAGGGCCGTGGTCCCATGTGTTGACGATGTCGGCGGCGGTGACGCCCTCGTCCGACATGCGCATGTCCAGCGGCCCGTCGCGCATGAAGGAGAACCCTCGCTCGGCCTGATCCAGTTGCATGGACGAGACACCGATGTCGAAGACCACACCGTCAAGCTTCGCCTCGCCGGACTGCGCGAAGGCGTCGGCGAGGCCTGAGAACGGCGTGCGGATCAGGCGGAAGGTCTCGGGATAGTCGTTGGCGACGGCGTCGGCATGGACCTGCACCGTCGGGTCGCGATCCAGGGCGATGACGGTCGCGCCGGTTTTCAGGATGGCGCGGGTGTAGCCGCCGGCGCCGAAGGTGGCGTCGATGATGACGTCGCCGGGCTGCGGGGCCAGAGCCTCGATCACTTCGTCCAGCAGGACGGGCGCGTGCGGAGAGGTCATGCGCCCTCCCCGGCCGGACGGCGGCCGGCCAGCAGGGCCTTGCGCCCGGCCTCGCCGCGCTCGCGCACGGCTTGACGCGCCAGGGCGCGGCGCTCATCGCGACGGGCGTTCCAGCGGGCGCGGTCCCAGATCTGGAAGCGGGAGCCGAGACCGACGATGACCACGTCCTCGCCCAGACCGGCTTCCTGACACAGATGCTCGGGCAGGGTGATGCGGCCGCCGCCGTCGTAGGCCAGCGGGCGCTGACCGGCGAAGAAGGTTTCTTCCAGAGCTGTGCGCAGGTCGTCGCCGAACGGCAGTTCCTCGATCATCGAGACGTACTCAGCCATCAGCTTTTCGCCGCCGGCCTCGAGGCAATCGGACTCGATTGAAAAGAAGCAGAACACGCCGTGCTCGGCGCCGTTGGCAGCCGTCCGGAACTCCTGCGGGATCAGCAGGCGGCGCTTGCCGTCCAATTGTTTCTCAAAGGTCGAGAGAAACACGCCCTGCCTGATCGGACCCTGCGATCCGCCCCCTTTGAAATCCCAACGCGCGCCAGGCGGCGCAACCACAGCCCTACTGCGATTTGGGATAGCATGGGATCAAATGGGCCTCAATGGGATTAGTTGACGTTCGTTAACCGTCAAGCTGGCGCAAGCCCTTGAGAAACAGGAACATACACAGAACGAGCCAGCTATCGACAGGGTGTGGGCGGATGCTCTCACGCCTTTCCAAGCAAGGGGTTAAGGCGTGAACGGTCGCGCCTGGGCCCACACTACGGCGCGATCCCAATGCTTCGGCGGTTCTGGGAGAAAAATGTCAGACGGCCTGTAAGCCGGGTTCTGTTCCCGCCGAGGCGGGCGACGATCATTCCTCTGGACCGGCCATTGCTGACCGGTTCTCGCGACCTACCCGGACGTCTCGGGCGGTGAACCCTGCGGGCCGAGGCCTGCGCGACATCCCTATTCGGTCTTGCTCCAGGCGGGGCTTGCCATGCCGTCGACGTTGCCGCCTACGCGGTGGGCTCTTACCCCACCCTTTCACCCTTACCGGCCCCGCAGGTCCGGAGGTTTGCTTTCTGTGGCGCTATCCCTCGGGTCGCCCCGGGCGGAAGTTATCCGCCGCCTATTCACCGTGGAGCCCGGACTTTCCTCGACACGGGCGTAGCCCGCGCCGCGACCGCCCGGCCGTCTGACGCGCGGACAGATGCGCGCTGGCCGGACGAAGGTCAACTTCGTTAGTTCAGAACCCCGGTCGTGCTCTCGGCCGTCGCCAACTGCAGCACCCCCATCAGGGTCGCGCGGGTCTCGCCATCGGCGATGCCGTCGACGCGGGCCGGTCGCCAGTGGCGCTGGAAGGCCTCGACGGTCAGGCGGGTCTCGTCGTCGTAGTCGCCGCCGGGTTGAAGGCCGAAGCCGAGGCGATGCAGGCCGGCGCGCAGGACGATGACGCCCAGCCCCTCGTCGCCGACCGCCAGAGGCGCGCCGAGGGCCGAGACCCGTTCCGGCGCAGGCTCAAACCAAAGGCCGTGGCCGACCGAGGCCAGTCGCTTCCACGGGAACAGCTCGCCCGGATCCTGCTTGCGGTCGGGCGCGAGGTCGGAATGGCCGATGATGCGGGCGTCGGGGATGGTCCAGCGGGTACGGATGTCGCTGACCAGGCTGATCACCGAAGCGATCTGGGCCTCGGGAAAGTCGCGATAGCCGAACTCGTGGCCCGGATTGACGATCTCGATGCCGATGGAGGCCGCGTTGCAGTCGGTCTCGCCCTGCCAGACGCCGCGGCCGGCATGCCAGGCGCGGCGTTCTTCCGGAACCAGCCGCAGGATCGAGCCGTCCTCGTCAACGACGTAATGGGCGGAGACCTTGGCCTCGGAGTCACGCAGGCGCGCGACCGCAGCCTCGGCCGACTGCATGCCCGTGTAGTGCAGCACCAGCATGTCGGGCGGGGCCCGGCGGCTGTCGAAATTGGGGGAAGGCGCGTCCCGGACGATCAACACCGGGGTCAGCGGCCCGTCCGCTCCCAGCCATAGGTGACCCAGGCGCCATCGACCTTGCGCGCCTCGATCACGTCCTCATCGCCGGCCCGGCGATTGCGGCGGGTCATGGCGCGGCGGGCGCGAAGCGCGAAGCCGGCGAAGAAGACCAGCACCGCCGCGAACACGGCGATCACCGCCACGGCCGCAGCCGTGAACACCGCGAGGATCGCGCCGACCGTCATGGCGACGAGGGTGGCGATCACGCCGGCGATCCACATGATCGGCGCAAGCAGACCGCCGGTCGGGCGGCGCGTTCCGGCGTTGGTGGCGAAGATCAGACGATCAGGCTGGGTCATGGTGTTACCTTGCAGGGCGCTGCGAACAACGCCGAACCCGCAATGTCGGTCCATACCCCCGAACCGTCAATGAGCGCAGGCTTCACAGGAGAGTGTCCGGCGCTCAGTACGGCTGGTCCGCGAGCACCGAAGCCCCCGAGGCGCGGGCCCGTTCGGTCTGGATGCGGCGAACCGTCGCCTCGGCCTGCGGATCGTCCATGACCGCACCGATGCCGACCAGAACGCGGGCCGCCTCGCTGGACACGCCGAAGGCGCTGGACAGGGCCTTCCACGGCGATTCCGGCTCGGGATAGCGCTTGAAGCTCACCGACTGGTCGGCCGGAATCTCCGCCAGTTCCTTCGCCTTGGCGATGGCTTCCTCTAGCCCGCCCAGCTGGTCGACCAGACCGATCTGGCGGGCCTGGGCGCCCGTCCAGACGCGGCCGCGGGCGATCTCGCGCACGCGGGCCGGTGGCAGGCGACGGCCGGTCGAGACGCGCGCGATGAACTCCTCATAGGTCCGGTCGATCTGGGCCGCGAAGGCTGAGCGCTGTTCCGGCGTGAAGGGCTGGGACGGCGAGAAGGCGTCGGCGTACTGACCGCCGACCGACAGGTTGCGCATGTCGATGCCGAACCGGCCGAGGGCGTCGGCCAGCACGAACTTGCCGCCATAGACGCCGATCGAGCCGGTGATGGTCGAGGGCTGGGCCACGATCCAGTTGGCTTCCGAGCTGATCCAGTAGCCGCCCGATGCGGCATACTCGCCCATCGAGATCACCACCGGCTTGCCTGCGGCCTTGGCGGCGCGGATGGCGGCGAGGATCTGCTCGGACGCCTCGGGCGAACCGCCCGGCGACGAAACGCGGAAGACGATGGCCTTGACCGACTTATCCTCGATGGCGTCGTAGATGGCCTTGGCCGTGTCGTCCGAAAGGATCATCGAACTGCTGCCGAACGGATCGGCGCCGCCGCCGCGGCCGGTCACGATCGCGCCCTCGGCGCCGACGATGGCGATGCTGGACGAGCCCGAGCCGGTGCGTTCACCGACGCTGGAGGCGTAATCGCCGAATTCCATGATCTCGGCGCCGTTGCCCGCGCGCCGCTTCACTTCGGCTTCGGCTTCCTCGACGTGGCCGATGCGGTCGATCAGGCGGCGCTGGCGGGCCTGTTCGGCCGAGTAAGGGCCGGCCTCGATCGCGGCCTTGAGCGACGGCAGCGTCAGACGGCGGTCCTGCGCCGCATTGGCCAGGGCGCTGTCGTAGATGGACGTCATCCAGGCGACCATCGCCTCCCGGTGGGCGGGGGTGTAGTCGCTCTCGGTGAACTCGTTGACGGCGTTCTTGTATTCGTAGCGCTGCTCGAACTGGGCGTTGACGCCATAGCGTTCGAATGCGCGGCTCAGGAAAACGGACTCGGCAGAGATGCCTGCCAGCTGGAAGGCGGCGGTGTTCTGCATCCACAGTTCGGATGCCGAGGCGCCGACCATGTAGCTGGACACGGCGGTTCCCACCGGCATGAAGCCCTGGCTGTGGGCGATGACGATCTTGCCCGAGGCGCGGAAACGACGGATCGCCTGACGGATCTCGTCAGCGGCGGCCGGCGTCAGGCCGCCTTCCGGCAGACGCACCAGCAGGGCCTTCACCTTCCTGTCGTCCTGCGCCTGGGCGAGGGTGTCCACGATCTGCAGCGTCGACAGACCGCCGCCGCCGAACACGGCGAACGGGTTGGTCGGCGTCTGGTCGGTGATGCCGTCGCGAAGGTCCAGTTCCAGCACCGTATTGGCCGGCGTCGGCTCCTTCGAGGAGGCCGCTCCGATCGCGATGGCGATCAGGAAGAAGGGAATGATGACGAAGAAGAGCAACAGACCGGCGAAGACGCCGCCCATCGTCAGGAAGAATTGCTTCATGAGGGAGGACGTCATCCAGAGGCCGGGCCGGGTGATGGCCATTTCAACCATAGAGGGGCAAGCCCTTCCGTCAAATGAACGTCGCGTAACGGGCGAATGCGCCGCAACATTGTGATGGTGCGCTGCCGAAAGCGTGATTGATGCGGGCCCCGCAAGTAACTATATGAGCGGTCTGCGAGCGGGGGCCTATCGCCCCGCGTTGTATCGGGCCGCACTCCCCATGCTGGTCACGCTGATGAAGTCCAAGCTGCACCGCGCGACGGTGACGCAGGCCGACCTCGACTACGAGGGGTCGATCGCCATCGACATGGACCTGCTGGACGCCGCGGGCATCTTTCCGCACGAGCAGGTCGATGTGCTGAACATCACCAACGGCGCCCGCTTCACCACCTATGCCATCGAGGCTCCGCGCGGCTCGAAGGTCATCGGCGTCAACGGCGCCGCGGCCCGTCTGGTGCAGAAGAACGACAAGGTGATCGTGGTCACCTATGGCCAGTTGCCGCAGGAAGAGGCCCGTCAGTGGTCGCCCAACGTCGTGCTGCTTGACGACGCCAACGAGATCAAGCGTAACGCCGCTTGACGAAAGGCCGTACGCGGCCTTCCCTCCCCTCATGGAAGAGACCCGGACGCGCTCGTGGCGGACCCTGCGCTGGACGTTGTTCGGCGTGTGGTTGGTCGCTGCGCTCGTGGCGATGGTGTTCGCCCTCGCACCGGCCCTGTCGGCGCTGGGCCTGCCGCCCGACCGGGTGAACTTTGGGCCCGCCATGGTGACCGGCGCGCCGTGGACCCTGCCGCTGCCGTTCCTTCAACTCGACTCGGTGACCAACCTGGCCATCATTTTCGTGGCCCACCTGCTGAACATCCCGCTGGGGCTGATGCTGGCCCGGGGCGACGACTGATTCAGCGCAATAATTGAAAAGGGCCCCGGCGCGAACGCCGGGGCCTTCTTCCGTTCAGACCGACCGGATCAGCGGTTCAGGTCGTAGATGCCGGTGATGTCGATCCGGACCGTCAGCTCGCCGGCCGAGACCGCCGTGCCGCCGGAGTCCATCGCCATTTCGGCGCGAGCATACTGCAGCATCGGGCGCGGCGGAGCCGGCATGTAACCGCCGCCTTCCGACAGCGAACGGATGCCGCCCAGTTCGACGCCCAGAGCCTGCGAATACAGGGCCGCCTTGGCCTGCAGGTTACGCACGGCGATCTGGCGGGCCTGGTTCTCGGCGGCCGACGGATCCTTCAGACCGAAGCTGATGCCGTTGATCTGGTTGACCCCGGCCGCGACGACAGCGTCGGCAGTCGAGCCGACCTTCGTCAGGTCGTTGATGACGACCGTCACCTGATTGCTGGCCTGATAGCCACGCAGGCGCGGCGGCTCGTTCTGGACGTAGTCGTACTGGGCCGACAGGTTCAGGCCCGAGGTCTGGACGTCGCGCTCGGCGATGCCGGCGCGGCGCAGGGCGGCCATGACCTGGTTCATCCGCGTGGCGTTCTGGCTCATCGCCTCGGCGGCGGTCGTCGCCTCGGTGACAACGGCGAAGTTGATGGTGGCCATGTCCGGTGCGGCCTTGACCTCGCCATAGGCGGACAGGTTCAGCGACGGACGTTCGGTGACGGCCTGGATGGTCAGGGGCGAGCCTCCTTGCGGCTGGGACTGAGCGTGGGCGGCCGGGGCGGCGACCGTCAGGGCCGCCGCCGCCATCAGCGCGCCGCCGATCATCAGGGCGCGATTGGAGACGGCCGACAGGGAGACGGCTGCGGTGCGGGTCATGGGAAGTGCTCCGGGAGAAACGAGAGTGATCCTGCGGACACCATCATCGGCATCCGTGGCTGAACCTTGGCATTGAACGCCTGAACGCGTGGTCAGGCGCCATTGGCAGGTTCCGTTCATCGGCGTGAAATCGACGACAGGTCCGCGGCCGTCGCATGACGCCTGGCCAGAACGCTTGGCAAGGCGGCGTGACGCCTGCTAGGCGGATCGTCCGCCGACGCACGCGCGCACCGGGGGCCTGTAGCTCAATGGTTAGAGCCGACCGCTCATAACGGTCTGGTTGGGGGTTCGAGTCCCTCCAGGCCTACTCGGACGACGCAACCTACGGCGGCAGCGCCCACAATTACATCTATTGACAGTTGCTGAACGCTACTGTTCGTTGCCGACCAACGTTCGGCGGCGCGTTCGCCGACGGTCCGCTGGGGGGCGGCGTCATGCGTGTCATGTACTGGAACTGCACCACGCCTTCGGGCGCGGGCAACATGTTCGCCGGCAAGAAGCTGGATGCGATCAAGGACCGTGTCCTGACGCTTCAGCCACATGTGCTTTGCCTCGATGAAGTCAGCGCCCTTGTCACCGATGCGAACGACTTTGCAGCGAAATATCTGAACTCCGCCGCTCTCACATATAAAGCGGGGCCAATCATCAAGAATGACGGCGTTCATCTGAACACCGTCGCCTTCTATCTGCAGCCATCGGCCGCGGCATCTTCCGCGCCAAAATTCGACGTCGGCATCCCGCAGGAAAACTGGGACAACGAGCAAACCAAAAGAGATCTGATCCGGGTCTACTGGTTGGCGGGCACCTCTCCCGTCACCCTCTGGTTCCTGCACGCAAACGCCAGCAAATCCGGCGGACAGACCGCCCTCGATCGCGCCGCCAAAGCGACCAGCCAGAAGTACGCTGCCTTCATTGGCGACTTCAACACCGGCTGCGTGGCCCGCGCCGACGCCGCGACCGTCCAGCCCACCGTGGGCAGGTACAGTTTCAGTCAGTGGAAATCGGAACTGAAACCTGCCGCGGGAAGCGGAACCATGGCGGGCCTCGTGGATGTGCCCGGCTCCTCGACATACATGGTCCGCCCCAACTCCAGCGGCTTCATCGACTTTGCTGTCGCAAACAAGGCAGGCCTGGCTTTGACGCCGGTGGACAGCCTTGGGAGCATCACCGAAGAGACCTTGCGAACGATCATGCTGGGTTGCGACCACTTTCCGATCGCCTACGACGTCGCGACCAAATAGGCGGCTGACAGATGGCTGGTCCGATTTCCCTGAAGGCTCTGGTTCACGCCATCACCTCGGCCGTCAGCGAGGCGCAGTATGAGGTCGAGCGCGCCCAGGTCACCAACCTGAGCCGTTTCTTCGACGAGAATGCCCGCCCTCGCATGATGCGGATGCGGTTGCCTTCAAGCCGCCCCAAGGCCGCACCCGGTGAGGAACAGGTCTATGGCGTGCCTCTGCTGACCCTGGCGCCCCAGTCCCAGCTACGGATCACCGAAGCGAAGTTCAGCTTCGACGTCGATCTTGGAGACCTGAGCGAGCCCGAGGGTTTTGACAGCGGCGGCATGATGGATGGCTTTCAGGCGCACACGCGTATTCTGAGCGTCGCCAACGCCCCCCGCCTGCTGGGCGGCCGACGCAAGCCCGCGAAAGTGGTCATCAAGGTCGAGGCCGTCGAACAGGTCGAAGGTGTCGCCCGGATCATCAATGAACTCAACAAGATACATGGTGAGATGACGGACGTCTCCTCGCCTGACGGAACAGCCGGGGGCACGGGCTCCCGATCTGGCGGGGGCGCATAGGGCGTCGCGGAGGAGGAGTGGAGATGGGTGAACTGATTGATATGGCGGCCCAGTTCAGGGGCCTGCCGATGGGCGACCTGATCGGCGCCCCGCTACAGGCGGCGTGCGACGCCCAGACACAACTGGCCAGATCCACCGCCAGCTTCATCAAGAGCGTAGGCTTTCTGCCGGCTCCGAAGAAGGAGGACGGCTCGGTCGATCCGGATGCGGTCGGCGATGTGCGGATTGCGCCGTTCAAATTCACACGGCCAGCCCCACACCCCACGGACCCGACCCAGACCGTTATGGAGACGGTCGAACTGGACGTGCCGATGCTGGCGATCGTCAAGGTGCCATCCCTCGCCATCACCAGCGTCGACATCACCTTCGACATGGAGGTGAAATCCTCCTTCAAGGAAGCGGAATCCGAGGACACACATGGCGGCTTCTCGGCAGATGCCGAGGTGGGCTGGGGACCTTTCAGCATGAAGGTCCACGTCGAGGGCTCGGTCTCCACCCACAAGGAGCAGACCCGGACCTCGGACAGTTCGGCCAAGTACCACGTCGAGGTCAAGGCGATGGACACCGGCATGCCCGAAGGCCTGGCCCGCGTGCTGGACATCATGCACAGCGCGGTGGTCCCGACGGTGACGAAACGTCAGGAACGACCTGCGGTGCCGGCGCCCGTTCCAGCCGCCGCCTGAGACTGACGCATCATTAACCGGC
>NZ_BAAAGA010000002.1:322386-339482 GCF_039523815.1 Brevundimonas kwangchunensis | reverse complement strand
CCACGCGGCGCGCCGACTTGCCAATCGAGGAACCAACGTGTCCCGCGAGCCTTTTCATCTGCACGAAATCCGCTTCATCAAGCGGATCGTGGTCGGCAGCGACAACGCCGCCATCAAGACCGAGGCGGAGATCGCGGAAGCCATGGATCTGCTGAACCGGTGCCTGAATGACACCCCGAAAGGGTATCTGGTCGGCGTCGATAAGGGCTTCAATGTCCTCTATTTCGGCGAGAACCAGTTGGTCACCCAGTACACGACCTATCACGTCGGTTGGGCACGGAAGCCGCTATGGCTCTCCTGAGATCGATCTTCCGGAACTGGCGTACTGACATCGGCCCCGCTGCTTCGCAGGCAGAGGACGACGCGCCGACGGAAGCCGTGATTGCGGTCGAGGCCAGATCGTGGGCAGCCGAACCTCCCCCTTCACCGATCCCCGTGGAAAGCCGGCCTGAGCCGACCGTCGTCCAGCAGATCGAGATGCTGCCGCAGGGCAAGCGGCGGGTCACCTGGGTCGGCACCATCTGCACGCCGGGGGGCGGACAACTGGAGCTTCATCCGCAGGAAGTTATCCTGGCCGCAGATGAAGCATGGCCATCCGAGCCCGCACCACCGTCGGCCTTGCCTAACTAAGACCCCCTACCGCCCCCACCAGCCGTTGCCGCCACCGCGGTTCCAGCGGTCGTCGCCCTGATAGCGGTCGTCGCGGACGTATCGGCCGTCACGATCGTACCACCCCTGGCCGTCACGATACTCGTCGTAGCCGTCCAGACGATGACCGTCATCGTAGTATTCGAAGCCCAGCATGCCGTCTTCCTGGCTCCACCACTCGCGCGGGTAGGAGCCATAGGTGCAGGTCCAGCCCTCGCCCTGACGCCAGTAGGGCTCGTAGCGGCCGCGGTAGCGATCGCGGAACTGCGGACGGCAGACATGCTGCGACCACACGCGGTTGCCGCGGGCTTCGACGCTGGCGCGAGGCTCGGCGTAGATGACGTCGCGGACGCCGGCGAAGACGTTGTTCACAACCACCGCATGGCCCGCAGCGGCGGCGACGCCGACGCCGTCGGCGCGGATCCGGCTGTCGGTCAGACGCAGTTCGCCGCTGTACAGGACAGCACCCTTGTCAGAGCGGCAGATACGGCTGTTGGCGACCGACAGGGACGCGCCCTCGACCACCACGCCCTCGATGAAGCCGCAGATGGCCGTATTGTCGACCTCGACCCGGCCGTAGTCGCGGCCCGAGCGAACCGCCAGGCCGATGGAGCGGGGACCGAAATTGTTCGGCGAGTTCGTGCCCTTCAGGGTGGTTGCCGTGATGCGCGAGGTCTGGCCGCCCGCCGGGACGATCTCCATGCCGGAGTGCGCGCCCGACACGGTCAGCTCCCACGCATTGACCACAGCGCCATCGGCGACAATGGCCGGGGCGATGGTCTGGGCGTCGATTACGGCGTTGCGGATGTCCAGCAAACCACCGTCGACGTAGATGGCGGCCTCATCGCCCGCGTGGTGGAAGCCCACGCGGTTCATGACGATGTCCGCGCCGTAGCCCACGATGCAGGCCGCGTCGCCCGCGCGAGGCGAGCCGAAGACCATGTCGCGGATTTCGACACGAACGCCCGAGGCGACGGTCATGCACGGCAGGCCGTCCGGCGCCTGCAGGGTCGGCTCGGAGTTGCGGGCCCAGCCGCGCGGATCGAAGCCGCCTTCGCCAATGATGGTCAGCGGCTTGTCGATGTTCAGCCAGCCGACGCAGGCCCCGCCGCGGGCGCGGATGACCAGGGTGCCGCCGGGACGGACACGACGAACCGCGTCCTCGACCGCTCCGGTCCCCGGATTGCCGCCGCAGTCGACCAGCACGACCTCCTCGCCACCCGGACGGCCCGGATAGCCGGGACGCCAGTCGGGGCGATGCGTGCCGTAGTCATAGCGGCGCTGCGGCCGACGCTGGCGATAGGTGCGGGTCGGCGGATCCAGCAGCACGCCGAAGTTCGGGCGGGTCTGGCTCTCGACCTTGGCCGCGACCTGGGCGCTTGCGCCGGGCGCATTGAGCAGGGCGAACAGGCCGACAGCGCCCGCGATGGCGACCGCGCCGCCGATGATCTTGCCGAAACCGAACGGAGACCGGGTCGTCATGGGAGCACGCCCTCCTTAGCGGCGCTGCGAGCGGGAGACCTGGGCCAGCACGGCCTGCAGGCGCCCGGCCGACGGACCGAAGCCCGACAGTGCGGAATCGATACGCAGGGCCACCGCCTGCGCCTTGTCCTGATCGGCCACGCCGGCGACGCCCAAGGCGAAGTAGCTGGACATGGCGAACTTGGCCTCAGGGCTGCCCTGACGCGCCGCCTCCTCGAACCACTTGAAGGCGCGGGCATAGTCAGCCGGCAGGCCAATGCCCTCGGCGTACATGACCGCCAGAACCAGTTGGGCCTCGGACGAGCCGTTGACCGCCGCCAGCTGGATCGCGCGGACGCGCTCGATGAAGGACAGGCGGCCTTCCATCGGATGGCCCAGCATGGCTTCCAGCGTCTCGATCTGACGCCTGGACAGATCCTCAGGACGCTGGGCCGCCGTCTCGGTCACGCCGAGATAGCGCATGGCCCGGCCGACATGGATGAAGGGCAGTTCGCTCGACATCCGCGACAGGGCGTACTCATAGGCGTCGCCGCGCGGACGGCTCTCGTCAGAGAACGGCACGCCCGACTGCGGCGCGGTATTCGGATAGAATTCGAAGGGCGGCGTCCACTGACGCGCCTTCACCTCGACGAAGCGCTGATACTGGGCGCGGCTGGGGGCCGAGCGCTCGAAATCGCGCATCAGCACATAGGCGCCGACGTCGCCGGTCTGCACAGCGAGGTAGTTGTAGAGGTAGGCGTCGACGTCGTTGCGCTGGAACAGGGCGGTGGCCGCCGGATAGCCGCGACGCTGGCGGCGTTCGCGGTCGTTGCCGTTGTTGTTGGCGTTGCGGCCCCAGGCCTCGCGGGCCTGACGGTTGTCCTCCGGCTCGCCGAACGGACCGTAGAGACCATCGTGCAGGCGGGCCAGGGTGCGATAGCCCTCAGCGTCCTGGGTCGACAGGACGTAGATGACGCGGTCGCGAACCGATTCCTGTTCCTCGCGGGTCATCCCGGACAGCAGGCGGTCCAGACGAGCGTAGGCGTCATGGCGCTCCCACGCCCGACAATCGTCATAGCGAGACAGCGGGCGCCAACCGCCCCAGCCGCCGCGGTCCACGCGGTTGATCGCGGCGTAGCCCTCGTCGTTGGCCAGCGCCATGGCGTACCAGGTGGCGCTCTCGATCGGGTCCTCGATGTTCTTGTCGGTCGCGCGGACGGCGGCGTAGCGGGAGCCGAGCTCGATCTGGGCGAAGAAGTCGTTCTGGAAGGCCGCGCGGCGCAGGGCGCGCAGGCCGGTTTCCTGGGCGTTGAACTCGGAGCCGGTCATGGAGGCGGGGCGCGGACAGCTGTTGCCGCGAGCTTCGGAGCCGCCTTGCCAGAAGCGTACGCCGCCCTGGTCACCGCAGGAGGCGACGGTCAGCGCCGCCAGCGCGAGCACGCCTGCGACGGCGGCGATCGCGACGGGGCCACGCGACCGGCCGGAGCCCAGGCGTCCTTCCTGATTGCCTTCGCCCTCGGCCATCGATCCCCTCACACGCCCTGAACGGGCGTCTCACGCCCCTGCCCGTTAACCTTTGCGCGACCGCGACAGTCCGTTCCGGTTAAGGTCCTGTCAAGGTTAACGCTGTTTTGCGACAAAGCGTTGCCGCAGAGCGGCCATTTTGTGGCGAAGCGACAGTTTTCCACCGAAATCAGCCTCTTGGGATTCCCCTGACAGGCGAAGAATCGCGGGCTCGCATCGCGTCTGGCGCTCGCCTATATGCGACAAACCCGATCCGGAGCCGCCCGATGTCCTACGTCGCTCGTGACGACCGCCCCGCCGACAAGACCGCCCGCTACGCCGAGG
The DNA here is from genome assembly GCF_039523815.1 of Brevundimonas kwangchunensis. Classification (NCBI taxonomy): domain Bacteria; kingdom Pseudomonadati; phylum Pseudomonadota; class Alphaproteobacteria; order Caulobacterales; family Caulobacteraceae; genus Brevundimonas; species Brevundimonas kwangchunensis. The sequence goes on along the minus strand of NZ_BAAAGA010000002.1, from coordinate 335,525 downwards.
TGGAGGCCGAGATCCTGGCCGTTCTGGACGGCGAGCCGAACCGGACGGCGCGCATGGCGACCGTCTCCTCCATGCTGGCCGACGCCTTCCCGGTCTTCTTCTGGACCGGCTTCTACGTCGTCGATGATACGAAGGCGGACGAGCTGGTGGTCGGCCCCTATCAGGGCACGCTCGGCTGTCTGCGCATCGCCTTCGGCCGGGGTGTCTGCGGGACCGCCGCCGCGACTCGCCAGACCCAGATCGTCGACGACGTCCACGCCTTCCCCGGCCACATCGCCTGCGACCCGCGCTCGGCCAGCGAGATCGTCGTGCCGGTGCTGGACGCCTCGGGCGCCCTGATCGCGGTCTTCGACATCGACGCGACCGAGACCGCGGCCTTCGACGCCGTGGACGCCGCCGCTCTGGAGCGGCTGCTGGGCAAGGTGTTCGCGGCCTGATCATCTGCTAAGCCGTCCGGCGAACAGGAGGACGGCATGTCGGAACGGGTCATCGCAATCACGGGCGGGCACGGCGCCCTGGGCAGCGCAGTCGTCGAGGCGGCGCTGGCGGACGGGCTGAAAGTCGCCGTCATCGATCACGCCTCCGGCCATGCGGCGCCCGAGGGCGTGCTGGAGCTTGGCGGCGTCGACCTGACCGACCCCGCCTCCGCCGCCAGGGCCATCGACGCCGTCGTCGCGCATTTCGGCAAGCTGGACGCCCTGCTCAACATCGCCGGCGGCTTCGTCTGGCAGACCACGGACGACGCGGACCCCGCCTGGGCGAAGATGTTCGCCCTGAACGTCACCACCGCCCTGAACGCCAGCCGCGCCGCCCTGCCCCATCTGAAGGCTTCGCCCGAGGGTCGCATCGTCAACGTCGGCGCCAACGCCGCCCTGAAAAGCGCCGCCGGCATGGGCGCTTACGCCGCGTCCAAGTCCGGCGTCCACCGCCTGACGGAGAGCCTGGCAGAGGAGCTCAAGTCGACCTCCGTCACCGTCAACGCCGTCCTGCCCTCGATCCTCGACACCGACCAGAACCGCAAGGACATGCCCGACGCCGATCCGGCCAAGTGGGTGGCGCCGGCCGATCTGGCGCGGGTGATGCTGTTCCTCGCCTCTCCTGAAAGCCGCGCGATCACGGGCGCCCTGATCCCGGTGTTGGGCAAGGTCTGATGGCCCGCAGCGTCCTCTATCTGCCGGCCAGCAACGCCCGCGCGATCGAGAAGGCGCGGACGCTGCCCTGCGACGCGGTCGTGCTGGACCTCGAGGACGCCGTCGCGCCGGAAGCCAAGGTTGAGGCGCGCGCCGCCGCCGTCGAGGCGATCCGGGCCGGCGGTTTCGGCCCGCGCGTCGGTGTGCGGATCAACGGCCTGGACACCGAATGGGGCGGAGACGATCTCGACGCCCTGGCGCAGACCAACGTCGGCTTCGTCGTCGCGCCCAAGGTCAACGACGCCGGGGATTCCTTGGGCGTTCTGGAGAGCCTGCCGGGCACGACGCGGCTGTGGGCGATGATCGAGACGCCCAAGGGCCTGCTGCACATGATGGACATCGCCGCCATGCCCCGGGTCGAGGCCCTGATGCTGGGCGTCAATGATCTGGCGGCGGCGCTGGGGACCGGGCCGTCGCCGGATCGCGAGCCGTTCAAGCCGTGGATGGCGAGCATGGTCGCTACAGCGCGGGCTTACGGACTGCTGGCGATCGACGGGGTGTTCAACCGCTTCACCGATGCCGAGGGCTTCGCTGCGGAGTGCGCGCAGGGCCGGCTCTACGGCTTCGACGGCAAGAGCCTGATCCACCCCAGCCAGATCGACGGCGCCAACGCCGCCTTCTCGCCGTCGGAGGACGAGGTCGCGAAGGCCCGCGCCGTTGTCGCCGCCTTCGCCGCCCCGGAGGCCGACGGAAAGGGGGCCATCCGGGTGGACGGACAGATGGTGGAGCGGCTGCATCTGGTCGCAGCCCAGCGACTGCTGGCGCGTCTCGACCCGCGCGCCTGACGGGCCTATCTATGCGTTCTCAATAAGAACGGACGCCCTGTCGCGGCGCCGCAGGGAACGCATCGAGTGACCAAAGCCGTCATCGCCGCCACGGGGTTGTTCACCCCGGACCAATCCATCTCGAACGAGGAACTGGTCACCGCCTACAACGCCTATGCGGACCGGTTCAACGAACGCCACAGCGCTGAGATCGCCGAAGAAGAGGTCGAGGCGCTGACGCATTCCTCGGTCGAGTTCATCGAGAAGGCGTCGGGCATCAGATCGCGCTTCGTGCTGGACAAGGCCGGGGTGCTGGATCCCGAGCGGATGGCGCCGAACATTCCCGAGCGCTCGAACGAGGAGCTGTCGGTTCTGGCCGAGATGGCCGTGAAGGCCGCGCAGCAGGCGATCGCCGCCTGGGGCAAGCCGGTCAGCGAGGTCGGGGCCGTGCTGTGCGCCGCCTCGAACATGCAGCGCGCCTATCCGGCCATGGCCATCGAGATCCAGCAGGCGCTGGGCATCGAGGGTTTCGCCTTCGACATGAACGTCGCCTGCTCGTCCGCCACTTTCGGCCTGAAGACCGCCGCCGACTTCATCGGCTCGGGCTCGGTCAAGGCGGTGTTGATGGTGAACCCCGAGGTCTGCTCGGCCCATCTGAACTTCAAGGACCGCGACAGCCACTTCATCTTCGGCGACGTGGCCACGGCCGTGATCGTCGAGGCCGAGGATCAGGCCGCGGCCGGCGGCTGGGAGATTCTCGGAACCCGGCTAAAGACCAGCTTCTCGAACAATATCCGCAACAATTTCGGCTTCCTGAACAACGCCGCGCCCGAAGGCATCGGCGCGCCGGACAAGCTGTTCGTCCAGCAGGGCCGAAAAGTCTTCAAGGACGTGGTGCCGATGGTGTCCGACATGATCGTCGACCACGCCGCCGAGCTGGGCATCGACCCCACGGGCCTGAAGCGGATGTGGCTGCACCAGGCCAACATCAACATGAACCAGTTCATCGGCCGCAAGGTCCTGGGCCGCGAGCCCGAGCCGCATGAGAACGTCATCATCCTGGACGAGTACGCCAACACCTCGTCCGCCGGTTCGATCATCGCCTTCCACCTGCACAACGACGGGTTCGAGGCCGGCGATGTCGGCCTGATCTGCAGCTTCGGCGCGGGCTATTCGGCCGGCACCGTCTTTGTGCGGAAGCGCGCCTGATGGTGGATCGCAGCGATATCGGCGCCGTGGTGGACGCCATGTACGCCTGCATCTCCGGCCCCGCCGGTCCACGCGACTGGGCGACCCAGCGCGAAATCTTCCACCCGGAAAGCCGACAGGCCCGCACGGGTCTGGACGCCGACGGCCGCCCAACGATGATCGTGCTGGGGCGGGAAGAGTATCAGGCCAACGTCACTCCCTTCTTCGACACGACCGGCTTCTTCGAGGTCGAGATCGCCCGGCGGATCGACGTGTTCGGCAACATGGCCCACGTCTGGAGCCTGTACGAGGCGCGCAACGACCCGGCGGACGTCGAGCCCGAGCGTCGCGGGATCAACTCGATCCAGTTGGCCAAGAGCCCGGACGGTCTCTGGTCGATCCTGCACATGATCTGGGACAACGAGCGCCCCGGTCTGAAAGCGCCGCCGTTCGACTGCCAGATTGATTGCGACCAATTCGCATCAGGACACCACTTTTGATCTGATTGCGATTGCTTGTGCGAGTCGTTCGCACTAATTGCGCCCCACTTCATTCAAGCGGGGCCGTTCATGCGCACTCTCCTTCTCTCCGCCGGGCTTTCGGCCCTGACCCTCGCCGCCGCACCAGCCGCCATGGCCCAGACCGTCGCGACGACCGCCGTGATCGTCAGCGAAGACCCGGTCCAGCTGCCGCCGGTCAGTGTTCTGTCTACCCGCACCGAGACCCGCACCGACGAAGCTCCGGCGACCGTGAGCGTCTTCACCGCCGAGGACATCGAGGAACTGCTGGTCACCGACATCAAGGACCTGGTCCGGTTTGAGCCGGGGGTCAGCGTCATCACCACCCCGGCGCGCTTCGGCGCCGCGCTCGGCACGTCGGGTCGCGCGGGCAACGAGGGCTTCACTATCCGGGGCCTCGGCGGTGATCGCGTCCTGATGGTGGTGGACGGCACCCGTATCCCCGACGGCTTCGTCTTCGGCGCCCAGAGCGTCGGTCGCGGCGGCTACACCGACCTGGATCTGATGAAGTCGGTCGAAATCCTGCGCGGCCCGGCTTCGGCTCTTTATGGATCGGACGGGGTTGCCGGCGCGGTCAGCTTCACGACCAAAGATCCGGCCGACCTGATCCGTGACGGGGAAAGCTTCGGCGCTCGCGCCCGCGTCGGCTACAACTCCGCGGATGAAGGCCTGACCAACTCCCTGGCCATCGCGGGCCGCAGCGGAGCCTTCTCCGCCATGCTGGCGTGGACCGGCCGCAATGCGTCGGAGACGGAAACAAAAGGCTCGCTGACCGGTGAAGAGCTGGTCGCCGTCACGCTCGGCACGCCGCCCGTCACGGCCCCGGGCTTCAACTACAGCGCCCGTACGATCGCGAACCCGCAGGAGATCAGCTCCGACGCATGGCTCGGCAAGCTGGTGTGGGACTTCGCCCCGGGCCACAGCCTGCGCTTCACCTATGACCGCTATCAGTTGGACTCGGACGCACAGGTCCTGAGCGGCCGCACCTCGCGCTTCCTGACGACGGCGCCGACGGCCGCGACCGCGGTTCTGAACCTTGTCGCCGCGGACACGACCGAGCGCGAACGCTTCGGTCTCGACTGGCAGGTCGATGACGCCCTGGGGCTCGACAGCGCCCAGGTCTCCGTATTCCGGCAGGACGCGACCACCCGTCAGTACACCTTCGAGGACCGCGTCGGTACGGATCGCATCCGGGACAACTGGTTCAACAACGAAGTCCTCGGGTTCGCCGCCTATGGCGTGAAGACCCTCGGCATGCATCGCGTGACCTTCGGCGGCGACTGGTCGGAGACTACGCAGGAAGGCATCCGGGACGGGACTGTTCCGCCGTTCGGCGAGACCTTCCCGACCAGCCCGTTCCCGCGCACCGACTACACCCTGGCCGGCGCCTTCATGCAGGACGAGATCAGCCTGCTGGGCGGCGCTCTCCGGATTATCCCCTCCCTGCGCTGGGACTCCTACGAGCTGTCGACGGCCAGCGACCCGCTGTACGTCGGCCCCCGCGCCGATCAGAAGGACGATCACATCTCGCCGAAACTGGGCGTGGTGTGGTGGGGCACCGATCAGTTCGGCGTCTTCGCCAACTGGGCCGAGGGCTTCAAGGCCCCCACCCCCAGCCAGGTCAACAACGGCTTCACCAACCTCGCCTCGGGCTACACCTCGATCCCGAACGCCAACCTGCGACCGGAAACCAGCCAGAGCATCGAGATCGGCGCCCGGATCCGGAACGTGCCCCTGTTCGGCGCCCGCGTGGCCGGCCAACTGGTCGTCTTCCAGTCGGACTACGAGGATTTCATCAGCCAGCAACAGGTCGGCGGCGCCTTCACGCCGACCAACCCGGCGATCTTCCAGTTCGTCAACTTCACGGACGTCGAGATCGAGGGTGTCGAAGCCAAGGCCGACGCCTTCTGGGACAACGGCGTGAGCGCCCGCTTCGCCATTGGCTACGCCGAAGGCCAGTCGACCAGCAACGGCCGCACCACGGCGCTGGCCAGCATCGATCCGGTCAAGGTTGTGCTTGGCGTCGGCTACGACGATCCGGCCGGCGTCTTCGGCGTGCAGGCCATCGGCACCTGGTCGCAGGCGAAGAGCAACGGCACGACGACCGGGCTTGGCTGCTACAGCGCAACGCCGACCTCGACCGCCGGCTGCTACGTCGGCGACGACGTCGCGCTCCTCGACCTGACCGCCTACTGGAACGTGACCGAGCAGGTCACGGCCCGCGCCGGCGTGTTCAACGTCCTGGACGAAACCTACAGCTGGTGGAGCGACGTCCGCGGCGTGGGCGCCAGCTCGGCCATCAAGGACGCCTACACCCAGCCCGGCCGCAACTTCGGCCTCTCGCTGGCCTTGCGGTACTGAGCCGATCACACAATAACGCGACTGACTCGCATTTTAAGGAGGCCGCCATGCGCCGCGCCCTGATGATCACCACCGTCCTGGCCGCCGTGCTGGCGGTCTCCACCCCTGCCCTGGCCCAGACCGCGCCGGTCGCGACCACCGGCGAGGCTCCCGCCAGCCAGTTCGAGCGGGATCGCCAGTCGATCCTCGCCCAAGCCGGCCAGATGCGCGTCCGCTTCGACATGCGCGAGAACGTCAGCTTCCGCGAAGGCTACGAGCCGCTGGAGGAGAAGCTGTCGGCCGGCAACGAGATCGTCCGCGTGGTCTACGACGAGGGCGATCGCATCAGCCTGCAGCACATCCTCGTCATGAGCGATGACGCAGGCAATCACATGGTCATCAAGCACTGGCGTCAGGCCTGGGTCTACCAGCCCGAAACCGTGCTGACCTATGCCGGCCCGGACCACTGGACCCTGACGCCGGTTTCGGCCGACGAGCGCCGGGGCGCCTGGTCGCAGACCGTCTGGCAGACCGACGACAGCCCGCGCTATGGCGGCGTCGGTCGCTGGGACTACACCCACGGCATCGCCGAATGGACCAGCAACGCCACCTGGCGTCCGCTGGCCCGCCGTGACGCGGTGCGCGACCCGATCTACGACCGCTATCTGGGCACCAACCGCCACGCCCTGACGCCGGCGGGCTGGGTGCATATCCAGGACAACATGAAGGTCGGCCCGGCCGAGGGCGACGCCGCCCAGCTATCGGCCATCGTCCAGGAAGACGTCATCAACACCTATCGCCACGTCGACAACTACGACGCCGCACCGGGCGACGCCTACTGGACCGCGACCAAGGACTACTGGGCCGGTGTCCGCGCCGCTTGGGACGAGGTCGCGACCCGCAACGGCGGCATCTACCTCGAGGAAGAAGCCAATCGCGGCGCCGTCACCGGCAAGCCCCTGATGGACTGGGCCGACGAGATCCAGGCCGGCACGCTGACGACCGAGGCCGGCATTCAGCAAGCTCGCGAACTGATCGCTCGCGCCACCGTGGAGCCCGCTGCGTAATCGCACGTACGCAACGGCTCGTGGGGAGAGGGGACGCTGACCCGGCGTCCCCTTTTCTTTTGGTCTCAGCTCTGGCGGACCAGCCAGCCACGGTAGCGCACCACCTTGCCGACGAAGGGCACGGAAATGGTGACGTCGAAGACAAACCGGCCCTCGGTATCGACCTCCTCGAAGGCGACCGTCGAAGGGCCCAGCGCCCTCGGGAGCGGAATGGGGCCGAACCGCCAGCCGATGACGCGATAAATCAGACGCTCTCCCTCGGGCGTCAGCTCCAGATCCATGCTGATCGGCCCGAAGCGTTCGCGGACGCGACCGCCGGGCGCGGGGTGCGAAAGGACGCTGCGGAAGGCATGGCTCCCGATCCGACGACGCCAGATCGAGCGTTCGCCATCGGTATCGATCAAGACCTCAGCCGGACAATCGGGCTGCGCCTTCGGGAAGCCGACGATGGCCGCGACCAGTGCGCCCAGAGGATTGGCCGCGCCTTCGGTCATCGCCCTGCCCTGCCAGACCGACAGGCCAGACGTCTCGTGCAGGGCGCGGATCGGGGCGGGCAGCCCATCGAAGGCCGGGCCGATGGCGCGGGCGAAGATGGCGCCGCGCTCGACGACGGTTTGGGTGGCGATGCCGTGCGGCGTCATCTCGTCCTCGATGGCCCGAAGTGGAAGCACGCCGACACAGGCGCGGGCGCCGGGTTCGATCTGTCCGGCGGCGATCGCACGGATAGCGGCGAGCGCGGGCAGGCCCGGCGTTTTCGGCCCCTCCCCCGGCTCGGCGACCAGACGCCAGCACGCGCGCACCGCCCGCCCCTCGGCATCGACGCCAAGAGCCTCGACCCGCATGGCGCCGCGATCCGAACCGCCCGCCGAGTGCAACTCGGCCATCGTCCGCAGCAGGTTGGCGAGCGGCACGGGGTCGAACCGGAACACCCGGACCAGCCCGGCCAGCAGCCACGCCTCCAGGTGCAGAAGCCAGGGTTCCAGACCGGCGAGGAAGCGGGCGCTCCGCTTCGGCGCGAAGCGGGCGGCGAAGAAGTCGAGATCCGGCGTCTCGCAGAGCGAAACCCGCCGCCGCCCGGCTGCCCCGAAGTCGCGCCGATAAAGACCGCTCCAGCCATGGCGGGTGGTCCATTCGCCGTTCTCGAAGACCCGCACCGGCCGCCCCATCCACGACAGGATGGCCTGCATGACCGACAGGCCCTTGGGCGCGCGGGCGCCAGGCGAGATGGCGGCCTCGACCGAGGTCACCTCGCGCCAGCCGGTGGTCAGCGCATCGAGCACGGCATTGGACAGGGTGGGCGTTGAACTGCAGCCGGTCAGAGCGACCACGCCGCGGGTTTTGGCATCGGCGTCGAGCCTCGGGAAGGCGGCGACAAAGTGCCGGCCGTCGGCCAGATCGACGTAGTGGAGCCCGGCCAGAATGGCGGTGCGAGCCGTGGTCGGCTCCGCGCCCTGAAACGGCCCGGCCATGTCCGCGACGATGGTCGCGCCGGTAGCGGTCAACTGTTCGGGCGTCAGTGTGCGGGTGTCGAGCGCCGCCGTGCCGACCGCCGCGCCGGGGAACCCCCTCCGCAGCCGGGCGGCGACAGCCTCGGCTCTCACGGCGTCCCGGCCTGCGACGATGACCTCGAACCCGCGTCGCAACAGGCCCTCGGTCAGTCTCGAGCCGAAGACGCCGCCGGCGCCAATCACCAGAACCCGTCTCATTCGCACCTCAAACCATGAACCGGTCGCGGTCCTCAGGCGTCGGGACCATGCAGGTCTCGGTGCGGCCAAAGAGGTTGTAGCGGTTGCGAGCGATCAGGTCGTAGACAGGGTCGCGCAGGCCGCGCGGCGCGAGCTTCAGCGCACCCAGTGGCGCGGTCTCGGTCAGTTGCGATAGCACGGTGAGGGCCGCGTCGGACTTGAAGAAGATCTCGCCGTTCCAGACCACGGCGTTGGTCTCGGGGGCGTCCGGATCGATGCCGTATCGGACGGCGAGTTCACGGCCGCCCGGCGACTGTATCGGCAGAAAGCGGAAGCGCCGTGCGCGATCCAGCTTCAGCACGAACCGCACCCAGCGCGAGCAGAAGACACAGACGCCGTCGAAAAGGATCAGCCCGTCCGGTTCGTCGGGGGCGGGCTTGGGCGACCAGCGGCTCATGAAGCGACGTTGCGCCTGACCGGACGGGTTCGCAACGCGGCAAACTGGCTATTTCTCCCCCGCTGGGGGAGGAACTCAAGCAGCCGCCACGGCCTCGATCTCGACCAGCCAGGCTTCGTCGAAGATGCCGGTGACGATCACAGTCAGAGCCGTCTGCCGCCCGCCGAGACGGCGGATGCGCACCTCACGATTTTCCAGCGCATACTGCCGGTCGGACAGGAAGGTCGTGACCTTCACGAGGTTGTCCAGCGTCATGCCGGCCGCGCGCAGCTGGGTCTCCAGATTGTCCCAGACCTGCTCGCACTGGCCGGTGAAATCGGGCGCCAGCGAGCCGTCCGGCGCGACCGGAATCTGGCCGGACAGATAGAGCCAGCGGGTCGCCCCGCTGACTTCACACGCCTGGGCGTATTCGCCCTCCGCCGGCGGCGAGCCGTCGCCGGTCAGAGGGCGAATGCTCAGGGTCACCGGCGCGCCGCCGCCGAGCGATCGCGCACCTGGCCGAACTCCGACGTCGGCTTCCAGCCCGGCCAGTCCGTGCCGTTCGCCAAGTCCAGACCCAGACGATACAGCAGGGTCAGGTTCTCGACCGCCGAGGTGAAGTCCAGGTCCGCGGACCACTCATCCGACGGCTTGTGATAGTCGGCCGCGAATTTGGTCCGCCACGCCGCCTCCCCGACCTCGCGACCACCCTCGACCCAGTCCCAGCCATGCCACGGCATCAGGGCCGGCACGCCGGCGCGGGCGAACGGGAAGTGGTCCGAGCGGTAGTAGAAGCCCTGCTCCGGCATGCCGTCGTCCGAAACGTAGCGGCCGAGCGGGGTCGCCAGAGCTTCGAGACGGTCCTCGAGATCGTTCTGGCCCTTGCCGAAGATGGCGATGTCGCGGGTCGACGGCGACAGGGGCAGCATGTCGATGTTGATGTCGGCAACCGTCGTCTCCAGCGGATAGACCGGATCGGCGGCATAGGCGTAGGCGCCCAGCAGGCCCATTTCCTCGGCCGCCATGTGGGCGAAGACGATGGTGCGCTGCGGCCGCGGAGCCTGGCTCAGCTGACGGGCCATCTCCAGCACGCCGATGGTGCCCGAGGCGTTGTCCCAGGCGCCGTTCCAGATCTTGTCGCCCTCGACGCCCGGATGCTGGGCCTCGCCGCCGACGTGATCCCAGTGAGCCGAGTAGATGATCGTCTCGTTCGGACGCGCCGAGCCTTCGATCTTCGCCAGCAGGTTATGGGTGACCAGGGTGTCGATGGTTTCCGACGCGTCGACCGACAGCTTCACGCCGGTCAGTTCGACTGCTTTGAACTGGCCGCTGGCGGTGTTGGCCAGGGTGTCCATCGACAGACCGGCGGCGGTGGCCCAGCCGTGGGCGGTGTCGTGGTTGACGACGCCGGAGAATTCGAGGTCCGCCGCGCCGGGTGTCAGGGTGCGGGTCCGGCTGCTGGCGCGGACCGTGCCCTGCCAGGCCGGCGAGGACGCCGGCTGGGCCAGCAGGGTGATCACGCCGACCGCGCCGCGGCGGAAGGCCTCGTCGGCCTTGTAGGCTCCCGACTGGTAGTTGGTGGCGTATTCGCCGTTGAACAGGTCTCCGTCCGGCTCGCCGGCGATGACGACCACGACCTTGCCGCGGACATCGAGGTCGCCGTAGTCGTCCCAGTTCCGCTCGGGGGCGGTGATGCCGTAGCCGGCGAAGACCACGGCGGCGTCGCGGATCGAGGCGCGGCCGTCGTTGGTCACGGCGCGCAGGGTGATGTCGGTTCCGACGGTCAGCGGATGCACGGCGCCGTCCGGGCCCGTCCAGCTGGCGGTCGCGCCGGCCACGGGGGTGTAGCGTTTCAGCTCGACGCGCTGCAGCCACTGGCCGTTCAGTGCGCCGGGCTGGAGGCCCATGGCCTCATACTGGGCCTGCAGCCATTCCAGCGTCATGCGCTCGCCTTCGGTGCCGGGATAGCGGCCCTGGAACTCGTCGGCGCTGATGACGCGGATGCCGTCGCTCAGGGCCTGGGCGGTGAAGTCCTGGGCGTTGGCGACGCCGGCGGCCAGAAGAACGGCGGCGATGGCGACGCCGCCGGTCAGTTTGCGGAACATGAAAATGGGCTCCATCCCGGATCAGATGGAGCCCATTCTAGGACGGCCCGCGCGGACGCGGCCCATTACCTTTTCGTCATGAACTAGCGGCGTTGCGCCCCGCTTGCGGCGCGCGCGGGACCGAACTCCGACCCCTGCTTCCACTGCGGCCAGTCACGGCTGTTGGCCAGATCGCGGCCCACCGACCAGATCACCTGCAGGTCCTCGACCTGACCGGTCAGATCCCAGTCCGGCGACCACTCGTCGCCTGCCTGGTGATAGCGGGTGCGGCCGTACTCCGAACGGTTCGCCTCGCGGGCGGCGATCGGCTCGTCGCGGAAGTCGCCGCTGCCGCCGCCAAAGGTCATCGGCACGCCGCGCTTGGCCAGCGGGAAGTGATCCGAGCGGAAGTAGCCGCCCGCCGCCGGGTTGCCGTCGGGCAGCAGGGTCCGACCCTGGCTCTCGACCACGGCGCCGAGGCGCTCGTCCAGGTCCGACTGGCCATAGCCGGTGATGCCGTAGCGGGCGACGCGGCCGTAGACGTTCATCGAGTCGACGTTGAACCCGCCGACGGTCGTTTCCAACGGATAGATCGGGTTGGCGGCGTAGTACTCCGAGCCCAGCAGGCCACTCTCCTCGGCGGTGAAGCTGATCATGACGATCGAGCGCTCGGGACGCGGGCCGGCTGCGAAGACGCGGGCCAGTTCCAGCAGGCCGGCGGTGCCGGTGGCGTTGTCGACGGCGCCGTTGAAGATGCTGTCGCCCTCTGCGTCCGCTGCGCCGACGCCGATGTGATCCCAGTGCGCCGTGTACAGGACGGTCTCGTCCGGATGGGTCGTGCCCGGCAGACGGGCGATGACGTTATGCGTGGTCACCTGGCTGGTCGCCACGTCGAACATCCCGCTGAACGTCGCGCCGTTCAGTTCGACCGGACGGAAGTCGCGCGAGCGCGCGGCGACCTTCAGCGCCTCGAAATCCTGACCCGCGCGGCGGAACAGGTCAACAGCCACGTCGCGCTGGACCCAGGCTTCCATCGCCACGCGCTCGGCGGCGGCGTTCTGGCGCACGATGTCGAACTGCGGACCCGACCAGCTGTTGGTCACCGTGGCCCAGCCATAGGAGGCCGGCGCGGTCTCGTGGACGATGATGACGCCGGCGGCGCCCTTCCGGGCGGCCTCCTCGTACTTGTAGGTCCAGCGACCGTAGTAGGTCATGGCCCGTCCGCCGAAGGTGTTCAGCTCGGGCTGTTCGAAATCGGCGTCGTTGACGAGGACGACGATGACCTTGCCGCGGACGTCCACGTCCTTGAAGTCATTCCACTGACGCTCGGGCGCGTCGATGCCGTAGCCGACGAAGACCAGCGGCTTGTTCATCAGATGGGCGTGATCGCCCGGCAGGCGGGTGGAGATGACGATCTCCTGCCCCTGGTTCAGCGGGATCGAGGCGTCGCCGACGCGGAACTGCGCCCGGATATTCGAGGCGGTAAAACGGTTGAGCGTGACGGCCTGGGTCCAGCCGCCGTTCTCGCCGCCCGGCTGGAAGCCCGCGGCGGCGTACTGCTCGCTCAGATAACGGACGGTCATGTCCTCGGCCGGAGTGGCGATGCCCCGCCCCTGGAAGCTGTCGTCAGCCAGCACGCGGACGTGCTCGGAAAGACGCGCCGTATCGAACGCGGACGATGCGCCGCCCTCGGCGCCTGTCGTGGCGCAGGCGGTCAGCAGGGCGCCGGCGGCAAGCACGGCGGCGGAAGCGATCAGACGCATGAACGGAAACACCCTCAGCCTTTGAACAGGGTGCGGACGTTAGGGCGCCGCTTCCGGGCTGTCGATGCGAACGCGACCAAGCTTCGCCGACGAGAGATGGAGAG
>NZ_BAAAGA010000002.1:192715-322368 GCF_039523815.1 Brevundimonas kwangchunensis | reverse complement strand
GATCGTTTCAACCTGTCAGGCGCGCCTTAGTGGGCGACGCCCTTCCAGATGCGGCGGTACGACAGGTAGGTCACGCCGGCGAACAGGAACAGGAAGATCAGCACGCCGACGCCGGTCTGCTTGCGCTGGACCTGCTTGGGATCCGAGGCCCAGGCGATATAGGCGGCGACGTCCTTGGCCATCTGATCGACCGAGGCGACGGTGCCGTCGTCATAGGTCACCTGACCGGCGCGCAGCGGGTCGGGCATGGCGATGAAACCGCCCGGAGGGACGTGATCGGCATCACCGGTCCAGAACGGCGACAGATCGCCGGCCATGTACTCGTTGTAGTTCTGCCCCGGACGCATCTGCAGGCCGGCCGGCGGAGCCTTGTAGCCCGTCAGCAGCGAGTAGATGTAGTTGGCGCCGCCGTGGCGGGCCTTGGCCATCACCGACAGGTCCGGCGGAGCCGCGCCGCCGTTCGCCGCGGCGGCAGCCGTGGCGTTCGGGTACGGATGCGGGAAGCGGTCGGCCGGCGTGCCGTCGCGCATGATCGGCTCACCGGTCTCGGTGTCGATGTCCGGGATCTGGAACTCTTTCGACAGCGCGCGGACGAAGCGGTTCTCCGCCGGGCTGGCCTGATGGGAGTCGTAGAACGGACCGCCCGGCTCGGCCAGGGTGCGGAAGTGCATCAGGTCCATGCTGTGGCACGAGGCGCAGACCTCGCGATAGACCTTGTAGCCGCGTTGCAGCTGGCCCTGGTGGAAGGCGCCGAACGGACCGTCGAAGCTGAAGCCGCCGTCGCGCAGGGCGTGGCCTTCGCCGCCCGCCGCCATGGCGGGCGTGGACAGGGCCAGGCCGGCTGCGGCGGCGATCAGGACCAGGGTCTTCTTCATGGACGTCATCGAAGTCTTGAGGGTCATGGTCGCGCTCAGCCCTTGTGCTCGTCGCCGCCCGCCAGAACGGGCTCGGAGATCGTGGCCGGGATCGGCAGCGGCTTCTCCTTCAGACCCACCAGCGGCATGATCACGACGAAGAACAGGAAGTAGTAGGCGGTCAGGAAGCGGGTCAGCCACAGGTAGCTGTTCAGATCGCCGTCAAAGAGATTGAAGGTCGCGAAGCCCGGGATGACGTGAGCGTCAGGCAGTTGGGCGCCGCACCAGCCGAGCCCCATGCCGACGATCACGAACACCACGAAGAACCAGCGCATGACCGGACGGTAGCGCATCGAGCGGACCTTCGAGGTATCCAGCCACGGCAGGACGAACAGCACGCCGATCGCCGCGAACATGGCCACCACGCCGCCGAACTTGTCCGGCACGGCGCGAAGGATCGCGTAGAAGGGCAGCATGTACCACTCGGGCACGATGTGCGCCGGCGTCTGCAGCGGGTTGGCCGGGATGTAGTTGTCGGCGTGACCCAGGGCGTTCGGCATGAAGAAGACGAACAGGGCGAACAGCATCAGGAAGAGGATGATCGCGAAGCCGTCCTTGACCGTGAAATACGGGTGGAACGGAACGGTGTCCTTCTTCTCGCGGTCCTTCGGGATCAGGATGCCGACCGGGTTGTTCTGACCGGCGTGGTGCAGGGCCCACAGGTGGAGAACCACGCAGCCCGCGATCACGAACGGCAGCAGATAGTGCAGCGAGAAGAAGCGGTTCAGCGTCGCGTTGTCGATCGCCGGGCCGCCGCGCAGCCAGATCAGGACCGGCTCGCCCACGACCGGGATCGCCCCGATCAGGTTGGTGATCACCTCGGCGCCCCAGTAGGACATCTGGCCCCACGGCAGCACGTAGCCGAGGAAGGCGGTGGCGATCATCAGGAAGAAGATCAGGCAGCCGACGATCCAGATCATCTCGCGCGGCGCCTTGTAGGAGCCGTAGTACAGGCCACGCAGCATGTGCAGGTAGACCGCGATGAAGAACATCGAGGCGCCGTTGGCGTGGGTGTAGCGGATCAGGTCGCCGCCGTTGACGTCACGCATGATGCGCTCGACCGAGGCGAAGGCCATCTCGGTATTCGGCACATAGTGCATGGCCAGCACGATGCCGGTCGCGATCTGCGTGACCAGGCACAGGGCCAGAATGCCGCCGAAGGTCCACCAGTAGTTGAGGTTCTTCGGGGTCGGCAGCGACATGTAGTCGGCGCCGAAGCGGACGATCGGAAGACGGGTATCGAGCCATTTCTCGACGGCGGTCTTCGGGACGTAGGTGGATTCGTGAGCGCTCATCGTTCTCTCGTACGTCCTCAGCCGATCTTGATGCGGGTGTCGGACACGAACTCGTAGGTCGGCACCGGCAGGTTGAGGGGAGCCGGACCCTTACGGATGCGCCCCGAGGCGTCGTAGTGCGAACCGTGGCATGGGCAGAACCAGCCACCGAAGTCGCCGGTGCCGAAGGTCGGCACGCAGCCCAGGTGGGTGCAGTTGCCCAGCACGACCAGATACTGGTGATGGCCGTCCTTGGTGCGGGCGGTGTCGCTTTCCGGCGGGCTGCCCGCGTTCGGCTCGCTGGCCAGGGTCTGCAGCTCGGCCGGAGTGCGGTAGCGCACGAAGACCGGCTTGCCCTGCCACTTGATCACGACCTGCTGTCCTTCCTGGACCTTGGTCATGTCGAACTCGATCGAGGCCAGAGCCAGCGTGTCGGCCGCCGGGTTCATCTGGTTGATCAGCGGCCAGGCGACCATCGCGCCGGCGCCCACGGCGGCCGCGCCGGCCGCGATGTGAATGAAGTCCCGGCGGGTGGCGTCGCCGCCTTCACCTTCAACGACCGATTCGGCCACGTCTCACTCCGTCGTACGCCGGATTCCACGCCCGGAAGGGAGCGTGGCGATACGGCATGGATGCTGTGCGAAAACCCGAACCTCCCGTCCGGCCCGATTTCGCCACGGTTTCCCGCAACCCGCTGACGTTTCTTGCGAAACGTTCGCAAATCAGACCGCGACAAGCCCCCGGGCCGCGCGTATGAGGGCCTTAGAATGCGTCTCGCCCTTTTTCAACCAGCCATTCCGCAGAACGTCGGGGCCTGCATCCGACTCAGCGCCTGTTTCGGCGTCGAACTGCACGTGATCGAACCTGCCGGTTTCCGTTTCGACGACCGGGCGATGAAGCGCGCGGCGCTGGATTACGGGCCTCTTGGGCATATGACCCGCCACGCGAACTGGGAGACCTTCCAGCGCGATCGCGGCCCGGGACGGCTGGTGCTGTTCACCACGAAAGGCGCCACACCCTTGCAGGAATTCGACTTCCGGCCGGACGACGTCCTGCTGTTCGGTTCCGAGCCGACCGGCGCGCCGGACTACGTCCACGAGGCCGCGGACGCCCGGGTCGTGATTCCGCTGGAGCCTGGCGCCCGGTCGCTAAACCTGTCGGTCAGCGCCGGGATCGCGGTCTGGGAAGGGTTGAGAGCCGGCCGCTAAGGCTATTCCGGCGCGCCGTCGCCCGGCAGAGCCGCAAGGGACGGACGCTCGGCGCGCTTGCTGGCGGCGACCGCCTCGACCGACCGCATGACCCGCAGGACGTTCTCGCCCGCCAGCTTGCGGATGTCCGCCTCGGTCCAGCCACTGGCCATCAGGGCGGCGAGGATGCGGGGATAGGCGTCCACGCCGTCAACGTCGTCCGGCAGCGCGTTCACGCCGTCGAAGTCGCCGCCCAGCCCGACGTGATCGATCCCGGCCACGTCACGTACATGCTGGATATGGGCGACGACGTCGGCGATGCCGGCGCGCGGGGTGGGGTTGGCGGCGCTCCAGGCGGCGAGGCCGTCGGTTACCGCCTGCGGGCTGCCGGGGTGCAGGGACTTCAGTCGGGCGTCCTCGGCCGCGCGGGCGGCGCTCCAGGCGCGCAGCGTCTCGCTGACGAAGCCGGGCACGAAGGTGACCATCACGACGCCGCCGTCTTCCGGCATCGTGCGAAGCACGGCGTCCGGCACATTGCGCGGATGATCGGTCACGCCCCGCGCCGACGAGTGGGAGAAGATCACGGGCGCGTCCGACACCCGCATGGCGTCCAGCATGGTCTCTTCCGAGACGTGGCTGAGGTCGACCATCATGCCGAGGCGGTTCATCTCCTTGACCACCTGCTCGCCGAACGGCGACAGCCCGCCCCACTTCGGCGCGTCGGTCGCGCTGTCGGCCCAGGTGGTGGTCTTCGAGTGGGTCAGGGTCATGTAACGCACGCCCGCCTCGTGGAACTCGCGCAGCAGGCCCAGCGAGTCGTCGATCGAATAGCCGCCCTCGATACCCATCAGGCTGGCGATCCTTCCCCGGCGATGGATGCGGGCGATATCGTCGGCGGTCGTGGCCAGCTCGAAGGTCTCCGGATAGGCGGCGACCATCCGGCGGACGATGTCGATCTGCTCCCAAGTGGCGACGGCCGCATCGGGCGGCGACAGGCTGGCGGGCACATAGACCGACCAGAACTGGCCGCCCACACCACCGGCGCGCAGGCGGGGGATGTCGGTGTGCAGCCGGGTCGAGGTCGCAAGGTTGGTCTCCAGATCCACGGCGAAGGGGTCGCGGGCATGGTTCTCGCGCAGGGCCCAGGGCAGGTCGTTATGGCCGTCGATCAGCGGCGTGCGTTCGAGAATGCGGCGCGCCCTCGCCTCTCCGTCTGAGCTCTGGGCCGTGGCGGCGCCCGCGGTCAGGGCGGCGACTACGGCGGACAGGACGATGGATCGGATCATGACGGCTCCCCTCGGTTCGGTCGGAACACTGGCATGAGCAGACGCCCGGTCAAGGACCGCCATTCCCCCTTGGACCGTTCGTCCGCTTCTCGCGACCCGGCGGACGCGGTAGGAGCAGGCCATGACCGCCGAGACCAATCCCCTCGCCCTGAAGAAGCAGCACGCCCGCGCCTGGTTCGAGGAACTGCGCGACCGCATCCACGCCGGCTTCGAGACGCTGGAGGACGAGGCCTCGCCAGACCTGTTCCCCGGCGAGCCCGGCCGGTTCCTGCGCACCCCGTGGGACCGCAAGGAAGGCGGCGGCGGCGTCATGGGCATGATGCATGGCCGGCTGTTCGAGAAGGTCGGCGTCCACGTCTCGACCGTCCACGGCAGCTTCCCGGCCGACTATGCGAAGAACGTCCCCGGCGCCGAGGAAGACCCACGCTTCTTCGCCACCGGCATCAGCCTGATCTGCCACCCGGTCAGCCCGCGCGTGCCGGCTGTGCACATGAACACCCGCTTCATCGCCACGACGAAGAGCTGGTTCGGCGGCGGCGGCGACCTGACGCCGGTGCTGGATGCCGACCGCCGTGACGACCACCCGGACACCCTCGCCTTCCACGCGGCCATGAAAGAGGCCTGCGACGCTTTCGATCCGGCCTGGCATGCGAAGTACAAGGCGTGGTGCGACGAGTATTTCTTCCTGCCACACCGCAACGAGCCGCGCGGCACCGGCGGCATCTTTTACGACCACCACGACAGCGGCGACTGGGACCGCGACTTCGCCTTCACCCGCGGCGTCGGCAAGACCTTCCTTGAAGTCTACTCCCGCATCGTGCGCGGACGGATGGACGAGCGCTGGACGGCGGATGAGCGCGAGGAGCAGCTGGTGCGTCGCGGCCGCTACGTCGAGTTCAACCTGCTCTACGACCGCGGGACGATGTTCGGCCTGAAGACCGGCGGCAACGTCGACTCGATCCTCAGCTCGATGCCGCCCGTAGTGAAGTGGCCCTGAGGCTTCAGGCCGCCTGATCCATCCGTCCGGCGGGCTCCAGAGCCGCGCCGATGGCGTCGAACAGGGCCTGCAGGGTGATGGGCTTGGTCAGGTGACCATCGGCGCCGGCCATGCGTCCGGCCTCGACATGCTCGGCCATGGCGTTGGCGGTCAGCATCAGAACCGGCGTGCGGCTCAGCCCCCTCGCCTGCTCCAGCGCCCGGATCTCGCGGGTGGCGGTCAGGCCGTCCATGACCGGCATCTGCATATCCATCAGCACCAGATCGAAGCCGCCGCCGGTGAAGGCGTCGAGAGCCTGCTTGCCATCCTCGACCGTCACCAGCTCCATAGGCGTGGCGGCCAGCATGATCTCGACCACCTTGCGGTTGGCAGGATGGTCGTCGGCCAACAGAATGCGCAGAGGCGCCTCGCCGACCTCGATAGAGGTCTCGGCTTCGACCGCGGCCAGAACCGGGGCTTCCGCTTTCGAAAGCGGAATCTCGAACCAGAAGCTCGAACCCTCGCCCGGCGTGCTGTCGCACTCCAGCGCGCCGCCCATCAGTTCGACGAGTGCACTCGAGATGGCGAGGCCCAGCCCCGTGCCGCCGTATCGACGGGTGATCGAGCCATCGGCCTGCTGGAAGCGATGGAAGATGCGCGCCTTCTGCTCGGCGTCGAAGCCCACGCCGGTGTCGGCGACGCGGAACACGACGCGATCTTCGCCCGCCGAAGCGACGGAGATCGCCACCTGTCCGTCGGCCGTAAACTTCAGGGCGTTGCTGACGAGGTTGGTCAGCACCTGACGCAGTCGAACTGCATCTCCCTCGACAAACTTCGGCAGGGTCGGGTCGAAGTCGAAAGTCAGGGCCACGCCTTTGTCCTCGGCCTTGGCGCGCCACAGCAGGGCGACATCGCCGACGCCGTGCTTCAGGTCGAAGACGGTGGGCTCGATCGTGACCTGACCGGACTCGATCTTTGCGCTGTCGAGGATATCGGACAGCAGGCGCTCCAGCGTGGCGCCGGACGAGCAGATCAGATCGACCATCTCCCGCTCCTGCGGGTCCAGATCGCGACGGGCGAGAGCGTCGGCCATGGAGACCACGCCGTTCAGCGGCGTGCGGATTTCGTGGCTCATGTTGGCGAGAAACTCACTCTTGGCGTGGTTCGCATCCTCTGCCCGGCGGCGGGCGATGCGGAGCTGCCCGGTCTGACGCCACTGCCAGATCATCACGCCGATGGCGGAGGACAGGAAGACGATGACGATGGCCAGCATAAGCTGCTGCAGGTGCGTGTTCGACCGGGCCGTCTCCAGCTGCTCCCGGCGTTCGGCCAGTTGCTGCTGCATGTTGCCGGTGACCTGGTGGATGCCGGAGCTGAAGCTCAGCGCCGCGGCGGTCTCGCTGCTCTGCATGTGCGAGCGCAGCAGGCGGTAGCCCTCGGCCGTACGCCCTTCGGCGAACAGGACCTCGGCCTCGACATGGGCGACATCGGAGCCAACGCCGGTGTCGGTGGCGATGGCGCGCAGCTTGTTCAGATCACGACGGGCGCCGGCGGCGTCGCCGGTCTGGGCGCGGGCGATGGCGCGAAGCGGCAGGGCGTCGAGCGACAGGAAGGCGGCTTCGCCGAGGTCTTCGCCGTAGGGTGCGAGGCAGGCGAGCACATCACGCGGCGCGCTGCGGGCGCCGGCGACCATGGCGCAAAGGCTGGCGTCATAGATGCGCAGCGTCGGCAGGTCGGCACGGACGGCCAGACGGTGGTGGGCGGCGGCGAAGCGAGCGGCGCGGTCCAGATCGCCGACCTTCGCGGCCATCTTGGTCATGTTGTACAGGCTGTCGAAGTCCGGACGCGGATAGTCGGGGTTGGAATACTCGACCTCGAACTTGCGGAAGGCGGCGGCGGCGCCCTCGACGTCGTTCAGGTCCTTTAGCCCCATGCCGACGACCTCCCAGATGCCGGCCTGGGCGGTGTTGGCGAAGGGGGCGTCGACCGGGATATCGGCCTGGGCTTCCGCAAGACGCTCCAGCCCCTCGCCGACGCGACCCGCGTCCATCAAAGTCAGGGCGGTCAGGCGTGCGGCGTGAGCGCGGACGAACCAGTCACGGCCACCCTGCGCCATGCGGGCCATCTCGGCCGCCACCTCGGCCTCGCCGCGATCGTAGCGAATGGTCAGGGCGTTCAGGCGGGCGATATCCATGTACCGGGCGTCGCTCTGACGACGCGCGGCGGCTTCCAGACGGCGGTTCCAGACCTCGGCCTGATCGAATTCGCCCTGGTTCAGGATGGTCCAGGTGACGTGATAGAGCCGATTGAGCCCCTCCCGGTCGTGCCGGGCCATGGCCTCGCGACCGAAGGCGTCGAGGGCGGCGAAGCTGGTATGGCCGGCGCGGCGCTCGACAAAGCGGGCAAGGCTGTCGGCCTCGCCATCGCGGGCGTTGATCAGAGGCTGTGCGACCACCGTCGACGTCGATGCTAACAACGCAAGGACGGCGGCGAGCGCCACAACGAAACGGCTGAATGACATGCAAGCCCCGACGTAAGGAACTGATCCCTACACGTCAGATGTTTGCATAATGCTTAGCAATGATCGCCGAACGCCATGATTGCGCAATCAGGCTTCGATGAAGTTGCGGATCCATTGCGAGACGAGGGCGCGGTCGTCCGGCTCGCGCAGACTTTCCAGAGCCTCGTCCACCAGCTCGCCGTCGATCCGGCCCCGCCGGCCCGCGGTCAGCTCGGCGGCGTAGTCAGGCGCAAACTCGGGGTGGCACTGGAAGCTGATGGCATCGGCGTCCCACGCCAGCGCACCGTTGGGCGTGAAGGCGCTGGCGGCCACGACGCGGGCGCCGGGCGGGGTCACGACGACCTGATCCTGATGCGAGACCGGGATGGAGATCGTCGCGGACGCCGGCGTCATCCAGGGCTCGTCCGACAGGACATCATAGGCATGCAGGCCCACGCCCCAGCCCTTGTCCGATTTCTCGACCTCCCCGCCCAGAGCCTGCGCCATCGCCTGATGGCCGAAGCAGACGCCGACCAGCTTCAGCCGGCCTTTCGCCGCGCGAATCCAGTCCTGTAGCTCGTCGATCCACGGGTCGCTTTCGTAGACCCCAGCGGCCGAGCCGGTGATCACCGCGGCGTCAAAGACCTCTGGGTCGGGCCATTCACCCGCCTGCACATCGAAGGTCGTCGTCTCGATCCCGTCGCCGAGGATGGCCCGGAACATGGCGGGATAGTCGCCGTATCGGGTTTCCAGCGCAGGCGGCGGCGCGCCGGTCTTCAGAATGGCGACGTGAGTCATCTTGTCTCCTTCGTTACCGATATGGCGGTCGGCGCAAGACAACGGAAGACCGTTCAGCTAGACCGCGCGCCATGTCCGACGACACCGATCCCGTGGTCCTGATCAACGTCTACCGGTGCGAGCCGGAGAAACAGGCCGTGCTGATGGACCATCTGACCGCCATGGTCCGGACGCAGCGCGATCTCGAAGGCTTCATTTCCGCCAACGTCCACCGGGGCCTCAACGGCCGGGTCGCCGCCGTGCATGCGGTCTGGCGCTCCAAGGACGAATGGAAGGCTATGGCGCGCCATCCTTCCGTCGCCGGAGCGATGGAGCCGATCCTGGCCATCGCGACCTTCGAACCGCACCTCTACGAGCCCGGCGAAGTGATCGATTAGGCGGTCCAGACCTCGGCCTTCGCGCCGGCGTCGCCCAGCGTCCCCGCCACCCAGCCACAGATTTCCCGCGCCGCCGCCTCGGCGCCCGCCGGTGGCTGCAAGACCGCCATGGCGCAGCCGTTCATCTTCATCGGA
The DNA here is from genome assembly GCF_039523815.1 of Brevundimonas kwangchunensis. Lineage (NCBI taxonomy): Bacteria > Pseudomonadati > Pseudomonadota > Alphaproteobacteria > Caulobacterales > Caulobacteraceae > Brevundimonas > Brevundimonas kwangchunensis. The sequence continues at coordinate 312,921 of NZ_BAAAGA010000002.1, read as the reverse complement.
TTGGTCAGCGGCCGCAGGCGCGCCTCTGCGACCAGCACATTCTGCGCGCCCGACTGCTGCAGGCGACGCAGGAAGCCGTCGAACGTCTCCATGTCCTTCAGCGGGGTCCAGATCGCGACCATGGCGCGCGGATCGGCCTTCACGATCGCCGCCGCGGTGTCGGCGGCGCGCAGATAGTCATCCGGTTTCTCGAAGGGCGGATCGATCAGCACGAAGGCGCCCGGCGCGCGGGCGGCTTCCGCCTTCGCCTGATCGTAACCGTCGCCGCCGCGTCCCGAGGCCTGGGCGAAAGGCTCCAGCGCTCCGGTCAGCAGTTCCAGCACCGGCGGGTTCAACTCGAAGCCAATGTAGCGATCATCCTTGCGCAGCCGGCCGGAGACCAGCAGCGGCGAGCCGGGATAGAGGTTGGCGCCGCCGTGCGGGTTTAGCGTCGCGACTTCCGCCGCCAGAGCCTCGATCAGGGGCGGCCGGGTCTCGGCGGCCATCAGGCGTGCGATCCCGGCCTCGGCCTCTTTCGAGCGCGCGGCATCGCCGGTCAGGTCATAGACGCCTGCGCCGGCGTGGGTGTCGATCACGGTCACCGGACCGGAGACCTGCCGGCGCTCCAGCAGCCAGAGCACCAGGGCGTGCTTGACCAGATCGGCGAAATTTCCGGCGTGGAAGCTGTGGCGATAGTTCATGCGCCTGCCTCCCCCTCCGCGCGCCCGCGGTCAAGAGGAACCGGCGACCGGCGACGGGTGTTGGCCATCCGCGCTGTGCAGGACGACCATGACTTCCACCGACATCGTGCCCGAGGGGCTGACCTGGTGCAGCGACGAGTCGCCTGGCCTGACCCGGACGGCCTCGGGCAAGGGCTTCAGCTATCACGACCGCAAGGGCGACCTGATCAAGGACGAAAAGGTGCTGGACCGCATCCGCATGCTGGCCATCCCGCCGGCCTGGACCGACGTGTGGATCTGCCCTCGCGCCACGGGCCACATTCAGGCGACCGGACGGGATGCGAAGGGCCGCAAGCAGTACCGCTATCACAACGACTGGAGCCGTCACGCGTCGGAGACCAAGTTCGACCGCCTGCCCGCCTTCGCGAAGGCCTTGCCGAGACTGAGGAAGAGGGTGGACGCGGATCTCGGCCGGCGAGGCGCGTCGCGGGACAAGGTGCTGGCGACCGCCGTGCGTTTGCTGGAGATCACCCTGATCCGCGTCGGCAACGCCCAGTACGCGAAGCAGAACCGGTCCTACGGCCTGACGACCCTGAACAAGCGACATCTTGAGGTCGATGGCGCCGCGCTCACGTTCGCCTTCAAAGGTAAGAGCGGGGTCGAGCACGAGGTGAAGGTCCGCGATCGCCGTCTGGCCACCGTCGTCCGCTCAATGCGGGAACTGCCGGGTCAGCAACTCTTCAAATACCGAAGCGAGGACGGCGACCTGTGCGTCGTCACCTCCGATGACGTGAACGCCTACATCCGCGAGGCCATGGGCGAGGATTTCTCGGCCAAGGATTTCCGCACCTGGGCCGGGACGGTGTCGGCTGCGCGGGCGCTTAGGGAAGCGGAGCCGCCGACCTCGGCCACAGACGCGAAACGCAAGATCACCGTCTGCGTGAAGGCGGTCGCGGGGCTGCTGGGCAACACGCCGACCGTCTGCCGGTCGTCCTACGTCCACCCCAAGGTGTTCGAGCTCTACGAAAGCGGCGCCTTGGCTGCCGACTTCCCGGGGCCGGACGCGGCACGGTTCGAGCCGACGCTGATCAAGGCGCTGGCCTGATTTTCAGGCTGTCATCCAGTAGCCCTTCGCCCGGGCGCTGACAGGCGCGCGGCGCTCCTTCACCCGTTCGAGGATCAGGTCGCGGAAGCGATCGGCCTCGGCCGAGCCCCGAAGCAGGCGCAGGGAGCGGATGATCCGGGTGATCCTCAGATGATTGTGGTCCGCCGGACCCATCCAGTGATTGGTCCGGTTGTAGAAGGCCATCATCCTGTCGGCGCCGGCCGACAGGGCGACCATGGCCATGCTGGAGTTACGGATCGCCTCGACGTCCTCATCGGTCAGCACCGGAGAGTCCGGCACGGCCTGCGAGGCTTCCGTCAGGGGAAACAGCCACTGGATGTAGTCGTGCGTGCGCTCCAGCGAATCGTCGTTGAAGCCCAGCACGTCGAACAGCGTGCGCCCCCGCGCGTCCGCTCCCACGCCTTGCAGAAAGGCGAGAACCGCTTCCCCCGATGCCCCCATCAGTGCCTTCCCGTCAGGCCGCCTTGTCCCAGTTGAGCACGACCTTGCCCGACTGGCCCGACCGCATGGCCTCGAAACCTTCGCGGTACTGTTCGTAGCCCATCTGGTGGGTGATCAGCGGTTGCAGGTCCAGACCGGCCTTCAGCAGGCCCAGCATCTTGCGCCAGGTGGTGAACATCTCGCGGCCGTAGACGCCCTTGATGGTCAGGGCCTTCAGGATGATCTGGCCCCAGTCCGTCTCCATCGGCTTCGACGGAATGCCCAGCAGGGCCATGCCGCCGCCCATGATCAGGGTGTCGACGCACTGCTTGAAGGCGATCGGCGAGCCCGACATTTCCAGCGCCACGTCAAAGCCGACCTTCAGGCCGAGTTCGTGCATGACGTCCTTCAGGTCTTCCTTCGTCGTGTTCACCGTGCGCACGCCCGGCGCGACCTTCTGCGCGAGCTCCAGACGGAAGTCGTTGATGTCGGTCAGCACGACCGTCCGCGCGCCCGCGTGACGCGCGACGGCGGCGGCCATCATGCCGATCGGGCCGGCGCCGGTGACCAGTACGTCCTCGCCGAGCAGGTCGAACTGCTGCGCGGTGTGCACGGCGTTGCCGAACGGATCGAGGATCGAACCGATCTCGTAGGGCACATCATCAGGCAGCTCGATGACGTTGAAGGCCGGAGCCACGACGTACTCGGCAAAGGCGCCCTGGCGGTTCACGCCGATGCCGCGGGTGTCCGGATCCAGGTGGAAGTGACCGGCGCGGGCGGCTTCCGAGTTCAGGTCGATGACGTGCCCCTCGGCCGAGACGCGCTGGCCGACCTTCAGGCGGCGATCCACATCCTTGCCAATCGCGACGATCTCGCCGGAGAATTCGTGGCCAGTGATCATCGGCACCGGGACGTTCTTCTGGCTCCACTCGTCCCAGTTCCAGATGTGGATGTCGGTGCCGCATACCGCCGTGCGCTTGACCTTGATCAGCACGTCCTCGTCGCCCGGTGTCGGGATCGGCGCGTCGATCAGCTCGAGGCCGACCTCGGGTTTCGTCTTGGCGAGGGCCTTCATGGTGTCGGTCATCAGATCACTCCCAATTCCTTGCCGGCCGTCGTGAACGCCGCGACCGTCTGATCAATCTGTTCGAAGGTGTGCGCCGCCGACATCTGGGTGCGGATGCGGGCCTGTCCACGCGGGACCACCGGGAAGCTGAAGCCGATGACGTAGACGCCCAGCTCCAGCATGCGGGCGGCCATGTCCTGCGCCAGTTTGGCGTCGCCCAGCATCACCGGGATGATCGGGTGCTCGCCCGGGAGCAGGTTGAAACCGGCCTCGGTCATCGCCGCGCGGTAGCGGGCGGCGTTGGCGAACAGCTGGGTTCGCAGGGCGTCGCCCTCGCTGCCGCCAGCGATACGGATGGCCTCCAGCGACGAGCCGCAGACGGCCGGCGAGAGGGCGTTCGAGAACAGGTAGGGGCGAGCGCGCTGTTTCAGCAGGGCGACCACGCTCGACTTCGCGCAGATGAAGCCGCCCATGGCCCCGCCCAGCGCCTTGCCGAAGGTGCCGGTGACGAAGTCGACCTCGACGCCGTGGTGCGCATAGGAGCCGCGCCCCTGCGGACCGAGGAAGCCCGTGGCGTGGCAGTCGTCGACCATGATCAGGGCGTTGTACTTGTCCGCCAGAGCCCGGATATCCTTCAGCTTGGCGATATAGCCGTCCATCGAGAAGGCGCCGTCGGTGGCGATGACGATCTCGCGGGCGCCGTCGGCGCGGGCCTGTTTCAGCTGGGCTTCGAGGTCGTCCATGTCCGAGGTGGCGAAGCGGTAGCGCCTGGCCTTGCACAGCCGCACGCCGTCGATGATCGAGGCGTGGTTCAGGCTGTCCGACACGATGGCGTCGGCGTCGGTGAACAGAGGCTCGAAGATGCCGCCGTTGGCGTCGAAGGCGGCGGCGAACAGGATGGTGTCCTCGAAGCCGAGATAGTCGGCGATCGCCCGTTCCAGCTCCTTGTGGATCTCGAGCGTGCCGCAGATGAAGCGGACGGAGGCCGTGCCGGCGCCCCACTGCTCCTGCGCCTTGATGCCGGCCTGGGTGACTCGCTCGTCACCGGCCAGACCAAGGTAGTTGTTGGCGCAGAAGTTCAGCACATCGCGCCCGCCCACCTTGATAACGGGCCCCTGTCGGGAGGCGATGATCCGCTCGGGCTTGGTCAGCCCCTGCGCATCGATGTCGGCGAGTTCCGCGGAGACGCGGTCATAGAAGGTCGCTGTCATGCGCGCTCGCTACGCCGAATCCGTGACGGATTGAACCCCCTTAAGCGGTCGGCTCGGGCGCGGGCTGCGGCGCGCCGGTCAGCGAACGGATCGGGCTGACACGCACGCGGCCGCCGCAGGGCGTGATCGGAGTGTCCAGCGAGACTGCCGACGTGTCGCCCGGCGCGGTCACCCGAATGCGGGTCGCGGCCGGACAGTTGCGCTCGCCGGCGCCCTCGTTGGGAACGACGGTCCAGGCGATTTCGAAGGCTGCCCTGGCCTGCGGAGCCAACGTCACCGGAGCGGGAGCCTGTCCCTGCGTGAAATAGCTTCCCGGGCTCTGCTCGTTGCGAATGGCGGTCAGGTTGCGGCCCTGACGGTCCTGCAGGACCACGCCCGGATACCCCGTCAGGCTGCATGGGGCGCTGCCGATGTTCTGGATGCCTATATTGACGACCCGGTTGCCGGCGCCCGCGTCGCCGCCTTCGGTAGACAGCTTCAGTTGCGGGCCGCGGCAGGACTGAGCTGTCGCGGTCGGCAGGACGCCGCCCGGCGCGGGCTGCGGCGTCGGCTGAGGTCCCGGGGCGATCGGGCCGGAAGACGGACGGCTGCAACGTTCCAGCACCGCCGACCCGACCTCCTCGTTCGGCCCGAGGCGGCTGAGCGTCGCGCTCTCTGTCCCGTCCCGGGTGGCGGTCCACCACTCGATGCCGGATCCGGTGTAGCGGGCGCCCGAGGCCGCCTGCACCGTCCGCAGGGTGTAGGTCTGACCCTGATAGGTCAGTTGCGCCGTGGAAGTGTCCGGATAGGACACCGTGACCGACTGGCCGCTTTCGCATGCATAGCTGACCGGAGGGGCCGCGGGCGTCGCGGCCGTCGGCGACGGCGTGACCGGCGCGGGCGGCTCGGCCGCCTCCTGCGAACAGGCGGTCACGGTCAGGGCGAGTGCGGAGACGACGGCGAAGGCAGGGGTCAGACGGCGCATGGGCGGTTCCCGGTTTCGGACAACGACGTTAACGCTGCGAAACGGCAAAGGCTCCGCTTGTCTTCGGCTCAGGCGGTCAGCACCCGCGGAAGCTTGAAGGTCACCGTCTCGCGCGCGCCGCTGTCTTCCACGACCTCGGCGTCGAAACGCTCCCGCACCGCATCGATCAGTTCGACGATCAGCTTCTCCGGCGCCGAAGCTCCCGCCGTGATGCCGAGGGTCGAGACGCCATCCAGCCAGGCCCAATCGACGTGGCTGGCGTCATCGACCAGCCGGGCGTCGCGCGCCCCGGCCTTCATCGCCACCTCGACCAGACGGACAGAATTGGACGAGTTCTTGGAGCCGACCACCAGAACCAGTTCGCACCCCTCGCCCAGCCGCTTCACGGCCTCCTGGCGATTGGTGGTGGCATAGCAGATGTCTTCCTTGTGCGGGTCCGGCAGCTCCGGGAACCGGCGCTTGAGCGCGGCGAGGATCTCGGCGGTGTCGTCGACCGACAGCGTCGTCTGGGTCGCATAGGCCAACGGCTGGTCGCCGGGGCGCTCGAAGGCCTCGGCGTCCTCGACCGTCTCGATCAGGCTGATGGCGCCAACCGGAAGCTGGCCCATGGTGCCGACGACCTCGGGATGGCCCGCATGGCCGATCAGGATGATGTGTCGACCCGCCGCGAAATGCCGCTCGGCTTCGACGTGAACCTTGGACACCAGCGGGCAGGTGGCGTCGAGATAGAGCATCTCGCGCTTCTTCGCCGTCTCCGGCACCGACTTGGGCACGCCGTGGGCGGAGAAGACCACCGGCCGGTCGTCCGGGCAGTCGTCGAGTTCTTTCACGAACACCGCACCCATGGCCTTCAACCGCTCGACGACATGGCGGTTATGGACGATCTCGTGCCGCACATAGACCGGCGCACCGTATTTCTCGATGGCGCGCTCGACGATCTGGATGGCCCGGTCGACTCCCGCGCAGAAGCCTCTCGGCGTGGCGAGACGGATGGTCAGGGGACGCTTTTCGGCCGGATGGATCGGCTGGTGCACGGTCATGGCGCGGAACCTAGTCTCTCCCTCATCGGTTCGCCACCGCCCTTTCCGTTCGCGCGGGTTTGCCGCGCCTCGGTTTAGCCGCTATCAGCGGCAAGCGTGCGGTCGGCGTCGGGCTGTCGCCGCCTCCTCGTTTCTGGAAGAGCATTGATGCGTCGCGTCCTGAAGGTTTCCCTGGCCTCGCTGATGGCCGTCGCCACCCTGTCGGTTGGCATGGTCCCGTCCATGGCTGAGGCGCAGCAGTCGCAGCGCCCCGGCGGGCAGCAAGGTCAGGAGGAGCCCCAGCCGACAACCCGGGCTCCCCGTATCGCGCCGCTTCAACGTCGCGCCGCAGCCGGCCCCTGCCCCTATGTGAAGATTCTCTACGACGCCGCTCGCTACGTCGAAATGCCGAGCGACCGCGTCAGCGCCTCGAACGTCGGCTACACCGGCGAGATCGAGGGCCTTTCGTCGGACTGCGCCTATCAGAGCGACCAGCCGATCTCGGTCGATGCCCGCATCCTGTTCAGCTTCGGCCGTGGTCCGCAGGCTGAAGGCCAGGGCCGCACCTACCGCTACTGGATCGCTGTGACCGAGCGGAACCGCGCCGTTCTGGACAAGGTCTATTTCGACGTTCCGGTCAGTTTCGAGAACGGCGAGAACCGCACGGCCGTGGTGCAGGAAAACACCATCGTCATTCCCCGCGCCAACGCGACCACCAGCGGCAGCAATTTCGAAATCCTGATCGGTTTCGACGTTACGCCCGAGATGGCCGAGTTCAATCGCACGGGCAGCCGCTTCCGCGTCAACGCCGGCGCCGCCCCGACCGCCGGCGAGCCGGCCCCGTCCACGGAACAGTAATGACCGATCTCAGGACTGAACTGGGCGAAGCGGTCGCAGCCGCCTTCGCCGCCGAAGGCGTGGACACGGCGCTGGCCCGCGTCACCGCATCCGACAGGCCCGATCTGGCCGACTTCCAGTCGAACGGCGCACTGGCCGCCGCCAAGGCGTTGAAAGCCAATCCGCGCGAACTGGCGGCCAAGGTCGCGGCGCATCTGGAAGGCGATGCCCGCCTGTCCTCCATAGAGATCGCCGGGCCGGGCTTCATCAACCTGAAGCTCTCCGACGCCGCCTTGGCGAAGCGCGCGGCCGAGGTCGCGGCTGACGCCGACCACTCCGGCGCGGCCCTGGTCGCCGAGCCGCGCAAGGTCGTCATCGACTACGCCGGACCCAACGTCGCCAAGCCGATGCACGTCGGCCACCTGCGTTCGTCGATCATCGGCGAGAGTCTGAAGCGGCTGTACCGCTTCCGCGGCGACACCGTCTGGGGCGACGCCCACTTCGGCGACTGGGGCTTCCAGATGGGCCTGCTGATCGTCGCCACCGGCGACGAGGGCAAGGTCGAGGCCTTCATGGCCGATGGTGACGGCCCCTTCCCGGCCGAGAGCCCGGTCACGCTGGAGGATCTGGAGCGCCTGTATCCGCAGGCCGCCGCCAAGGCCAAGGAAGACCCCGCCTTCCGCGACCGCGCCCGCAAGGCGACCGCCGAACTGCAAGGCGGCCGAGCCGGCTATCGCGCCCTGTGGAAGCATATGCATGACGTCTCGATGGCGGCCCTGCAGCGCGAGTTCTCGGCGCTGGGGGTCACCTTCGACCTGTGGAACGGGGAGTCGGATGCCGATCCGCTGATCCCCGGCATGGTCGATGAACTGCGCGACAAGGGCCTGCTGGTCGAGGACGACGGCGCACAGGTGGTTCACGTCGCCCGCCCCGGGGAAACCCGCAAGAAGAAGCTGGCCGACGGCAGCGTGATCGAGGCCCCCAGCCCTCCGCCCCTGCTGGTGGTCTCGTCGGAGGGCTCGGCCATGTACGGCACGACCGATCTGGCCACGATCAAACAGCGCCGCCGCGATCAGGACTTCGACCTGGTCCTCTACGTCGTCGACGAGCGTCAGGCCGAGCATTTCGAGCAGGTCTTCCGCGGCGCATACCTCGCCGGCTATGCCGCCGAGGGCCAGCTGAACCACCTCGGCTTCGGCACGATGAACGGTCCGGACGGCAAGCCCTTCAAGACCCGCGCTGGCGGCGTCCTGAAGCTGCACGACCTGATCACCCAAGCCACCGACAAGGCGCGCGAGCGTCTGAAGGAAGCCAAGCTGGGCGACGACCTGCCAGAGGGCGAGTTCGAGGACATCGCGCACAAGGTCGCCGTCGCGGCCCTGAAGTTCGCCGATCTGTCGAACAGCCGGACCACCAGCTACGTCTTCGACATCGACCGCTTCATGAGCTTCGAGGGCAAGACCGGCCCCTACCTGCTGTATCAGGCGGTCCGCATCAAATCCCTGCTTCGCAAGGCAGCGGACCAGGGCGCCGCGCCCGGTCCCATCGCCATCGTCGAGCCGGCGGAACGCGATCTGGCCCTGACGCTGGACGCCTTCTCGCAGGCGACGGTCGAGGCCTACGACAAGCGCATGCCGCACGTCATCGCCGAGCACGCCTACCGACTGGCCCAGTCGTTCTCGAAATTCTACGCGGCCTGCCCCGTGCTGATCGCGCCGGACGAGGCGACCAAGGGCTCTCGTCTGGCGCTTTCCAAGGCGGCGCTGGATCAGCTCGAGGCCGCGTTGAACCTGCTGGGCATCGATACGCCGGAGCGGATGTAGGTTAAGCTTCTCCCGCAAGGAGAAGCTCATGTCGCTCGACGCCTACATCGCCGGCCTGCCCAAGGCCGAACTGCACCTGCACATCGAAGGCTCGCTGGAGCCCGAACTGATGTTCGCCCTGGCGCAGCGTAATGGCGTGGCGATCCCGTTCGACAGCGTCGAGGCCGTGCGCGCGGCTTACGACTTCTCGAACCTGCAGGACTTCCTCGACATCTACTACGCTGGCGCCAATGTCCTGCTGACCCGGCAGGATTTCGAGGACCTCGCCTTCGCCTACTTCCAGCGCGTCGCCGCGGACAATGTCCGGCACGCCGAGATCTTCTTCGACCCCCAGACCCACACAGATCGTGGCGTGCCTTTCGGCGTGGTCGTCGAGGGGCTGATCGCTGGCATGGATCGGGCGAAGGCCGAACTGGGCGTCACCTCCGGCCTGATCCTCAGCTTCCTGCGCCACCTGACCGAGGAAGAGGCCTTCGCCACGCTCGAGATGGCGAAACCGTACCTGCACCACTTCATCGGCGTCGGTCTGGACTCGTCGGAGGTCGGCCACCCGCCGTCCAAGTTCGTCCGCGTCTTCGCCGCTGCGCGCGAGCTGGGCCTGAAACTCTGCGCCCACGCCGGCGAGGAGGGACCGCCCGCCTATGTGCACGAGGCGTTGGACCTGCTGCACATCGACCGGATGGACCACGGCAACCGATCGATGGAAGACGAGACCCTGATCCAGCGTCTGGCCGCCGAGCAGATGACGCTGACGGTCTGCCCGCTGTCGAACCTGAAGCTCTGCGTCGTCGATGATCTGAAGGACCACCCGGTCCCCGAGATGCTCCGCCGGGGCCTGCACGTCACCCTGAACTCGGACGATCCGGCCTATTTCGGCGGCTATGTGAACGAGAACTACCGTCAGCTCGCCGCCGCCGTCGGCCTGACCCGGGAGCAGGTCACCCAGATCGCGATCAACAGCTTCGAGGGCAGCTTCCTGTCAGAGGCCGACAAGGCTGCGCGGATTGCGGAAGTGGAGGCCTACGCGGTGAGCTGACGCACCAAGCGTTGCCATTCATGGCCGGTTCACATTCCACCCGCAGAACGGGAGTCATTACCGGGCTGGACCGGGTTGAGGCGGCGCTCGCGCCGCATTGTTCGTGGGGTACTGAAATGATGAAACGCCTGAATGCGCTGGCCGTCGCCTGCGCCCTGACCGCCGTCGCCATGCCTGCCGTCGCGCAGGACGCCAGCCAGCCGGCGAACTTCGGCTCGCGATCATTGTCGGTCGGCTTCACGCCGGACCCCCACTCGGTCCAGATGACCGCGGGTGGCTCGATCGATGCTTCGCGTCTTGGCGGCTCGTGCGTCGGCAAGATCAGCACCGCCCCCGACTTCAAGCTGACCTACACCGCCGGCAGCCTGCCGCTGGTCTTCCGTACCCGTTCGGGCGAGGACACCACCCTCGTCATCAACGGCCCGGACGGCCGCTGGTCGTGCGACGACGACAGCTACGGCGACGGCGACGCCGAGGTCCGCTTCAACAGCCCGCAAAGCGGCGTCTACGACGTCTGGGTGGGCACCTACGGTAACGAGCCGGCCCCGGCAAATCTGCTGATCACCGAGACGCCGTAAGCGCATCCGACAGCCGGAATGATGAAGGCCTCCACGGACACTCCGGGAGGCCTTCGCAATTCTGTGGCTTCCTTATCGCCAAAGCGCCGCCTCGCTTGACTTCACACCGGAGTCGGGGCCTAGGTCGCGGCGCTCTCGCGGGAGAGATCGGGACCGTCTTGGCGGCCCCGGAGCCGAAGGCGCAACCGCCCCGGAAACGCTCAGGCAAAAGGACCGCGAGGGCGCACGGACGCTGGAAAGCAGGCCTATGGCCTCGCCGACGGAGCAAGGCGCCTCATTGAGGTCGCCGGAATCTCTCAGGCTTCAGGACAGCGGGGGCGCGAGGACGGCGGAGCTTCCGCCACAACACGCGACCGCGAGAGTCTGATGACCGACGAAGCCCTGAAGACCACTCCCCTCAACGCCGCGCATCGCGCCGCCGGAGCCCGCATGGTCGGGTTCGGCGGCTACGACATGCCGGTCCAGTACGAGGGCGTGCTGGCCGAGCACCGCTGGACCCGCGAGCACGCCGGCCTGTTCGACGTCTCCCACATGGGCCAGTGCAAGATCACCGGCGAGGACGCCATCGCCCAGTTCGAGCGCTTCGTCCCCGGCGACTACGCGATCCTGAAGGCCGGCAAACAGAAGTACTCGCTGCTGCTGAACAAGGACGGCGGGATCATCGACGACCTGATGGCCGGCAAGCCGGACCACGACGGTCTGTTCGTCGTCGTCAACGCCGGCAACAAGGACGAGGACTTCGCCTTCTGGTCGGCCAACCTTGAGGGCGACGCGACGCTGACGGTGCTGAATCGCGCCCTGATCGCCATACAGGGGCCGGAGGCCACCGAGGTCATGGTCAAGCATGACCCGGTCTTCGCCGACTTCGGCTTCATGGACTGCGCCCGTCTGATGATCTTCGGCGTGGACTGCTACGTCTCGCGCTCCGGCTACACGGGCGAGGACGGCTACGAGATCTCGGTCCCGGCCGCCGACGCCGAGCGCATCTGGAACCTGCTGCTGGAAGACGCCCGTGTGAAGCCGATCGGCCTGGGCGCCCGCGACAGCCTGCGCCTTGAGGCCGGCCTGCCACTGCACGGCCACGACATCGATCCGACGACCAGCCCGGTGGAAGGCGCCCTGACCTTCGCCCTGTCGAAGTCGCGCAAGGAGCGTGCGGATTTCGCCGGCGCCGACCGCATCCTGAAAGAGCTGGCCGACGGCCCGTCCCGCGTTCGCGTCGGTCTGAACGTCAAGGAAGGCGCTCCGGCCCGTGAAGGCGCCGAGATCGCCGACGTCGACGGAAACGTCATCGGCAAGGTCACCTCGGGCGGCCCGTCGCCGACGCTGGGTCGCAACATCGCCATGGGCTATGTGCCGCCGGCCTTCGCCGAACTGGGCACGGAGCTCAAGGTCATCGTGCGCGGCAAGTCCGCCGGCGCCGAAGTCATCGCCATGCCGTTCGTGGCGCAACGGTATTATCGCAAACCAAAAGCCTGATTTGGGGCCTGAGAGGGATCAGTCATGAAATTCACCAAGGATCACGAGTGGGTTCGCCTCGACGGCGACGTCGCCACCGTCGGCATCTCGAAACACGCCGCTGACGCCCTGGGCGACGTGGTGTTCGTCGAGACCCCGGAGGCCGGCAAGTCGGTCAGCCAGGGCGACAGCTTCGCCGTTGTGGAATCGGTCAAGGCCGCCTCGGATGTCTACGCTCCGGTCTCGGGCGAGGTCGTCGAGGGCAATGCCGCCCTGGGCAGCGCGCCGGAAACCGTCAACGCCGATCCCGAAGGCGACGGCTGGTTCGCGAAGATCAAGGTCTCGGACGCCTCGCAGCTCGACGCCCTGATGGACCGCGCCGCCTACGACGCCTACCTCGGCACTCTCTGATGAAGCTGGCGGCGGCGATCCTCCTTGGCGTGTCGCTGCTCGCAGGCAATGCGGCGGCTCAAGCGGCGTCCGCGCCGGCCGAGCCGCCGGTCGTCATGCTGGTGGGGGTCTATCACTTCGACAATCCCGGTCGGGATGTCGTGAACCTCCAGTCCGATGACGTCCGCTCCCCGGCCCGCCAAGCCGAGATCGCCGCCCTGACGGATCAGTTCGCCCGCTTCGCCCCGACCGTCGTGGCGATCGAGGAAACGGCCGACGACGCGGCCCTGACCAGCCGGTTCTGGGCCGACTATCGCGCCGGAAGACGCGCGGACAGCCGTAACGAGCGGGACCAACTGGGCTTCCGCCTTGCGGAGCGACTCGAGGCCCGCGTCGTCGCCATCGATTTCGACCAGCCGCTCCCGTTCGGGCCCCTGATGCAGGCCGCCCAGGCGACCGCGCCTGATCTGCACGCCCGCCTGATGGCAGAAGCCCAAGGTATCGCCGACGGCGTGAATGCCGCTCTGGCCACCGGGACGATCGCCGACGCCCTGCTGACGCTGAACACTCCGGACGGCCTGCGCCGGAACGACTCTCTCTACTACATGCCCATGGCGGTCACGGCCGACCAGGGGCGTACCTTCCCCGGCGTCGATGTCGCCGCGGCCTGGTACGAACGCAACATGCATATCTGCGCCCGACTGCTGACGGCTCTGCAGCCCGGCGAACACGCCATCGTCTTCTACGGCGCCGGACACATCCCGCAGTTGGCCCAGTGCCTGACGCGCGTGGGCGTCCGCCTCGAAGATCCTGTCCCCTATCTCTCCGCCGCCCGGTAACTCCTCCCATGCGCTACCTTCCCCTGACACCCGATGACCGCACGGCGATGCTCGCCGCGATCGGCGCCAAATCCGTCGACGACCTGTTCGTGGACGTGCCGCAGGCCGCGCGCCGCGACGGCTTCGTGGACCTGCCCCGCGTCGCAGGCGAACTGGAGGTCGAGCGTGCGCTCGGCGCCATGGCGGCAAAGAACGCCTCGGCCGGCTCGGTGCCCTTCTTCTGCGGCGCCGGCGCCTACAAGCACCACGTTCCGGCGACCGTCGATCACATTATCCAGCGGTCCGAGTTCCTGACCAGCTACACGCCCTATCAGCCCGAGATCGCGCAGGGCACGCTGCAGTATCTGTACGAGTTCCAGACCCAGGTTGCGAACCTGACCGGCATGCCGGTGGCCAACGCCTCGCTGTATGACGGCTCGACCGCCATGGCCGAGGGCGTGCTGATGGCGACCCGCGTGACCCGCCGGAACAAGGCCGTCATCTCGGGCGGCGTTCACCCGCACTATGTCCGCGCCACCGAGACCGTGGTCCACGCCGTCGGCGTCGAGACCGAGGCCCTGCCGGCCGCCGTGGACGCCGAGGCCGATGTCATCGCGAAGATCGGTCCGGACACCGCCTGTGTTGTCGTCCAGACGCCGAACGTCTTCGGCACGGCCACGGACGTCACGAAGATCGCCGAGGCCGCCCAGGCCGCCGGCGCCCTGCTGATCGTCGTTGTCACCGAGGCCGTCTCAATGGGTCTGCTCAAATCGCCGGGCGAGATGGGCGCCGACATCGTCGCGGCCGAGGGCCAGTCGATCGGCAACGCCCTGAACTTCGGCGGCCCCTACGTCGGCCTGTTCGCCTGCCGTGAGAAGCTGATCCGCCAGATGCCGGGCCGCCTGACCGGCGAAACCGTGGACGCCGACGGCGAGCGTGGCTTCGTCCTGACCCTGTCGACGCGCGAGCAGCACATCCGCCGCGACAAGGCGACGTCGAACATCTGCACCAACTCGGGCCTCTGCACCCTCGCCTTCACGATCCACATGAGCCTGCTGGGCGAGACGGGTCTGCGGAAGCTGGCGCTGCTGAACCACGAGAAGGCCGTGGCTACGCGTGATGCCCTCGCTGCGATCCCGGGCGTCGAGATTCTCACCTCGCGCTTCTTCAACGAGTTCGCCATCCGCCTGCCCAGGAATGCGGCCGAGGTGGTCGATACGCTGGCGGGTCACCACATCCTCGCGGGCGTGCCCTACAGCCGCCTGGCGCCGGATGCCGGCATGGACGACGTCCTTCTGGTCGCCGCGACCGAAACCACCCTGGACGCCGATATCAAGCTGCTTGCCGCCTTGCTCGGCAAGGTCCTGGCCGCCTGACGGGAGATCGAACGATGAGCACCATGAACACCGTCGGCCGCCCGACCACCCCGAACCAGGTTTCCTCGAAACCCGCCACCCTGACCGGCGCGCGCGGCCTGCTGCAGGACGAGCATCTGATCTTCGAGAGCGACGGTTGGGGCAAGACCGGCGTCGACCTGCCTGAACCGCAGACGACCGGTTCGGACCTCGGCGATCTGGTCCGCAAGGACCCGATCGGCCTGCCGGGCCTGAGCGAGCCCGAAGCGATGCGCCACTATGTGCGCCTGAGCCAGAAGAACCACGCCATCGATCTGGCCATCTATCCGCTGGGCTCGTGCACGATGAAGCATAACCCGCGTCTGAACGAGAAGATGGCGCGCCTGCCGGGCTTCTCGGACATCCATCCGCTGCAGCCCATGTCGACCGTGCAGGGCGCGCTGGAGCTGATGGATCAGCTGTCGCACTGGCTGAAGACCCTGACCGGCATGCCCGCCGTGGCCCTGTCGCCCAAGGCCGGCGCCCATGGCGAGCTGTGCGGCCTGATGGCCATTCGCGCCGCCCACGAGGCTTCCGGCGAGCACGAGAAGCGCCGCAAGGTGCTGGTCCCGACCTCGGCCCACGGCACCAACCCGGCCACCGCCGCCTTCGTCGGCTATACGGTCGTCGAGGTCGCCCAGACCGACGACGGCCGTGTGGACGTGGCCGATCTGGCCGCCAAGCTGGGCGACGACGTCGCCGCCATCATGGTCACCAATCCCAACACCTGCGGCCTGTTCGAGCGCGACATTCTCGAGATCAGCCGCCTGACCCACGAGGCGGGCGCGTACTTCTACTGCGATGGCGCCAACTTCAACGCCATCGTCGGCCGGGTCCGCCCGGGCGATCTCGGCGTCGACGCCATGCACATCAATCTGCACAAGACCTTCTCCACGCCCCACGGCGGCGGCGGTCCCGGCGCCGGTCCGGTGGTGCTGTCGGAAGCCTTGGCGCCCTTCGCTCCGGCCCCATGGGTTGTGCATGACGCTGACGGTTACCGGCTGGTCGAGCGCGAGGAAGACGAGGCTGAGCAGGCCTTCGGCCGCCTGTGCGCCTTCCAGGGCCAGATGGGCATGTACGTCCGCGCCCTCAGCTACATGATGAGCCACGGCTCGGACGGCCTGCGTCAGGTGGCGGAGGACGCCGTCCTGAACGCCAACTATATCAAGGCCCGCCTGTCGGACCTGATGAGCCCGGCGTTCCCGGAAGGGCCGTGCATGCACGAGGCCCTGTTCGACGACGAGTGGCTGAAGGGCACGGACATCACGACGCTCGACTTCGCCAAGGCGATGATCGACGAGGGCTTCCACCCGATGACCATGTATTTCCCGCTGGTCGTCCACGGCGCCATGCTGATCGAGCCGACCGAGACGGAGTCGAAGCAGGAGTTGGATCGCTTCATCGAGGCGATGCGTCTGCTGGCGGAAGCCGCCAAGGCCGGCGATGTCGAACGCTTCAAGGGCGCGCCGTTCCACGCGCCGATGCGGCGTCTGGACGAGACCCGCGCGGCCCGCTCGCCGGTGCTGCGCTGGACGGCCCCGGAGGGATCGAACATCGCGGCCGAATAGGTCTGCGATCTGTACCGAAGATCAGGCCCGCCGGTTCGTCCGGCGGGCCTTTTCTTTGGACGGTCAGTGGGCCGGGGCCGTACCGACCATGGAGCCGAGGCGCTTCTCGCGTGCGACCAGGCGGGCGTAGACGTTGCCCAGCACGATGCCGAAGATGGCGTGGCTGACAATCATCCAGGCCAGGGTGCCGAAGCCGGCGCGCATGAAGAACATGCCGACGCCCGCGGCAGGAGCCACGGTCAGGCCCATGACCACGAAGGCGGCCACGGCGAAGAGGATGCCCTTGGTCTCGGGCGTGTCCGTGGGCAGCCGTGGACACAGGATCGCAAACAGCGGCCCCAGCACGAGCGTGCCGGCGGCGAAGTGCGCCACCCAGCCGACAAACGGATTGCCGGGCATCTGGATGACGTAGGCGAGCAGTTGTGGAAAAGCGACGGCCCAGTGACCGAACAGCATGTTTGCGGCTTCGACGATCGAGACCGCCACGGTGGCCGCGAAACCGGCGACCAGACCCTTTTGTACGCGTGACATCATGACCGATAGCGCCTCCCAACGCCTTCTTCTGGTTCTGATAACGCAGGGGAAGCATACGCCTGTTGGAAGAACCGGGGTTCACGTTGCCGTGCTTCGCAGGTGCGGGAGAAATGAAAAGGCCCGCCGGCGGAACCGGCGGGCCTTGGTCGTTCAGTCACTTGTCGCGGCCTAGTTCAGGCGTGTGCCCAGCTGGGCGATCGCCGAGTCGAGCAGCGGGTCGGACTTCTGACCGGCCAGACGTTCGGCGAGGATCTGCTCGGCGGCCTTGGCGGCGAGATCGGTGGCGGAGGCCTTCACCTCGGCCATGGCCTGAACCTCGGCCTGTTCGATGCGGCGTTCGGCCAAGGCCTGACGACGGGCCATCGACTCTTCCAGCTTCACCTTGGCTTCCGCCTCGAGGCGACGGGCTTCGACCTCGGCGGTGCGGAGCATTTCGGCGGCCTGGGCTTCGGCTTCGGCCTTCTCGGCGCGGATCTGCGCCAGCAGGGCTTCGGCCTCAGCGCGCAGGCGGGCGGCCTCGTCGAGTTCAGACTGAATCTTGACGGCCTTGGCGTCGAGAACACTGGCGACCAGCTTCGGCACGCCAGCGAGCACGAGGATCGCGAAGAAGAGGATCAGGCCGATGCCGACCCACAGTTCAGGGTTCGACAGGTTGTAGAAGTGACCGAAGTCCAGGAAGTGGGGCATTACGCGGCTCCCTTGACGACGGCGGCGACTTCGGCGGCGGACGGCGCCTTGCCGGTCAGGCGCTCGACGATGGCGGCGGTGGCGTCGCCGGCGATCGCGCCGACGTTGGCCATGGCCGCATCACGGGTCTTGCCGATGGCGGCCTCGGCCTCGGCGATGCGCGCCGAGACGGCAGCTTCGTCAGCAGCCTTGCGGGTCGCGGCTTCGTCAGCGATGCGCTGGGCGGCGGCGGTTGCGGTGGCGCGGGCGCTCGACCGGGCGGCGGCGACCTCGGCCTTGGCGGCCTCGGCTTGGCTGGCCGCTTCGGCCTGAACCTGACGCGCTGTCGAAACAGCGTTGGAGATGGTGTCGGCGCGCTCATCCATGACGCGGCGCAGGCGCGGCGCGAAGACCTTGCTGATCAGCAGGTACAGGATGGCGAACAGGACCAGCAGGTAGGCGATCTGCCCGAACCAGTGCTGGGTTTCGAACTGCGGCAGGCCGCCTCCGCCGCCGTGGCCATCGGCCGCGGTCGTCGCGTGGGCATCGGCGCCATGCGGATCAATAGGAGGAGTGGGGGCCATCAGAAGTCCGTAGGTCTTGAAAAGGCGACGACGGCGGGCGGGCCGGTTCAGGCCTGCCGCGCCGCCGTTTCAGCGAGGTCGCTGGATCAGCCCAGCCAGGCCAGGATGCCCAGAACGAAGGCCAGGATGCCCAGAGCTTCGACCAGGGCGGCGCCCACGAACAGGTTGCCGACTTGCGAGGCGGCGGCCGACGGGTTGCGCAGGGCGCCCGACAGGAACTGGCCGAAGATGTTGCCCACGCCGATGCCGGCGCCGAGCATGCCGAGGGTGGCCAGGCCGATACCGAAGTACTTGAAGGATTCGGCTTCCATGATGAGTGTCCTATTCAGTCAGGGTTGGTTTGGAAGGAAGGCTGGGCGGGCTTTTAGTGGCCGTGACCCAGGTTGACCACATCGTTGAGATAGATGCTGGCCAGAACGGCGAAGACGAAGGCCTGCAGGAAGGCCACGAGAAACTCCAGGGCGGTCAGGCCGACCACCATGCCCATCGACAGGGCGGCGACCGGCAGACCCAGCAGACCCATGCCGCCGGCGGCGGCGAGCGCGCCCATCGAGACGACGAAGCCAGCGAAGATCTTCAGCGCGATGTGACCGCCCAGCATGTTGCCGAACAGACGAAGCGCGAGGGTGATCGGACGCAGCAGGAACGACAGGAACTCGATCAGGCCGACGACCGGGCGGATCAGCAGCGGTGCGCTGGTCGGCCAGAACAGGGCGAAGAAGCCCAGACCATGCTTGGCGAAACCGATACCGATCACCAGCAGGATGGTCAGCAGGGCGAAGGTCCCCGTCACGGCCAGCTGCGAAGTGGCGGTGAAGGTCAGGAACATCCCCAGCAGGTTCATGCCCAGAATCAGGGTGAACAGGGTGAAGACGAACGGGAAGTACTTGCGACCGTCGTGACCGATGATCGAGTCCGTGACTCCGTCGACCAGACCGAAAAGCTGCTCGCCGGCGGCCTGCAGACGGCCCGGAACGACCTTGGCGTTCGAGGTGACCAGCGTCAGGAACAGGACGACCAGCGCGAAGGCGATCGTCATGGCGACGTGCGAATTGGTCACGGCGAGGTGGACGTTGCCGACGATCGGCAGGGTCACTTCACCGAAGTCCAGGCCCGGAAGGGGATGGATCTCGAACTGTTCGATCGGATCGGCCACGGGCCTATCGCTCCTCGTCTTCTTCGTCGTCGAACGGGATGGATTTGGGTTCCACCCCGGCCGCCTTCGCCTGCGCCATCAGCCGGTTGGCCGTGCGGCGCGCCATGTAAATCGACAAGGCGAAGCCCAGAAGGACACCGCCGATAATCCCCCATGGCGTGGTTCCGAGGAACCGGTCCGCCACGAACCCCAGAGCCAGACCTACGAACACGCCGCCGAACAGGTCGGCTACGATCTTCCACGCCTGGTTCGCCACGGCCATTCCAGCGACCTCGGACGAAGTCGGCGGAGCGGACCGTGCCTCCAGATCAGATGCGCTCTTCTGGAGGCGAGCGATCGCCTCTTCGCGCGATTCCTTTGGCAGGGACATGGCGGCCTCAGCGCTCCTTGATCCGTCGTGTGACGAACCCCGGAGGGGGTCTGAATTCGGCGCGGAACCTATAGGCGGGACCCCCGAAGGTCAAGGCGGCTCGGGATTGCTCTATCACGTTGAAAATGCGCACGATTATTTCCCCGTCCGGCAAACGTGGCGAACGGTCGCTGGCGCAGCGGCGGATTCGGAGGATTTCGCCCTCTCGATCTCGTCCACGATGGCCGCATGCCGCCGCGTCTCGGCTTCGAGATCGGGCGAGTCGAGCTCCGGCATCCGGGGCCAGCCCTCCTGCTCGCAGATGGTGTTGGCATGGGCGTGCAGACGGATCAGCAGTTTCTGGCGCAGAACCTCCTCGGCCGCCAGGTCGATCGGCAGGTCCGGGTCGGCGGTCTTGCCGGCGAGCCGGCCGTACTGATCGGCCAGCGTGGCGAGCTGGCGGGCGTCGGCGAAGCGACCCTCGCGCATGGCGGCGGCGGATTGGGCGGTCGCCTGCCTGGCGAGGTCGGCGGGGGATTCGGCGGCGGGGGTGAGTTTGGGTTTCATGGGGGTTCCTGTGGGTTGGGTTGTTTGCGTGGCGTGACCCCTCCACCCCCGCCTTCGGCGGCGGTCCCTCTCCCCGCTACGCGGAGAGGTGAGTCAGCGCACGCTCACCTCTCCACGCAGTGGGGAGGTGGCTCGACGGCGACCAGCCGGCGAGACGGAGGGGTCATGCAGGCGCGCTCTCCGGCATCGCTGCGGGAAAGTTCGGGGAAGGCGCGGGGCGGCCGGGCCTCGCCCGGTGCTGATAGATAAATACCGTTTCGACGAAGCAGACCGCCCCGCGTGGTCGTTGGACGCGCGCCCCCGGGTTGGCGGCCCTGTTGGAGCCTTGCCGGGTCAACGATCGCTCCCGTTGCCGGGACCGACCGGAGTGGAACAGGCAGTTCCACTGAAGCCGCGCGGCGAGCAAGCGGACAGCATCCATCACTGTCCGACGAGGACCCCGAGACTACCCGTCGCCCCGGCTTCGTCGCTCGACCACAGCCCGCCGTCGTCGAGAAGCGTGGATCCGACGCCCTCCCCATCGACGGGATGGCGAAGAGTATGAGGCCGGCGGAAAGTCAGGACGCTTCGTAACGCTACTTTTCTGAGAGAGCGGGGGATTTCAGCGGGTTGGCCGGCGGGGGATGGCTGACAATCGGAAAATAGTGCGCGGCGTAGAACCCCTCCGTCTCGTCTCGCTAGCGCGCCGAGCCACCTCCCCACCTGCGGTGGAGAGGTGAATCTGTGTCTGTGCTCACCTCTCCATCGAAGATGGGGAGGGGGACCGCCGCCGGAGGCGGTGGTGGAGGGGTTACTGCTGCGGCGTCACCGCCACCACAGGCGCTTCGACCGAGGCCTGCTCCGCCTGCTGGTCGCAGCGTTGGCCGGTGTACAGGCCGTTGAGGTAGTACCAGCGCTGTTCAACGGCGGCTTCGCGGGCGGCCTTGCGCTGGCGTTCTTCCGCGGTCAGCGCGTCCGCGCCGGCCATGGCGAGGCCAGCGCCGGGGACAACCATGGCGACGCCGGTGCGGGCGACGCCCATGAAGCGGCCGAAAACGCTGGGACGCTCGCTGCCGAAGGTTTCGCTGAGCGTGGCCGCCTCGTCGGCGATCTGGACGCAGGTCATGGCGCTATCGCTGGTGCGGAAGACCTGAAGCTCGGGCGGCGCATTGTCCTGCGCCAGCGCGGAAGGCGCGGCGACCAGCAGCGCAAGGCCGAGGGCGAGGGATATGGATTTCACGACAACTCTCCGAACCGCCCCCGGACCGTCAGGAAACGGCGGTCGGGGCATTCGGGTTGCGTGGAGCCTTACGCCCGGACGGCGCGGCTGGCCTCGACACCCAGCGCCTGAAGGGCTGCGGCGGCGATGTGTTCGGCGTTCAGACCGGCGGCGGCGTACTGGGCCACCGGCGAGTCCTGATCTTGGAAGACGTCCGGCAGGTGCAGGGTGCGGATCTTCAGACCCGAATCCAGCGCGCCCTTCGAAGCCAGCATCTGCAGCACGAAGCCGCCGAAGCCGCCCATGGCGCCTTCCTCGATCGTGATCAGGGCCTCGTGCTCGCGCGCCAGACGCAGGATCAGTTCCTCGTCCAGCGGCTTGGCGAAGCGGGCGTCGACGACGGTGGCCGACACGCCCTTGGCGGCCAGCGCATCGGCGGCCTTGAGCGTTTCCTGCAGGCGCGTGCCGAACGACAGCAGGGCGACGGCCGTGCCCTCGCGCACCACCCGGCCCTTGCCGATCTCCAGCGGGGCCGACAGCTCGGGGATGTCCACGCCGACGCCGTCGCCGCGCGGATAGCGGAAGGCCGACGGACGGTCGTCGATCTCGAGGCTGGTGGCGATCATGGCGGCCAGTTCGGCCTCGTCCGAAGCGGCCATCAGCACCATGCCCGGCAGGGCACCCATGAAGCCGATGTCGAAGCTGCCGGCGTGGGTCGAGCCGTCGGCGCCGACCAGACCGGCGCGGTCCATGGCGAAGCGGACGGGCAGGCTCTGGATCGCCACGTCGTGGACGACCTGGTCATAGCCGCGCTGCAGGAAGGTCGAATAGATGGCGCAGACCGGCTTCATGCCGTCGGCGGCGAGGCCGGCGGCGAAGGTGACCGCGTGCTGCTCGGCGATGCCGACGTCATAGGTGCGGTCCGGGAAGGCGGCGCCGAACAGGTCCAGACCGGTGCCCGACGGCATGGCGGCCGTGATGGCGACGATGGACGGATCGCGCTCGGCCCGCTTGATCAGCTCGGTCCCGAAGACCTTGGTGTAGCTGGGAGCGTTGGAGACGGGTTTGGACTGCTTGCCCGAGACGACGTCGAACTTGACCACGGCATGCAGCTTGTCGGCGCTGCTTTCGGCCGGGGCATAGCCCTTGCCCTTTTGCGTGACGACATGGACCAGCACCGGGCGATCGGTGATGGCGGCGGCGTTCTTCAGGATGGGGACCAGGTTGTCCATATCGTGCCCGTCGATGGGGCCGACGTAGTAGAAGCCGAGCTCCTCGAAGAAGGTGCCGCCGACGACCATGCCGCGGGCGTACTCCTCGGCCTTGCGCGCGGCGTTCCTGAACGGGCGCGGCATGTGCTCGACGAACTTCTTGCCGATGTTGCGGACCTGACGATAGGCGCCGCCCGAGACCTGACGGGCCAGATAGGCGCTCATGCCGCCCACCGGTGGGGCGATCGACATGTCGTTGTCGTTGAGAATGACCATCAGCTGGCCATTGGTCGCCTCGGCGGCGTTGTTCATCGCCTCATAGGCCATGCCGGCCGAGATCGAACCGTCGCCGATGACGGCCACGACGCGGTTGCTCTCGCCCTTCTGGTCGCGGGCGGCGGCGAAGCCGAGGGCGGCGCTGATGGAGGTCGAGGCGTGGGCCGCGCCGAACGGGTCGTATTCGCTCTCGGCGCGCTTGGTGAAGCCCGACAGGCCCCCGCCCATGCGCAGGGTGCGGATGCGGTCGCGACGGCCGGTCAGGATCTTGTGCGGATAGCACTGGTGACCGACGTCCCAGATCAGGATGTCCTTCGGCGTCTCGAAGACGTGGTGCAGGGCCACGCTCAGCTCGACCACGCCCAGACCGGCGCCCAGGTGGCCGCCGGTCACGGAGACGGCGTCGATGGTCTCGGTGCGAACCTCGTCCGCCAGCTGTTTCAGCTGGGCGATGTCGAAGTCCCGCATGTCGGCGGGGATCTTCACCTGATCGAGAAGCGGGGTGTCGGGCATTCGGGTGGAGTACCTAAACCTAAGTCTTCCAACACGCTGTAGCGCATTTCGCTGCGTGACGGATCGAACCGGTCTGGAAAATCAGTGCAGGACCGGTGCAGGGCGGATGGCTGTATCAGGACCGGCGCTGAAGCACAAAGTCCACGCTGGCCTTGAGGATATCCGCGTCGGGGCCGAAGACGTCCAGATGGCCGCGGGCCTGGTCGGCGAGGTGCGCGACCCTCTGTCGCGCCGCCTCTATGCCCAGCAGGGTGACGAAGTTGGTCTTGCCTTGGGCCGCGTCCTTGCCCGCCGCCTTGCCCAGGATGTCCTGATCGCCCTCAGCGTCCAGCAGGTCGTCGACGATCTGGTAGGCCAGACCGATGTCGTGGGCGAAGCTGGTCAGGGCCTGACGGTGCATCTCGCGGGCGCCGGCGATGATCAGCGGGATCTCGAAGGCGTAGGTGAACAGGGCGCCGGTCTTGAGCCGCTGCATGCGGGCGACGCCGCCGAGGTCATCGCGCACGCCCAGCAGGTCGATCATCTGGCCGCCGGCCATGCCCCGCGCGCCCGACGCCAGCGACAGGCGGGCCGCCAGCTCGCAGCGGACGGCAGGGTCCTCGTGGGTGTCCTCATGCAGGACGATGTCGAAGGCGGCCGTCTGCAGGGCGTCGCCGGCAAGGATGGCGGTGGCCTCGTCATAGGCCCGGTGCAGGGTCGGCCGGCCGCGGCGCATGTCGTCGTTGTCCATCGCCGGCAGATCGTCGTGGACCAGGCTGTAGGCGTGGACGCACTCCAGGGCGCAGGCGGCGCGCAGGACGGGGCGCTCCTCGATGTCGAACAGGGTCGCCGCTTCCAGGGCGAAGAAGGGGCGCAGGCG
The DNA here is from genome assembly GCF_039523815.1 of Brevundimonas kwangchunensis. Classification (NCBI taxonomy): domain Bacteria; kingdom Pseudomonadati; phylum Pseudomonadota; class Alphaproteobacteria; order Caulobacterales; family Caulobacteraceae; genus Brevundimonas; species Brevundimonas kwangchunensis. The sequence continues at coordinate 288,641 of NZ_BAAAGA010000002.1, read as the reverse complement.
CTTGCCGGGGCCCAGCGCCGCATAGCGCATGGCCTCGGTCAGGCGGGACTCGGGGCCGTCGGCGCGGGGCAGCAGCTCGTCCAGCGCCACAGTGACCAGATCGGCGATCTCGGCCACGCGGTCGATGACGCCTTGTTCCGGGGAATTGGCGGCGTGCGGGGGCTTCAAAACAGCCTCCCGCCGACGGGGATTTCGCGATCGACGCCGACCAGCACGACCTCGCCGTTCTCGTCCGGGAAGCCCAGCGTAAGGACCTCGGACATGACCGGGCCGATCTGGCGCGGCGGGAAGTTGACCACGGCGGCGACCTTGCGGCCCTGCAGCTGGTCCAGCGTGTAGTGGACGGTGATCTGGGCCGAGGACTTCTTCACTCCGATATCCGGGCCGAAGTCGATGGTCAGCTTGTAGGCGGGCTTGCGCGCCTCGGGGAAAGGCTCGGCCTTCACGACCTGCCCGACCCGGATGTCGACCTTCATGAAGTCGTCGAAGCCGATGGTTTCGGCGGGAGCATTCACCAGGGAGGGCATCAGCCGAACTCGGCGGGCTCGACACCCTTCGCCTGGCCGTCGGAACCGACCACGATCTTCTCCACGCGCAGCTGGGCGGCTTTCAGCCGGGTCTCGCAGTGGGCCTTGAGGCGCGCGCCTTCCTCATAGAGGGCGATCGACTCTTCCAGCGGCGCCTGGCCGGATTCGAGCTTCTGGACGATCTGTTCGAGGCGCTGCAGGGCGTCCTCGAAGCTGAGGTCGGCGGGGATTGAGGCGGCTTCAGTCATGGCCGGCGACCCTAGAGGCGGCGCGCGCCTGCCTCAAGCACAGACCGGAGGTGCGACGTCATTCCGGATTGGAAGAAACCTCGACCCGGCGCGCGGACAGGATCTGCACGCGCGGCTCCAGCATCTGGCCGCGCATGTCGCCCTCGCCTTCGGTGGCCGATTTCGGGGCGGCGAGGATGCGGCGGGCGACGTCCATGCCCTCGACCACCCGGCCGAAGACGGCGAAGCCCGGATCGTCGGGCGTGACCTTGCCTGCGTCCAGCGAGCTGACGTCGCCGAGGATGATGAAGAAGTCGCCGGTGGCCGTGCCGGGGGCGAAGCGCGCCATCGACAAGGCGCCGTCGGTGTGGGTCAGGCCCGTCTCGCTGGTCGGCTCGTGGGCGATGGGCGGGAGGGTGCGGTCGCTGAGATTCCGCGTCCCGCCCTGGATCAGGCCGTGGCCGGGCGCGAGCTGGAGCCCGCGATAGAAGGTCATGCCGTCGAAGCGGCCCTCGTCGACATAGCGCAGGAAGTTGGCCGAGGTGATCGGCGCGCGCGGGTCGGTCTCGGCGAGGATGACGCCCTCGGAGGTGCGGATCTCGACGCGGACGGGGGAGTCCTGCGCAACGGCGGACAGCGGCACGGCCACGGCGGCGAGGCAGAGCAGCCCGGCCAGCAAGGCGCGCATCAGGCCTTCTCGTACCGGCGCTGGGACCAATAACGGAAGCCCTGGTTGTGAACCAGCTTCCAGCCGGCGGCCTTCAGGCGCTTGCCGACCATGTGATTGAAGTAGCCATGGGCGAAGACCAGCACGTCCTGTCCCGCCTCGGCCTTGCCGATCAGGGTCTGGGCCGCCTGCTCGGCGCGGACCTCGGCCTCGCGTCGGGTTTCCTGCCCCTCGTGATGGTTGAAGGCGTGCCACCAGAAGCGGGCGACGCCGCCCCAGTATTTCGGCGGCAGCCTGAACCACGACGGGAAGTGCGGCGGCGGCAGGGGCGCCTCGATGAACAGGGCATCGACGGTCACGTCCTTGCCCCCGGCGGCGGCGGCGGCCGTTTCGAGAGCACGCGGACGGGTCGAGGAATAGATGACGGCCGCGCCCTCGGCGGTGGCCAGCAGTTCGGGCGGCGGGGTCTGGCCGGCGCGCAGGCCGCCGACCTCGTACTTGGCCCACCACGCCCGGTACTGATCGGACGTCAGCATGCATTTGCGCGACAGGGCCGGCTCGCCGTGACGGGTCAGGGTGATCGAACCGCGGCGCACGGAGACGAGGGCCGCGCCCCGGGGAATCGGCGCGGGATCGGCGGCGTCAAGCTGGAGGTCGCGGGCGGGGGCTGACATGCATTACAGGCGGAAAGTTCAGAACGATCCGGCCTTTAGTCCTCCCCCAGAGCCTGGACATGGGCGGCCGCAGAACGACCGAGCCCTTCTAGGTCGTAGCCGCCCTCGAGCGAGGAAACAACCTTGCCTGAACAGCACGACCTCGCGACTTCCACGACGGCGTGTGTCGCCCAGGCGAAATCGTCCGCCTCCAGACTTTGATGCGCCAACGGATCGCGGCGATGGGCGTCGAAGCCGGCCGATATCAGGATCAGGTCGGGCCGGAAGGACTGCAGCGCCGGCATCAGGCCGCCGGCGAAGGTCGCGCGCCATGCCTCGCGGGAGGCATGGGATTCGACCGGCGCGTTGACGATGTTGCCGACGCCGGTCTCGGACGCCGCGCCCGTGCCGGGATACAGCGGCATCTGGTGGATGGAGCCGAGGAACAGGCTGTCGTCGTTCTCGAACGCTGCCTGGGTGCCGTTGCCGTGATGGACGTCGAAATCGATGACCGCGACCCGCGCCATACCCTCGGCCTGGGCCACACGGGCGGCGACCGCGACGTTGGAGAACAGGCAGAAGCCCATGGCCCTGGCCGGCTCGGCATGGTGGCCCGGCGGGCGGACGGCGGCGAAGGCGCGGACGGTCTCGCCGCGTGCGACGGCGCGCACGGCGTCGATGACCGCTCCGGCGGACAGGCGGGCGGCGCGAACGCTGCCGGGCGACAGGATGGTGTCGGCGTCCAGCTGGTTGATGCCGCTCTGCGGCGACGCGGCCAGCAGGCGGGCGACATAGTCGGCCGGGTGCAATCGCTCCAGATCGGCGACGGCCGCCTCGGTCGCCGCATGACGGTCGCGGCCCAGCCCGGCGTCGGACAGGGCGTCCAGCACCGCATGCAGGCGTTCGGGTCGTTCGGGGTGTCCGACGCCGGGCTGGTGGGCCAGCATGTCCGGGTGGGTGAACAGGGTCACGCTCATGCGGCGAGACTAGGCGTCCGGTCCGGCCTTGTCGCGCACTGATCGGGGCCGTAAGCGCGGGGCATGACCGAGCCCGTGATCCGCCCTGCCCGCCTCGACGACGCCGCCGCCCTGGCGGTGATCGGGCGCCAGACCTTCATCGACACCTTCGTCACCGGCTTCGGCATTCCCTATCCGGAGGCGGACCTGACCGCCTTCCTCGACGCCGGCTTCAACGCCAAGGCGATCCGCACGAAGCTGCAGGAGCCCGGCGCGGCGTGGTGGGTGGCCGAGCGGGACGGGGAACTGCTGGCCTTCGCCAACACCGGGCCCAACACCCTGCCCCACCCCGACGGCCGCGCCAGCCACGCCGAACTGCGCCGCCTCTACGTGTCGAAGGCCGCGCAGGGGCTGGGCCTTGGAACGAAGCTGCTGGCCGTGTCGCTGGAGTGGATGGAAGCCAATACCGACGGCCCGTTGTGGATCGGCGTCTGGAGCGGCAATCTGAAGGCCCAGAAGCTGTATGCGGCCTACGGGTTCGAGAAGGCTGGCGAGTATCAATACCCGGTCGGCAGCTGGATGGACGACGAGTTCATCCTGCGGCGCGGATAGACTATATTGGCGTGATGACCCGCGACGAGCTCCTGACCAAGCTGCGCGCCCTGAAGCCCTGGATGGCCGAACAGGGGATCGTGAACGTGCGCCTGTTCGGCAGCTATGCGCGGGACGAGGCGGGCCCCGACAGTGACGTGGATCTGCTGGTGGATGAGGCCGGGCCGCAAGGTCCGTGGGGAAGCTCGCCGGTGGAGGACGCGCTGACCGAAAAGCTGGGCATCAAGGTCGAGCTGGTGTTGAGCCAAAACCTGACCAACCCCTACATTCGCCATACGGCGGAAAGGGACGCCCTTGTGGTCTGACCCGCGCGACGCCGCCTATGTTTATGAGATGATCCAGCGCATCTCGCAGATCGAAGGGCTGGTCACTGATCGAGACCGTGACCTTTTTCTCGCTGACATCTCCCTGCCCCACGCGTTGGCCCTGCATTTTCTGGTCCTCGGAGAAACGGCCAACAAGTTGTCGGCATCGTTCAAGGCATCGTTCAAGGCAGCAGTCCCCGAAGTTGAATGGAAAAAGATCATCAACCTTCGCCACCTGATCGCTCACGAGTATCGACAGATCGATCATGCCGAACTTTGGCGATTGTCACTGACAAAAATCCCTGAGCTCAAAGCGGCGCTTCCGCCACTCCCGCCTCCCGCAGAAATCTTCTGATGCTCCTCCCCTTCTTCACCGCTCTTCGCGACGCGAAGGTCCCCGTCTCGATGAAGGAATGGCTCCATCTGATGGAGGCCATGGACAAGGGCGTAGCGGCCGGGAAGGTCGAGGATTTCTACCATCTGTCGCGGGCGGTGCTGGTCAAGGACGAGAAGCACTACGACCGGTTCGATCTGGTCTTCGGAAAGGTGTTCAAGGGGATTGAGACGATCGGCGCGGGCGAGGACCTGACGACCGACATCCCCGAGGACTGGCTGCGGTTGCTGAACGAGAAATACCTGTCCGAGGAGGAGAAGGCGCAGATCGAGGCGCTGGGCGGGTTCGACACGCTGATGGAGACGCTGAAGCAGCGCCTGGAGGAGCAGCACGACCGGCATCAGGGCGGGAACAAGTGGATCGGCACCGGCGGGACCAGTCCGTTCGGCAACGGCGGCTACAATCCCGAGGGCGTGCGCATCGGCGGTCAGGGCAAGCACGGCCGGGCCGTGAAGGTCTGGGAAAAGCGCGAGTACCGGAATCTGGACGACCAGGTCGAGCTGGGCACCCGCAACATCAAGGTCGCCCTGCGTCGTCTGCGCCGCTTCGCCCGGCAGGGCGCGCCGGACGAGCTGGACATGGACGCCACCATCGACGGCACTGCGCGTCAGGGCTGGCTGGACATCCACATGCGGCCCGAGCGCCGCAACACCATCAAGGTGCTGCTGTTCCTCGACATCGGCGGCTCGATGGATGCCCATGTGAAGATGTGCGAGGAGCTGTTCTCGGCCGCGAAGACCGAGTTCAAGCATCTGGAATTCTTCTACTTCCACAACTGCCTCTACGAGGGCGTCTGGAAGGACAACCGGCGTCGGCATGCAGAGAAGATCGACACTTGGGAGGTGTTGAACAAATACCCCGGCGACTGGCGGGCCATCTTCGTGGGCGACGCCACCATGAGCCCCTACGAGATCACCATGCCGGGCGGCTCGGTCGAGCACTGGAACGAGGAAGCCGGCGCGGGCTGGGTGAAACGCGCCACGCAGCAGTGGGACAAGGTCGCCTGGCTGAACCCCTCGCCCGAGAAATACTGGGGCTATTCCGCCTCGGTCGGGCTGATCCGCGAACTGGTGGACGAGCGGATGTATCCGCTGACGCTGGAGGGACTGGAGAAGGCGATGCGGGCGCTGGCGAAATAGATTACGCTGGCGCTGCATTCGGGAGGGAACGCCATGCTCGCCGCCGTCTTCGCCTCGGTTCTGGTGATGCAGCAGGCCGCCTCCGGGCAGGTCGTCTGGAATGCCCCGGCGCCGACTGAACCGGAAACGCCGGCCATCGCCGCACCGCCGATCCCTGACTGGGCGCGCAACGATCCCTATGGCTACGAGCGTTCAGAGTGCAGCCCTCTGATCCGCAAGGCGGACGAGACGATGGAGGCCTGTCAGTCGCGTGTGCGCTTCGCCCTGGCGGCCAACCTCGGCGACGCCTTGCCGGCCGGGCTGTCGGGCGGCGGCGCGGCCGAGAACTGCCGACAGGAAGCCGCTGGCGATCGTTACGCCCTGCAATGCGGCGCACCGTCCCGGTCGGCGCCGACAGGGCCGGTGTTGCAGGAACGCGCTTGCGAGACCCGGCCGCAAGCCCGCGCGCAGGGCGGGGTCGCCTGGCAGCAGGATTGTCGCCCGACGGGCGCCCAACCCGACAACCGCGACGAGGGCCTGCGCTTCCGCATCGGCGGCAACGACTGACGGCCTCACATGCGAACGCCGCGCCCGATCAGGGGCGCGGCGTCGATGATCCGCGGGGGATCGATCAGTTGCGCTTGTCGCCGCGCAGGGTGTCCTTCAGACCGCCGACGGCGTTCTGGACCTTGCCTTCGACCTGATCGGCCTTGCCTTCGGCTTTCAGCTTCTCGTCACCGGTCACCTTGCCGGCGGCTTCCTTGATCTTGCCGCCCATGTTCTTGGCGGCGCCTTCGATACGATCCTGATCGGGCATGATGTGCTCCTGAGATGGCGTCGCCGGGATGGCGCCGCTTCGGACAGAACAACCTTCGGGAGCCGTGGCCGTTCCCGACCGCGCCAAAACAGTCGCGTGATCAGGCGTTCTGGCGCAACAAGGCCGTCACCGCCCAGGCATGAGCCTCATGGCGGAGCGACGCCAGGGCTACCGAGGGCTCAAGCCAGACCAGTTCGTGGTCGGCCTCGACCTTTGCGGCGGGATCCTGCGACACGAGCTCGGCGGTCCAGAACCCGCCCGCGTTGTTCAGCGGCTCGCCGGTGGATTTGCGGAAATACTGGGCAGCCTCGGCGATCCGTTCGAGCGGGCGGACAGTCAGGCCGGTCTCCTCGACAAACTCGCGGACGACGGCCTGCGGCTCGGTCTCGTCACCGTCGACGGCGCCGCCGGGCAGGTCGAAATAGCTGCCCTCGCCCCGATCCACGCGCACGCAGGCCAGCAGGCCGTCACGCAGCAGCAAGCCGAAGGCAGTGGGACGGAACCGGTAGTCGGTCGAGGGATCGGGGGCGCCGAACTGCAGCATACGGACGATAATGCGCGAGAAGGGCTAGAGGTCGAAGGCGAGCCGGGCGCGGACGCCCTTGTGGCCGTGGTCGATCTCGACGGCGGAGCGCAGGCCCGAGGCCATGGCCGAGATGATCTTGCCGCCCAGACCCGTGCCCTTGACCGCGCCGTCGCCCATGCCCGGACCGTCGTCCTCGACGGTCAGCAGGGCGCGGCCGTTCTCGCCCGGCTTCAGGATGACGCGGATCTCGCCGCCCTGTCCCGGCGCATAGGCGTACTTGACGGCATTGGTGACCAGTTCGGTCACGACGACGCCCAGCGACACCGCCTGATCGGTCGAGACGACCATCGGTTCGGCCTGCAGGACCAGCGACGGCGAGCCGTCGTCCGGACCGACCGACTTGGCCAGCTCCTGGATCAGGCCGTCGAGATATTCGTCCATGGCGACCGTTGCCATGTCGCCCGAGGTGTAGAGGCGTCGGTGGACGTGTGCGACGGCCTCGATGCGGGCCTGCGCCTCCTTCAGCGCCGCGCGGGCGCCCTCGTCGGACAGATGACGCTGCTGCAGCGACATGAAGCTGGACACCAGCTGCAGCGAGTTGCCCACGCGGTGGTTGACCTCGCGCAACATGGCCTCGGCGCGGTCGCGGGCGAGGCGGACCTGCTCCTGCGCCTCCTCGTGGGCGCGGTGGAGGCGGCGGCGGTTCAGCGCGTCCTCCAGCGCATTGCGCAGCAGGGCGGTGAAGTCCTCGGACACATCCTTGATGACATAGTCGGCGGCGCCGGCGCGCAGCGCGGCCACGGCGATGCGGCCTTCCTGGGCCCCGGTCACATAGACCACCGGCGGCGGGTCGTTCAGGGCGATGATGTCCGGCAGGACGTCCAGGCCCTCGCGGCCCGGCATATAGTGATCCAGCGCCACGACATCGAAGTCGGCGGCGCGTTCGGCAAGCACATCCAGTCCCGCGTCGCCATCGGGCGCGCAGGTGACCACGTAGCCGTGGCGGCCCAGCTCCTTCTCGACCAGCCGCGACAGCCCGCGGTCATCGTCGATGTAGAGCAGGCGGATGGGCTCCCCCGTGGTGCTCACTCGATCTCCGGCGCCTGCATGACGGACAGGAAGAGACCCAGCTGGCGGATCGCGCCGGCGAAGCTCTCATAGTCCACCGGCTTGGTGATGTAGACGTTGCAGCCCAGATCGTAGCAGCGCTGGATCTCGACCTTGTCGTCGGTGGTCGTCAGGACCACGACCGGGGCGCGGCGCAGGCGCTCGTCGTTCTTGACCTTCTCCAGAATGTCCGTGCCCGACATGTCCGGCAGATTCAGGTCCAGCAGGATCAGAAGCGGGCCGTTGGCGCGCACTTCGTCAGAAAACAGATAATCCAGCGCCGAGCCGCCATCGTCGAAATGGGCGATGTCGTTGGCGATGTTCGCACGACGGATGTTCTTCTCGATCAACCGGGCGTGGCCGTGATCGTCCTCGATCATCACGATCTTCACGGACGTGCTCATGCAAAATCTCCGGCGTCAGCAAGGATGAGGCGTGTGGGGAATTTGAGGGTGAATGTCGAGCCTTTTCCAAGCTCGGACGTCACGGTGATATCTCCGCCGAGGCGGCGCACGCTGTTGCGCACGAAGGCCAGGCCGAGACCCTCGCCCGGCCGGTCCTGACGGCCCGAGCGGCGGAACAGCTCGAAGATGCGCTCGTGGTCGCGATCCGAGATGCCCCGGCCGTTGTCGGCGATGCGGTAGACGACCCAGTCGCCCTGCCGCTCGCCCGTGACCTCGATCAGGCCGGGTCGGGAGGCGTCGAGATACTTCACCGCGTTGTCGATGAGGTTGCCGAAGATCTGCTCGATGGACAGGCGGTCGCTGTCGATCGCGGGCAGGTCGGCGACGCGGATCTCGGCGTCGGCGGCCTCGGTCTGGTGGCGGACGCTGTCGGCGATCTGCTGCGCCATGGCCGACATGTCGAGGCGCTCCGGCGTCAGGTGGCGGCGGCCTTCCCGAGACAGTTTCAGGATCGCGTTGATCAGGCGGTCCATCTTCTCGGTCGATGCTCGGATGAAGCCGATGGCCTCGGGCATCTCCTCGCGGACGGCCACGATAACCTCGGGATCCACCTTCCGCTTCTTCTCGGCGTCGGCGATGGCCGCGTCGACGATCCGGCCCGCCTGCTCCAGCTCGGAAGTATAGCCCATCACGTTAACGAGCGGCGCGCGCAGGTCGTGGCTGACGATATAGGCGAAGCGCTGGATTTCCTCGTTGGCGCGGGTGAGGTCGGCCGTGCGCTCACGCACCTGCCCTTCCAGCCCGGCGTTCATGCGGTCGAGGGCATCACGCCCCGCACGGATTTCGACGATATAACGGTGGATCAGCCAGGCGCTGACCGCGCCAAGGACGAGGATCAGCACCGCGCCGAGCGAATTGGCGATCACGGTGACCGTGCCGGCCCATTCCGACTGGCGCGTGCGGAACTGCAGTCGGGTCTGCAGGATCTCGTCCATGGCGAGGGTTTCCGACCGGATCTGATCCATCGCCGCCTTGCCGCGGTTCGATCGCACGACGCCGAGGGCCTCGCCGACACGGCCGGTGCGGGCCAGGTCGATCGTGCGCTGCAGTTCGACGACCTTCGTCTCCGCAAGCTCGCGCGTGTGTTTCGCGCGCTCGCCGACATCCAGATCGCCTTCGGCATGCATCGACAGGGCGTCGAGCGACTCCGGCAGGCGGGTGATCGCCGCATTGTAGGTCTGTAGGTAGTCGCTGTTGCCCGTCAGCAGGAAGCCGCGCTGGCCGGTCTCGGCGTCGATAAGGTTGATGAAGACGGTCCGGATCTCGCGCCGCAGCTGCTGGGTGCTTTCAACGTCGTCGTTGAAGCTGGCCGTGCGCTGCATCATCACGAAGGTGGCGATGTTGGTTGTCAGCAGCAGGATGAGGGCGACGATCAGCAGGCCCGCGACGCGACGGCCCAGCGTCGGCGTCCGCAGGAACTGGACCAGACCTTCCAGAAAGGGACGGAGCGCCGAAATCATCGAGCGGGAGCATTAGCGACGCCGTTGTAACTGTCCAGTCGCCCCAAGGGAGAAACTCTCTCGATCTTCGGGATTTAGGGTAATGATCCGAAGTGCAGGACCTTGGGGAAGGGACGAATCTCGCATGGTGTGGTGGTGGTGGATTGTTCCGGCGGCTGTCGGATTCATCGGACTTGTTCTGTTCTTCAAGGGCTTCGGCGCCTTGTTCCGAGGCCGGTTGTTCAGCGGCCTTCTGGTCGGCGCGGGCGGCGCGGGGTTCCTCGCAGCAGCGGCCATCGCCACCCTGATCGCGCTGGACGTCCAGACCTGGGCTCGCCTGACCTATGAACGGCCGGTGGCGCAGGTGCAGACCCGCCAGCTGGGCCCGCAGTACTATGAGGTCACCCTGATCCAGCCGGATCGCGGCGGGGACCTGCCCGCGGCGGCGAACCTCTATCCGGTGCACGGCGACGAGTGGCGGATAGAGGCCCAGGTGCTGAAGTGGCAGCCGTGGGCCAATATGCTGGGCCTCGACACCCAGTACCGGCTGGATCGGCTGTCGGGCCGCTATCAGTCCACGGAGCAGGAGATCAACGCCGAGCGCAGCGTGCATCCGCTGACCGGCGGCGACGACTACGCCCTGCCCTGGCGGATCAGCACCTGGGACGCGGCGCGGCGCTATCGCCGGTACGTCGACGCGGTGGACACCCTGTACGGCGGCGCCGCCTATATGCCGATGGCGGACGGCGCGCGGTACGAGGTCTGGATCACCCAGTCTGGACTGGTCGCCCGCCCCGCCAATGACGCTGCGCGCAATGCCTCGTCAGGCGGCTGGCAGATCGCCCGCTAGATCAGACCGAGCCGATGGTCCGCAGGCGGGCACGGGGGTGGACCTCGTTCTGGCTCATGACCACCGTCTGGCCGCGGAAGCGTTCGATGATCGAGCGGACGTAGGGGCGGATCTGCGGGCCGGTCAGCAGGACCGCCGTCTCGCCCGCCATCGCCGCGCGTTCAAACACGTCGCGGGTCGCCCGGATAAAGTCCTGCAGGCGGGAGGGCGCCATGGCCAGTTGCTTGTCCTCGCCCTGCCCGATCAGGGCCTCGGCGAAGGCCGCTTCCCACTCCGGCGACAGGGTGACGATCGGCAGGGCGCCGTCGTCGCCCTTGTGCTGCCAGCATAGCTGGCGAGCCAGACGGGCGCGGACGTGTTCGACCAGGGTCGTGACCGAGCTGGTATGCGGCGCGGCCTCGGCCAGACCTTCCAGAATGGCCGGCAGATCGCGGATCGAAACCTTCTCGCGCAGCAGGGTCTGCAGGACCCGCTGCAGGGTGGTGACGGTGACCACCGAGGGGATCAGTTCGTCGACCAGCTTCTTCTCTTCGGCGCCCAGCTCCTTCAGCAGCTTCTGCACCTCGGCATAGGAGAGCAGGTCCGCCATGTTCTCCTTCAGGATCTCGGTCAGGTGGGTGGTCAGCACCGTCGACGGATCGACGATCGTGTAGCCGCGGAAGGTCGCTTCCTCGCGCAGGCTCTCGTCGATCCAGGTGGCCGGCAGACCGAAGGCCGGTTCGCGGGTGTGCTCGCCCGGCAGCTCGACCTGACGGCCGGCGGGGTCCATGGCCATCAGCGAGCCCAGACGAACCTCGCCCTGCCCTGACTCCATTTCCTTGATGCGGATGGCGTAGCCCTGGGTCGGCAGGCGCATGTTGTCGAGGATGCGCACCGACGGCATGACGAAGCCGTACTCCTGCGCCAGCGAGCGACGCAGGGCGCGGACCTGATCGGTCAGGCGACGGCCCTCCAGATCGTTGATCAGCGACAGCAGGGAGTAGCCCAGCTCGATCTTGACCTCGTCGATGGTCAGGGCGGTGCCGATCGGCTCCTCGACGTCTTCCGTCGGGCCGGCGACCACGCTTTCGGCGTCCACCACCTTGGGCTTCAGTCGCTGCCGCCCCAGCTTCCAGGCCATGAACCCAGCGCCCAGCGCCAGTGCCGCGAAGGGCAGCAGGGGCATGCCGGGGATCAGGCCGATCAGGCCGGCGGCGCCCGAGACGACGCCCAGGCTGACCGGGTTGGTGGCCAGCTGCGCGACCATCGCCTTGTCGGCCGTGCCCTCGACGCCCGCCTTCGACACCAGGAAGCCGGCGGCGATCGAGACGATCAGGGCCGGGACCTGGGTGACCAGACCGTCGCCGACCGTCAGCAGGACGTAGGTGTTGGCGGCCTCGCCGACAGGCAGGCCGTGCTGGATCACGCCGATCAGGATGCCGCCGATCACGTTGATGAAGGTGATGATGAGGCCGGCCACGGCGTCGCCGCGCACGAACTTGGAGGCGCCGTCCATGGCGCCGAAGAAGGTCGATTCCTGCTCCAGCTCCTTGCGGCGCAGCTTGGCGGTATCCTCGTCGATCAGGCCGGCCGACAGATCGGCGTCGATGGCCATCTGCTTGCCCGGCATGGAGTCCAGGGTGAAGCGGGCCGAAACCTCGGCGATCCGGGTCGAACCCTTGGTGATGACGACGAAGTTCACCACCAGCAGGATGGCGAAGATGATGATGCCGATGATGAAGCTGCCGCCCATCATCAGGGCGCCGAACGACTGGATCACCTGACCGGCCGCGTCGTGACCCTCGTGACCGTGGGTCAGGATCAGGCGCGTCGAAGCCAGGTTCAGACCCAGACGATACAGGGTCGCGACCAGCAGGACGGTAGGGAAGATGGCGAAATCCAGCGGGCGCTTCATCATCAGCGCCGTCATCAGGATCAGCACAGAGCTGACGATCGAGATGGCGAGCAGCAGGTCCAGCAGGAAGCTGGGCACCGGCACGATCAGCAGCATGATGATGCCGATGACGCCCAGCGCCATGCCGACTTCGCCGCGCATCAACCATCCGCGCATGTCCGAACCCGTCGGGCGCGCCATGCCGTCCTTCATCAGGGGCGAGGAAACCGGGGCGTCAGTCATGACCCAGCGCCTTCAGCGCCAGCCGGGTCGCCTCGGCGATCACGGCCTCGCGCGCGTCCGGGTTCGAGTCCCGCGTCGCGTGATAGTAGATGGCCAGCACGACCGGCCTGCCCGACGGCGGCGTCAGCACGCCGATGTCATTGACCGGGCCATAGCCGCCCGTGCCGGTCTTGTGCGCCACGGTCCAGCCGGCCGGTACGCCGGCCTTGATGCGCCCCGGACCGGTCGGGGTCTCGACCATCCAGCGGGTCAGCAGGGCTTTCGACTCCGCGCTCAGCGGGGTGTCGCCGGAGACCAGCAGGCGTTCCATATTCCGCACGGACTGCGCCGGAAGGATGGTGTCCTTGTCGCCGTCCAGTCGGTTCATCTCCGGCTCCAGACGGTCCACGCGGGTGCTCTCGTCGCCGATGCCGCGATAGAAGGCGCGCAGGGCGTCGATGCCGCCCATCTCGCGGATCAGGATGTTGGCCGCCGGGTTGTCGCTGAGGCCGACAGTGCCTTCCATCAGCTGCTCGACGGTCAGGGTCGAGCCGATCGCCGGCTCGGTCGTCGGCGCGTGGCTGATCATGTCCGCGCGCGTGATCGGGATGGCGCGATCCAGCCGCTCCTGCCCCGCCTGCACCCGCAGCAGGGTGGCGGCGGCCAGATACATCTTGAAGGTCGAGCAGTAGACGAACCGCTCTTCGCCACGCCAGGCCAGGGCGGCGGCGCGGCCGATGTCGAGCGCGGCCACGCCGATGCGGCCGCCGTGGCGGGCTTCCAGCGCCGACAGGTCGAGCGGCTGGAACACAGCCTGCGCCATCGGACGCGCCGGCTGTTCGGCCGGCCGGGCGTCGGTTTCGGTCTGCGGCGAGCAGCCCATGACGCCGAGCGCGCCAAGGCCGGTCAGGACGCTTCTGCGGTCCATCGGCAGGGTCATGGTCAGGCCGCGTAGCCGGACGCGGCGATGCCCGATTGCGGGGCCGGGATGCTCGTGCCCTCGTCGGCGTATTCGTTCAACTTGTTGCGCAGGGTGCGGATCGAGATGCCCAGGATGTTGGCCGCGTGGGTGCGGTTGCCGAGGCAGTGCGACAGGGTGTCGAGGATCAGCGTCTTCTCCATCTGCGCGACGGTCTGGCCGACGTGCGAACGGGTGACGACGTCGGCGACGTGGGCGGCGCGACCGGCCGGGCCAGCGTCATAGGCGGGCGCTCCGCCGCCGGCGTTCAGCGGCTGGCCGTCCGGCAGGCGGATGGCCTCGACGTCGATCTCGGGCCCGATCGCCAGCAGCACCGCGCGGTGCATTGCGTTCTCCAGCTCGCGCACGTTGCCGGCCCAGCGGTGGGTGGTCAGGGCGCGGCGGGCCTCGGCCGAGATCGGACGGACCGGCACGCCGTTGGCGGCGGCGTATTTCTTGACGAAGTGGTCGGCCAGAACCGCGATGTCGCCCGGACGCTCGCGCAGCGCCGGCAGGCGCAGGTTCACGACGTTCAGGCGGTAGAGCAGGTCCTCACGGAAGCTGCCCTCGGCGACCGACTTGGCCAGATCGCGGTTCGAGGTGGCGATGATACGGATATTGACCGGCACAGGCTTGTTGCCGCCGACGCGGTCGATCACCCGCTCCTGAATGGCGCGCAGCAGCTTGGCCTGCAGGCGGACGTCCATCTCGGAGATTTCGTCCAGCAGCAGGGTGCCGCCGTCGGCTTCCTCGAACTTGCCGATGCGGCGGGCCATGGCGCCGGTGAAGGCGCCTTTCTCGTGTCCGAACAGCTCGGATTCCAGCAGGTTGTCCGGGATGGCCGCGCAGTTGACGCTGATGAACGGACGCTCCGACCGCTTGGAGCCAGCGTGCAGGTAGCGCGCCATGACTTCCTTGCCGACGCCGCTTTCGCCGGTGATCAGGATCGAGGCTTCCGAGCGGGCGACCTGGTCGGCCAGCTGGATGACGTGCTTCATCGACGGATCGGCCGAGATCATCGGGCGCTCGTCGTCGGCCACGGCCGACAGGACCGCCGCGATCAGGTCGGCCTCGGGCGGCAGCGGGATGAACTCCTTGGCGCCGGCGCGGATGGCGTTGGCCGCGTCGGTCGCGTCGGCGTCGACGCCGCAGGCGACGACCGGCACATGGATGCGCTCGTTCTCGTTGGCCGAGATCAGGGCGGCGATGTCGACGCGATAGTCGACCATCAGCAGGTCGGCGCCCTGCCCCCGGCGGAGCTGTTCCGTCGCCTGATCGCCACGCTCGACGTGCTGGACCTTGGCGCCGTGCGCCATGGCCATCTTCACCGCCGTCGCCAGCTGTCCGCTGAGCCTGCCAACCACCAGAAGCCGCATGGGTCTTCTCCCTTAATTCTCTACCGCCGGTCGCCGCCCTCCCCTTGGAAGACGCGATTTCCTTGAAATCGCTTAGGCGCCCGAGTCTTCCGTCTTGATGATTTCCGTCATGGTCACGCCGAGGCGGTCCTCGACGACCACCACCTCGCCGCGGGCGACCAGACGGTTGTTGACGAAGATGTCGATCGCCTCGCCGACCTTGCGGTCCAGCTCCAGCACGCTGCCGCGGTTCAGCTTCAGCAGCTGGGCCACCGACATGTGGGCCTTGCCCAGCACGGCGGAGATGTTGACCGGAACGTCGAAGACGGGCGCGAGGTCGTGCGCGCTCTTCTCGCTGTGCTCCTCGGGAGCGGCGAGGCCGCCCGTTTCGGAGAACTCTTCCAGAGCCATGTTGTCGGACGCCATCAGGGCCTCCCCTCAATGAGGTGTTCAGCGTGCCCGGCCTCGGAGGCGAGGGCGGAATTCAGAGCCTCAGCCATGCGGGCGAAGGCGTTGTCGGCATCGAAGTCGGCGCGGCCGTCGGCCCATTCCAGACGGAAGGCGGCGGTCGGCAGGCCGGGCTCATCGCGGAAGGCGACCAGTCCGGAGAAGCCGGCGTCGGCGCACAGCTGCTCCAGCTGTGCGCGGGTCTCGTCGGTCAGTTCGCCGGTGCGGATGACCAGACGGGGCGAGGCGTCGATCTCCTGCCCCAGCGCCTCGAGCGCCGCCTGCAGCGGGCCGTGGGGGAAGCGGTCCAGCGAGGCGGCGGCGACGACGCGGGCGGCGGCCAGCGCCAGCTCCACCGACTGCTCGCGATGATGCCGGGCGATCTGGGTCAGGGCGGGCGCGGCGGCGTTCAGGGCCTGACCGATGGTCGACAGGGCCATTGTCTGGATGCCGGCCAGCTCGGCCAAGGTCTGGTCGCGGGTCTCGGCGCGGGCCTGGGCGACCAGCATCTCGACCTCTTCGGGGCTGTACGACCGCTTGGCGGGCTTCCAGGCCGAGGCCTGCACGACGACGCCGTCCGCGTCGAACTCGGTGTCGAAGGCGAAGGGACGGGAGGGGGCCGAGCTCATCATCAGTAGATCAACTCGTCATCGCCGCCCTGGCCGACCAGCATGATCTCGCCCTTGGCGGCGAGATCCTTGGCGACCTGGACCATCGCCATCTGGGCCTGATCGACGTCCTTGAGACGCACGGGGCCCATCGACTCCATGTCCTCGCGCATGATCTTGGCGGCGCGCTCGGACATGTTGGAGAAGAACATCTCGCGCAGGCTCTCGGACGCGCCCTTCAGGGCCAGACCCAGCGAGTCCTTCTCGACCGCGCGCAGCAGGGTCTGGATGCCGCCCGGATCCAGCTTGGACAGATCCTCGAAGACGAACATCAGGGCGCGGATGCGCTCGGCCGCCTCGCGGTTGCGCTCTTCCAGCGCACCGATGAAGCGGGCCTCGGTCTGGCGGTCGAAACTGTTGAAGATGTCGGCCATCAGCTCATGGCTGTCGCGCTTGGACGTGCGGGCCAGGTTCGACATGAACTCGGTGCGAAGGGTCTGCTCGATCTTGTCGAGGATGTCGCGCTGAACCGGCTCCATGCGCAGCATCCGCTGCACGCACTCAAGGGCGAAGTCCTCGGGCAGCGACGTCAGCACGCGGGCGGCGTGGTCCGGCTTCACCTTCGACAGGACCACGGCGACGGTCTGCGGGTATTCGTTCTTCAGATAGTTGGCGAGGACCGCCTCGTTCACATTGCCCAGCTTGTCCCACATGGTCCGGCCGGCGGGACCGCGGATTTCCTCCATCAGGCCGTCGACGCGGTCGGCGGGCATGAAGGAGGCCAGGAGGCGCTGGGTCTGTTCGAAGCTGCCCATGACCGAGCCCGAGCCGCTCATGCCCGAGACGAACTCGACCAGCAGCTCCTCGACGACGTTGGAGCTGACGGTGCCCAGACCGGCCATGGCCTGGGAGATTTCCTTGACCTCGTCGTCGTCCAGCCCCTGCCAAAGGCGAGTGTGTTCCTCACCCAGCGAAAGCAGGATGACGGCCGCCTTTTCGGGGCCGGTGAGCTTGCGGGCGTCCTCGACCGCAGGCTTCTTGTTGATCATCCGGCTGGCCATCAGCCTTCATGCACCCAGCTTCGGAGGATGGAAGTCGACTCCTCCGGGTGCTTCTCGACGAAGTCGGCGACCTTCTTGACCGACGACGCCTTCACCTGACCCTCGATGCGGGCGATATCCAGGCGCTGGTCCATTTCCGACGGACCGCCGAGCTGGCCGGCCATGCCGGGCGCGCCGCCGACGACGGTGGTCTGCAGCGAGGTCACCGGCACGCCACCGGCGCCGGCCAGTTGGGGCTGACCGGCCGCGCCGCCGCCGGCCGCAGTCTTCAGCAGCGGACGCAGGACGAAGAAGATCAGCAGCACGCCGGTGATCAGCAGCACCAGCAGCTCGACGCCGCGCATGATGTCGTTCTTGGTGAAGTTGAACAGCGAGTTGCCGGCCTCTTCGCCACCGACCGCGGTGACGTCGCGGTTGAAGCGGACGTTCAGCACCTCGATGCGATCGCCGCGCTCGGTGTTGATGCCGACGGCGGCCTCGACCAGCGACTTGATCTGGGCGATCTCCTCGGGCGTGCGTGCCGCATAGGTCGGCTCGCCGCCATTGGCGCCGGGCGTCCAGCGGCCGTCGACCGCGACCGAGACGGCCAGCTTCTTGACCTCGCCGGCTTCCTTCACCGTGGTCGTGGTGGTGTTCGAGATCTCGTAGTTGGTGGTCTCGGTGTTCTGGGTGTCGCGCGAGCCCTGGGCCGTCGCACCCGGAGCCTGACCGCCCGGAATGTTGTTGGTCGCCGTCGCGCCGCCGTCCGGAGCGCCGGTCGTGTCCTGGCTTTCCGAGCCGTTGGTCGAGGTCGAGCGGACGACCTGGCCGTCCGGGTCGAAGCGCTGTTCCTGGGTGGTCGAGCGGGCATGGTCGATCTCCGCCGTGACCTGCACCCTCGCGCCGCCGACGCCAACCACGCCCTCGACGATGTCTGTGATGCGCGCCTTCAGCTGGGCTTCGGTCTGGCCGCGGGCCTCCTCGGCCGAGGCCGCGCTGAAGCCCTCGCCGTCCGTGCCGGCGGCAAGCGTGCGGTTCGAGGTGTCGGTCAGGGTGACCTTCTCGGGCTTCAGGTTCGGCACCGAGGAGGCGACGACGTTGCGGATCGCCTGCACCTGCGCGCCCGTAAGCTGGCCGCCCGTGACGCCGACGACGACCGAGGCGGTCGGCTCGGCGGCCTGCGACTGGAACAGCTCGCGGCGCGGGGTGGCGATCATCACGCGGGCCGACTGGATGCCGCGCATGGTCTGGATGGTGCGCGCCAGCTCGCCCTCGAGCGCGCGCTTCTCGTTCAGGTTCTGCTGGAACTCGGTCTGGCCCAGCACCGACTGGTTGTCGAAGATTTCGTAGCCGACGCTGCCCGAGGTCACGAGCCCCTTGCCAGCGACCAGCATGCGGGCCTCGCCCACCTGATCGCGGCTGACGAAGATGGTCGAGCCGTCGCCGCGCGAGCTGTATTTGATGCCGGCGCTGTCCAGCGCCGTGGTGACCTCGGACGCCTCGCGCAGGTCGAGGTTGGAATACAGCAGGGCGTCCGGCGCCTGGCCGATGCGCAGCATGACCGCGACCAGCACCGCCGCAACGCCGGCGGCGACGCCCAGCACCACGGTCAGCCGACCGATCCCGAACCTTTGCAACGCCGCCGTAAAGCCGCCCACGCGTTCCCGCCCTGATACTTGCGGGAACTGACAAGGGCCCGCTGGGCAGAAAATGCCGGGCGCGTGGTAAACGCCGCGTTAAGGGGCCTGAAGGATCAGCGTTTCTTGCGGCTTTGCATGACGAAGCCGATCACCTTGGCGGCGGCCTCGAAATGCTCGCGCGGGATGACCTCGTCGACCTCGACGGTCGCGTACAGGGCCCGGGCCAGCGGCACGTTCTCGACGATCGGCACCGAGTGTTCCCGCGCCACTTCCCGGATCTTCAGGGCGAGGACGTCGACGCCCTTGGCCACGCAGACCGGGGCCGGATCGTCCTTTTCGTAGCGCAGGGCGACCGAATAGTGGGTCGGGTTGGTAACGATCACGGTCGCGGTGGGCACCGCCTGCATCATCCGCTTGCGGCTGCGCTGGGCGCGGATCTGCTTCAGCTTCGCCTTGACGTGCGGGTCGCCCTCGGACTGCTTGTAGTCCTCCTTGACCTCTTCCTTGGTCATCCGCATCCGCTTGGCGAAGCGCATCTTCTGCCAGAGGAAATCGGCGCCCGCCGTGAAGGCCAGGAAGATGATCGCCGCTCCCATCAGGGCGATGGCGAGGTCACGCGAGAGCGGCAGGATCGCGGCCGGCGACATGGCGGCGAGGTTCTCGAACTCTCGCGTATGCGGCTTCAGCACGAACCAGCAGATCACGCCGACGGCGATCAGCTTCAGGAAGGTCTTGCCGAACTGGAACAGACCGTCCGGGCCGAAGATGCGCTTGAAGCCTGCCATCGGGCTGACGCGATCCCACTGGGGCTTCAGCTTGTCCGGCGTGAACATCAGACCCGACTGGGCCATGCTGCCGCCCGCCCCGCCGATGATGGTGGCCAGAGCCACAGCCCCAAGGAAGGGCGCGACGGTCCAGACCGCCTGGGCGCCGATCTCCACGCCCGCACCGGCCTCAAGCCCGCCCAGCATGGTGTGAGGCGCGGCGATGAAGGGCAGGAGTTGCTCGGCCATCGAGGTCGCGAAGAAGCCGCCTGCGCCCAGCACCACAGCCGCCGCGCCCAGCAGGGACGCGGCCGAGCCGACGTCCATGGACTTGGCGACATCACCCTTTTTCCGCGCGTCTTCTAGTTTTCGCGGGGTGGCTTCTTCTGTCTTCGACTCGGGATCGGCGCCTTCAGCCACCGGCGCCTCCCGCGAAGACCTGGGCCAGGGCGCGGTAGCGGTCGATGAAGACCGTACCCAGCACGCCGAGGCTGAGAGCGAAGACCGACAGCCCCAGGATCACGCTGAGCGGGGCGGCGGCGAAGAAGATCTGGAACGACGGCATGACCCGGCCGACCAGTCCCGAGGCGAGGTTGAAGATCAGGGCGAAGACCAGCACCGGCGCCGACAGCTGCACGCCCAGCATGAAGCTGTCGCCCAGCGTCTTGACCGCCATCGCCGTGAAGTCGCCGGTGACCAGCGGGCGCGCCGGTGCGATCAGCTCATACGATCCGACCAGCCCGGCGATGAACAGGTGATGGGTGTTGGTCGCGAAGATCAGGGTCGTGCCCAGCAGCATCAGGAAGGCCGAGATCGTCGTGCCCGGCTGGGCCTGCATCGGGTTGGCGGTCTGGGCGAAGCCGAGCGTCGTCTGCAGCGAGACGATCTCGCCGGCCGTCGACAGGGCCGTCAGGAAGCTGCGCAACAGGGCGCCGATCATCAGGCCGACGACGACCTCGCGGATGACCCAGCCCACCATCGAACCGAGGCTGGCCGGAAGAGCGGGCAGGCCGCCGGCCACCACCGGCCACAGCACGAGGGAGATCATCAGGGCCAGCGACAGGCGGACACGCGGCGGGACATAGCTTTCGCCGACGCCGGGCAGCATCAGCAACACCGCGCCGATCCGTGCGAAGATCAGCGCGCCCTGCCAGACCTGCTCCGATGTGGCCCAGGCCTCCACTCGCCTACATGCCGGCGATGCGGGCCGCGATCGTCCTCATGAACCCGCCCAGCAGCGCGCCCATCAACGGGAGGAACAGCAGCAGGGAAACGAAGATGGCGATGATCTTGGGCGCATAGACCAGGCTCTGCTCCTGGATCTGGGTCAGGGCCTGGAACAGGCCGATGACCACGCCGACCACCAGCCCGACCAACAGGATCGGGGCGCACAGCTGGATCGTCAGCCACAGGGCGTCACGACCCACATCCAGAACTTCCGTGCCGTTCATGCCACGCTCCAGAGGCCGCAACACGCGCAGCCGATACCGGGCAAGAAATGCCGGGAGCGTGGTTAACAGGGCGTTAGTGACCGTAAACCTTGCCAGGTAACCCGGCGTTGAAATCAGGGATCGCACACTGGAGCGAGGGGACCACCATCCATGATCCAGATTCCGATCCTGCTAAGCGCGGCGACCCTTGGGGCAGGCATCGCAGCCTGTTCGGCACAGACGCCGTCCCGATACGCCCCCTCACCATGGGTCGAGGGACGGGACGCCGAGCGGGCGCCGTTCGCGCCGCGAGCATCTCCGGACCATGTCGTGGTCATGGTCGGCGACAGCGCAGGACGGCAGGAGCGGCGCGTCGTTCGTCGACATGGCGACTGGGCCCGGATCGAACAGAGCGACATCCATGGCACATCGGCCTATCTCGTGAGCCTGACGGCCCCGCTCGCGGTATCGTTCGATCAGGGAGAAGACGGACGCTACACCCGCCTCTTCATGCGAGCCGCAAGCGGTGGTCCCACAAGCTCTGATGCAGCGAGACCCACGGGCGAGGTCGATCATCTTCTGGGTGAGAGCTGCACAGTCTGGGACATAACCTCGCGCGTCATGTCGTATCCTTCGGACGCCTGGTGGCTGAGCTGCATCACGGACGACGGCATAGAGCTGTGGCAGCGATACGAAAATCCGAGGGGCTATCGCAGCGAACGACGCGCCATCAGCCTTGTCCGGGAACCGGTCGCCGCCGAACTGGTCACGCCCCCGCCCGACCTCCTTGATCCCGGTCGTTGGGCGACAGATCCGCTGCCAGAGTCGGGGGAAGGCAGCATCGTCGATATGGACAACAAAAGGACCGATCGTTTCCGCGTGGAGAAACGGTTCACACGTCTGGGAAGCCTGCAACGTCTCGAGGATCATTCCGGGTTCGTCGTGACCTCCTCTGCCGCGCCCTTCCACCTCAGGTTCGAACGGGACAGCGAGGGCCGCTACGTTCTGCTGACAATGTCCAGCGAGGAGCCATCCATACCGATGGCCCCGCCCGTTCCCGCGGAAGATGCGCCGCTCCTGATCGCGGGCGAGCGGTGCGAATGGCTCTACATGACGCCGGGCCTTCACGACTACGCGAGGTTCGATTGCCGCACTGCGGACGGCGACCTTCTCGCCGAGCGAACCCATGTCCGCGGCAGCAGAACGGTACTCGAGGCGCGCCAGACCGTGAGGAGGAGATTGTCTGCGGCCGATGTCATTCCGCCCCCTGAAGTTCTCGACCCAGCGAACTGGGCCCTTCGATAGGCGAGCTTCTCCTTCCCATCATGGGGAGGGCGGCTCGCGAAGCGAGACGGGTGGGGAGCGGTGGGCGCGATTACGAACCCCACCCTGTCGTCGCTATTGCTCCGACATCCCTCCCCATGAAGGGGAGGGAGAGCTATAGGACCGCCATGACCAAGCCGAGCATCACCCAGGCCGACGCCGAAGCCGCCGTCCGCACCCTGATCGAATGGGCGGGAGACGATCCGAACCGCGAGGGCCTGCTTGAGACGCCGGCGCGCGTGGCGCGCAGCTATCGCGAGCTCTACGAGGGCTATGACGTCGATCCGCGCCAGTATCTGGAAAAAACCTTCGAGGAGGTCGGCGGCTACAACCAGATGGTCGTGCTGAAGGACATCCGCTTCGTCAGCGCCTGCGAGCATCACATGCTGCCGGTCGTGGGCGTGGCGCACGTCGGCTATCTGCCGACCGACCGGGTCGTGGGCATCTCCAAGCTGGCTCGCGTGGTGCGCGGTTTCGCCCGTCGCCTGCAGATCCAGGAGAAGATGACGTCCGAGATCGCCCTGGCGATCGAGGAGGTGCTGCGTCCGCAGGGCGTGGGCGTGGTCATCGAGGCCGAACACAGCTGCATGACGCTGCGCGGCGTCAATGCGCCGGGAGCCAGCCTGACCACCAGTCACCTGAGCGGCGTGATCCGCGACGACCCGCGGACACGCGAGGAGTTCCTGCGGCTGACGCGGCGCTGACCGCCGCAATCGCGCCGCGTTTCAGGCCCGACCCTTGCGACGAGCAGCTCCGTAAGGAGTTTTGCCGTGGCCTGGACAGCAATTTCGACCCGAAACGAGACACTTCCCATCGTCCGCGGTGGGTGGCTGGACGCCCTGCGTTTCATTGTGGCCGGGTTGATCATCCTGCATCACTTCCAGATGTCGGCCCCGGTGCCGCTGGCCGAGGGCCTGCATCCGGTGTTCGAGCGCGGCGGCTTCCTGCTGACCAACTTCTTCCTGATCGACAGCGGCTACGTCCTGATGCGCGTCTATGGCGCCTCGGTCGCGGGCGGACGAATGTCGCCGGGCGACTTCTTCCTGAAACGCTATCTGCGCGTCGTGCCGGCGCACCTGATCATGGGGCTTTCGCTGGTCGTGCTGGTCGTCGGCGGCGGCATGCTGGGCTTCGCGCCCCGTGCGCCGGAATGGTTCGCCTGGGATCAGTTCTGGGCCCAGATCACCCTGACGCAGGCCTATGGCGTTCCCGGCGGCTATGGCTGGAACGCGCCGAGCTGGTCGATCTCGGCCCTGATCGGCTGCTACCTCGCCTTCCCCTGGATCCTGCGCGGCCTGATCCGACTGGGGCCGTGGACCGTGCTGGCTCTGGGCGTCGGCCTGTACCTGCTGGCCAATCAGCTGACCTGGGCTGTCTTCGGATACCCGGTCTATCAGATGCCGATGGGCCTGGGCCTGTTCCGCGCCCTGCCGCTGTTCTTCCTGGGTATGTGCCTGGCCTGGTTTGCCCAGAAGGTCTGGATCTCGCCGCGTCTCGCCGGGTGGGCCGGGATCGGCGCCGCCCTCCTGCTGGCCTTCGTGCAGTATTTCGACAAGCACGCCCTGATCTCGCTGGCCTGCATCTCGACCATCATCCTGGCCGCCGGCGCCACGCCGACGCCGCGCCCGTCGAAATGGGTCGAGAAGGCCGCGCAGGTCTCGTTCTCGATGTTCATCACCAACGAGGTCGTGCGCATCGCCTGGTTCGGCGTCGCCAATGTGCTGATCGCGAAATACGCCCTGTCCTCGCCCGTCCAGTGGGCGCTGTGGTTCGCGGGCGTGGCGGCCGCCTTCGTCTTCGCCTGGCTGTTCCACCACGTGATCGACACGCCGATCCAGAACCGCATCCGCGACTGGCTGAAGTCGCGTCGCGGTCGCCGGATCGAGGTGCGTCAGCCGGTGGTGTCGCTGGAGGGCTGAAGCCCTACATGCCCTGAACGAGGTGAAGGATGTTGCCGTCCGGATCCTTGAACCAGACCATCTTCATGTCGCCGTTCTCGTGGATGTCGCCATTCAGCGTGCCCGGCATGTCCGGATAGTGCTCGAAGACCACGCCCTTCGATTTCAGATCATGGGTCACGTCGACGATGTCGCCCTTCATCTCCCAGGTCACGGCATTGGCCTTGTTGGTCCCTGCGAACTGCGAGGCATAGACGCCCAGCGAGGTCTGGCCGGTGCGGAAGCTGAGGAAGCCGTCCTCGACGCTGCTGGCCTCGATCATGAGGCCGAGGATGTCCTCGTAGAAGGCCCGGGCGCGGGCGAGGTCGCTGACGGCGACGATGGCGGACGAGTTGCGGTCCCTGAGCATGGCGCTCTCCCTTTTGGCTGGAGAGCCAGCGCCTCGCGCCGCGATCCGGTTCCCGTCAGCCGCCGCAGCCGTCCGGCGAGCCGGCGACCACGCGACCGCCCTTCATCACCGTGCGGGGCGTGCGCAGCGGCCCGAGGCCTTGGGTCGGGTCGCCGTCGACCGCCACCAGATCGGCGAAGGCGCGCGGACGGACGACGCCCAGACCATCGTCGCCCAGCATCCGGCCCGCTTCCCATGTGGCGGACTGGAGCGCCTGCGTCGGCGTCAGGCCGGCCTCGACATAGCCGTCCATCGTTCCGCGCGATCCGGCGCCGCGGCCGGGCGCATACGGGAAGTAGAGATCGGAGCCGAGGGCGATGCGGACGCCGGCGCGATGGGCGCGCATCAGACGGTCGCGCCCGCCCTGCAGATGGCGGTCGACCTCCTCGCGCGGGGGCTGTTGCGGCCAGCTGCGGGTGAACTCCAGCGCCATCTCGAGCGAGGGATCGGTCGGCACCAGCCACACCCCCTTGCGCGCCATCAGACGCAGGGTCTCGTCGGAGATCTCGTAGGCATGCTCGATGGAGGTCACCCCGGCCTCGACCGCCTCGCGGATCGAGGCGTCGCTGGTGGCGTGGGCGGCGACGGGAATGTTGTGGCGCTTCGCCTCACTGACGATGGCGGCGATCTCCTCGACCGAGAGGCGTGTGCGCTGGGGTGTCGCCTCCGGGTACATCTTGATGACATCGGCGCCGCGGGCGATCGCCTCGCGCACGGCGGCGCGGGCGTCCTCGACCCCGGTGACGATGCGGTACTCGCCGTTGACCAGATCGTGCGGATCGCCAGGCATCGGCTCCATCTGCCCGCCGGCCGGCGCGAGTCCGGGGCCCGAGCCATAGATGCGCGGTCCGGCCACCCGGCCGTCATTCACCGCCCGCTCCAGCATCAGATCGAGGAACCGGCCCGAGTTGCCGAGATCGCGCACGGTGGTGAAGCCGGCGTCCAGATACTCTCTTGCGCGACCGGCTGCGGTCAGGGCGCGGTAGACGTCGCCCTGCACCGCCTGGTCTCGCGCGGCGACGTCGGACAGGCCTTCACCGCTTCTCTGCTCCAGCAACAGGTGCGTGTGGGCGTCGATCAGGCCCGGGATCACCGAACAGCGACGCAGATCGATGACGGTCGCCCCCTCCGGCGCGGCCAGCCCCTCCCCCACTTCGGCGATACGCTCGCCGCGGATCAGGATGTCGCGCGCGCCCACCATGCGCCCCGCCTCGGAGTCGAACAGGTTTCCGGCGCGGACCAGCACGACGGGCCGGGGCGCGCCCTGCGCCTCGGCGAGGGTCGGCAGGGCGGCGGCCAGAAATGCGAAGGCGGCGGCTGTTGTGGCGAGGCGGGACGTCATGGGCTCTCCGGGCGGACTGTTCAGGTCAGAGGCCTCTTATGACCTCAGCGGATGCTCGCCGAACCGTGAATTCGCCGTAAGCTTGGCGGAACGCGCGGCTCGGTCCTAGAAGTTCAGCGTGAGCACAGACGACCTGACCTTCGATCCTGCTGAACTGCACGCCGTCTCGGCAAAAGGCGACGGCGTGGCGTCGCACCGTCTGGCGGTGCTGACGGCGATGGGGCTGTGGGTCCGGCAGGATTGGGCGGAGGCGCTGCGACTGCTGGAACGGGCGGCGGCGCAGGGGCATGAGCCGGCCGGCGACGATCGCGCGGCCTTGGCGGCGCTTCCGGACCTCGGCCAGTGGCTCACGCCTCCGCGCCCGCGCGCCCTGATGGCCGGCCCGGCGATCCTGACAGTGCCGGACTTCCTGCCGCCGTCCGTGTGCGACTGGCTGATGGATCAGGCGCGGGAGGAGACGCGGCCGGCGCTGGTCTATGACCCGGCGACCGGCGACGGCCTGCGCAACGACATCCGCACCAACTCCGCCAGCCAGATCGGGCTGGAACGGATGACGGTCACCATGGCCCTCGTCCGCGAGCGGATCGCGCGCATCGCGGGCCTGCCCGTGCCCGGGCTGGAATGGACGCAGGTGCTGCACTATGGCGTCGGCCAGACCTTCGACTGGCACGTCGACTGGCTGAACCCTGACGAGCCGGGATATGCCGCCGATCTGGCGTCACGCGGCCAGAGGATCGCGACACTGCTGGTCTATCTGAACGACGACTACGAGGGCGGGGAGACCGCGTTCGAGGCGGGCGGACTGCGCCATCGCGGAAAGAAGGGCGATGCGCTGATGTGGGCCAACACCCTGCCGCAAGGCGGGGTCGATCCGCGCACGCGTCATGCCGGCCTGCCGCCGACTGCGGGCGAGAAATGGGTGCTGTCGCAGTGGCTCAGGGGCCGGGCGCCGACAGGCTAGTCGCCGTCAGATCGGCATCCGCATGATTTCCTGATAGGCCTGGATCACCTGATCGCGGACCGCCATGACGGTTTCCAGCGAGGCCTCGGCGGACGAGACGGCGGTGACGACGTCGATAAGGCTGCCCTGCCCCTGCACCGAGGCGGCCATCTGGGTTTCTGCGGCGCGCGACTGGGTCGTCATGTCGTTCATGACGCCGGACAGCATTTCCGCGAAGCCGGACTGCCCCACGCTGGCGGCCGGGGCCGCAGGCATCTGGACGCCCTGCGTCGCCGCATAGGCCTTGGCCGCCATCAAGGGGTTCATCGGCTAATCCCTATCGCTTCAGGATGTCGAGGGTGCGCGTGTCCATCGTTCGCGCGGTCTCGATGACGTTCAGGTTGGCCTCGTAGGCGCGCTGCGCCTCGCGCATGTCCATGGCCTCGACAAGGGTGTCGACATTCGGGCGCAGCACATAGCCCTCGGCGTTGGCGGCCGGATGGGACGGGTCGTACTCGGTCCGGAACGGCGAGGCGTCCGGGCGGACCTCGGCGAGGGTCACGCCGGTCGCGCCGTCGATCTCGCGGGCCTGGAAGACCGGGATCTGCCGACGATAGGGCTCGCCGCCAGCGACTTGGGCAGTCGATTGCGCGTTGGCGATGTTCTCGGCGATCACGCGCATGCGCGACTGCTGGGCCTTCAGCGCGCTGGCCGCGACGGCCATGGCGTTGTTCCGGGGCGGGACGGGATCAGGCATCGGCGTTTCCCTTCATCGATCAGCGACCCGGGACCTTGGCCGCCATACGGAGCATGGCCATGGACTTCTGGTAGAAGCCGATGGCGGCGTCATAGGCCATGCGGCTCTCGGCCATCTTGAGCATCTGCTCCTCGACCACGACCGAGTTGCCGTCGAGGGTGGTCTCGGAGTCCGGGGCCGAGGTGGTGTCGAAGCGCGAGGTCGACTGGCCGGCCGGGGCGATGTGCATGGCGCTCGTGCGCGTCATCCGCACATCGCCGGTCCCTGCGCGAAGCGCGGCGGCGAAGTCGGTCGGCTGGTTCAGGTCGCGACCGACGTAGCCGGGCGTGTCGGCGTTCGCCACGTTCTGCGCGATCACGCGCTGGCGTTCGTCCAGCCAGGACAGGCGGCCCTTGATCTGGCCCAGTAGCGGCAGGTCGTTGAAGCCCACGGGTCCGATGCTCCGGGCGCGGATCGCCCAAAATCGATCGGCAGAAAATGCCGCCCCCATGGTTAATGAGGAGTTATCTCAACGCGCCGTTAACCACGACTGCCCGAGTGTGAGCCGCCGGAACCAGTTCACCGGCGGGGCCGCGCGCATGAATTTCCTCGATCTTCTCAGGGCCATGTTCGCCCTCGCCTTCACCCTCGGCATCATCGGCCTGGCCGCATGGGCCGCGCGTCGCTATGCGCCGCAGCTGATGGCCAAGCTGAGCGCGGAGCGCGGCGAGCGCCGCATGCAGGTGGTCGAGACCCTGGTGCTGGATCCGGCCCGGCGGCTGGTTCTGGTGAAGATCGATGACGAGGAGCGCCTGCTGATCCTCGGCGAGGGCCGCGAGCTGATCGAACCGCGCGGCCCAGGCGCCGGCATGGGAGCTTCCAAGTGAGCCTGAAGGGCGTCTTCGCCCTGCCCTCACGCGCGGAACTGAAGCGCGCGGCCCTGCTGTCGCTGCTGGTGACCGCCCTGAGCCTGATCTGGCCGCTGGCGGCGCTGGCGCAAGAAGTGGCCGCGGGCGGTGCGGGCTCGGCCATCAACATCGATCTGGGAACTGGCGCGGGGCTGACCGAGCGGGTCGTCCAGCTGGTCGGCCTGATGACCGTCCTGTCGCTGGCGCCGTCGATCGTGATCATGACCACCAGCTTTGTGCGGATCGTGGTGGTGCTGTCCCTGCTGCGGACCGCGCTGGGCATGCAGCAGTCGCCGCCGAACGCCGTTCTGGTGTCCCTGGCCCTGTTCCTGAGCGCCATCGTCATGGCTCCGACGTGGCAGGACGCCTATGATTCGGGCATCCGACCGCTGATGGATCAGCAGATGGAGCTGCCCCAGGCCTTCGATGCGGCATCAGAACCTGTGAAGACTTTCATGCTGGGTCAGGTCGATCAGGACGACCTCGCCCTGTTCGTCCGCCTGTCCAACATCGAGGCCCCGGCCAACGCGGTCGAACTGCCCCTGCGGGTGGTCACTCCGGCCTTCATGATCAGCGAGCTGAAGCGAGCTTTCGAAATCGGATTTCTCCTTTTCGTTCCGTTCCTTGTGATCGATCTGGTGGTCGCCAGCGTGCTCATGTCCATGGGTATGATGATGCTGCCTCCGGTGGTTGTCTCCCTGCCCTTCAAGCTGATCTTTTTCGTGCTCGTGGACGGCTGGAGACTGGTCGCCGGGAGCCTCGTCGAGAGCTTCCAGAGAGCGTCCGGAACGGGATAACTCCCCACCCCGTGGGGCTTTCAGCGCCAAAGCCGCTTGCCAACCGCGAAAAAAGCGGCGTTGATCCGGTCGTCATCGCTCCTGAGTCTCGGAGCGAACTTCAATCGGGAAACGACCCACAATGACCACTCAAGCCGAACTCATCGCCGCCGTCGCCAAGGACGCGGGTGTCAGCCAAGCCGACGCCGGCCGCGTCCTGACCGCGATCGTCGAGAACATCCACAAGTCGCTGATCGCTGGCGGCGACGTCCGCATCTCGAACCTCGGCGTGTTCGACACCGCCGCTCGCGCCGCCCGTGAAGGCCGCAACCCGGCCACCGGCGCGACCATCAAGATCGCCGCCTCGAAGGCCGTGCGCTTCCGCGTGTCGAAGCCGCTCAAGGACGCCGTCAACGGCTGATCCCTGAAAGATCAGGCGGCCGGCCTCGCTGCAGGGGCCGCCGCCGGAGCTTGTGGACGGGCGGGAGCCGCTGGGCGGTTCCCGCCCGTTTTCTGTCTGAACTCGGTCTTCATCGCTCCGACCCAGCCGGCGAAGGTGTCCGCCGAGGCCGACAGGGCGGCGAAGTCGCCGACCGTCGCCGCGCCGCCCGTGCCGTCGTCCAGCGCGATCGACATCACCGTCTTCGACCGGGCGTTGGGAATGAACTGGCGGTAGTTGCGCGACATCCGTCCGAGACCGACGCCATCCCGTGCCAGTGAGTACGCAATCCCCGCCCGAATGACGTTGGCTTCCTCAGCCGCGGTCAGGGCGGCGGTGTTGCGATAGCGATCGCCCAGCAGGCCTTCGTACAGGAGCGCGGCCCCGGCCCAGTTCTCCTGCTTCCAGAAGATTTCGGCGCGCACGGCGCGCGCAGCCGCCGAGCTGTCGCTCTCCAGCACCTCGAGCGCGTGATCGTAGCGGCCGAGGTTCATCAGAGCTCTCGCCTCCAGCGCCCGGCGCTCTGCGTTCATCGCCGTCGGCAGCAGGGTGGTGCGTGAGCTCCAGATGGCCTGCAGCGCCTGCTCGGGCTGGCGGTTCATCAGATAGATGGTCGCCAGATCGGTCGCGATCTGGGCCTTGGCGACGCCCTCCAGCCGGTTGTCGACCTGATACTTCAGCAGCTCGGCCGCCTGGGTCAGCAGATCCACGTCGACCAGACGCCGCGACATGCGCCGGACCATCTCGTCGCCATCGGCGCCGATCGGGGTCAACTCGCGGAAATCGTAGAACAGGGCCAGCGCCTGAACCGGCTGCAAACCGTCCGCTCCGCCCTCGAGGAACAGCATGCGGAAGATGGCGTCGCGGTCGGCGACCAGATCCGACGCGCCCGGCAGGCGGTTGAGGTTGTCCGACGCCGCCAGCGCCGTCAGGGCCTCACGGTACAGCCCCTGCGACTGGTACAGCGACGCCAGCTGACGGATGACCGCCAGCTCGGTCTTGTCGCCGCGCCAGCGATAGCGAAGGCTCTCCAGCTCCTTCGCCGCAGCGTCCGGCTTCATCGCGCCCTTGGCCAGCGACAGACGGATCGCGCCCAGACGGCCCGGCACGGCCACGCCGTCCAGCGGCGCACGGCCGACGGCGGTGTAGACCGCGAGAGCGCGGTCGCTCATGCCGTCCATCTCGAACAGCTTCGCCTGTACGGTGCGGGCGGCCAGCTGGTCGACGGCTGGCGCGTTCTGGCTGAAGACATAGGTCAGAAGGGCGCGAGCCGCGGCCGGGTCGCCGCTCTCCAGCGCCGCCTCGGCATGAGCCGCGCCGAAACGGGCGCGCCATTCGGGCGGGAAGTCGTCGACCGCGCCGGCTCCGGCCGAGAAGGCCTGACGCGCGGCGGCCCAGTCACCCTGTTTGGCGGCGATGTAGCCGCGCCAGACGGCGGCGGACGGATCGCCGGCCAGCGCGCCGGAGGCGAGATCGGCCGAGGCCTCCTCGAACCGGCCGATGCTGGCCCTGGCGGCGCCGCGCAGGCCGCGCACCTCGGGCTCGCCGGCCATGTTCGGAGCCTCGGCGATGATGGCGTTCAGGACGCCGATGGCCTCGTAGTTCAGGCCCGATCCGACGAGGAAGCGGGCCAGCGCCATGCGCATCTCGATCGGCGCGCGCGGATTGCCGGCGGCGGCGGCTGCCTCTGCGGCGGCGGCGTCCTGCAGCTGGCGATAACGGGCCGAGAAGCCGGCGTGACCGGCATCCGCCCAGTTGGCGAGGATCAGGGAGGGGAAGCGCGCCTTCGTGGGCGCGCCGGCCTCGGCCGGGGCCGCGTCGAGTTGGGCCGACGGGGGCGACAGAAGAAGGCCGCCGGGGCGGGTGATGGTGACCAGGTCGCCATCGGCCTTCACGGCCAGATCGGTGACCGATGTCTCGATGGCTAACCCGTGCGCCGAAGGCAGCAGGGTCATGTCCATCGTCTGGCGACGGTCGGCGAAGCCCTTGCCCGGCGCCAGGGCGGTGACGGCGGCGAAGCGGTCGCCGGCCAGCGGATCGGTCAGCCAGACGGCCTTGGTCGCGCCGGCCATGTTGGCCACCAGCGTCGGCTCGCCTGTGTCGTCGCGATTGACGCTGACGCCGCCGACCGAGGCCGCCGGACCGCCGATGGTGACCGTCCAGGTCGCGCCGTCGTTGCTGGCCGAGACCGGCAGGTTCTCAGGGGCCGACAGGCGAACGGCGACGTGGTCGGCGCCGGCGGTCCAGTGCGCCTGGGACGCCGGACCGAGTGCGCTGGCGCCCGACATGTCCAGCCGGGCCTTGGTGTCGAACACCACCCAGACGGCCTCGCCGCGGCGGAAGACGGCCGCGCCGACCGGCGTGGGCCAGCGGAAGCTGAGGGCGACGCGATCGCTGGTCGCCTGCGAGGTGACCGCCACTGCCTGGGTGATCGCAGGAGCGGCCTGCTGCTGGCCCTCAGGGGCCTTCGCATACAGGTTGAGATAGACCGCGCCGTCGGCCGAGCCGCTGTGGGCGTCGGCGCCTTCGGCCAGGGTCAGGACCAGTTCGGTGCCGCCCCGGACCGAGCGGGTCTCGACATCCGTGACGCCCGGCGGCGGATCGACCCGCAGGCGCGAGACATCGGGCGCGGCCGTGGTGCCGATGCGGACGATGACCTGCTGACCTTGCCGGCGAACCTGCGAGCGGGCACCGATGACGCCGGCGAATTCCACGCGGGTGAAGGTCGGATTGGCGCCGATGCGGATTGTGACCGGATCGACCGGCCCCACGCCCTCCTGCGCCAGCGGAGCCATCGGAGCCAGCACGACAGCGCCGGCCGCGGCGGCCGCCACGGTCGTTCTGAGGATGCGCTTGCTGTGACGGGCCCCGGACATACGCGCGCACACTCGCGCGACGGCCTTTAAACGCGGTTAACGGTTGGTGACCCGCGTGATTTCAGGCCGGGACAAAACGTCCAGTTGCGGTCAGGGTCGTCGAGGCCGACATGCGGTCGAGCCTGTGTAACCGGACGTCCGATGACCGAGCCCGTCTATCCGCCGCTGAGCACCCTGAAGACCGGCCTGCGCTGCCGCTGTCCGCGCTGCGGCGAGGGCCCGTTGCTGCGCGGCTTCCTGAAGATCCGCGACAACTGCCCCGAATGCGGTCTGGACTACGGCTTCGCAGACCCGGCGGACGGCCCGGCCTTTTTCGGCATGAGCATCGTCGGCGTGGTCGGCATGGGCCTGTTCATGTGGTTCGAGTTCACCGTTCATCCCCCGGTCTGGGTGCATTTCGTCGTCACCATGCCCCTGCTGACCCTCGCCTGCCTGGCGGTGCTGCGCCCGCTGAAAGGCTGGCTGGTCTCCGAGCAGTTCGTGCACAAGGCGGCTCCGCCAGAGTGGGAGAGCATCGGCAAGCACGGCGACGGATCGAAGTGGCGCTAGGCGTCGGCGATCGGCAGGCCGATTTCGAACACCGCGCCCGCTGCTGACGGCGCCAGATCCAGCGTCGCCTTGTTGGCGGCCAGAAGGGCGCGAGCGATCGACAGGCCCAGCCCGGCCCCGCCCTGGTCGCGCCGGGTGGTGAAGAAGGGTTCGAAGATCCTCAGGCGGTCGGCCGGGGTCACGCCCGGACCATCGTCCGTCAGGCACAGGATCACGCAGCCCGGCGCCTCGCGCGTCGAGATGCGGACCGACCGCGCACCGGCCTGACGGCTGTTCTCCAGCAGCGTCGAGACGACCATCTCCACTGTGGCTTCGGGGACCGACACGGCCGGAAGATCGGCCGGCAGCGCGTTGATCACCTCCAGCGCCGGCGATCGCGCGTCCATGGCCTTCAGCACAGCCGGGCGAAGATCGACCGACAGGCCCGCCTCGGGGCGCGCCATATCCGCGCGCGCCAGATCCATCAGCCGGGTGACGAGGGCCGACAGGCGCCGGCTGTCCGATGCGATGTTGTCGAGGAAGCGCCGGCGGCGATCCGGCTCCATGTCGTCGTGGTCCTGCAGCAGTTCGACGGCGCCCTGAATGCCGGCCAACGGGGTCTTGAACTCGTGGCTGACGGCGGCGGCGAAGTCGCGCAGGTAGCGGGAGCGGCGGTCCACCGCCTCGGCCATGCGGTTGAAGTCTTCGTAGAGGGTGCGGATCTCGACCGCGGCTGTGGACGACGGCAGCGGCACGCGGCCGCCGCCGGACGCGACCTCCCGCGTCGCCCGGCTGAGCGCCTCGATTGGCCCGGCGATTCCCCGCGAGACCAGCACGGCGAGGAAGGCGAGGAAGCCGAGCGTGCCGATGATGCCCAATCCGATCTTGATCCTGTCCTGATACATGCCGCGGAACAGGGCGCGGGGAGAGCGCGACGTCAGCACCACCCCCTCGACCTGACTGTTCACGACGATGGGCCGGGCGTGATGGATGCGCAGGGCCGAGGCGCGGCTGACCCATTCCATCGAATAGCGCTGGCGGTAGGAGGCATTGCGCCTCAGCACCGTCTCGGGCCGTCCGGACAGCGCCGTCTGCACCTCGGGCAGGTCGCCCCATGCGCCGCCCTTGGCATAGCCGTTCAGGGCGATGCCCTGCCGGTCCAGCAGGATGATGGACGCCAGGGTCGTGCGCGAGGCCTCCGCCGCGATCGGTTCGACCCGGGCAGCGACCTGAACGGCCTCGGGATCGGCTGCGGTCGGGGTCGGTCGCGCGGCCGGACGGGGCGCGAGCACGGGGGTCGAGCCCAGATCGATGGTCGCCTGTTCCGGCTGGTAGTAGCCGGGCGCCTCACGCACCTCGACCGGCGGGGGCGAGACCATGACCGAACCGGGCCACATGGTCTCCGCGGCAGCGGCGATGACCGCGCTCTGGGCGACCAGTCCCGCTTCGGTCTGGCGCACGAGGGCGTTCTCGTAGACCCGCAGGAAGATGGCGCTGAGCCCCGGCAGGATGCCTGCGAAGATCAGGACCGACAGCAGGATGGTGCGCAGCCGCAGCGCCGGCCAGTGGCGGCGCACGAACAGGCGGAACCGGCCCGGCGGGCGCTCGCTCACCCGGCCATGCCCTGACAGGGACCGAGTTGATAGCCGAGGCCGGCGCGGGTCTCGATCACGTCGCCGCCGCCGACCGCCGCGAACTTGCCGCGCAGGTTGCGGACGTGGCTGTCGATGGTGCGGTCGGTCATGGCGAAGCCGGGACCGTGGACGCGGTCGATGATGGCGTCGCGAGTGAAGACCATGCGCGGCTGGGCCGCCAGCACGCGGACGATGGAGAACTCGGTCACCGTCAGCGGCACCTCGGCGCCGTCCCAGGACGCGCGCCAGCCCTCGGCGTCCAGCGCCAGCCGGCCGTGGGTGACCGCGCCGGACGGCAGGGGCGCGGGCGTGCGGGCGCTACGGCGCAGGATGGCGGCGACGCGGGCCACGACCTCGCGCGGACTGAAGGGCTTCACGACATAGTCGTCGGCGCCCAGCTCGATGCCCAGCACCCGGTCGATCTCGTCGTCGCGGGACGACAGGAACAGCACCGGCAGATCGCCCTGGCTGCGGATGCGGCGGCAGGTCTCCAGCCCGTCCATGCGCGGCATGTTGATGTCCAGGATCACCAGATCGGACGGATGCGCCTCCAGATCCGCCAGCGCGGCCTCGCCGTCGGCGGCCTCGCGCGTGGCCAGTCCCGCCTTGCCCAGGGCGAAGACGAGCAGGTCGCGGATATGCGGGTCGTCGTCGACCACCAGAACGGTGCGCTGCATGATGGCCATGTTCAGACTCCGGGGGCGTTGGTCAACGGTGCAGCGACGGGCGGGACCGCGATGGGCGGTGCCGGCATCGGCATGAGTGGCGGCGCGATGAAGCCGTCCCACTGGCGGTCGCCAGCTTTGGGCGGCGCCAGCGGGCGATCGGCCAGAAGAGACCGGACCTTCTCCAGTCGCCGCGCGTCCCTCCATGTGTGGCTGCGGATATCGCCTTGCTGGCGCTCCAGCAGGTGGATCATGTCGACCCGCACCGCCGCCAGCCGGTCGCGCAGCACAGGATTGTCCGTGGTCCGCTCCAGTTCGACCAGCGACACCAGCGCCGGGGCGCCGAGGCCGCGCAGATAGCCGAGGTCCAGCGCCGCGCCGGTCCCGTCGACCTCCCGCGCATTACGCACATTCCAGGCGGCGGTGATGGCCGACAGATCAACCACGCTGACTACCGCCAGCACCACCAGCAGCGCCTTCACATTGGCGTCGATCAGCCAGTGGCCGTCATGGTCCTTGAGCAATCGCCAGCAGATCAGGGCGAGGCCGACCGCGACCAGCACCATCCAGATCATGGCCGCGAGGCGGAAGCGGGTCAGGCCGTAGGCCTCGACATAGTCGGCGGTTCGCAGGATCGACGAGGCGACCAGCAGCAGGTTCTGTCCGACCCAGACGGTAACCAGCCCCCGCACCAGCGGACGACGCGCGGTCTCCGATCCGGGCCGCAGGGCGATCAGCACGAAGGCCGCGGCCAGCAGGGCGGTGACGACCAGCGGATAGGCGCCGCGATGGGCGTACTCGGCCAGGGTCACGCCGTCGGGCAGGGGCGCGCCGCTCCAGAGGAAGACCAGATCCAGCCCGTTCTGCAGGGCGAAGACGGCGTTGAAGACGACCAGCGACAGGGTGATGGTCGCCGCGGCCGGGCCCGGCACACCGGCGCCACGCAAGGACGGCAGGCCGATCAGGCGACGCCGCCAGCGTGGGCGGAAGGTCGCTCCCGTCGCCGCAAGCACCGCGCCCCAGAAGACGATGTGGACACCCAGATCCGGGGCCAGATGCGGCAGCCGGATCTGCTCCACGACGCGCTGGATGATCGGGTTGGCGCTGGCGAAAAGGGTCAGGAAGATCGCGCCGCCGGCCAGCGGCACGACGACCAGCCCCAGCAGTGACAGCACCTTGAGCCGCACGCCCGTCCGTCGGCCCGCTCTGCCCAGCCGACCGAGATCCAGCAGCGGACCGAACACGGCGCCGAAGCCCAGCACCACGAACCGCTGCACCCAGCGCCAGACTGGCTCGCCCGATTTCACCCGCGCCGACAGCACCGCGACGCCCAGCATCAGGCCGAACAGGAAGACCGCCAGCAGGCCCGGCCGATCGGCGAGCACCAGCGCGAAAACCCCCGCCGCCGCCAGCGCCGGAAGCGCTCTCGGATCCTTGCGCAGACCGGGGCGGACCAGCACCACCCCGCCGATCCACAGCAGGGCCAGCGGCCCGATGGCGCCGACGATCTGCTGGCTGACGATCAGCCAGTCGGCGACGGCGGTGATGACGACCGCGGCCGCGACCTTGAACCAGAAGCCGCTTCGGCTGAACGGTTGTGTGTGAAGCATGGGACCTCCCCTTCGATGGGAGGTCGTTGTCGCCGGTCAGGGTTCACTCACGCGGGATCGCGAAAGGAACCTTGGCGGAAACCGTGTGCAGAAGCCGTGCAGACGCTCAGGCCGCCGCGACCGCCTCGGTCGTCACGGGACGCGTCGCGCGGTGCAGGGCCTCGTAGAGCTTGCCCGGCTCCAGTGGCTTGGCCAGCCAGTCCGTCATGCCCGCCGCATGGCAGGCGGCGACCTGCTCGGGCTCGGTGCCGGCGCTGAAGCCGATGACCGGCACGGTCGCATTGGGGCCGCCCGAGGCACGCAGGCGACGCGTGGTCTCGTTGCCGTCGATGCCCGGCATGTTCACGTCCATCAGGACGACGTCGAAGGCCTGTTTCCCCAGCAGATCGAGCGCCAGCTGGCCGTCCGAAGCCGTCGACAGGTCCACGCCCAGCGGCTGCAGCACAAGCGCCAGCGTGCGGCGATTGATCTCGTGGTCGTCGACCGCGAGGATCCGCAGGCGCGGACGCAGCTCGGCCGAAGGCTCCGGGGCGGCGCTGACGGCGGTCGGCACGCCCTCGGGCAGGCGCACCGAAAGGGTGAAGGCCGCGCCCTGGCCCGGCTCGCTGACCACCGTCAGGTCGCCCTCCATCAAACGCGCCAGATCGCGGCTGACCTTCAGGCCCAGCCCGGTGCCGCCATAGGTGCGGGCGACCTCGGCCGAGCCCTGGGCGAAGGGCGTGAACAGCCGGTCCATGGCCTCGGGCGAGATGCCGGCGCCTTGGTCGCGGACGGTGATGCGCAGGTCGCGTGTGGCCCCTTGCGCCTCGACCGCCACCTCAAGCGCGATGCGGCCCCTGGCCGTGAACTTGATGGCATTGGACATCAGGTTGTTCAGGATCTGGCGCAGGCGATAGGAGTCGCCCTTCAGCCACTGCCCCTCGGCCACCGCGGTCGCCGACAACTGCAGCCCCTTGTGGGACGCCTGCGCGCGCCAGAAGCGTTCGGTGTCCGAGACGAGGGTCGACAGCTCGAAATCGCGCGTCTCCAGCGACATCGCCCCGGCTTCCATCTTGGAGTGGTCCAGCAGGTCGTTGAGCATCCGGGTCATCAGGGCGCTGGCGTCGATGATCAGGTCGGCGGTGTCCTCGCGCTGCGCCGGATCGACGTCGTCGCGGATGACCTGGGCGCCGGCCTGGATGGCGCTGACGGGGGTGCGCAGCTCGTGGCTGATGATGGCGGCCATCGCCGCGCGGTCGGCCATGGCGCCCTCGGCCTGCTGCACGCGCCGTTCCGCTTCGCCCAGAGCGCGCAGCTCGGCGGCGCGGGCGGCGTGGACGCGCCAGTAGACGTTCAGGATCGCGCCGATGAACAGCAGCGAACCCAGGCTGGTCAGCACCGGATCGCCTGCGGTCGAGCCCAGCACCGCCATGACGGGCATGGCGATCAGGGCGATCAGATAGGGCGTTGCGCCGACGAAGAAGATCGAGCGGGCCTCGATGCCCGAGGCCACATTGGTCAGCAGCCCGCCGGCGATGATCAACATGGCGAAGCCCTGCAGCCCGCGCCCGTCGACGTTCCAGATCGCCACGGCCGTACCGGCGAACAACGCGGCCATGGCGAAGGTCGAGGAGAGAGCCAGCAGCACATCGACGCGCGCGGGCACCCGCTCGGCCCGCCTGAAGCGGAACATGGCGAGGATCTCGAAGGCCTGGATCACCGCGACCGCGCCGAGCCACGGCAGGATCCAGCCCGCCTGCCCGGCCTCGAACAGGGCCCATGACACCAGCAACGCCAGCAGGACCCGGATCGGAACCTGTTTTTGCCGCTCCCTCGCCGTCGCCGACAGCAATGCGCCCAATGTATCGAGATGCTTCATGCCACCCTCCGCATGACGGGGTTACCCGGCGTTCCCGAACATCCCGTGAATCACGGCGCGAAGCCGGATCGGGGCCGAGCAGCCCTGACGTCCTTGCAGGCCTGTCTGTTCGTCTCAAAGGTTGCGACGCGCGGACATTCCTTCGGCGCCCGAGCCGATGATACCGTTTCGGGCTGGGGGAGGCGTCGGGGCATGGAGCAGGATCGGTACGGACCGTTGAGCGAAGTCCTGCTCGAAAGGGCCTGGACCGCCATCGGCGAAGCGCGCGCCTTCGCGGAGCCGGCGATGTGTATCGCCGCACCGGCGCGGCCGCCGGTCTCAACGCCCCACGTTGATCCCGCCGCGATCGAGCAACGCCGCGGCTCCTGATCGCGCAGCCGCGCCTGCATCACCGAATGCTGTGGATGTGGCGACCCCGGGAGGACTCCAACCTCCGACCTCGGCTTTAGGAAAGCCTTGCTCTATGCAGCTGAGCTACGGGGCCCCGTGCGGCTGACCTAGCCGAGCGCGCCGGTCGTGGGAAGCACTGACGCCGCCCGAAATTCCGTCGCGTCGACGCCGTCCACAGCCGCCTTCGCCGAACAGCGCTTCACTGTTGTGGTTAATCGTCTTTAAGATACAATATCTTGTAGGGAACAAACCCCGAATCGGGCCGAGTCGCCGATTCGGTCCTGATTCGTTTCGCGCCTGTTCCGCCATCCACAAGCGTTGCGTTTACCGCGGTCCCGGCGACGAGACGTCCGCTTGAGGAACGCTTCGGGAAACGCCACCTTTGAACGGTCATGAGTGATCGAGGCACAGGTCTGGCTCCGTCGCGCGTCACCGCGATCCTGGGGCCCACCAACACCGGCAAGACCCATCTGGCGGTCGAGCGGATGCTGGGTCATGCCTCCGGCATGATCGGCCTGCCGCTGCGGCTGCTGGCGCGCGAGATCTACGACCGCATCGTCGCCCGGCGCGGCGCCTCGAATGTCGCCCTCGTCACCGGCGAGGAGAAGATCATCCCGACCCGGCCGCACTACTGGGTGTGCACGGTCGAGGCCATGCCGCTGGAGCGGACGGTTGAGTTCCTGGCCGTCGACGAGATCCAGCTGATCGCCGACCCGGAGCGGGGCCACGTCTTCACCCAGCGCCTGCTGCACGCCCGCGGCCGGGAGGAGACCATGTTCCTGGGCGCCGGCACGGCCGCGCCCCTGATCCGCTCCCTGATCGACAACGTCGAGATCGTCTCGCGCGACCGCCTGTCGACGCTCAGCTATGCGGGCTCAAAAAAGCTGACCCGCCTGCCCCGACGCAGCGCCATCGTCGCCTTCAGCACCGATCAGGTCTACGCCATCGCCGAACTGATCCGGCGCCAGAGGGGCGGCGCGGCCGTGGTCATGGGCTCGCTGAGCCCGCGCACCCGCAACGCCCAGGTCGAGCTGTTTCAGTCCGGCGAGGTCGACTTCCTGGTGGCCACCGACGCGATCGGGATGGGCCTGAACATGGATGTCGACCACGTCGCCTTCGCCGGTCTGCGCAAATTCGACGGCCGCCGCACGCGCTGGCTGCACGCGCACGAGATCGGCCAGATCGCCGGCCGCGCCGGCCGCCACCTGCGCGACGGCACCTTCGGGGTGACCGGCGAGGCGCTGGAGCTGGACCCTGATCTGGTCGAGCAGGTGGTCGAACATCGCTTCGATCCACTGGAGGCCGCCGAGTGGCGCAACGCCCGGCTGGACTTCGACACCCTGCCCGATCTGCTGCGCTCCCTGACCGTCACCCCCGGCGTGCACGGGCTGAAGCTGACCGAGCCGGCGCTGGACGAGACCCTGCTGCGCCGCCTGTCGAAGGACGAGGACGTCGCCCGCGTCGGCCGCTCCCGGGGAGCCATCATGCGCCTGTGGGAGGCCTGCCAGCTGCCGGACTTCCAGAAGACGACGCTGGACGAGCACGGGCGGCTGGCG
Source organism: Brevundimonas kwangchunensis (assembly GCF_039523815.1). Lineage (NCBI taxonomy): Bacteria > Pseudomonadati > Pseudomonadota > Alphaproteobacteria > Caulobacterales > Caulobacteraceae > Brevundimonas > Brevundimonas kwangchunensis. Next base: position 247,715 of record NZ_BAAAGA010000002.1, on the reverse strand, counting down.
AAGGAGATCTTCCAGGCCCTGACCGGCAAGCGCGGCCGGCTGACCGACGACTGGACCGCGCCGCGGTTCGCGGAGCTGGATCGCGACGACGGCCAGATCGACCAGCTGTCGGCGCGCCTGAGCGGCGTCCGCACGCTCAGCTACATCGCCAACCGCCCCGACTGGCTGGATAACGCGCAGGGCTGGCGCGAGAAGACCAAGGCACTGGAGGAGAGACTGTCCGACGTGCTGCACGAGCGGCTGACCGCCCGTTTCGTCGACCGTCGCACCACCGCCCTGATGCAGGCGCTGAACGTGCGCGGCGACGCGATCGCCGAGGTCGCCGACGACGGCGAGGTGATCGTCGAGGGCCATGCCGTCGGCACCCTCAGCGGCATCGACTTCCGCATCGACAAGGGCTCCTCCGCCCTGGAGGACCGCGCCCTGCGCCACGCCGCGCGACAGGCCGTTACGCCGGAGATCGCCAAGCGGCTGGGCAAGCTGGCCGCCGATCCGGACGAGGCCTTCTCGGTCCTGCCCGACGGCGCGGTGTTGTGGCAGGGCGTGCAGGCCGGACGGATCATCGGCGGTGAGCCCTTCTCTCCCCGCGTCCGCCTGCTGGGCGATCTCGGCGCTGTAGCCGCGCGCGAACGGGCAGAGAGACGGCTGGAGGCTTGGCTGGCCAGCGAGGCGGGACGCGCCCTGCGTCCCCTGCGCCGCCTGAAGGGCGCGGTCGAGAACGGGACGCTGAAAGGCCTGCCGCGCGGGCTCGCCTTCCGCCTGCTGGAGGCCGGCGGCGTCCTGCCGCGCCGCGAGGTCGAGCGCGATCTGGCCGCCCTGAGCCAGGCCGAGCGCCGCACGCTGAAGGAGTTCGGCGTCCGCCTCGGCGCCTATGCGGTCTGGCTGCCGGCCCTGCTGAAAGGACGCGGTCGGACTGTGATGCAGGCCTTCGTGGCGGGTGAGCCGTGGCGGCCGCGCGAGACGGGCCTGACGGTGCTGCCGAACCCGGCGCCGTCCGCGCGCCTGCTGTCGGCCTTCGGCCATCTGGCTGTCGGCCGGGTATCGGTCTCCGTCGACCTGCTGGAGGCCTTGGCCGAGCGCAATGCGAAGGCGAAGGGCAGGCTGTCGGACGAGGATCTGGCGGCTCTGGGCGTCAAGCGCGACGAGGCCGCCATGTTGCTGGGCCGGTTGAAGCCGACCCGCGCCCAGCGCCCGGACAAGCCGGCGAAGATCAAGGTCGACGAGGCCTCGCCCTTCGCCGCCCTCGCCGCCCTGACGGCTCCGGCTCAACCTGCCGCCAAACCTCGGCGGCGACGTCAGCGCGGCGGCGCCCGATGACGCCCTTCCATCAGGTGCTGGCCAACAACGCCGTGGCCAACATCACCAACTATACGATCTGGTTCGCCCTCACCTTCTGGGTCTTCATCGAGACGCAGTCGGTGTTCGCCACCGGCATGATTGCGGGCGTCTATCTGGTGCTGACCGCCGCCTTCGCCATCTGGTTCGGCAGTCTGGTGGATCATCACCGCAAGAAGCGTGTGATGATCGGGTCCAGCGCGGCGTCTCTGGTCCTGTACCTGGCCTCGTTCGCGGTCTGGCGGATGGCGCCCGAGGACAGCTTCCACGACGTCGGCGGCCCGTGGCTGTGGGTGCTTATCGGGGTGATCATGCTGGGCGTCATCGCCGGCAATATCCGCAGCATCGCCCTGCCCACGCTGGTCACCCTGCTGATCCCCGAGGACCGCCGCGACAAGGCCAACGGTCTGGTGGGCATGGTGTCCGGCATCGGTTTTCTGACCACCTCGGTGATCAGCGGCTTCCTCGTCGCTTCGGGCGGGATGTTCGCGACGCTGGCGTTCGGGATCGGCTTCACCGTCCTCGTCCTGATTCACCTGTCGCTGGTGAAGCTGGAGGAGCCGGAACCGCAGGCCGGCGCCCACGACGAAGAACCGGCGAAGAAGAAGGTGGACCTGCGCGGCACCCTCGCCGTCATCGCCGGAGTGCCCGGCCTGTTCGCCCTGATCCTGTTCGCCACCCTCAACAACTTCCTCGGCGGCGTCTTCATGGCCCTGATGGACGCCTATGGTCTGTCGCTGATGGCGGTGCAGGCCTGGGGGCTGATGTGGGGCGCCGTGTCGGTCGCCTTCATCCTCGCGGGCATCGTCATTGCGAAGACCGGGCTGGGACCCAAGCCGCTACGCACCCTGATGATCGTCAATCTGATCATGTGGGGCGTGGCCTGCGTCTTCACGATCCAGCCGTCGATCTGGCTGCTGGGCGCGGGCTGTTTCCTCTGGATGTTCCTCGGGCCATGGGCCGAGGCGGCGGAGCAGACGACACTGCAGAAGGTGGTGCCATACGAACGTCAGGGGCGGGTGTTCGGCTTCGCCCAGTCGGTGGAGATGGCCGCCTCGCCGCTGACCGCCTTCCTGATCGGACCGCTGACCCAGTTCGTGGTCATCCCCTTCATGACCGATGGCGCGGGCGCGGATGCGATCGGCGACTGGTTCGGCCGCGGCCCGGATCGCGGCATCGCCCTGGTCTTCACCGTGGCGGGGCTGGTCGGGGTGATCCTGACGACGCTGGCGTTCAACTCGTCCTACTACCGCAAGCTCTCGGCGACCTATGCGAAGCCGACGCCTGAGCCGCCCGCTGTCGCATGAGCCTTGAGTCCTGCCGCATCGATGTGTGGCTGTGGCGCGCGCGGTTCGCGAAGAGCCGCTCGCTGGCGGCGGCGCTGGTGGAGAAGGGCGCGATCCGGCTGACCCACAACGGCTCCCAGACCCGCGTCGACAAGCCCAGCCGCAGCGTCCACGTCGGCGATACGCTCGTCTTCGCCCTCGGCGGTCGGCTGACCGAATTGAAGGTCGAGGCGCTGGGCGAAAGGCGCGGACCTGCCGAGGAGGCCCGCGCCCTGTACTCGGACCTTACTGCTTGAGGACGAACTCGCCCTCGATGTGCAGCTTCACGTCGTCGCCCAGGCCCATCGGGATGCCATAGGTGATGCCGAACTCCGAACGCTTGATGGTCGCCTCGCCATCGAAGCCGGCCTTGTAGGTGTTGCCCATCGACGGGCCGGCCTGGTTGAACTCGACTTCCATGGTCACCGGACGGGTCACGCCGCGCAGGGTCAGGTCGCCGACCACCGTGGCTTCGTTGGGCTCATCGGCGTCGATGGTGATCGACCGCGAGACGAAGGTGGCCGTCGGATGATTGGCGGTGTCGAAGAAGTCGGCGGTCTGCAGGTGCCGGTCCAGACCATCGGAGTTCGAATCGACCTCGGTCAGCGGAATGGTGGCGGTCAGGCTGGAGTTCGCCGGGTTGGCGGCATCCAAGGTCAGCTGCGCCTGCACGTTCACGAACTGGCCGTAGTAGGTCGAGAAGCCCATGTGATCGACCGACCAGGTGATCTTGCCGTGGCTGGTGTCGAGATCATAGGCGCCGGCGCGCACTTCCGACGGGACCTTGGTCAGGGCCGATTGGGCGAAGACCGCGCCTCCGGCGAGCAGAGCAAGGGCGGCGACGCCGGCGGCGGCATGGCGAGCGATGGGACGCATGAAGGAGAGCTCCGGTTAGAACTGTAATAGAGATTGCTACAAATAGCGCCCGCAACCGTGGCCGCAAGCCCTGAAACGCCCCGTCCGGTTGACAGTTCGGATTCGCGGGCTCATTTGCGCGTCCCGCGCCCTTACGGGCCGCCCTCGCTCTCCTCCGTCCCCGGGCCCATGACCTACATCGTCACCGACGCATGCGTGCGCTGCAAATTCATGGATTGCGTCGAGGTGTGCCCGGTCGACTGCTTCTACGAGGGTGAGAATTTCCTCGTGATCGCGCCGGACGAGTGCATCGACTGCGGCGTCTGCGAGCCCGAGTGCCCTGTCGACGCCATCGTGCCGGACACCGAGGACGAACCGGACGGCAAGTGGCTGCAGATCAACGCCCAGTATGCCAAGGTCTGGCCGAACATCACCGTCAAGGGCACGCCCCCGGCGGACAAGGAAGAGTTCGAACGCGAGACCGGCAAGTTCGAGAAGTACTTCTCCGAGAAGCCCGGCAAGGGCTCCTGATCGCCGATTCAGCAGCGGCTGGCCGAATCCGGCGAGGATTTCCACCCGTCCGGGCACGGACGCTGTGGACGTTTTGAAATTCCGCAGATTTGTGATAGGTTACTGTCATTGGGTCGGGCGGTCTGCGAATTTCTCGCGCCGCCCGAGTTTGCGACAGAATCCCGTCCACGTAGGCGGGATCGGCCAGAGGTTGGGTGATCCGTTTCCGCATTTGACGACCAGAACCTTTCACCGACGGGACAATCTTCCGGCGGCGATCGACCTGTTGTCCATGCGCCTGCGCCGCTCCACCGCTGAGCCAGGAAAGGAAGTGACATGACGAGCAAGACCGGACTCGAGTTCAAGGTTGGCGACGCGGTCGTCTATCCGGCGCATGGCGTCGGCAAGGTGGCGGCTGTCGAGACCCAGGAAGTCGCGGGCATGTCGCTGGAAGTCTACGTCGTGACCTTCGACCACGAGAAGATGACCCTGCGCGTCCCGACCAAGAAGGCCAAGACGGCCGGTCTGCGCTCGCTGGCCGCCGACGACGTGGTGACCAAGGCGCTGACGACCCTGAAGGGCCGCGCCCGCATCAAGCGCACCATGTGGTCGCGTCGCGCCCAGGAATACGAAGCCAAGATCAACTCGGGTGACCTGATCTCGATCGCCGAGGTGGTCCGCGACCTGCACCGGGCCGACAGCCAGCCGGAACAGTCCTACTCGGAGCGTCAGCTGTACGAGTCGGCTCTGGACCGCATGGCCCGCGAAGTCGCCGCGGCCAACCGCATCGACAAGGACGCCGCCGTCGAGCTGCTGGGCAAGTCGCTCAGCGCCAAGAAGGCCATCGTCCCGGCCGCCGAGGCCGAAGCCGCCTGATCGACGCGCATCGCCGAACAGACGAAAGGCCCGGGAGCGATCCCGGGCCTTTTTGTTTGCGCGACGCGATCCTGCCGCGCCCGCCTGAGGTGGAGATGGGCATGAAACAGTTTCGTGCAAGGATTGGCGGGCGGCCTTTTATGCGCAGAGTCCGGGACCCTCGATGACAGGGAGAGTGACCGGATGCGTTTTCTTCTGACAACCTGGGGGTCCCGCGGGGACGTGGAGCCGATGGCCGCGCTGGCAGTCGCTCTGAAGGCGCAGGGCGCCGAGGCGGTCGTCTGCGCGCCGCCGGAGAAGGAGTTCATCGAGTTGCTCGACAGGGCCGGCGTGGAATTCGCCCCGGCCTTCATGAGGGTGCGCGACTGGATCGCTCTCGCCGGCAAGCCGCCGATGGATCTGCCGAGACGCGCGACCGAAATGGCTTTCGCCCAATTCGGCGCTCTGAAGGTCGCCGCCGAAGGCTGCGACCTGATCCTGGGCACAGGCCTGATGCCGTCCTGCATCGCGGCGCATACCCTGGCCGAGCGGACGGGCGCCCGCTGGGCCCACGTCTCCTTCTGTCCCATGCTGCTGCCGTCCGAGCACCATGCGCCCTTCGTCTATCCGGGACAGGCTCCAGCGGATGGGACCGCCGACAACCGCACACTCTGGGCGCACAATGTTGAGGTCATGGACGCCCTGTTCGGCGGAGCGGCCAACGACCTGCGCGCCTCGGTGGGTCTGCCGCCCGTCGATAATGTTCGGGATCACGTCTTCGGCGAGCACCCGTTGCTGGCATCCGACCCGGCGCTGTGGCCGTGGGAGCCGACGGATCTGTGCCGCCCGGTTCAGACCGGCGCATGGGTATTGCCCGACACACGGCCCCTGCCGGAGGGACTGGACGCCTTTCTCGGAGCCGGCACGCCGCCGGTCTATGTCGGCTTCGGCAGCATGGCGATGGGCGCCTCGCGGGATGCCGCACAAGCGGCGATCTCTGCGGCGCGGGCCCATGGACGACGCGTGGTTCTGGCGGGCGGATGGGCCGGATTCTCTTTGCCAGACGAAGGCGCCGACTGTTTCCTCGTCGCGGATGTGAACCAGCAGGCGCTATTCCCCCGCGTCGCCGCCGCAATCCACCATGGCGGAGCTGGCACAACCTTCGCCGCCGCAAGGGCTGGCGTGCCGCAGATCATCGCGCCGCAGGTCGTCGATCAGCCCTTCTGGGCCGCCCGGATCGAAGCCCTGGAAGCCGGCGTCGCCCATGATGGGCCGACGCCGACCCACGACAGCCTGAACGCGGCGCTCGCCACGGCCCTGTCTCCCGTAGTCGCCACCCACGCTGTTACGCTGGCGAGCCTCGTCCATATCGACGGCGCCGCCCGGGCCGCGGCCGCTCTGCTGGGTCAGGATGAAAACCGGGCGCCTGAACCCACGCGCTGATACACCGTTGTCAGCCCACGCCGCGTCCCGCGCTCACTCACCAGCTTCCAACGGTCTCCCATGCCCTCTGGTCTCATCGCCCTGCTCGACGACGTCGCAGGCATCGCCAAGCTGGCGGCGGCCTCGATCGACGATGTCGGGGCGGCGGCGGGCAAGGCCGGAGCCAAGGCCGCGGGCGTGGTTGTCGACGATGCGGCGGTGACGCCGAAGTATGTGACCGGGCTGGAGCCCAGCCGCGAGTTGCCGATCATCGGGAAGATCGCGGTCGGGTCGATCCGTAACAAGCTGTTGCTGATCCTTCCGGTCGCCCTGCTGCTGACCGCCTTCGCGCCGTGGGCTCTGACGCCGATCCTGATGCTGGGCGGGACCTACCTGTGTTTCGAAGGCGCCGAAAAGCTGCTGGAGATGTTCGGCGGCGGACATCATGCGGACGACGGCCCGGCGCTCGACGATCCCGCGCATCTGGAGAAGACCACGGTCGCTGGTGCGGTGCGGACCGATCTGATCCTGTCGGCCGAGATCATGGTCATCGCCCTGAACGACGTCGCCGACCGCCCGTTGGCCGTTCAGGCCGGGGTGCTGATCGTGGTCGGTCTGGCCATGACGGTGGCCGTCTACGGCGCGGTCGGCCTGATCGTGAAGATGGACGACATCGGCCTGCACATGGCGAAGAGGCCCTCGCGCGCCAGCCAGACGATCGGACGCGGGCTGGTGAAGGGGATGCCGGTGGTGATGTCGGCCCTGTCGGTGATCGGCACGGCCGCCATGCTGTGGGTCGGCGGCGGCATCCTGTTGCACGGCTCGCACGAACTGGGCCTCGCCTGGCCCGCCGAACCGGTCGAACATCTGGCCCACGTCGTGGCGGCGGCGACCGGCCCGCTGGGTGCCATGACCGGCTGGCTGACGACCGCCCTGCTGTCAGCCGTCATCGGCGTGATCGTCGGCGCGGTCGTCGCCTTCGCGATACACCAGCTGGGTCGCCTCAAGCCCGGCCACTGAAAGCAGAAGGCCCGGGATCGCTCCCGGGCCCTCGTTGATCAGAAGTATTCCGCGCCGGCCGGGCACTGGGCCGCCAGTCGGCGGGCCGTGATCGAGGCCGGCAGATAAGGCGTGCCGCGCGCCAGCTGGGCGCCGCCGCGGAAGGTGAAGCTCTCCTGCGTGTAGGTCCCGTTCAGACGCACGTTCACGCGGCGATTCTTGTGATCGGTGCAGGTGCCCTCGAAGCGGGCGTTGCCGTTACCGACCTGACGCACCGGATAGGTGCAGCGCCAGCGACGCGTCGACAGGCCGCCGAAGAAGCGGTTGATCTCGCTGGGTCGCACGCATTTCTGCTCGGTGTCGCGCACGCCGACAGCCGAGGTCGTGTACTCCCAGTAGCCCGGCAACACGGTGTCGGCGCTGGACTGGACGGTCATGGCGGCCTGCGGCGTGGTCGGCGCGGCCAGGAACAGCGCTCCGGCGAGCGCGGGCGCGGCGATGGCTGCGGTGCGGATCAGCATGGTCTTCATTCTCGTGCCCCTCGGGCTTTCGTTGGCCTTCTGGTTACAGCCGATATATGGCGGCATTTGAACAGGCGCTGAACGAGTCTGTTTGGGCGGAGCAAGCCTTGACGGGCCGAGGAGTCTTCCTCTATACGCCCCCCTCTCGCGCGGGATGCCCTCCCGCGCGCACCTGTTTCATGCGTCTGCGCACTTCAGCGGACGCCTCCGAAGGATAGTCAGATGTCGCGTCGTTGCGAACTCACCGGTATCGGCCCCATGGTCGGCAACAGCGTGAGCCACTCGAACATCAAGACCAAGCGCCGGTTCCTGCCGTCGCTGAAGGCCGTCAAGGTGACCTCGGACGCCCTGGGTCAGACCTTCTCGCTGCGTATCTCGAACGCCGCCCTGCGCACACTGGACTTCAAGGGTGGTCTGGACGCCTTCATCGTGAAGGCCCGTGACGAGCAGCTGTCGGTCGCCGCCCAGCGCATCAAGCGTCAGGTCAAGGCCAAGCTGGCCGAGCAAGCCGCCGCCTAACTGGCGCTGCTGATCGAGTTCTGAAGGGGCCGGTGGAAACACCGGCCCTTTTGTTTTGTCCGGTTCATCGACGCATTCCGGCGCTTCATCGACGAGCGTTGGACCGGGCTACAAGGTCGTGACAGGGAGCGGTCCAGTCTCCCCCCGATGCGCCACGGCAACCGATGCTGCTCCTCGATCTGATCCTGTTGGCCGTCGTTCTGGCCGTCGCCATATGGCGTCTGTTCGCGCCAGCATGGCGGCCCGAACGGCGAATTGCCGGGGCCTGCCTTGGGTTGCTGCTGGCGGCGGGCCAATGGATCCTTCTCGGCTTCACCTGGCAGAGCTTGCCGGCATGGCTGCTTCTGGCGCTGAGCGCCCTGCGCGCCCTGCGCACCCACGTCGTCCTGCGCTGGATCGGCCGACTGGCGCTGGTCGGGATCGCCGCCGCAAGCGTCGGCGTCTGGGCGCTCCTGCCCGCCGTGCCGTGCCTGCCCCAGCCCGACGGTCCGCACGCCGTCGCGACCGAGGTCTATCGCTGGACCGACGCTTCGCGTGACGAGCCCCACACCGACGATCCGGCCGACCGCCGCGCCGTCATCGCCCAAGCCTGGTACCCGACCACCGCCCGCCCCTCGGGCCAGCCCGTCCCCTACATCGATGGTCTCGGCCGGATGCCCGGTCAGGTCAGCGTCATGCCGGGCTTCCTGCTGAACCGATATGGCCAGATCGACACCCACGCCGCCGCCTCGGCGCCGATCGCGACGCGCGACCGTCCGTGGCCCGTGGTGATCTTCTCACCGGGGTACGGCGCGCCGCGGGCGGTCTACACCGGTCTGGCGAGCCGACTGGCCAGCCGCGGCTTCGTCGTCTTCGTGCTGGACCATCCCTATGAGTCGGCCCTGACCGAGCTGCCGGATGGCCGCGTGGTCGGTCTGGTGGAGAACATTCCCGCCGATCACACACAGTACATGCCGCAGCAGCAGGTCCTGCGCACCGCCGACATCCGCTTCGTCATCGACCAGATCGCTCGCCCGGAGCTCCTGTCACCGCGTCTGCGGGGCCAGATCGAGACTGCGAAGGTCGCCGTGATCGGCCATTCCTTCGGCGGAGCGGTCTCGGCCATGGCGATGAGCGAGGATCCGCGCGTCGCCGCCGCCGCCAACATTGACGGCACCCCCTATGGCGACCTGCCGGACCGCCAGCTGACCCGGCCCTTCATGCTGATCCAGAGCGACTATGCCGAGACGCACCACAGCGACCTGTTCGTCAACGGCAACAGCCGGCTGCTGAGGCAGTCGATCGCGCCCGGCTTCCGCTACGAGATAAAGCGCGCCAACCACTACAGCTTCACCGACACGCCCTTCTTCTTCGCCCCGCCGGGTCGGTGGCTGCTGACGCAGGTAATGGGCGGCGCGCGGGGGCCGGCGGCGACGCAGCAGGCGACGGCTGACATCGTGGCGGCCTTCCTGACCGGCCCGCTGACCGGCGCGCCCGCCGATGTCGTCGCGACGGCCGCCCGCTATCCCGACATCGAGGGCGGAACCGTGCGTCGCCCCATAGGGCCGACGAACGGCTGATCTTCCGGGCTTGCCCCCTCCACCACTTCGTGGTCCCCCTCCGCCAAGGGGGAGGATCAGAATGACCCGCGACGAGATGTTCGCCTATGCCCTGAGCCAGCCGGGCGCGGAGGACTCCACACTTCACGGCGGGCGCTGCATCCGCGTGCGGACGCACTGGATCGTCAACGACTCCAGCGAACCCGGCTCCCTCGCCCTCGCGCTGGACAAGCCGACGGTCGAGTTCCTTATCGAGACGGAGCCGCAGACCTACTGGCAGACGCCCCATTTCGAGGGCTGGCCGGCGGTGCTGGTGCGCTACAAGGCCGCTGACGATGGCCGCCTGAAGGAGCAGATCGACAAGGCCTGGGCCCGGCGGGCGACGAAGACCCAGCGCAAGGCGCGCGGATTCGACTGAGGGCGCCCGGTTGCGCCCAAGCGCCGGCCCGGCCAGTCTGCCGCCCTGTTTCAGGAGAGCCGCCCTTGTCCCTGTCCGTTCGTTCGCTGTTGCTGGCCGGCGCCTCCGCCCTGCTGCTGACCTCCGCCGCCTCGGCGCAGGAGACCACCGCCCCGGCCGCGCGCGAATCGACCGCCTTCACCCTGGCCACCGACCAGCCGCGCACGCCCGAGCAGGAGGCCGTGCGGTTCGACAAGGCGGACCTGTCGATCAGGGTCCTGCCCGAGCAGAAGGCGATCGACGCGGTCGCCGTTCTGGACTTCACCGCCCTTTCGCCTGTCAGCGTCCTGCCGGTCGAACTGGATACCCGCTTCGAGATCTCGTTCGTCGCCGTGGACGGAACGACGCTGGACGCCGCCGACTGGCGCAATGACGAGGGCCGGCTGTGGATCCAGCTGGGCCGCGACCTGGCCCAGGGCGACACTGTCAGCATCCGTATCGCCTACGCCGGCCAGCCCCGCGAGGCGCCGCGCGCGCCTTGGAATGGCGGCTTCGTCTGGGGCACGGCGCCGACCGGCGAGCCCTGGATCGCCACGTCAGTGCAGCCGGAAGGCTGCGACCTGTTCTGGCCCTGCATCGACAATCCGTTCGGCGAGCCGGGCCGGGTCGATCTGCACATCACTGTCCCGTCCAACCTCGCCGCTCCGTCCAACGGCCGCTTCCTCGGCAAGCAGGACCACGGCGACGGCTGGACGACGTGGAACTGGTCGGCGGCCAACCCCAACACCTATGCGATCGCGCTGAACATCGGCCCGTATGAGGAGATGACGGCGCAATACGAAAGCCGCTTCGGCAACACGATCCCGCTGTCCTACTGGTATTTGCGCAGCGACGACCCGGCCAAGGTCCGCGCCCTGTTCGCCGAGTTCGCGCCGATGATGGACTTCTACGAATCCACCGTCGGCCCCTTCCCGTTCGGCGACGAGAAGATGGGCGTCGTCGGGACCCCGCACCTGGGCATGGAGCACCAGACCATCAACGCCTATGGCAACGACTACCGGCTGGACGGCAAGGGCTACGACTGGCTGCTGCACCACGAACTGGCACACGAGTGGTTCGGCAACCAGCTGACCAACGCCAACGCCGACGACATGTGGCTGCATGAGGGGTTGGGTTCCTACATGCAGCCGCTCTACCTGCGCTGGCTGCACGGCGAGCGCTACTTCCAGGCCGAACTGCTGGAGCAGCGCAACGACCTGATCAACCGCTTCCCCGTCGTCTCGGGTGAGCGTCGATCCGAGGACCAGGTCTACCAAGGCGACGTCGGGCCCGGCCTGGACATCTACAACAAGGGTTCGCTGATCGCCCATTCGCTGCGCATGCTGGTCGGGGACGAGGCCTTCTTCCGGTCTGTGACCCGGCTGGTCTACGGCCGGCCCGACCCGCAGCCGGGGAACTTCACGACCCGCCACGCCTCGACCGACGACTTCCTGGCCATCGTCAACGAGGAGGCGGGCCGCGATCTGACCTGGTTCTTCCGCGGCTACCTCTATCAGGCGGCCCTGCCCGATCTGCGCGAGACTCGCGAGAACGGCCGGCTGCGGCTGGAGTGGGTGACCGGCGACGGCGCCGCCTTCCCCATGCCGATCGAGGTCGAGGTGAACGGCGAACGCACCACCGTCCCGATGACCGGCGGCCGGGGCGAGATCGCGGTCGGCGAGCGCGCCCATGTCCTGATCGACCCGGACAGCAAGGTGCTGCGCCAGCTGGACTTCATCGAGATCTGGAAGGGGCGTCAGCCGCGCTGACTATTCGGCGACGGCCATCACCGATTGCCGCACGAAGGTGCAGGTTCCCTGCGTGGTCAGGAAGGCGATGTCCGCCGCATCGCGGCCGCAGGCGATGCGGACCAGCCCTTCGACTGGCGCCAGACCGGTCGGATCGACCAGCCACCAGCCGTCCGACAGCCAGACCTCGAAGATGGCGTGGAAGTCCGGCGGCGTCAGTTGATGCGCATAGGCGCTGACCGCCCGCGCCGGGATGCCCGACGCCCGGCACAGGGTGATACCCAGATGGGTGAAGTCGCGGCAGACGCCGGCCCGGTCGATGAAGGTGCGCGCCGCCGTGGTTTCGCTGTCCGACACGCCCGGCTCGTAGTCGATATTGGCGCGGATCCATTCGAGGATCTTCAACACACGGTCGCCGCCCGTCGTGCCGGCGAAGGTGCGCTCGACGAACCGGCCGAACTGATCGGACGGGCAATAGCGGCTGGGGTTTAGATAGGTCAGGACCTCGGCCGGCAGCTCGTTCCAGTCGTGCTGGACGGTGACCGGCGGCAAGCCCTTGAGGATGCCGTTATCGACCACGGCCTCATAGGTCAGCGTGACCTCGCCTGACAGACGGGCGCGCAGGGTCCGGGCGCCGAACTCGTCGTCCTCGTTCTCGATGAAATCGACGGACGGCGTCGTCTCGAGACGCTCCTCGAGCAGGTTCTGCCCGGGCCAGTGGGCGACCTGGATCTTGTAGATGGCGTCGGTCGGAGGATCGAACCGATAAACCAGCTCAGCGCGCACGCGAATTTTCATCGACGCTGCCTGACCTCACCTCCGACCGACGTCAAGGAAATCAGTCGCTTTCCGAGTCGTCGTCGCTGGCGACAACGATCACGGCGGCGAGAACGCCAATCCCGGCGAGAATGCCGACGAGCGGAATACCGGCGAACTCGCTGGATTCACCCGACTGGGCGCCGACGCGGTCGGCGATCCGGGGAGCGGCCGAGGTTTGACCCGCAGCAACCGCCTGGCCGGCGACGAGCAACAGACCCGCGGTGACGGCGGCAATGGTTTTCTTCATGTCGCGTTCCTTCTGGGAGGGAGAGAGAGAGCCCCGTCACCAAAAGCGCGGCGCGGCGCGCGGGTTCCCCGGCGAACGGGGAAAGGCGAGCTTGCTCCCCGCTTGGACGAAGGGAGCGACCGCGTTCACCTCTCCATTCCCCCAGGAATGGAGAGGACAGATCGGCGCGCAGCGAAGATCAGGAGAGGCGACGCCGGCAGATGGGATCGGAGCTCTGGTAACCGCGGCCACCGCCGCACCTGACCGCTTCGCGGCCTGTCCGCCATCGCCTTGAGGCGGGCGATGGAGAGATGAGCCCATTGCAGATGTCCGCAAATCATCCACCGCGAACACACTCACGGCTCCAGTTCGATGTCCCAATAGAGGTAGTCCAGCCAGCTCTGGTGCAGGTAGTGCGGCGGGAAGCGGCGGCCGAGTTCCTGTAGCTGGAACGAGTTGGGTCGGTGGGGCGCGCGGCGGACCAGCATGCCCGCCTGCGCCGGCGTCCGGCCGCCCTTGCGCAGGTTGCAGGGGCCGCAGGCGGCGACGATGTTCTCCCATGTGGTCCGGCCGCCGTAGCAGCGCGGCACGACGTGGTCGAAGGTCAGTTCCTTCGCGTCGCCGCAGTACTGGCAGGTGAAGCCGTCGCGCAGGAAGACGTTGAAGCGGGTGAAGGCCGGCTGGCGGTCCTGATCGACGTAGCTCTTCAGCGCGATCACGCTGGGCAGCCGGATTTCCATCGACGGGCTGCGAACGACCTTGTCGTACTCGGAAACGACGTCGACACGGTCCTGGTACACCGCCTTGACCACCTCCTCCCACGGCCAGATCGACAGCGGGTAGTAGGACAGCGGCCGGAAGTCGGCGTTCAATACCAGAGCGGGCCAGCCCGAAGGGGGACGACTGAGGACCTGCATCAGGCCCGCTCCGCGTGACGGAGGGTTATGGAGGCGACAGGACTGAAGACACGTCTCCTTCCCTGGTCAGGCAAGTGAACGGTAGCCGTGATTCGAGGGCTTGGCGATGACGTGGAGGCGAAGGTTTCGCGACGTCAGCGCGTGACGGTGCCCGGGAAGGCCGGCAGGCTCCAGCCCCAGACCAGCGCTCCTGCCCGCAGGGCGAAGCCGCAGGCGGCCGCGAGGAAGGCTGCGGGCCATGCCCAGAGGCCGAAGGCCTGGGCGACCACGAAGACCGTCGCCGCCACCAGCGCGGCGGACACGGTGATCTCGCGCCTCAACAGGATCGACGGCTCGCCGGCCAGCAGGTCGCGCACCACCCCGCCGAAACAGGCCGTCAGGGCGCCCATGACGATGCAGATCAGCGGCGCGATGCCGGCGGCGTCCGCCTTGGCCGCGCCCAGCACGCCATAGGCCGCCAGACCGATCGCATCGAGCCACAGCAGAGCCCGGAAACGCCACGGCCGCGCCCCGACCAGCCAGACCGCCAACGAGGCCGCCAGACAGACGGCGATATAGCGCCAGTCGTGGACCCAGAAGACCGGAGCGCCGATCAGCAGGTCGCGCAGCGTCCCGCCGCCCACGCCGGTGATGGCGCCGAAGAAGGCGAAGGTGACGAGGTCGTGCTTCTGCCGCGCGGCGGCCAGCGCCCCGGTCGCCGCGAACACGGCGACGCCCGCGAAATCCAGCGCGCCGAGAACCGTCTCGGGCGTGGCCAGGTTGGGATCGACAAGCGGCGTCACGGTGCGGCGGCATCCTCCAGCGCGACCTCACCGCGCTTCACCGCCCCATACCACCCCCAAAGCAGATGCGCCGCAACGCTTCGATGCGGCTTCCATGCTTCGGATCGCCGATACGCGTCCTTTTCACGCGGCCGCAGCGTCGCCCCGTCCGCCCACTTCATCGCTTCCTGCAGGGCGATGTCGCCGGCCGGGAAGACGTCGGTACGCCCCTCGCAGAACATCAGGAAGGTTTCAGCCGTCCAGCGCCCGACCCCCTTGATCGCCACCAGCCGCGCCGTGGCCTCCTCATCGGACAGCCGTTCCAGATGGTCGAAGTCGATCCGGCCATCGACGTGGGCGCGCGCGATCTCGTGGCCATAGGTCGCCTTCTGGATCGACAGTCCCATGGCGCGCAGGGCCTCGATATCCGTGGCCAGCACCCGCTCCGGCGTCAGTTCGTGGTCCAGCCCCTCGGTCACCCGCTTCCAGATCGCCGCCGCCGAGGCGAGCGACACCTGCTGCTCGACGATCATCCGGAACAGGCCCTCGTATCCGCCGACGCGTGTGCGCCATTCGAAGACCGGGGTCGCGGCGTGCGCGCGCGCAAGCGCAGGGTCGATTTCGACCAGCGTTTCGCGGGCGGCGGCGATCTCCTGCGGGCCGGGCGTAATGTTCATGAAACCTCGTCGACAGCCGTGCGCGGGGCATCTAGCGTCCGCCCATGTTCACTCTGGATGATCTGCTGGCGCCGGTCACGACCGAGACGTTCCGGGCCGACTACGACGACCGGAAACCGCTGCACGTGCCGGCCGACGCGACGGGGAGCAAGCGCGCCCTGCTGGACTGGAGCCGGTTCAACGCCCTGCTGGACCAGTCATCGATCTGGACGGCCCAAACGCTGAAGATGGTCTTCAACGGCGAGCCCATCGACCCTTCCGCCTACTGTAGCGAAGCGCGCAGCCAATCCGGCTCCACCCTCCGCCCCGCGCCCGCCAGGGTCCAGACCCTGCTGGCGAACGGAGCCAGCCTGATCGCTGGCGACGTGCAGTCCCTGACGCCCGAATTGCGCGCGATCAGCAAGGCCCTGTCCAAGACCTTCGCCGGCCTGACCGGCGCCAAGGTCTACTGTTCGTTCGGCGGGGTGCAGGCGTTCGACACCCATTTCGACCTGCACCACGTGTTTGCGGTGCAGGTAGAGGGCCAGAAGGTCTGGCGGCTGTATCAGAACCGCGCCGACGCGCCGATGAGCCTGCCGGATGACAGCGACGAGGCGCGCCGCTGGTTCGCCCGCACCCGTGGTCCACTGATGCAGGAGGTCATCATGAGTCCCGGCGACGTGCTGTACCTGCCGCGCGGCTGGTATCACGATGCATTGGCGACCGAGGGCGCATCGCTGCATGTGACCTTCTCGGTGACGCCGCTCTACGGCCGCGTGCTGTTCGGCCTGCTGGAGTCGGCCGCGTTGCAGGATCCAACGTTCCGCGCGTGGTTGCGCCCGGCCGACGAGGCCGGGGGGAAGCCGCTGCGGCAGCAACTCGCGGACCTAGGCCGGCGCCTCGCCACCCTGACCGAGCGTCCCGAGTTCGCCGACGAGATCGCCATGAGCCAGGAGCGGCTCATACCGCGCGACCCCGACTATGGACTGCCGGCGCGTCAGCCCCTGACCCTCTATCAGTCCACCGGCCTGGCCGCGCCGCGCATCACGGGGCCCGGCGCGGTCGCGATTGAATGGGCCATGACCCAGCGACAGGTGGCGCTGGAGGACATGCTGGCGCAGTTCGACTTCATTCCGCCCGATACGCTCCGGCAGGCGGTCGAGACCGCCGCCAGCGCCGGTGCGTTGAAGCGGCTATGACCGGCCTCGTCACCCGCTTCGCCCCCTCGCCCACCGGCCTGCTGCATCGGGGCCACGCCTTCTCGGCCCTGACGGCGTGGACGGCGGCGCGCGCGGCGGGCGGGCGGTTCGTGCTGCGGATCGAGGACATCGATCCGACGCGCTGTCGGCCTGAGTTCGAGGCCGCCATCCTGGAGGACCTCGCCTGGCTGGGTCTTGACTGGGAGAAGCCGGTGCGGCGGCAATCGGATCATCTGGCCGACTTCGCCGCCGTGGTCGATGCGCTGGATCGGCGCGGCCTTCTCTACCGCTGCTTCCGGACCCGCAAGGAGATCCTGGACGCCATCGGCGATGCGCCGCACGGGCCGGCGGAGGCGGTGCGGCCGGGGCCCCATCCGGCGGAGGAGGAGGCCGCCCTGCTGGCCGAGGGCCGAGGTTACGCCTGGCGCCTGTCGCTGGACCGCGCCCGCGAGGTGCTGGGCGGCCGGGCCTGGGAGGCGCTCGCCTTCGTGGAGGAGGGCGAGGGCGACGAGCGGGGCCTGATCCGCACCCGGCCCGAGACCGCCGGCGACGTGGTCGTGGCCCGCAAGGACGCCGGCTCGGCCTATCATGTGGCCGTCACCCACGACGACAACCTGCAGGGCGTCACCCGCGTCATCCGCGGGCTGGACCTGTTCGAGGCCACACACATCCAGGTCCTGATCCAGGCGCTGATGGGCTGGGAGACGCCGGTCTACCAGCACCACCGCCTGCTGACGGGAGCCGACGGGCGGCGCTACGCCAAGCGGGACCGGTCGGTAACCCTGGCCGAGCTGCGCGCGGCGGGAATGAGTCCGCAGGTGCTCAGGGGCGAGCTGGGGTTCGGCTGATCAGTCGAACAGCCTTCCCTTGGCCTTGCCCGCGCCGAAGACCACGTCGCCGTCCGGCTTGTCCGCCTCCACGCCCGGCCCGCCGATGGCGCGCAGGACATGGCGGATGATGTTCAGCCGCGCCGTCTTCTTGTCGTCGGTCGAGATCACCGTCCAGGGCGCGGCTTCGCTGTCGGTCTCCTTCAGCATCCGGTCGCGGGCGGCGGAATAGGCGTCCCAGCGCGCCTGCGCCTCCGCGTCCAGCGACGAGACCTTGAACCGCTTCAGCGGATCCTCGACCCGCGCCTCCAGCCGCTTCGCCTGCTCGCCCCTGGAGATGTCCAGCCACAGCTTGATCAGCTTTACCCCGTCATCCGCCAGCATCCGCTCGAAGCGCGGCGCGGCCTTCAGGAAGGCCTCGTACTGCTCGGGCGTGCAGAAGCCCATCACCGGCTCCACCCCGGCCCGATTGTACCAGGAGCGGTTGAACAGCACCGTCTCGCCCGCCGCCGGCAGGTGCGGGACGTAGCGCTGGAAATACCATTGCGTCGTCTCGCGCTCGGTCGGCTTGGGCAGGGCGACGACCCGCGTCTGTCGCGGCGACATGTATTCGGTCAGCCGCTTGATGGCCCCGTCCTTGCCCGCCGTGTCCCGGCCCTCGAACACGATCACGGTCCGCAGGCCCTTGTCGATCGTCTTGGCCTGGGTCTCCACCAGCCGGATCTGCAGCGCCTCAAGCGCCCGGTCGTAGTCGTTGCTCTTGCCCATCGGTCCACCCTGCGCCCCGGAGGCGGAACGGGCAATGTCGCCATCGTGTTTCAACACTGCAACCCGACGGACCGGATCGCGCCCCGATCCTGTCGGCGTTGTCACGGGTCTTCGCGGTCCGCCGCGGCTACGCTTGAGCCTCAATCCTCCGGGGGAAGCCTCATGATCATCCATCGCCGCTGGCTGCTGGCCGGCCTCGCCGCTGGGCCGGCTCTCGCCGCCCTGCCCCGTTTCGCCTTCGCGCAGGACACGGCCGCACAGGCCGATGCCGCCCTCGACGCGGCCTTCGCCGAGCATGCCCCGCCGGCCATGATCTCGGCTGTCGTCGGGCGCGAGGGCGTGGTCTGGTCCGGCGTGCGCGGCGTGCGTCGCACCGGCCAGCCGGAGGCGGCAACGACCGACGACCTGTGGCACCTCGGCTCGAACGGCAAGGCGATGACGGCGGCGCTCTACGCCAAATTGGTCGAGCAGGGCCGCGCCCGCTGGGACGCCCCGCTGTCGAGCCTCTTCCCCGACCTGAAGCTCGATCCCGGCCATGCCGAGACCACCATCGACGACCTGCTGCGCCACCGCGCCGGCATCGACGACCGTCAGGCCGTGAGCCGCGATGTGCTGATCGGCGCCCATCAGGACCAGCGCCCGATCCGCGAGCAGCGCACCGCCTTCGCCGCCGACCTGCTGGGCAAGGCCCCGACCGGCCAGCGCGGCGCCTTCGCCTATTCCAACGCAGGCTACGCCCTCGCCGGCGCCGCCATCGAGCGCATCACCGACCAGTCGTGGGAGGACGCCATCCGCGAGCACCTGTTCGCGCCGATGGGCGCTGCCTCGGTCGGCCACGGCGCGCCCATGGGTGACAACCCGTGGGGCCACCGGATGATGGGCGAGGTGCTCACCGCCGTGGATCCGGCCCGCGGCGCCGACAACCCGCCTCTGCTGGGTCCGGCCGGGCGTATGCATATGACGCTGGCCGACTACGCCCGCTTCCTGCGCCTGTATCTGAACGACGGCGACGGCCAGCTGAGCCCCGCGACGATGACCCGTCTGGTCACGCCGCCGGAGGGCGCGCCCCCGCCCTATGCCTATGGCTGGGGGACCAGCACCCCGCCTTGGGCGCAGGGGACGGCGCTGGCGCACGAGGGCTCCAACACCATGTGGCATGCCATCGCCGTGGTCGCCCCGGCACGGGGGCTGGCCGTGGTCTCCATCGCCAACGACCGGGTGAAGGGCGGGCCGGCCAATCAGGCGATGGCGCGGGCGTTGACGGGGATCTTCGCGGGCTGAGGGTGGTGGATCCGTCGGGTTCTTCGCCAAGGACACCAAGGGGGCACGAAGGACACGAAGGGGGCGGTGCGGAGGTTCGAGCGCGCCCGGGCGGCTGACAGAAGTCTCCCGGCCGCTTCGCGGCCCTTCATGTCCTCGACCGCGCCAGCCGGACTCCGACGCCCCAACACGCTCGTTCCCTTGGTGTCCTTCGTGAAACCTTGGTGCTCTTGGTGATGAACCAACCCCGCCCCGAAGCCGAACCCGATAGCGCCCGCCCCCGTCCTCGGTTAACGCTTTCCCCGCATGAAGCGCGACTTCGCCGATTTCTGGAACCTGCTTTGGGAGGCCGCGCTGGGCGTCTGCGCGGCCTTCGCCCTGCTGAACGCCTTCGCGCCGGATCAGGACCTGCCGTGGAAGCCGCTGGATCTCAGCCAGCCGATCGGCCAGGCCACCGCCGCCAAGGTCGCGGACTTCGAGCTCGGCCACGCCTCGGCGCCCGAGGACGTCGCCGCCACGACCGACGCCTGCATGCAGGTCCTGCGTGAGGCCGGCGTCACGGTCGAGCGGGCCGAGGACCGCGACGACGGCGGCTTCTGCATCGTGCGCGGCGCGGTGCGCATCACCGGCGGCGCCGTCACCCCGCTCAGCCCCGGCGGCCTGGTCATGCAGTGCCCGCTGGCCGTCCGCTATGTCATCTGGGACCGGCAGGTGCTGCAGCCCGCCGCGGAGGAGATCCTCGGCTCGCGCGTCGCCCGGGTCGAGAACTACGGCTCCTACGCCTGTCGCCGCATCTACAACTCGGACAAGCCGCAGGACCGGCCCAGCGAGCATGCGCGGGCCAATGCGCTGGACGTCGCCGCCGTGCGGCTGGAGGACGGCCGCACCGTCAGCCTGACCAATGACTGGACCGGCGAGGGCCGCAACGGGCCCGAGGCCGGGCGCTTCCTGCACCGCATCCGCGACGGCGCCTGCCGGGTGTTCTCGACGGTGCTGACGCCCGACTACAACGAGGCGCACCGCGACCATCTGCATCTGGACGGGGCGCCGCGCGGTCTGTGCGCGTGATAACGAGGGTCCGTCCCGATCTGGAGTAACGCCGGTTCGCGTGCCGCGCGAATCGCTTTCCTGTTGACCGGTCCCGCTTTGCGGGTGAGAACTTCGCTCGCAGTCCGGATTTCGCGCGGCCTCCAACCCCGCGCATCGCTCTTTCGCCTGAACGAGCTTGTCCAGATGGGCTGACGGACGACCCCGTCGGGGCGTCCGCCTGGAAAGCGCGTTTACGGAGACGCAATTATGGCGACCGGCACGGTCAAGTGGTTCAACCCGACCAAGGGTTTCGGCTTCATCCAACCGGACACCGGTGGCGCGGACGTTTTCGTCCACATCACGGCTGTCCAGAAGGCCGGCCTGGCGGGTCTCGATGAGAACGCCAAGGTCGAGTACGAGCTGGAATCCCAGCGCGGCAAGACCTCGGCAGTGGACCTCAAGGTCCTCTAGGAGCTCGAACCCTACAAGGTTGAAGGCGCGGCAGCTTCGGCGGCCGCGCCTTTTTCTTTGGGTGAAATCTCCCTCCCCGTCCCGGGGAGGGAGAGCGGCTCACCGCCTCACGGCCACCACTCCACCACCCCCTCCGGTATCCCGTTGTCCTCGCGCCAGTCGTCCCGGTTGGCCTGCAGCGTCAGCATATCCATCCGCTTCACCGACGCCAGCGAGCCGTCCTCATGCCAGAAGGCGTGGGTCCATTCGTGCGGCTCCAGATAGGCCCGGTCCGCCGCCTGCGCCTCGGCGTCCAGCCGCTGCGCCCGCCAGTCCAGCACGAAGCCGACATGCCAGACCGGCACGCCCTTCAGCGACCCGCCGTTCATCGCCGCAGCCAGGGTGACCGCCAGCGTCCGGGTTTCCTCCAACTGCTGCTCGAACGCCGCCAGCCTGTCCCGCCCGTACCGCTCCCAGCCCTCGACCGGCTCCGGCGCCCGCTCCGGCTCGGGCCGCCGCACCCAGTTCTCGGACTGTCGCCGCCGCCACAGGTTCGACAGCCCGACGTCATAGCGCGCCGCCAGCGAAGACCCGGTCGCCCCGGCCTCCCACTCCCGCCGCACCCGCTCCCAGGTCTCATCCGACCTGATTTTTCGATCTTCGTAGGTCATGACCCGACGGCATAAACCACCGCTACGTCAAATTTGGTCGTATCCCCACCGCCTCAACTCCTCATCGCCCCTTCAAGGCGATGGAGAGGACAGACGCCGCAGGCGTCAGGTGAGGGCGACGCCGGCGGCAGCCGCAGAAACTCAGATCACCCCGCCCGCCCCGATCATTCGTCGCAAACCGATTGAAGCCCGGTCGGCGCCATCTGACGATCCTCTCACCACTTGCGATCCGTATCTTTTATAGTACACTACTGGAGCTCCGCCCGACGAGCGAACCCAAGTGGGAGAAGGCATGGTCAGACACACAATCCCCAAGGATTGGACAGATGCACACCGTCCGCTTCTACCAGACACCCGCCGGCCGTCCCGTTATTCAGGAGTGGCTGCGAGCCTTCGATAAGCCGGACCGCGCGATCCTCGGAGAAGACCTCAAGCGGATCCAGTTCGGGTTTCCGATGGGGCTTCCGCTTTGCCGCTCACTGGGCGGCGGCCTGTGGGAGGTTCGGTCGAGCCTCGGCGGCAACCGCGAGGTCCGGATGATCTTCTTCCACGAGCCTCGGCAGAAGATGCTCGTCGTGGTCCACGGCTTCATCAAGAAGACGCAGAAGACACCACACACCGACATCGAGATCGCGTCCCGGCGTATGAAAGAGTGCAGCCTCTAGAGAGTCGCCTCATGACAGAGATGAAATTCCGCGACCTGTCGCACCTCGGCACCCTCGACGACTTCCTCGACGAGGACGGCATCCGCGAGGAGGTCACGCTACGCGCCATCAAAAGCGTCATCGCCCTTCAGCTCCGCCAGGCGATGAAGGACCGCAACCTGACCCTCTCGGCCATGGCCGCCGAGATGGACACCAGCCGCGCCCAACTGAACCGGGTGCTGGACCCCGACGCCGCGAACGTGACGCTGGAAACCCTCAGCCGCGCCGCGAAGGTGGTTGGGCGGGGGCTGAAGGTGGAGCTGGTTTAGCCCCCTCACCGCCCGAACCACGCGCCCCAGTCGCGCCGGTCGTACCGGTCCCAGCGCCAGTGCCGGCGCAGCTTCTCGGCCACGAACGGCTCGCCCACGGCCCAGCGCTCGACCTCCGTATGCGTCGCGTCGGTGACGACCACGGCCACCCGCGTCGCTGGTTGCCGGCACTCGCCACAGCGGAACCGCCCGGCCAGCCACAGCTCCCCGATCGTCACGCTGCGTCGCACGGCCGGCAGACAGGCGCTCGGTACGCGAACGGTGCGGTTGCAGGGCTTGCAGCGGATATCCAGCGTCATCCGCCGATGCCGCGCCGCGCCGATCGTCACCAGCGGCGGCGGCTTCTCGGGTCCCAGGGGCGCATGCAGCATCGCTCAGAGCCACCCGCACGGATTGTCGCCCTTGGGCCGCCGCAGCACATAGCTGACATGCGCCACCCGCCCGCCGCACAGACAGCGGAAACGGTGCGACAGCCCCTCGGCGGGCCAGGGCCGATCGCCGAACACCTCGCCCGGCTTCAGCACGGCGTCGTGCCCGCAGGAGGGGCGGAGGCAGCACACATGCAGCAGTCGGGCGCCGTCGGTCGGCTCAGGGGGCAGGGTGTGGGTCACGGGTCTCCGATAGCGCGGAGGTCATGCATCGGAAATCTTTTTGTTCCGCGTTTGTTCTCTCGATTGTGGACGGCCCAATCTCCCTACCCGCCCCGGGGAGGGTGGCCGAGCCAAAGGCGAGGCCGGGTAGGGGCGGCCTCACCCCCTTGGCGCCCGATCCCACAGCCACCCCTGGCCGGCCGTTCCGCGACCGCCCTCCCCCAGGGGGAGGGAGAGCGACAATCCCGACCGCCAGGCGCCCCGGATCAGGCTCCACGTCTCGGGACTGGCCGTCCGGTAGTGGGTTACACGCGTCGTCGTCATCCCGTCCTCCCCTGCGCTGGCGACCCGGTCTGCGGGTCAGGCGCGGAGGCTAGAGGGATGGTGGGTCAGATTTGGTCGTACGCACGGCAAGTAGCGTGATTGTGCATCCAATGCCGCCCAGCCCGACAGCCATGCGTTGAAACACGCGCGCACCCCTGATACGCCGGTGGCGTACGTTGAGGACTTGCATGCCGAAATCCCAGAGAAGCAGCCGACATCCCTTCGACACCGGGGTCCGCTTCCCACAGTGGAGCCTCAATGTCGAAGGTTTCGGAAAAATTCGGCGAGCCCAGATTCACATGGCGCCGCTTGTTATGCTCGTGGGAAAAAACAACACGGGGAAAAGCCATATCGCTTCTCTGATATGGGCTCTAATGAATGGTCAAGAGTTGCTTTTTAATCGCTCTGAGAGGCGGGGTAAAGCAACACCGGAGTGGTTCAGGCGTATTCTGTATAGCGCAGATGCGACTGGCGAAGATTCCGTCTACAATCTGACCAGCGATGACCGCTCGATGATTGAGCGCGACATCAACAACACAATCAAAGATCGCAAAGATGCACTCCTCAGGCACGTCCTTTCCTATGACGATGTGTCTGCGCGAAAGATAGAGATCGGACTAGATAGCGACTGTTTTCCGAAATCAATCCAATCCGTTTACATGGCGGAAGCGCGCCACGGACTGTTTGCTTGGGGAGAAGAAGAATCTGACCCCGATCTTAAGGTTGGATTGAAATCTGATCCTGAATCCAACTCAATTCTTGAGTCTGTTTTCTACAACTTTTTCTTGTCTGGAGTGCTTTCCGGTGGCCTTCAACCGTCTTCGGATAGAGGCGCGATCTATGTGCCGGCCGCACGTACCGGACTCATGCTCGCTTTCCGATCGCTGGTATCAGGCCTAATCGACAAGTTAGGCATTAGTGGCGGAGCGACAGCGTCTGCCGAGTTTCCCCTACCAACGATCCGATTTCTGCAGGCGTTGAATGACGCTCCGAGAACTTCGGAACCGAAGTTCTCAAAAATTGCGCAAGCCGTTGAGAAGGAAGTGCTCAACGGGACGATCAAGTCTGGATCAGGGGTCAACCGGCAGTTCAGCTATGTAACAAGCTCAGACGGCAAGGCACTCCCACTTCATGTGTCTTCCTCTATGGTCACCGAACTCGCACCGTTCATGATCCTGCTACGATCAGGCCAACTGAGATCCGGAGTTATATTCGAAGAACCCGAAGCGCACCTTCATCTGTCAGCGCAGAGAAGCGTGGCTCGGGCTATAGCTAGGCTAGTGAACGCTGGGGTACCCGTCGTGCTGACTACCCATAGCGACACTTTCTTGCAGCAGATGAACATCTCCATGCAACTGCACGATCACCCGAGAAAGACGGCGCTGTGCAAGGCCTTCGGTTACGCTAAAGATGAAGTCTTGGATCCTGCCATGGCTCGAGCTTACGAGTTTGCTTCCGAAGAAGACGGGACTGTCGTCAAAGAACTGGGCAAGTCATCCGGTGGATTTGTTGTCCCATCCCTAAATCAGCCATTGGAAAGCCTCTCGAGCGAGGTTGTTGCGATGGACTCACGATAATGAAAGCGGCTTGGGAGGGGAAAGATAAGCTGTGCAAATTATTTCTGAAAGAAAAGACTGTTCAGATAGTCGAGTCGTCGCTGATAGTTGAAGAGAAGGATCCCGGAGGGGCGGGATCCATTAAAATTCAGATCAGTGGAGACGCGCTACAGTTTGGGCCCAGCGAGACCGCTGTGAAATGGCTTGCGTCAAACGAGTGCGCTGACGGTGCATTTTTAGAATTTTCTGAGAATGGCCTGTCACTTCATATTATTGAACTGAAGAGCAAACTCGACACCAAGAAGTGGGAAAAGGCTAAGTCCCAGTTCAGAGGCATGTTCCTGCGAGCAACAGCAATTTGCTCTGTGCTGGGAATCGGCGAACTAAAGAATGTAACCTGCTACATCGCTTACTGTGAAGACGCCATAACACCACACCTAAAAAGCAATCCTATATTACTAAAGAGGACGCTGGGCGATGGAGGTTTGACGTCAAAATACGATGACTGGACGAAAAGAACTGTCAACATAACCGACGCGGTCGTCGCAAATGTTGTCGATGTTGTCAGAGACAATGCTGGAAACTCCACATTGGACCTCGCAGCTTAAACTCACCGCCTCCCCTTCCGGAACGCCTCCACCTTCTCCGCCCGCGCCTCGGCCCTCCACCGCTTCGGCGCTGACGTATCCACCTCTTCCCCGGCCCCCGTCAGGGCCTCGTTGGCGAATTCGAGGTCGAGGAGCTTCATGCGCTTGATCTCGTCGCGGAGGCGGGCGGCTTCCTCGAACTCGAGGTTGGCGGCGGCGTCGCGCATGCGGCCCTCGAGGTCCTTGAGGGCGGCCTGGAAGTTGGAGCCGACGAAGGGTTTGGCGTCCTCGGCGACGCCCGGGCGGGTCAGGCGGTCCATCTCGCGGCTCTCGTAGGGCGAGGCCATGATCTCCTTGATGTCGCGCTTGACGGACTCTGGCGTGATGCCGTGCTCGGCGTTGTACGCCTCCTGCTTCTCGCGCCGGCGGTTGGTCTCGGCGATGGCGCGCTCCATCGAACCGGTCATGCGGTCGGCGTAGAGGATGACGCGGCCGTCGACGTTGCGGGCGGCACGGCCGATGGTCTGGATCAGCGAGGTCTCGGAGCGCAGGAAGCCCTCCTTGTCGGCGTCGAGGATGGCGACCAGGCCGCACTCGGGGATGTCGAGACCCTCGCGCAGCAGGTTGATGCCGATCAGGACGTCGAATGAGCCGAGGCGCAGGTCGCGCAGGATCTCGATGCGCTCCAGCGTGTCGACGTCGGAGTGCATGTAGCGGACGCGGACGCCCTGCTCGTGCATGTACTCCGTCAGGTCCTCGGCCATCTTCTTGGTCAGGACGGTGACCAGGGAGCGGTAGCCCTGGCGGGCGACGGCCTTGACCTCGTCGATGACGTCGTCGACCTGGTTGCGCGTGGCGCCGGTGACCGGGCGGATCTCGACCGGGGGGTCGATCAGGCCGGTGGGGCGGATGACTTGTTCGGTGAAGACGCCGCCGGTCTTCTCCATCTCCCACGGGCCGGGGGTGGCCGAGACATGGACGGTCTGGGGGCGCATGGCGTCCCACTCGTCGAACTTGAGCGGGCGGTTGTCGATGGCGCTGGGCAGGCGGAAGCCGTACTCGGCCAGGGTCGACTTGCGGCGGTAGTCGCCGCGGTACATGGCGCCGATCTGACCGATGGTGACGTGGCTCTCGTCCACGAACAGCAGGGCGTTGTCGGGGATGTATTCGAAGAAGGTCGGCGGCGGCTCGCCCGGCGCGCGGCCGGTCAGCCAGCGGCTGTAGTTCTCGATGCCGGCGCAGGAGCCGGTGGCCTCCATCATCTCCAGATCGAAGCGGGTGCGCTGTTCGAGGCGCTGGGCCTCCAGCAGCTTGCCGTTCTCGACCATCCAGTCGAGCGTCTCCTTCAGCTCGGCCTTGATGCCGCCGATGGCCTGGTTGAGCGTAGGACGCGGGGTGACGTAGTGGCTGGCGGCGTAGACGGTGACCTCCTCGAGGTCGTTGGTCTTCTTGCCGGTCAGGGGGTCGAACTCCTGAATGGCCTCGACCTCGTCGCCGAACAGGCTGATGCGCCAGGCGCGGTCCTCGAGGTGGACCGGGAAGATCTCCAGCACGTCGCCGCGCTTGCGGAACATGCCGCGCTCGAAATGCACGTCGTTGCGCTTGTACTGCAGCGCGATCAGATCGGCCCGCAGCTTCGCCTCATCGATCTGGTCCCCGACCTTCAGCCCGAAGGTCATGGCCGTATAGGTCTCCACCGACCCGATGCCGTAGATGCAGCTGACCGAGGCCACGACGATGACGTCGTCTCTTTCGAGTATAGCCCGGGTTGCAGAATGTCGCATCCGGTCTATCTGCTCATTTATCGAGCTGTCTTTCTCGATATAAGTATCGGTTTTCGGTACATATGCTTCAGGTTGATAGTAATCATAATACGATACGAAGTATTCGACCGCATTGTCCGGGAAGAAACTCTTGAACTCGGAATAGAGCTGGGCCGCGAGGGTCTTGTTGTGGGCCAGTATGAGGGCCGGGCGCTGGGTCTGTTCGATGACCTTGGCCATGGTGAAGGTCTTGCCGGAGCCGGTGACGCCCAGCAGGACCTGATCGCGCTCGCCGGCCTTCGCGGTCTCGACCAGCTCGGCGATGGCGGCGGGCTGGTCGCCGGCGGGGGTGTATTTCGTCTCCAGCCGGAAGGGGATGCGCTTCTTGTCGCCGGGCCGTTCGGGGCGGTGCGGCTTCCAGTCAGAAGGAGCGCCGGGGGCTTCCTCAGGCGTAAGGCGCGGCCCGGAGACCGGCGCGAACATCGGCATTTTCCCGCCGACGGGCCCGTCCTGCACGAAGGGCGCCTGCGCCTCCTGCAGACCGGGGGCGTGCACGGGCTTGGGCGTCCCCTGCGGGGTCGACTTGCTGGGGGAACGGGCCATGAACGGAATGTAGGCGGCGGCGGGCGCTCACGCCAGCCGCGCGGCGCCGACACTGCCGCCACAGGATGGCAGCAGTGTCAGCAGGTTGGCGTCAGCGACGGACGCGGGCGCGGGTTTCCAGATCGCTGATCCGGCGCTCCAGATAAGCGCGGTCGTCGGACGAGGGCTGGATGCGGCCGTAGGCGGCCTCCAGACGGACGAGATCACCATGCTCGACCAGCAGTTGGGCGCGAGCGGTGGCGCTCAGGCCGGCGTTCGGCAGGGCGCGCTCGATGTTCGACAGGCGGGTGCGGTTGTCGACCCTCGTCGAGCCGCCGCCGTAGCTTACATCCCCTACGCGGGCGTCGAGGGCGTCGAGGCGCGCGTCCAGATCCTCGCGCTCGCGGGCGCTGATGCCGTCGCGGGCGTAGCCGGCCTCGACCGTAACCAGCGAAGCGTAGTCGGCCTTCAGGCGGGAGCCCTCTGTGCGGCTGAGACGGCGGGCGGAGACGGCGGCGTCGACGCGGCGATCGAACTCCGTCCGGCCGTTGGCCACAGTCAGGGTCGTGGAGCCGGAACCGCCGCTGGACCAGCCGCCATCGCTGAGCGCCTGGGTGATGGCGCCGTAGCGGTCAGCAAGCTCGTTGCGCTCCTGCGTGGTGAAACGGCCGTCGGCGCCGTAGCGGGTCTCCAGCGCGACGACCTCGTCATATTCGGCCTTCAGGCGGTCGCCATTGGCGCGGGTGAGGTTTCCGGAGCGGACTTCTGCATCGATGCGGGTGTTGAACTGGGTGCGCTGGGTCTGCAGCGGACGACGGCCGGCGGCCCACTGGCTTTCGACCGAGGTGGTGACGCCCAGACGGTCGCCGAAGAGGGCGCCAAGGATGGCGCCGATACGCTCCTGCTGCTGGCTGGGCTCCTGTTGGGTGTTGGTCTGGGCGAAGGCGGCAGGGGCGGCGGCCAGCATCAGGGCGCCGGCTGCGACGGGGAGGATCCGGGGGAGGCTCATCAACTATCTCCGTTATCGTTGACGACGGAAACGGACCGCGCCCTGATCCGGTTGCCTCGGCGAGCCATGATGAGGATGGCCGAAAGCCGCCAGACGACCGCCCGCGCCACGACCACCGTGGCCGGAAACACAGGGAGACCGCCATGACCACCTTCCGCGACCTGCACCGCTCCGGCCTGCTGATCCTGCCCAACGCCTGGGACGCCGGAAGCGCGGCCGTGGTGCGGTCGCTGGGGGCGAAGGCGATCGCCACGACCAGCGCGGGTTGCGCCTGGTCGCTGGGCTGGCCGGACGGCGACGCCCTGCCGGTCGACCGGGCCGTGGCCATGTGCGCCGATGTGGTGCGAGCCTCGCAGGGCCTGCCGGTCAGCGTGGATTTCGAGGGCGGCTATTCCGACGATCCGAAAGAGGTCGCCGACAATGCCCGCCGCATCGTCTTGGCCGGAGCACACGGCATCAACATCGAGGACGGCGGCGGCGATCCGGCGCTGCTGGCGGCGAAGATCGAGGCGATCCGCGCGGCGGTGGGGCCGAGTCTGTTCATCAATGCCCGCACGGACGTGTGGCTGGCGGGGCTGGGCGAGGCGGCGGGACGACCGGCCGAGGCCCTGCGGCGCGGGGTGATCTATGCCGAGGCGGGCGCCGACGGGTTGTTCGTTCCGGGGCTGACGGATGCGGACGGGATCGCCGAAGTGGTGGCCGGAACGAACCTGCCGGTGAACCTGCTGGCCTTCCCGGGCCTGCCGGGCGCGGCGGAGCTGGAGCGGCTGGGCGTGCGGCGGCTGAGCGCCGGCTCGGGGCTGTCGAGCGCTGCCTATGGCCGTGCGGCGTCGCTAGCCGCGGCCTTCCTGAAGGACGGCGACAGCGGGCCGATGATGGAGGGCGCGCTGGGCTGGGGCGAGATGAATGCGATGATGCCGCAAGGCTGAAGCCGGGGCAGACTGCCGCTCATGATTCCGCGCCTGACCACCAGCACCCTGCCCTCGCCCGTCGGCCCTCTGGCGATCGCCACGGACGAGCAGGGCCGTCTGCGCGGCGTGTCGTTCGGCGACGGTCTGACCAAGGCGATGCGGCGCGAGTATCCGCGCGCCAGCTTTCTCGAGGACGAGACGCCGACGGCGGTGCGCGAGGGCATCGACGCCTATTTCGCCGGCGACATGGACGCCTTCACGCGCATCCCTTGGACGCTGGAGGACGCGGCGGCGGACGGCGGGTTCCAGGCGCGGGTCTGGGTCGCCCTGTCCGAGGTGCCGGCCGGGACGACGATCACCTATGGCGAGATGGCGAAGCGCGCCGGAGAGGCCAGTGCGGCGCAGGCGGCGGGCGTGGCCCTGAACCGTAACCCGATCCCTCTGGTCCTGCCGTGTCACCGCGTCATCGGGGCGGACGGCGCCATGGTCGGCTTCGGCGGCGGGCTGGAGCGCAAGACCTGGCTGCTGAGGCACGAAGGCGCGATCCTGATCTGACGCTCTTGACTCATGTAACCGATAGGTGACATGTAACCCGTAGGTGACACGCACTTACGGAGGACAGGTTATGGACGACGCCGCACTTCAGACGGAGGTCCGCAAGCGCCGCGGGCTCTACCGTGGCGCGTTGATCGCGGCGGCGCTGGGCTCGGTCGCGACGGCGGTCGGCTTCGTGGTCGGCCTGCCGAAGACCGGGGACGAGGCGACAGGCTGGGGCGTGCTGGCGGGCGCCGGTCTCGTGATCGCGCTGGCTGGAGTGATCTCGGCGCTGCTGCTGCGTCCGGGACGGCACTGGACACCCGAGGGCGAGCAGACAAAGCGCGACCGGCTGCAGGGCCAGCGTGCGTATCAGCTGTGGCTGTTCCCGCTGGTGACACTCGCCTTCCTGGTACAGGCGACGTTCGCACTTCAGGACATCCTGTCCGGAGAGGGCGGGTTCGGAGACTATCTGAGTGTCGCGCTGCCGGTAATCTACGCCTGGATTGTCGCGGCGATCGCCATGGGCTGGGATCATCTGACCCGGACGAACAAGCGCTACATGGAAGATGAGCTGACGTCTGTGCTGAGGGCGCGGGCGATCGCGGCGGCTTTCATCGTCATGATGGCCGGCGGGACGATTGCCTTCGGCCTGGGCCTTTGGCGCACGGACGCCGCAGTCGTGGCCCTGCCCTTCGTGCTGGCGGCCGGCGGCGCCGCGGCGGGCATCCGCTACGCCTGGCTGGATCGGGAGTTCGGCAAGGATGGGTGATCCACGACTGGCGTCCCGCCTCAAGGAGGCGCGGCTCGCGGCCGGACTGACGCAGGCTGAGCTGGCCGAGAGGGCCAGCGTGTCGCGCAAGACGATCAACACGGTCGAAAACGGGATATTCACCCCCTCGACCATCATCGCGCTGAGCCTCGCGCGGGCGCTGGAGCTGAAGGTCGAGGATCTGTTCTGGCTGGCTGAATAGGGATTAGGGGCTACGGATTAGGGACCAGGGGGCTTGAGCAGTTAAGTGCTGTTCTGTGTGGCGGCTTCATCGGAGCGCCAGCGAATTTCTCATCCCTAGTCCCTAGTCCCTAGCCCCTAATCCCAGTCCTTGGTCCCTCCCCACCATGACCACCCTCCCCCTGACCGAGCTCCTGACCCTGCTGGCCGCGATGGTCGCGGCGGGGTTGTTCGGGGGGATCGTGGCCGGGCTGTTCGGCGTGGGCGGCGGGACGGTGATCGTACCGGTGCTGTTCTACGCCTTCGAGGTTCTGGGCGTCGGCGGCGAGGCCAATCTGCACGTCGCGGTCGGCACCAGCCTGCTGACCATCGTGGCGACCAGCTGGCGGTCGCTGGGGGCGCACCGGGCGCATGGCGCGGTGGACGAGGCCGTGCTGAAGAGCTGGGCGCCCTGGGTCGGATTCGGCGGTCTGGTCGGGGCGGCGATCGCGGGCATCGCCTCGATGGAGGGGTTGGCGATCGTCTATGGCATCTGTCTGGCTCTGATCGGCCTGCAGCTGGGTCTGCTGCCCGAGCGGTTCACCCTGGCGAAGGAGGTGCCGACCGGTTGGGGGCGTCGTGTCGTCGGAACCGGGATAGGAAGCCTGTCGGCCATGATGGGGATCGGCGGCGGCAGCTTCGGCGGCTTGATGATGACCCTGTGCGGACGGCCGATCCATCAGGCCGTGGCGACGGCCTCGGGCTTCGGCGTCGCCATCGGCGCGGCCGCGACACTGGGCTTCGTGGTGTTCGGCTGGGATGCGCTGGGGCGGCCGCCGCTCTCGGTCGGCTACGTCAACATTCCGGCGGCGATCATCATGGGCGGGCTGACCACCGCCGTGGCGCCGTACGGAGCCCGGCTCGCCCACCGGCTGGACCGGAAGCTGCTGCGCCGGATCTTCGCTATCTACATGGTGGCGACGGCCCTGTCGGTCGTGATCAAGGCCTTCCTGCCGGCCTGACGATCAGGGGCGCAGGGTCAGGGCGGCCGGCGTGGCGGTGAAGCCCGACAGGCGGCCCAGATAGCTCATGCCCAGCAGCGAGTGCGGCAGCCCCTGCTGCACAACGAGAGCCTCTACCTTGTCGACGTGCGTGCCGGCGACGGCGACGGCCTTCAGCTCGACACGAGCGGCGGCGACCGGCCCGGAGGCTGTCACGACGGTGGCGGTGAAATCCTCGGGCTTCAGCTTCAGCCCCAGACGGGCGGCGTCCTCGGGCGTCAGGGCGACCACGCTGGCGCCGGTATCGACCATCACACGGACGGCGCGACCGTCTATCATCGCCTCGGCCCAGTAGTGACCATCGGCGGCCTTCAGCACCTGGCCGGGCTCGCCCCGCGCGGGCATGACTACGGCGGGAACCTCGGCGGCCTGGGCCTGACCGCGCAGGCCGGCTTGATCCATCCACCAAAGGACCGCCAGCGAAGACGCGACGGCCATGCCCACGACGGCGGCGGAGGAAAGATCGAAACGCATGAACAACGCACTCGCGGAAACGGTCGCCGCTTCTGCGGCGCATGCGTCTTGTCCCATGTAGCGATTGGGATGCGGTGAAGGAGGATGGTGGACGGCGGGTTAAGCGGAGGGACTAGGGACTAGGGACTAGGGGCCAGGGATTGGGGAATACCGCGATGACCTCAACGCCTCGGTTGCCGACCCTGCGCCCGCACCGTGTCGCGCCCCACTGTAATCCCTAGTCCATAGCCCCAATCCCTGGCCCCTAGCCACCCAGCTTCGCCGGATCGATGCGGTCGCGACGGGACGGGAGCTCCGCCATGATCGCCGCGCGCTGATCGTCGGTCAGGCTGCTCCAGCCGCCGATCTCCTGCAGGGACCGGAAACAGCCCAGGCACAGGCCCGTCGGGCCATCGACGATACAGACCTTGACGCAGGGCGTGGCGATGGCGCGGGGCGGACCGGGGCGTGGCGTGGGAGTGACAGTTGATGACATCGGTGCAAAATATGGTCCGCTAGCGGAGTAAAATGAGTTGACGTTTCGGCACGGTGAACCTACCTTGACCATGACGCGAAACGACTAGGAGGGTGAAAACCCCTGTAAGCACGACGTGTCTCTTTTCATCGTTCAACGAAAGGAGACATCACAGATGAACGACAAGGACCGCAACCTCCAGCACGCCATGATGAGCTTTGCGCTCTTCGGCGGAATGCTGGTGAACACGAAGAACACCAACGGCGCCGGCGATCGCATGATCAGCCACCCGTCCAACTTCGTGCCGATCAAGATCGACAAGGCGCGCCGGTAGGGCGAGACCGTCATCCTGACACACCGCAGAGCCCCGGCCGAAAGGCCGGGGCTTTGTGCGTTTGGGGAGTGATTGGTAGTTAGTGGTTAGTGGGAGCAAGAGATCATGCGCTCTGCGGCACCGGCCAGACCGTGATCGCCACATCCACTCGCGCGATCAACCACTCATCACTAACCACCAACCACTTCGCACGCACCGGCTCCTTGCGATTTGTCTCCGCCGCCAGTTTCCGGCACAGCCGTCCCATGACCCTGATCCGCACCGAGCGCCGCGGCGCCATCGAACTCTGGACCCTGGACCGGCCCGACCGGCTGAACGCCTTGCCCGACCTGGAGGACGGTGAGGCGTTCGCCGCCGCCTGCGAGCGGGTAAACGCCGACCTGTCGGTGCGCTGCGTGGTGCTGACGGGGGCCGGCCGAGCCTTCTCGGCCGGCGGCGACCTGAAGGCCATGCGCGAACGGCGGGACCTGTTCGAGGGCTCGGGCGCCGAGATTCGCGAACGCTATCGGCGGGTGGTGCACCGGATCGTGCGCTCGCTCTACGGGCTGGAAGTGCCGCTGGTCAGCGCCGTGAACGGCCCGGCCATGGGTCTGGGCTGCGACATCGCCGGGCTGGGCGACATCCGTATCGCCTCGGAGACCGCCTCGTTCGGCGTGCCCTTCCTCAAGCTGGGCATCCTGCCGGGCGACGGCGGCGCGTGGCTGATGCCGCGCAACGTCGGCTATGCCCGCGCGGCCGAGATGCTGTTCACCAGCCGGGTGCTGGATGCGCAGACCGCCATGGAGTGGGGACTGGTCAGCCGGGTCGTCGCGCCCGAGCGGCTGATGGACGAGGCCATGGCCATCGCCGGCGACATCGCCGCCCAGGCGCCGCACGCCCTGCGCATGACCAAGGCCCTGCTGCGTCAGGGCCGCGACGCGACCTTCGACCAGATCCTCGAGATGACCGCCGCCATGCAGGCGCTGGCCCACCTGACGGAAGACCACCTCGAAGGGGTGTCGGCCTCGCTGGAGAAGCGACGCGGGACGTTCGAGGGGCGATAGGCCTCACTCGCCGGCCGGGGCCAATCCGAACGTCAGGGCGCACACGCCGAGGCAGATCAGACTCGATAGCGCCAGCGCCAACAGGGGCGACGCGTCTATGGTGAGCGCCCAGGCCGCGGGCGCCACGGCCTGAAAATAGCGCGCGGGCGTCAGGATCATCGCCTGCCGCACGGCGTAACGCTCCGGGCCGAAGACATGCAGCGGAAGAACGCCCGAGGCCGTGGACAACAGGCCGTTACCCGCCCCCTGCCCGACCGCCAGCAATGGCGCCAGCTTCGCACCACCGAAGACCGCCACGGCCGCCCCGAGCGGATGAAACAGACTGGCGAGGCGGACGGTCAGAACCGGATGCGACCGGTGCAGGACCAGCAGATCGAACAGGCGCGCCGCCAGAGCGCTGGCTCCCATCAGTCCGGCGGCCCAGGCCGCGCGAGCCGGCGTCATGCCGAGCCCTTCCAGCAGCCGCGGCAGATGGGCGCCCATGGCTGTGGCGACCACCCATCCGCCGGCGAACAACGCGGCGATCTGGATCATGCGGCGATCCCAGCGCAGTCGGCCACGCGCGCCTTCGGGTTCGGCGGGTCGGGGCGATCGCTTCGGCAGGAGGAAGACGGTAAGCGGCAGGCAGACGAGAAGATGCGCCGACGCCCAGACCACGCAGGCGAGCCGCCAGTCGAAGGCCTGCAGCAGCATCCGGCTGGTCGGCCAGCCAAGCGCGCCGCCCAGCGCGCCCAACATGGCGACCTGGGTGATGTAGGGCCGCGCTCCCTGACCGTGGATCTCCACCAGAATGGCGAAGGCCGAACTGTAGAGGCCGATGGCCATGCCGACGCCCAGACCGACGATGGCGATGACTGCGACGGCGGGAGATGGCGCGGCAGCCAGCAGGAGCAGCGCCGCCGCGAACACCACGTGCGCCCAGCCCTGCATGCGACGGCCTCCATGTCGTTCCAGCCATCTGCCCGCGGCCGGCGTCAGGATGGCGGACACGAGGAAGGCGGCGGACAGGGCGAGGAACAACCAGCCGGAAGGGATATCGAGCTCGGCGGCGATCGGATCGGCCAGCACGCCGAGCAGGTAGTAGCTGGAGGCGAAGGCGACGATCTGACCGAGGCCGAGCACGGGGGCGACGAGGCGGGAGCGGATATCCATGCCGCTGCATCGCGACGTTGCGGCGGCGCGGAAAGCGACTTATCGGTCGCCTGATGTTCGATAAACTCACATCAGGAAAGGCGCTGCCCTCGCTGAACGCCCTGAGGGCGTTCGAAGCCATGGGGCGAACAGGGTCGGCGACACTGGCCGCGGCGGAATTGAACGTCACCCACAGCGCAGTGAGCCGGCAGGTGAAGGCGCTGGAGGCCGCGCTCGGCCTGCGCCTGTTCGAAGGGCCGCGAAACCAGCTGAAGCTGACGACGCGGGGACGCACCCTGCTTGTCGGACTGACGGCGGGTTTCGATGCGGTCGCCGACGCCGTGCGCAGTGTCCGGACCGCGGACGAGGTGCATCTGGCGGTTCATCCGAGTCTGGCGGTGAAATGGCTGGTGCCGCGGTTGCCCACCTTCGAGGCGGCGCATCCCGACATCCATCTGCATCTGAGCGAACTGGAGCCCCGGGCGATGCGGCAACGCGGCGCCGACATCGCCATCCGCTTCGTGGACGCCGATGATCTGGATCGGCCGGGCGTCGAGGTGCTGGCGCGCAACCGCATCGGTCTGGTCTGCACGCCGCGCGTGGCGGAGCAACTGGAGACGGCGTCCCGGCTGACCACGCGGACACGCGAGAGCGCCTGGGGAGAGTGGACCACGTTGGCGGGGCGCGCCGCACCCTCAGGCCCGGAGCGGGCGCTGGCGCATCTTCACATGACCCTCGACGCCGCGACGGCCGGACTCGGCGCGGCGGTCCTGCCGCATTGCATCGCGCATGACGCGCTCGCCGCCGGGCAGCTGATCCCCCCTCACGGCTTCGTCGAGGACAAGGGCGCGCTTGTGGCTATCCGACTGGCCGGAGACCCGACCCGCAGCGAACGCAGGGTGTTGCGCTGGCTGCGGGAGCTGGCGGTCGAAACCCGGTAGGCCGGGACGTCAGCCCTGACGCTGGGCCGGTTGCTGCATCGCGCGGTTCGCCGGGACGCCGGTCGACGTGGCGCGGGCGGCGCCGGCGGTTTCGCCGGGCTTCATGAACTTGACCAGCACGCGCTGGCCGATCAGCAGCGGGGCGTCGCCGGCGCTGACGACGACCTCCACGACGCGCTCGTCCGAACGCTGCGAGGGGTCGTCGGAGGCCAGTTTGCGGGCGCCGAAGACGGCGGCGCGACGCAGGACCGAGCCGATATAGACCTTGGACGGATCGCCTTCCGGCGTGATCTCGACGGCCTGGCCGGCGGTGATGTTCGGGATGTCCGACTCGACGATCTCGGCGCGGGCGATGCGCGGGGCGTCGGGCTCCAGATCGAACATGTTCGACACGTTCAGGGTCGAGGCCCCAGCGCCGGGGTTGGCGTAGCGGCGGACGATGCGGCCGTCGGCCGGTGATCGGATCACGGTCAGTTCGACGTTGTAGGCCGCCTGATCGCGACGGGCGCGGGCGGTCTGGACGGCGGCCTGCTGCGAGGCCAGACGGGCCTGGGCGGTGGCGATGGCGTCGCGAGCCTGATCCATACGCTGGGCGGCGACGAAGTTGGTGGCGACCAGACGCTCCAGACGCTCGGCCTCGCGCTGGGCCGTGCGGATGTCGACCTGGATCAGACGCAGCTGGCTCTCGGCGGCGGCGAGGTCGGCATTGGCCG
Source organism: Brevundimonas kwangchunensis (assembly GCF_039523815.1). Classification (NCBI taxonomy): domain Bacteria; kingdom Pseudomonadati; phylum Pseudomonadota; class Alphaproteobacteria; order Caulobacterales; family Caulobacteraceae; genus Brevundimonas; species Brevundimonas kwangchunensis. Next base: position 210,158 of record NZ_BAAAGA010000002.1, on the reverse strand, counting down.
TCTGCAGCGACAGGCGCGGCTCGTCGTCTTCCTGACGGGCAAGGATCTGGCCGGCGACGACGCGGTCGCCTTCCTGCACCAACACCTCACGGACGACGCCGCCGCGACGGGCCGCGATCTGGATGATGCCGCCCTCGATATCGACCTTGCCGTTGGCGATGGCCGCATAGGGGCTCTCGACGCGCTCGGCCGCAGCCTTCTCGTCGGCGGCCTTCTTCTTCGCGGCGTTGCCCTGCACCATGAAGAAGCCGACAGCGAGGACGACGATCAGGGCGACGCCGATCCAGAGCCACTTGTTTTTGAGGAAGGCAGGCATGGTGGTTCCCGGTTCTCGGAGTGCGGTCAATGGGACGCCAGGGCGGCGTCGGGATTGGGCGTGCGGCGCTGGTCGTCGATGATGACGCCGTCTTCGATGTGGATGACCCGGTCGGCCCAGGCCTCGAGGCGCGGGTCGTGGGTCACGCAGATGACGGCGGCGCCATGCTCGGTCGCGGCGCGGCGCAGCAGACGGATGACGACCTGACCGTTCTCGCCGTCGAGGGCGGAGGTCGGCTCATCGGCGAACAGGATGTGCGGATCCTTGGCGAGGGCGCGGGCGATGGCGACGCGCTGCTTCTCGCCGCCGGACAGTGCCGCCGGGCGCTGGTGCAGGCGATGGCCGAGACCGACCTCCTCGAGGGCGGTCGTGGCGCGCTTCTTCGCATCGGCCTTGGACAGGCCCTGGAACTTCAGGACGGTCTCGACCTGCTGCAACGCCGTCAGGGCGGGGAACAGGTTGAACCCCTGGAAGATGAAGCCGCAGTGGTCGAGGCGGAATTTGTCGATCCGGCCGGTGGAGAAGCCCCACAGGTCATCGACGTCGAGCGCATCCACCCGCCCTTTTTCGGGACGCAGCAGGCCGGACAGGGCGGCGATCAGCGTCGACTTGCCCGAACCGGACGGGCCCATGACCATGGTCAGGTCGCCGTGGCGCGCATCGAAATCGACGCCTTTCAACACCTCGACGAACGACTTGCCGGACTTGAACCGCTTCACGAGGCCCTTGGCCTCGATAGCGAAGTCGCCGTGTTTTCCGTGAACCTTCGTCTTCGTGCTCATCGCAGCAGGTCCGCCGGTTGGCTGTTCTTGAGGATGCCGAGCGACAGAAGTCCGGACAGCATGGCGATCAGGATCAACCCGCCGCCCACGACGATGAGCAGGATCGGCGGCAGGGCGATAATTACGGCGTTCATGGCGGCTAGGGCCTTGATCAACAGGGTCAGGCCAATGGCTGCGAGCACGCCGACGCAGCCGACCCAGAAGCTGAGCTCCATGACGATGCGGCGCAGGCTGCCCATGCCGACGCCAAGGGCGCGCAGCGAGGCGAACTCCTTGATGTTGGCCATGATGGCGCCGCGCAGGGTCTGCCAGGTGATGGCCACGCCAATGATGGTGCCCAGCACCACGCAGCCGCCGATGATGATGACGAGGATGCCTTCCTCGAACATGGCGCCGGCGTTGGCGTCGGCCAGTTGCTGGCGCGTCCAGGCCTTCCACTGGCCTGCGCCCTGTTCGTTCAGTTCGGCAGCGACACGCACCGCCTGGGTCGGATCGTCCAGCTTGACCATCAGGGGACCGACGCGAGGTCCGGTGTCGGCCTGACCCAGCATGCGCAGGGTGTCGCGCGACATGATCACGGTGGACTGCATCATGTTCGGATAGCCGCGGGTCACGCCAACGACCGTGACGGTCTGGCCGTTGTACAGGGCCTTGTCGCCCAGCTTCACGCCCAGCTTGGCCAGCGCGGTTTCGTCGATGGCGACGGTGTAGGGCTGGCGCAGGGCATTCACCAGCTCGGGCGAATAGTCGGTCGGGATGGTCACCGACCCCGGCGTGGTGTCGATGATGCTGCTCTGCACATAATTCATGCGCGGCGCGCCCTGCCGAGCCCGTTCGGCCTGCGACATGGTCGGGTCGAAATTCTTGACCGACTGGAACGAGCCGCCGGCTCCGTCCAGCGGCTGGACCTCGACCACCGAGGGATTGCGGTAGGCCTGCGGAATGAACCGACGCGGCACACCGGACGGGCCGCCAATCAGGCTCTTGGCGCCCGGCTGCATGATGATGATGTCGGCGCCCGACCGCTCGATCGTGGCGGTGAAGCCCTTGCCGATGCCGATGAAGACGCCGGTCATGGCGAGCACCAGCAAGCCCGACAGCGCGAGCGCCATCACGGCGGCCATATAGCGACGCCACTCGAACAACAGGGTGGAAAGCGCAAGCGACATTAACTGGACGTGTCCCCCGACATGGACCGCTATCTGACGACCGGTTTGGTTGGGGCCAAGTTAAATCGGGGTAAGGCGATCAACGATCACCGAGCACCAGCCTGCTGAGCCTGTGGACTGATACGCCGTAACGGGTCTAGGTATCGCTCCGCAAAGGTCAGGCGACGTCAGCCGACCTGTCGGGAGAAGTCCACAATGCTGTTCCGTTCGCTGCGGGCCGCCGTCACGGCGACCGCTTCCATCGTCGCCGTAGGCGGCGTCATGGCCATCATGGGCGCCGCGTCGCCGGCGAAGGCCGATGAAGGCATGTGGACCTACGACAATTTCCCGATCCAGACGGTCAACCAGCGTTACGGCACCCGCATCGACCAGGCTTGGCTGGACCGGGTCCGCAACGCCTCGGTCCGGATTCAGGGCTGCTCGGCGTCGTTCGTGTCTGAACAGGGCCTGATCCTGACGAACTGGCACTGCGTGGTCGGCTGCTCGCAGGAGCTGTCGACGCCGGAACAGGACTTCGTGAAGAACGGCTTCATGGCCGCGACCCGCGAGGAAGAGCGTCGCTGCCCCGGTCAGACCGCCGAGGTCCTGACCGAGATCGTCGACGTCACCGACCGCGTGCTGGGCGCCGGTCAGGGGCTTGAAGGCGCCGCCTTCAACGCCGCCCGCTCGGCCGAGATCAACCGCATCCAGACCGAAGCCTGCGCCGGCGACGAAAAGTTCAACTGCCAGGTCATCAGCTTCTACCGCGGCGGCAAATACGCCCTGTACAAGTTCCGCAAGTATGACGACGTCCGCATCGTCTTCGCGCCGGAAAACCAGGCCGCCTTCTTCGGTGGGGACCCCGACAACTTCAACTTCCCGCGCTACGCCCTCGATGCCGCCTTCCTGCGCGCCTACGAGAACGGCCAGCCGGTGAACGTCGGCACGAACTTCCTGCGCTGGAACCCGAACGCTCCGGCCGAGGGCGACGTGACCTTCGTCTCGGGCAACCCCGGCTCGACCTCGCGCCTGCTGACCATGAGCCAGCTGGAGCGCCTGCGTGATCAGCAGCTGCCGATCACCCTGATCCAGGCGTCGGAACTGCGCGGCCGCCTGCTCGAATATTCGCTGACCGGCGACGAGGCCAAGCGCGTCTCGTTCGACCCGATCTTCGGCCTCGAGAACAGCTTCAAGGTCTTCTACGGCCAGCAGGGCGCCCTGACCGATCCGGCCTTCATGGCGACCAAGCGCGAGGCAGAGAACGAGCTGCGCGCCCGCGTCGCGGCCGACCCGGCTCTGGTCCAGCAGATCGGCGATCCATGGGGTGATCTGGAGCGCGTCCAGACCGTGGCCCGCGACCTGTACCTGCCATTCCGCCAGCTGGAGCAGTCGGCCGGCGGCGGCTCGCAACTGTACGCCTATGCCCGCGCCATCGTCCGCGCCTCGAAGAACCCGAACCGGACGGACGCCCAGCGCGCCCAGATGGCCACCGCGATCGGCGCCGAGACGCCGATCTACACGGACATGGAAGAGATCCGTCTGCGCTACTGGCTGTCGAAGACGCGCGAGTATCTGACGGTCGACCATCCGTCGGTGAAGACCCTGCTGGGTCGCGAGAGCCCCGAGGCCCTCGCCGAACGCCTGATCGCCGGGACGAAGCTGGCCGATCCGGCCTTCCGGACCCAGGCGCTGTCGATGACCACGGAAGAGCTGATCGCCGCCGATCCGCTGTTCGCCTTCGTGGCCGCCAACGACGCCGACGCCCAGGCGATCGGCGCCCGCTGGGCCGCCGAAGTCAACGCCCCGACCTCGCGCGCCGCCGAAAAGGTCGCCCAGGCCCGCTTCGCGGTCTACGGCACCAACCAGTATCCGGACGCCACCTTCAGCCTGCGCCTGTCGTACGGCCAGGTGCAGGGCTGGACCTACCGCGGCGTAACCGTGCCGGCCTTCACCAACATGGGCGGCGCCTATGAGCGTGCAACCGGCTCGGAGCCGTTCAACCTCGCGCAGGCCTTCATCGACAACGAAAGCCGCGTGAACAAGGAGACGGTCTTCGACTTCGTCTCGACCAATGACATCATCGGCGGCAACTCGGGCTCGCCCGTGATCAACGCCGCCGGCGAAGTCATCGGCACGGCCTTCGATGGCAACATCCACTCGCTGGGCGGCTCGTTCGGCTACGACGGCGAGCTGAACCGGACGGTGTCGGTCTCGACCGCCGCCGTCACCGAAGCCCTGCGCAACATCTACCCCAGCCCGCGCCTGCTGCAGGAACTGGGTGTGGATCGTCCGCAGCGCCGTCGGCGGTAAATGCTCTGACGGATAGCCTTGTCGCCTTGCGGGAGAAGGTGTCAGGCGAAGCCTGACGGATGAGGGGTCGCTCCGGTCTTGCCGGGCGGCCCCTTCGTCTGCATGGTCGCCGCCTCCTTCGGCAATCGCCGACAGAACCCCTCATCCGACCCGCTGCGCGGGCCACCTTCTCCCGCAAGGGGAGAAGGGAAGGAGTTGAATATGCGCTACGCCCCCGCCCTCGCCGCCGCCCTGCTGACCCTCGCCGCCGGTTCGGCCGCCAAGGCCGAGGAAGGCATGTGGACCTTCGACAACTTCCCCATCGCGCGGGCGAACCAGACGCTGGGCACCAGCATCGATCAGGCATGGCTGGATCGGGTGCGCCTGTCGTCGGTGAAGTTCGGCGGATGCTCGGCCGGTCTGGTCTCGGCCGAGGGGCTGGTGATGACCAACAACCACTGCGTCGCCACCTGCGTGGCCAACCTGTCGACGCAGGCGATCAACTACGCCGAGACCGGCTTCAGTCCGCGCACCCGCGAGGAAGAGCTGAAATGCCCCGGCGGCTCGGCCGAAATCCTGACGGACATCGCCGACGTGACCGAGCGGATGCACGCCGCCGGCGCCGGTCTGGAGGGCCAGGCCTTCACCCGCTCCCGTGACGCCGAGGCCAGCCGGATCGAGCAGGAAGCCTGCGGCGGCGCAGCCGACAAGCGCTGTCAGGTTGTCAGCCTGTACCGCGGCGGCCAGTTCAAGCTATACACCTACAAGAAGTTCTCGGACGTGCGTCTGGCTTGGGCCCCGGAGGATCGTGCGGCGACCTTCGGCGGCGATCTGGACAACTTCAGCTTCCCCCGCTTCGCCATCGATGCGGCCTTCATCCGCCTGTACGAGAACGGCGCGCCGGCGCAGACGCCGACCCACTTCACATGGAACGCCGGCCAGCCCGTCGAGGGCACGCCGGTGTTCGTCTCGGGCAGCCCCGGCGCGACCCAGCGCCTGCTGACGCAGGACCAACTGTTCAGCGTGCGAGACGTGGTCCTGCCGATGGACCAGCTGATCGCCTCGGAACTGCGCGGCCGCCTGATCCGGTTCAGCGAGGAGAGCGAAGAGAACGCCTTCATCGCCATGGACCCTATCGTCAGCATCGAGAACACCTACAAGCGCGGTCTGGGCCGGATGCGGGCGCTGACGGACGCCCAGTTCATGACCATGAAGGCCGAACAGGAAGCCGACTTCCGCCAGCGCGCCGAGGCCGGCGCGGGCGACAACAATCCGTGGACGACCCTGACCTCGGTTCAGCCGATCCTGCGCGAGAGCTATGCCGCCTACGCCTTGCTGGAAGGCGGTACGGGCATCGGCACAACGCCGGTCGCCGGCGGCTCGCAGCTGTTCCTCTGGGCCCGCACGCTGGTGCGCGGCGCGCAGGAGCGGGCCAAACCCTCGGCCGAACGTCTGCCCGAGTTCGCCGACAGCCGCCTGGCCGGCGTCCAGTCCGGCCTTTTCGCCGAGCGCCCGGTCTACAAGGCGCTGGATCAGGTCCGGATGGAGTGGTGGCTGTCCAAGACCCGCGAGTGGCTGACGGTCGACAATCCGAACGTCCGCGCCCTGCTGGGCAATGAATCGCCGGAACAGCTTTCGGCCCGCCTGATCGAGGGCACGACCCTGGGCGATCCGGCCGTGCGCCGCGCGCTGTGGGAAGGCGGCCTGGCCGCCATCGAGGCGTCGAACGATCCCCTGATCCAGTATCTGCTGTCGATCCAGGACGAGACCCGCGCCGTGCGCTCGGACTGGGAGGCCCGCGTGCAGGCGCCGACCGACCGGGCCTCGGAGCGTCTGGCCGCCCTGCGCTTCCAGACCTATGGCGACAGCGTCTATCCGGACGCCACCGGCACCCTGCGCCTGACCTACGGCCGGATCGAGGGCACGGACGTTCCGGGTCAGCGCTTCGGCGCCTTCACCACCTTCGACGGCCTGTGGGATCGCGCGACCGGCGCCGCGCCGTTCGACGTCGCGCCGAAGCTGCTGGCCGCGCGCGAGCGGATCGACGGCGACACGGTGCTGAACATGGCGGTGTCGTCGGACACCATCGGCGGCTCGTCGGGCTCGCCGGTCGTGACCGCCGCGGGCGAGATCGTCGGAGCGAACTTCGACTCGACCGTCCTGACCCAGCGCAACGCCTACGGCTACGACGTCAACGTCAACCGCTCGGTGATCGTGACCACCGGCGCGGTGACGACGGCGCTGCGCGATGTGTATGGCATGCAGCGGCTGGTGGACGAGCTGGGGGTTCGCTGAGACGCGGTTATCGACTGAAACGAGAAAGGGCGGCCCGACGGGCCGCCCTTTTTTGTTGTTCGTAACCGTGAGCCCTACAGCTGGCTCATCTTCTGCTGGGCCTTCGAGAAATACTGCCAGCCGGTCCAGAGGGTGACGATGGCGGCCAGCCAGATCAGGACGTAGGCGAAGACCTGGAAGTGGGGCTGGAATTCCAGCGGCAGGCCGAAGCCGTCCCACAGCAGGGCGATCTGCAGGGCGCCGAGCGCGACCATCTGCAGGACCGTCTTCCACTTGGCCAGCAGGGTGACCGGCAGCTTGACCTTGCCGGCCACGGTCTCGCGCAGGGCCGAGACGGCGAACTCGCGGAACAGGATCAGGCCGCAGGGGATGGCGATCTGAGGCAGGGCGCCCCAGGCCAGCACGCCCAGGATGGCGCCGGTGATCAGAACCTTGTCCGCGATCGGGTCGAGGATGGCGCCCCATCGGGTCGTCGAGTGCCAGCGGCGGGCGAGGAAGCCGTCGATCCAGTCGGTCGAGGCGGCGATCACGAAGATGATGAAGGCGGTCCGGCCGAAGCGGAACTGGTCGTCCGGCGACAGATATTCCGACAGCACCGGAATGCCCTGCGGCGCAGCGCCGGCCAGGATCAGGAACATCACCACGCCCGCGAACAGGCGCAGGCCGGTCAGGATGTTGGGAATCGGGTTGGCGTGAGGATTGGGGGTCATGATCGGGCTCCGGTCCTTGAACGTCCGTCTGCCACGCTTCGCTGCATCAGGCGAGCGAGATCAGTCCAACGGGACGAAAGGCCCCGGCCCCTTGAGCGCCCGAAGGATGCCGTCGGCGATGCCGAAATGCAGGCCGATCAGCTTCAGCTCGCCCGCATCTTCTCGCTCGGCGATCCAAGGGAAGGTGCGCAGATTGTCCAGCGACAGCCGCACCACGGCCTCCTCGGCGGCCTGTCCCTGTTGCTCGAGCGCGACCTCCTCGCAGACGCGGCGCACGGTCGGGCGGCCCTGTTCGACCCACGGACCGACGAAATCCTGAACGCTTTCGGGCGTGCCGTTGATCATGGCGTTCACCCCGCCGCAGGCCGCGTGGCCCATGACGACGATGCGCGAGACCTTCAGCACCTTGACCCCGAACTCCAGCGCCGCCGAGACGCCGTGCAGATGGCCGTCGGGCTGGTAGGGCGGAACGAGGTTGGCGACGTTGCGCACGACGAACAGCTCGCCCGGCGCGGCGTCGAAGATCAGGGCCGGATCGGCGCGGCTGTCGGAGCAAGCCACGATCAATGTGTGCGGCTTCTGGCCCTTGGCCAGCGCCTCGTACTCGGCCCGGGCCTCGGGCCAGCGCTCTTCACGGAAACGGCGATAGCCGGCGGCGATCTGATCGGTCATGGGGGCCGTTCTAGGCGCAGATCACGGCTTGCGGAAGAAGGCGTGGATACGTTCGGCCAGCGCCTGGCTGACGCCGTCGACCTTCACCAGATCGACGACCGAGGCGCGGCCGACGCCCTTGGCGGAGCCGAAGGCGTGCAGCAGGGCCTTCTTGCGGCCCGGTCCGACGCCCTCGATCTCGTCCAGCGGATTTTTGCGGATGTCCATCGAGCGACGCTTGGCGTGCGCGCCATTGGCGAAGCGATGCGCCTCGTCGCGCAAACGCTGGATGTAGTAGAGGGCCGGCGACTTCAGCGGCAGCATGAAGGGCGGCTTGCCGGGCACGAAGAAATGCTCCTTGCCCGCGTCGCGATCCGGCCCCTTGGCCACGCCGACGGCGAGGATGTCGTCCAGCCCCAGATCGGCCAGCACCGCCTGCACCTCGGCCAGTTGGCCGGCGCCGCCGTCGATCAGCAGCAGGTCTGGACGTTCGACCTCCTCGCCCTCGTCCTCGTCCTTCACGAGGCGGCTGAAGCGACGGCGCATGACCTCGCGCATCATGCCGTAGTCGTCGCCGGGGGTGAGCTCGTCGCCGCGGATGTTGAACTTGCGGTACTGGTTCTTCCGGAAGCCCTCGGGGCCGGCGACGATCATGCCGCCGACGGCGTTGGTCCCCTGGATGTGGGCGTTGTCGTAGACCTCGATCCGCTCCGGCACGCTCTCCAGCCCGAAGGCCTCGCAAACCTCGTCGAGGATCTTCGACTGGGCTGAGCTCTCGGCCATCTTGCGGCCCAGAGCCTCGCGGGCGTTGGTCAGGGCGTGGTCGATCAGGGCCTTGCGGTCTCCGCGCACGGGCTTATCGATCGAGACCACCCGGCGGCCGTCGTCGAGCCTGGCCTTCATGGAGAAGGCCTCTTCCAGCAGCTCCTTCTCGTGCGGGACGACGTTGGACAGGATCTGCCGCGGCACCGGCTTGTCCTCGTAGAACTGGCCGAGGAAGGCGGCGAGGATTTCCGGGTCAGTGTCGGACTTGTCGACGCGGGGGAAGTAGGCGCGGCCGCCCCAGTTCTGGCCGCCGCGATAGAAGAAGACCTGCACGCAGGCTTGGCCGCCATCGGAATGGAGGGCGAAGACGTCGGCCTCGGCCACGCCCTCGGCGCTGACCGAGTTCTCCATCGAGATAGCCGAGAGGGCGCGGATTCGGTCGCGGACGCGGGCGGCCTGTTCGAAGTCCATGTCGTCGGAGGCGGCCTGCATCTCCGTCGACAGACGGCCGATCACCGCCCGCGACTTGCCACGCAGAAACTGCTCGGCCTCGCTGACCAGCTCGCCGTAATCCTCAAGGCTGATCAGGCCGGTGCACGGCGCCGAGCAGCGCTTGATCTGATGCAGCATGCAGGGCCGGGTGCGGGTCTCGTAGACGCTGTCCGAACACGATCTCAGCAGGAAGGCCTTCTGCAGGGTGGTCAGGGTCCGGTTCACCGCCCAGGTCGAGGCGAAGGGGCCAAAATAGTCGCCCTTGATGGTGTGCGCCCCGCGATGCTTGCGGACCTGAGGCGCGCGGTGGTCGCGGCGGATCATCAGTTCGGCGAAGCTCTTGTCGTCGCGCAGCACGACGTTGAAGCGGGGCTTCAGCTTCTTGATGAAGTTGGATTCCAGCAGCAGGGCCTCGGTTTCCGAGGCCGTGACCACCAGCTCCATCGAGCGGGTCAGCGACACCATCATGCCGATGCGCTGGGTGTGGAAGCGGCCTTGGGCGTACTGGAGGATGCGCTTCTTGATGGACCGCGCCTTGCCGACATAGAGGCAGGCGCCGTCCTCGCCGTACATGCGATAGACGCCCGGCTTGTCGGGCGCACGCCGGGCCTCGTCGCGGATCAGGTCCGCGGCCTTCAGCGCCGAATCGGGGGCAGGCGTCTCCTCGGTCATCGGCGGCAATATAGGCGTCCGGGCGCTGTCGCGAAGCGTCAGCAGACGCCTAGAAGCGCCGAACCATCAGCACGCCCCCGATCACCAGGGCGACGCCGGCGAGGCGGCCGAGGCTGATCGGGCTCTGGGGCGAACCGAAGGCGCCGAAATGGTCAAGGATGATGCCGATCAGGAGCTGTCCGGCGACCATGAGGGTGATGGTCAGGGCGACGCCCAGACGCGGCACGCCCCACGCCGCCGCCACCACGAAGACCGCGCCGTAAAGTCCGCCGATCCAGGCGTACCAAGGCAGGTTGCGGGCCGCGACCATGTCCGGCTTCGCCTGCAGAATCATCGCCAGGATACCCAGCGCCGCCGTGCCGACGGCAAAGGAGACGAAGGCGGCGTTCACCGGCGAGCCGACGGCCGTCATCATCTTGGCGTTGGTCGGCGCCTGAAGGGCGGTGGCGCCGCCGGCGATGACGACAGCGATCATGGAGAGCAGCATCGGGTTCATGCGCTGACGATAGCCGCCTTTGGCGTCTTGAATAGCGGGCTCGGCTTGAAGATTTTCAGGCGGCGCTCTATTGCGGGCGGCAAGACAGGAGCTTTCCATGCTGGCCCTCTACATCATCCTCGGCTTCGTCGCCGTTCTCGCCGCGATCAACTTCATCGAGTTCGGCCGGGTTGACTAAGCCCCCTGCCGATCGCGGCGCCGCGCTGGTCACCGGCGGCGGCAAGCGGATCGGACGGGCGATCTGTCTGGAGTTGGCGCGCGCCGGCTTCGACATCGTGATTCACTATCGCGGATCAAAGGGCGCGGCAGAGGCCGTGGCCGACGAGGTGCGCGCGATCGGCCGCCGGGCGGCGACGGTCGCCGGCGACCTGTCGAACGAGGGCGAGGTCCGGGGAATCGTCCCCGCCGCCGTCGAGGCCCTCGGGCCGCTGACCGCGCTGGTCAACAATGCTTCCATGTTCGAGGACGACCGCGTCGGCGGGCTGGCTCGCGACAGCTGGGACGCGCACATCGAAACCAATCTGCGGGCGCCGATCGTCCTGATCGAGGCCTTCGCGGCGCAGGCGGACAAAGGTGGCTGCGTGGTCAACCTGCTGGACCAGCGCGTACTGAAGCCGGATCCGCGCTTCTTCTCCTACGCCCTGTCGCGCAACGGCCTGTGGTGGGCGACGCGGACGATGGCGCAGGCGCTGGCGCCGCGCATACGTGTCAATGGTGTCGGGCCGGGTCCGACCCTGCCGTCGATCCACCAGACGGCCGAGGATTTCGCCGCCGAGGCCGCCGGGACCCTTCTCGAAAAACCCGGCAGTCCGGACGCCGTCGCCGCCGCCGTGCGTTGGCTGGTGGACTCGGATCTGGTCACCGGTCAGATGATCGCCGTCGACGGGGGCCAGCATCTCGCCTGGAAGACCCCGGACATTCTGGAGTAGCCGCGTGGCCGCACCGTCCCCCCTGCCCTTCCCCGCGAGCGGCGCGCCGGTCCGCGAGGCGATGACCGTCTTCGTGAGCGGTCTGGAGGTCGCCGCCGGCATCGGCGTGTACGACCACGAGCACGGTCGGCTGCAGCGCCTGATCATCGATGTGACTCTGGAACTGACCCCGGCGCCGATCGAGCATCTGGCCGACACCATCAACTACGAGACCGTCGCCAATGCGGCGCGCGCGATCGTCGCAGCCGGGCACATCGGCCTGGTCGAGACCTTCGCCGAGAAGCTGGGTCTGGCCATGCTGGAAGACCTGCGGGTCCGCCGCTGCACGGTTCGGATCGAGAAGCCGGGCGCGCTCGGTGGCGAGGCCGTGCCGGGCTGCGAGCTGGTTCTGGCGCGCTAGAAGAGCCGATGGCCGGTTGCGCCTCGCGAGCGGGGCCGTCATACCTTGGCTTAAGGAATTGAAGGACCTCCGATGGCCGAACCCGGCGATCCCAAAGCTCCGGCAGACCATCCGGACGACCACGACGACCTGATCGGCTTCTCGAGCGCCGCGTCGTTGCATGGTCGTGCCCGGGAGGTCGAACCAGCCCCCGAGCCTGTCGCCGAACCGGAGCCCGCCGTCGCGGCGGCGGAGCCCGAGCGCGCTCCGCCCCCGGAGCCGGAACCCGACCTGTTCACGCCACGCGCCGAGGTCCGCCCGGAGCCGGAACCCGAGCCCGCACCGGTGATCGCTCCGGCGCCTGCCCCCCGTCCGGCTCAGGCGCAGTCGATCTTCGAGGCCTCGCCGGAGTTCGCATCGAAATCCCGCCGCCGCCCGCTGGTGCCGGAAGCTCCGGGCAGCATGGGCCTGTACGCCGTCTACGCCCTGATCCTGTTCGCCGTGCCGACGCTGGGCGTCTCGGCCGTCGTCGGCCTGCTGGCGGTGACCGGGCGAGAAGGCCCGGATTTGCCGCCGTCACGCTCGCACTTCGTCTATCAGCAACGGACCCTGTGGGCCGCGGCCGTCGCCGCCGTCGCCGGGGTGATCCTGCTGGCCGCGCCGTTCGCGCTGGGCGTGCCGGTGCTTTTCCTGCTGGCGCTATGGACCGTGATCCGCGGGGCGTCCGGTGTCTGGAACCTGAAGTCCGGCAAAGCCATTTCCGATCCCCGAAGCTGGTGGATCTAGAGGAGAGCCCGCATGTCCTACGTGCCCCCCGAACAGCGTGATCGCGCCGACTATCGGAGCGGCGGCGAACCCGAGGGTAAGGTCGCGGCCTTGGCCGTCTGGGCGCTCTACATCCTGTCGATCCCTAGCGCGAACATCCTGGTTCTGGTCGGGCTGGTCGTGGCCTATGCCGCGCGTGGAACGGCCACCGGCCTCGCCCGCGAGCATATGGACGCGCAGATCCGGCTGTTCTGGTCGGTGTTCTGGTGGACCATCGCCTGCTGGATCGCGATCGTGGTCAGCATCATCGCCTCGATGGTCCTGATCGGCATCCCCTTCCTGATCGTGTTCGGCATCCTGTGGTTCCTGATCAGCGTCTGGTTCACGGTGAAGAGCATCTTCGGCATCCTGAACCTGCTGGGCGACCGCGCGCCCTGAGCGCGGATCTGGCCTGTCGAACACAGTCCCCAGGCAATCCTTCTTCCGCATGGAACGGGCGGGCGCTCTTCGTGTTGGCGGATCAGTCAGTCCGCCAGTGCAAGGAAGCCCGCCGATGACCGATCTCCGTGACGTTCGCGCCGAGCAACGATTCGAGCAGGGCTTCGTCGATCCGGAAGGCCAGGTCCGGGCCGTCTTCGCCGACTATGCCGTTCAGGGCGACACGCGAGTGATCCTGCACGTCGAGGCCGACCCGGCGCTGCGAGGCAGCGGCGCTGCCGGCAAGTTCATGCAGGCGCTGGCGGATCATGCGCGAGTGGAGAAGCTGAAGTTGGCTCCGCGATGCAGCTATGCGGTCGCGTGGTTGAAGCGGCACCCGGAGTACGACGACGTGGTGGCCTGAGCTCACCCACCGCCGTAGCCGCCGATGATCGGCAACACCTCGCCGGTGATGTAGCTGGAGCACTGGGGCGAGGCGAGGAAGACGAACGCAGGCGCGATCTCCTCGGGTTGCGCGGGGCGTTTCATCACCGTCTGAGAGCCGAATTTCGAAGTCGCCTCGGCGTCCTTGTCGGCCGGGTTCAGCGGTGTCCAGACCGGGCCGGGCGCGACGACGTTCACCCGAATGCCGCGCGGGGCCAGATGGGTGCCCAGCGAACGCGCGAAGGCATGAATGCCGCCCTTTGTCATCGAATAGTCCAGCAGATCCTGATTGCCCATGATGCCGGTGACCGAGCCGGTCATCACGATCGAGCCGCCCGCCTTCAGATGCGGAACGGCCGCCTTCACAAGGTTGAAGTAGCCGTAGAGGTTGGTCTTCAGCGTCCGGTCGAAATGCTCGAAGGTCAGGTCCTCGAGCGCCTCGACATGCTCCTGGAAGGCGGCGTTGGGGACGACGACGTCGAGACGACCGAAGGCGTCCAGCGTGGCTTTCACCGCCGCCTCGGAGAACGCGGGGTCGGAGACGTCACCCTTCAGGACAATGGCCTTGCGGCCTTCCGCCTCGACGGCAGCCTTCGTGTCGGCGGCGTCCTCCTCTTCATCGAGATGGCAGATGGCGACGTCACAGCCCTCGCGGGCGAACAGGACGGCGACCGCACGGCCGATGCCGCTATCGCCGCCGGTGACGATCGCCGCCATGCCGTCCAGCTTGCCGGAGCCCTTCCAGAACGGGGCGTCGTACATGGGCGCGGGATCGAGCCGGGCCTCATCGCCAGGCTTGGTCTGGTGCTGTTTGGGGAAGGGCGGCTCGGGGTACTTTCGAGCGCCGGCCTGAACAGCCCCGCCGTCATTGTCGTCGCCCGAGCCAACATCCTTCGCGTCGATCTCGGCCTGGATCTTGCGCTCCTGATCGGCGATGCGATCGGCGGCGGATTCGAAACGGTCGGTCATTGCGGGTTCCTCGGGCTTGTGTCCTGCGAACAAGCTGTGGGAGCGTCGGGACGTTCCCGAACGTTGTGATGCGCAACCGGGACGCAGGAGGCCTCATGCCCGAACTCGACATGGATGCCGTCGGCACGGCGCTGGGGCCGTTGCAGGTGTGGGTGTTGCCCGCGCTGCTCGGGCTGGGGCTGGCGTCGGCGACGGGGCTGCGAACCTTCCTGCCGCTGCTGATGCTGGCGCTGGCGGCGAAGTTCGAACTGTTCGGCGTGCGCCTGATCGATCAGATGGAGTGGATCGTGTCGTGGCCGGCGATCGCTGCGCTCGGGACGGCGGCGACGGCCGAGTTCGCGGGGGACAAGATCCCGGCGGTCGATCACTTCCTGAACGCCATTGGCTATGTCGTGCGGCCTCTGGCCGGGGCAGTAGCGGCAGGCAGCGTGTTCTGGGCCGTCGATCCGACGGCGGCGGCGATCGCCGGCCTGATCGTCGGCGCGCCGGCCGCACTGGCGTTCAATGCGGCGCAGACCGGGGCGAGGGTGACCTCGACGGCGGCCACCGGCGGGCTGGGCAATCCGGTCGTGTCCTTTATCGAGGACGTGCTCGCGTTCCTGACGGTGATCGTCGCTTTCCTTGCGCCGGTCATCGTTCCGGTCGTGCTGATCGTGCTGGCGATCGTGGTGTTCCGGCTGGCGCGCCGGATCCGGGACCGGAACGAACCCAGACCGGCCTAGAAGGCGCGGCCGACGATGGCTTTCAGCGTCTCGGCCTTTGACGGCAGGTCGGTGACGAGGCGGCTGGCGATCTCGCGGGCGCCGACCGGATAGGCGTCACCGCCGTCTGCGATCTCCTTCGCGAGGGCGGCAGCTTCGAGCAGCGCCTTTTCCAGCACCTCGACCTGTTCGACGGCGAGGGCGCGGGCCTCGAGCTGGAGCCTTCTGACCCGGTCGGCCGTGGTCTCCGGCTGACGCATCAGGTCGTAGACTTCGGCCTCGGCGTGGACGAGGCGCAGATCAGGTTTCGCAGGCGGTCGCTTGGGCATGGCTTGCTCTCCTGCAAAGCCAATGCGGGTGCGACGCCGACGTTCCGGAACAAACCGTCGTTACGCCACAGCTTGTGGACAGTGTGGCGCTGAAGACTCAGGCCGCCTCGCGGCGCGCCTCGGCCTCGCGCACGGCGTCGACGGCGCGGTCCACGACCTCCAGCCCCGCGCCGGGACGGATGGCTTCGACCGTCAGGATGCGGCGGAAGGCGCGGGCGCCCGGACGACCGTGCATGAGCCCCAGCATATGGCGCGTCATGGCCGGCAGATGGACGCCCTCGGCCAGACGGGCGGCGAGGTAGGGCTTGTAGCGCTCAATGGCCTCATAGGCGTCGACGTCCGGCGTCGTGGCGCCGAACAGGCGGCGATCCGCCTGACCCAGCAGGCCCGGCTCGTGATAGGCGGCGCGGCCCAGCATGACGCCGTCCAGCTGGACATCGTCGGCGGCATCCAGATGGGCTTCGGCCTCGTCCAGCGAGCCGATGCCGCCGTTGATGGTGATGGACAGATGCGGACGCTCGCGCTTCAGCCGGCGCACCAGACCGTAGTCCAGGGGCGGCACGTCGCGGTTCTCCTTCGGCGACAGGCCCTTCAGCCAGGCCTTCCGCGCGTGGACGATGAACGTGTCGATACCGACGGCGGCGCAGGCGTCGGCCGTGGCGAACAGGGAGACCTCGGGGTCCTGATCGTCCACGCCGATGCGGCATTTGACGGTGGCCGGAACGGCGACCGCGTCCTTGATCGCTGCCATGCAGTCGGCGACCAGCTCGGGCTCGCGCATCAGGCAGGCGCCGAACTTGCCGGACTGGACCCGGTCGGACGGGCAGCCGACGTTCAGATTGATCTCGTCATAGCCGAAGCGCTCGCCGACCCTGGCGGCCTCGGCCAGCTGCGTCGGATCTGAGCCGCCCAGCTGCAGGGCGACCGGGTGCTCGACCGCGTCGAAGCCCAGCAGGCGCTCGTGGTCGCCGTGCAGAACGGCGGGCGCCGTGACCATCTCGGTATAGAGCAGCGCCCGCGCCGACAGGGCGCGGTGGAACGCCCGGCAGTGCCGGTCGGTCCAGTCCATCATCGGGGCGACGGACAGCCTGCGGTCGAGCGGTTGGCGCATCAGATCCTTGCGGGCGCGAGTTCGAAGGCGCGCTCCATAGCCGAAACCGACGACGATGGCGACGACTGCGCCACCACGCCAGTCGCCGTGTCGCCTTCCGGACAGAAACGGACGTCGCAGGAACCTGCGCCGCGCGCATCGGTTCAGGTGGTCTCCAAGGAGGATTCCCCCGATGCTGAAACCACTTCTCGCAGGCGTAGCCTGCGCCGCCCTGCTCGCTGCCTGTAGCCAGGAAAGCAGCCCCGAACCGGTCGACAAGGCGCAGGATGCGATCTCGGCCCCGGTCGGTCAGGTCTCGGCTGCAACGGTCGGCGCCAACACCGTCGCCGGCTATGTGCCTGCCGCCGCCATGGGCGACATGTACGAAATCCGGGCATCGGACATCGCCCTGCAGCGCTCTCAGAACGCTGACGTCAAGGCGCTGGCGACCATGATCAAGACCGATCACACGGCGGCTTCGAATGCCTTCAAGGCCATGCTGCCCCAGGCCGCGCCGGACGCCACTGTCCCGACCGCGCTGGATCAACGCCGTCAGGGCCTGATCGACAATTTGAGCTCGGCGGCGCCCGCGAATTTCGACATGGCTTGGCTGGACCAGCAGATCGCTGCCCACAACGAGGCGCTGACGTTGCACCGCGGCTTCGCCGATCAGGACTCGCCGCTGTCGGCGCATGCTCGCTCGGTGGTCCCGAAGATCGAGGCCCATCTGCGCGAAGCCGAGCGCCTGAAAGCCGCGATGTAATCGCTTCGCCTGGCGAGTGACCGGGGGCCGGCGTCCTAGAC
>NZ_BAAAGA010000002.1:131883-192692 GCF_039523815.1 Brevundimonas kwangchunensis | reverse complement strand
CTTTTCGCGTTCTTCCTCGTTGTCCAGCGCGTCGGCAGCCTCCTCGTTGAGCGCCTGACCCTCGCGGCGGGGCTTGATGTAAGGCTCCGGCTTGGTGGTACGGATGTTGCCGCGCATCAGCGAACGGCCCGCGGTGATGCCCTCGACCATCTGGATGGCGAGCCGCTCCTCGTCGCGACGGCGGACGTCGGCGATGGTCTCCTCGGCTTCCTCGTGGCTGAAGCCCAGGTCGATCAGGACCTGATGGCCGAAGGTGATCGCGCTCTCGAAGGTCTCGCGCAGCTGATACTCGACCCCGGCCTGAACCAGACGGATCGCGTGGCCGCGGTCGTAGGCGCGGACGAACAGCTTGGTCAGCGGGAAGGCCTCGCGGGCTACCTCGACGATGCGGTCGGCGACCTCCGGCTTGTCCACGCAGACGAGGATGGTCTCGGCGTGTTCGGCGCCGGAGGCGCGCAGCACGTCCAGCCGGCTGCCGTCGCCGTAGTAGACCTTGAAGCCGAAATTGCCGGCGGCCTGGATCATCTCGACATCGTTGTCGATGATCGAGACGTCGACGTCGCGCAACAGCAGCGGCTGGGCGACGACCTGGGCGAAGCGGCCGAAGCCGATGATCAGGACGCGCTCGCGCAGGTTCTTCGCCTTGTCGACGCCCTCGGCGCTGGTCGGGTCGAGGGTCTCGGCCGGCATCAGGCGGCCGACGATGATCACGGTCAGCGGCGTCAGCATCATCGACAGGATGACGATGGCGCTGGCGGTCGCGGCGATGCGCGGATCGAAGACGCCCGCGGCGAGGGCCGCACCGTACAGGACGAAGGCGAACTCCCCGCCCTGGGCGAACAGGACGGCGCGCTCCACGGCCTCGCGTTCGGACGCCTTGAAGATGCGGGCGACGCCGTAGATGGCGACGGCCTTCACCGCCATGAAGGCGATCACGCCGCCGACGACCATGCGCCAGTCGGCCAGGACCACAGACAGATCCAGCGACATGCCGACGCTGAGGAAGAACAGGCCCAGCAGAATGGCGCGGAAGGGCTCCACGTCCGCCTCGAGCTGGTGCCTGAAGGTGGACTCCGACAGCAGCACGCCGGCCAGGAAGGCGCCCATGGCCATCGACAGACCGCCCAGATCCATCAGCCAAGCCGCGCCGACGACGACCAGAAGGGCGGCGGCCGTCATCACCTCGCGACCGCCATAGCGGGCGAGGATGCGGAAGACCGGGTTCATAAGGAATTTACCGGCCAGGAAGACGACGGCGACGGCGCCGATGGCCAGACCGAGCGTGCGCCAGAGCGGCGGAGCGGCCTCGCCCGCCAGCCCCATCAGCGATGCCATCACCGCCACGACCGCCAGCAGCGGCACGATGGCGAGGTCTTCAAGCAGCAGGATGGAGATGGCCCGCGAACCGCGCGGCGTTCCCATCTCGCCCCGCTCATCCAGCATCTGCATGATGACGGCGGTGGAGCTGAGCACGAAGCCCATTGCTACGACAAAGGCCACGGGCACCGAAAGGCCGGCCGCCATGCCGGTGAAGGTCAGCAACAGGCCTGCGCCGAACACCTGCACCGCGCCGAGGCCGAAGATTTCCTTCCTGAGGCTCCACAATCGCGTGGGTCTCATCTCCAGCCCGATGATGAACAGGAAGATGACCACGCCGAACTCGGCAATGTGCAGGATCGTCGCGGGCTCGCGGAACAGGGCCAGACCGAAGGGACCGATCAGCAGGCCGGCGGCGAGATAGCCGAGCACCGAGCCGAGCTGGAACCGGCGGAAGATCGGCACGGCGACGACGCCGGCCGCCAGAAGGGCCGCCACATGGCCGAGCCCCACTCCTGCCGTCGCTGCATCCGCCATGTCGCCGTTCCCCTGTCCGCTTGCGCACATAGTGGGGATCGTTGCGGCAATGCGCCACCCTGAAGCTGTCAGGCTTCGTCAGACCGGACCGCCACAGTTTCGCCCGCAGCCCTGTCGCCTCATGCGTGCATCGCCATCGAGAGGGTTCCGCCATGACGTCCCGCCCGCTGAAGACCGCCGTCGCCGCCTTGCTGGCCGCGACGACGACGATGGGGGCGTCGCCGCCCCTGCCCCACGCATCGCAAGGCCGACCCGAGCGGGTCGTCGACGGGCAGCCTACCGTCGCCGCCTGCCGCGAGTATGGCTTCACCCTGCCGCAAGCACGGTATCGGCTGACGCCGACGCCGCCGCCTGTCATCGCGCCGCGGCCGATCGGGCCGACGATGAAGAGCGAGCGGGTCGAGGCCGGACCGCCGCCTCCACCTGCGCCGATGGCGCCTCCACCCCCTCCGCCTCCGCCTCCGCCTCCTCCGCCGCCGCCGCCTCCCCCACGTCCCGCGAGCGCAGGCGAAGTTGTGGTGAGCGGCACGCGGATCACAGGTCAGCGGAACGTCGCGCCGCCCTCGCCGATGCGGCCCGCCTATGTGCCGCCGGGCGGACCGATCGTGCGGCCGACGCCGGACACCGAGCGCTATCCCGACGCGACGCCGAACCCGGTGAAGCGCGTCGCCAACGAGCCGGTCTCGACCTTCTCCATCGACGTGGACACGGCCAGCTATTCGAACGTCCGCCGCTTTGTGGACGAGGGCCGCGCTCCGCCGCAGGACGCCGTGCGGGTCGAGGAGCTGATCAACTATTTCGACTATGGCTACGACCGGCCGCGCTCGGCGAACGAGCCGTTCGCCCTGATGACCACCGTCAGCGCCTCACCGTGGTCGCCGGGCCGGCAGATCGTGCACATCGGCCTGCAGGGCTATGAGCTGCCCGAGGGCGAGCGCCGGCCATTGAACCTGACCTTCCTGGTCGATGTGTCCGGCTCGATGAACAATCCGGACAAGCTGGCGCTGGCGCAGCAGGCGATGAACCTGATCATCGACCGGCTGCGGCCGCAGGACCATGTCGCCGTCACCTACTACGCCGAGGGCGCGGGCACGACGCTGGCCCCGACGCCGGGGACGCAGAAGCTGAAGCTGCGCTGCGCCGTGGCCAGCCTGTACGCCTCGGGCGGCACGGCCGGTGCGACGGGCATGACCAACGCCTACGATCAGGCGCAGGTGAACTTCGCCCGCGACCGGGTGAACCGGATCCTGATGTTCACCGACGGCGACTTCAACGTCGGCCAGACCAACAACCAGCGGCTGGAGGACTATGTCGCCGGCAAGCGCGAGACCGGCATCTATCTGTCCGTCTATGGCTTCGGCCGGGGCAACTATCAGGATGAACGGATGCAGGCGATCGCCCAGGCCGGCAACGGCACGGCGGCCTATGTCGACGATCTGAACGAGGCGCGCCGGCTGTTCGGCCCGCAGTTCGACCGGGGCGCCTTCCCGATCGCCGACGACGTGAAGATCCAGGTCGAGTTCAATCCGGCGCGGGTCAGCGAGTACCGGTTGATCGGCTACGAAACCCGGCTGCTGAACGAGGAGGATTTCAACAACGATCAGGTGGATGCGGGCGAGGTCGGCTCGGGCGCATCGGTGACGGCGCTGTACGAGATCACCCCCGTCGGCGGGCCGACGCAGGTCGCCGAGCGCCGCTACGAGCAGAACCGGATCGGCGTGGGCGGGGGCGACCCGTCGGGCGAGATCGGCTTTG
The DNA here is from genome assembly GCF_039523815.1 of Brevundimonas kwangchunensis. Classification (NCBI taxonomy): domain Bacteria; kingdom Pseudomonadati; phylum Pseudomonadota; class Alphaproteobacteria; order Caulobacterales; family Caulobacteraceae; genus Brevundimonas; species Brevundimonas kwangchunensis. The sequence goes on along the minus strand of NZ_BAAAGA010000002.1, from coordinate 189,083 downwards.
TGCAGGTTCGCTACAAGTTGCCGGGCGAGCGTGAGTCCCGCCTGATGCAGCACGTGCTGGCCAACCGGGCGGGCGGATCGGCGTCGGCGGTTCCCCCGGAAGGCACCCGCTGGGCCATCGCGGTCGCCGCCTTCGGGCAGAAGCTGCGCGGCGATCCGTGGCTGCCGGCCGACTACGGCTGGAACGCCATCCTCGAGCAGGCGCAGGGCGCGCGCGGGTCCGATCCCTACGGCGAGCGCGCGGAATTCACCCAGATGGTGCGCCGGGCCGAAAGCCTGCCGCCGCGGATGACGCCCTGATCCTGCAGGTCTGAACCGTCGAAGCCCTCTCCCGACCGGAGAGGGCTTCTTCGCGCATTTCGGTCGTCGCGCCGTTCCTGCTGTCGCGTTCCGGAGCGAGGTCGCGCTAGGCTCGGCCGGTGACCGACACAATCAGCCTCAAGACCGCCCGTCGCATTGCCCTGGCCGCACAAGGCTTCGGCAGAACGCCGCCCGCCAGCCCCGACCGGAAGCATTTCCGCGACGTGGCGCGACGGCTGGGCGTGATCCAGATCGACAGCGTCAACGTCGTCACCCGCACCCACTACCTGCCCGCCTTCTCGCGGCTGGGCGACTATCCGCGAGAGGCTCTGGAGGCCGAGGCGTGGGGCCCGCGGCGGAGCCTGTTCGAATACTGGGGCCACGAGGCCTCGATGATGCCGCTGGAGCTGCAGCCGCTGTTCCGCTGGCGGATGGCGCGGGCGCGCGAGGGGGCGATGTGGACCGGGCTGGCGCGGTTCGGACGCGAGCGGCGTGACTACATCGACAATGTTCTGGCCGAGATCGAACGGCGAGGCCCGGTCACCGGCGGCGACTTCGCCGAGGGGCCGCGCGGCAAACCGGGCTGGTGGGAGTGGTCGGACGGCAAGCGGGCGCTGGAGTGGCTGTTCTGGGCGGGCCTGATCACCACGAAGACCCGCAACGGCTTCGAGCGCGTCTATGATCTGACCGAGCGCGCCCTGCCCGACCGGATCATCGACCTGCCCACACCGAACGAGGCGGACGCCCAGCGCGAGCTGGTGCGCATCGCCGCCCGGACGCAGGGCATAGCGACCGAGGCGGATCTGCGCGACTGGTTCCGCCTGCCGTTGGCCGACAACCGCGCGCGGGTGGCGGAACTTGTGGAAGCCGGAGAGCTGACACCGGTACGCGTGAAGGGGTGGAAGAATCTCGCCTGGCTGGCGCCAGGCGCAAAGACGCCGCGCAAGGTGGCCCACGCCGCCCTGCTGTCGCCGTTCGACAACCTGATCTGGACCCGCGACCGGACGGAGCGGCTGTTCGACGTGAAGGTGCGGCTGGAAATCTACACGCCCGAGCACAAGCGGCTGCATGGCTACTACGTCCTGCCCTTCCTCGAGGATGAGGCGGTCACGGCGCGGGTGGATCTGAAATCCGACCGGAAGGCTGGAATCCTACGCGTTCAGGCCGCCTGGCGCGAACCGGATGCGACAGCCCAAACGCCCGAACGGCTGGCGGCGGAGCTGAAACGCATGGCCGGCTGGCTGGGTCTGGAGTGCGTGGAGGTCGTCGGTAAGGGCGACCTCGCGGCGGCGCTGGATGACGCGCTGTAAATAGTTCGGACCACGCCCCTTGAAGAAGTGGACACCAGTGTCCACTTAGGCGCGATCATGGATCGCCCCCTGCGAAAAGACGCTGCCGACCGCCGCTCGGCTCTGCTGCGTGCGGCGCGGGAGGTATTCGCGGAAGAGGGCATCGACGCGCCGCTGGACCGGATCGCCGAGCGGGCGGGCGTCGGAAGGGCGACCCTGTATCGAAACTTCCCCGGCCGGACCGAGATCGCGCTGGCCGTGCTGCTGGATGACGTTGCCGATCTGGGCGAGCGCTATGCGGCGCCGACCGCGCCGGACGCCTTCCTGGACTTCATCGTCGACCTGTCCGAACGGCTGGTGCGCAACACCGCCTTGGGCGGAGTCGTGCGTGCCGCGCCCTCGCCCGACATCCTGACGCCGCTGCGGGCCGCGATGGTCAAGGCGGCCGCGCCGGCGCTGAAAGTCTCGCAGGCCGCCGGGACAGTGCGCGCGGACCTGCAAGGTTCGGACATCCGGGTGCTGGCCGCCATGCTGGGCGCCGGCCTGCACAACGCTACACCGGCCGAACGGAACGCGATCGCCCGTCGCACGCTGGAGTTCGTACTGGACGCTGTCCGCAGGTCGCCGGGAGGGGCGGCATGAGCCGCAGCAACTTCCATCTGCCGTGGGCGCAATACGTCGAGACGCTGAAGCCGCACGAGCGGCCGATGCTGCCCGGATCGCCCGCCACGCCCGATCACAGCCTGCCCTACCGCCTCGCCTATGGCGCGGTCGGCATGCTGGTCACCGCCACGGGCGGCATCGGGGCGGCGATGGTGACGGCCAATACCCAGCAGCTGGCCGGGGCGCTGGGCGTGTCCCTGACCGAGGCGGCCTGGCTGCCGGTGGTGTTCGTGATGACGAACGCCTGCATGAACCTGCTGCTGATCAAGTTCCGGATGCAGTACGGCCTGCGGCTGTTCGCGCAGATCTTCCTGACGGCCTATGTCCTGATCGGCGTCGGGGCGCTGTTCTTCGAGGATTATCAATCGACCCTGATCGTGCGCGCCTTCGCCGGCATGGCCTCGGCGGCGCTGACCACGCTGGGCTTCCTCTACACCATCCAGGCCTTCCCCGCGGCACACCGGCTGAAGGGCCTCGTGCTCGCCATCGGCGCGTCCAGCCTGGCCATCCCGGCCGTGCGCATCTTCTCGAACCATCTGGTCGAGTTGTCCGAGTGGCGCGGCTTCCACGTCTTCGAGCTGGGTCTGTCCCTGATTTCGCTGGCGGCCGTTCTGGCCCTGCGCCTGCCGCCGTCGGAGAAGATGCGCGTCTTCGACAGGCTGGACTTCATAACCTTCGCCCTGTTCGCGCCGGGCATGGCTCTGCTGTGCGCGGTGCTGGGCCTGGGCCGGATCGTCTGGTGGACCGAGGCGGCGTGGGTCGGCTGGGCGCTGATCGGCTCGATCGTGCTGCTGACCGCCGCGCTGATCGTGGAGTTCAACCGCGAGACGCCGCTGATCAATCTGCGCTGGATCACCGGCCCGGACATCCTGAGGCTGGCCCTGATCATCGTCGGCATCCGCATCGTCCTGTCGGAACAGACCTATGGCGCGGTCGGGCTGATGACCCAGATGGGCCTCGGCCCGGACCAGATGCACGGCCTGTTCTGGCTGATCCTGATCGCGACCATCGCCGGCTCGCTGGTCAGCGCGTTCACGATGAACCCGGCCAAGCTCTACAAGCCCATCGCCATCGCCTTGGGGCTGATCGCGGTCGGGGCCTTCATGGATGCACACTCGACCGTCCTGACCCGTCCGGCGCAGCTGTACTTCAGCCAGATCCTGCTGGCCTTCGCCGCCGCCTTCTTCATCGGGCCGGCGATGATGACCGGCATCGTGCAGGTCCTGCAGAAGGGCGCGCAGAACATGGTCAGCTTCATCGTCGTGTTCGGCATCGGCCAGAACGTCGGCGGCCTTCTCGGCTCGGCCATCGTCGGCACGATCCAGACCGTGCGCGAGAAGTTTCACTCCAGCCAGCTGAGCGAGAGCGTGAACCTCGGCGACCCGGATGTGGTGCTGCGCCTGCAGCAGCTGTCCGGCGCCTATGCCCGCGTGATCGGCGATCCGGCGCAGAGGACGGCGCAGGGCCAGCATATGCTGCAGCAGCAGATCAGCCAGCAGGCCCATGTGCTGGCCTACAACGACGTCTTCCTGCTGATCGCCGTGTTCGCCGCCATCGGCTGCGTCTGGGTGACGCTGAATGACCTTCGCCCCCGCTTCGAGACCCGCCGGGCCGCCCGCAAACAGGCTTCCGCAGATGTCGCGGCTGCCGCATCCGCCATCGACTGACATGACCGACACCGCCGCCTCCCCCGCTCCTCCGCCTTCCGCTCCGGCGCAGCCCGCCCCCGCCCCCGCCCAGCCGGCCGGGCCGCCGCGCAAGCGCGTGCTGATCTCGGTGCTGCTGGGCCTGACCGCCGTGGTCGGCGTGTTGCTGGTGCTGTGGGCCTGGCGTCTGCCGCCGTTCACCTCGGGCGTCCAGCACACGGACAACGCCTATGTGCGCGGGCAGGTGACGGTGATCGCCCCGCAGGTGACCGGCTATGTCACCGCCGTCGAGGTGCAGGACTTCCAGACCGTCCGGCAGGGGCAGGTTCTGGCGACCATCGACGACCGCATCTATCGCCAGCGGCTGGAGCAGGCGCGGGCGCAGCTGCACGCCGCCGAGGCCGCGCTGGCCAATTCGGCGCAGAGCCAGACCTCGGCCCGCGGCTCGGTCGCACAAACCCGCGCCAGCATCGCCGGCGCGCAGGCGGGCGTGACGAAGGCGCAGGCCGATTACGACCGCTCGCGTCGCCTGTTCGAGGGCGGCTGGGTGGCTCAGGCCCAGGTCGATGTGACCCGCACCGCCCTGCAGGCCGCGCAGGCGCAGCTGGCGGCCGCTCGGGCCTCGGAAGGCATTGCGGAGACGGGCGTCACCTCGGCCGTTGTGAGCCGCGGCTCGCTGGAAGCCGCTGTCGAGAACGCGCGCGCCGCCGTGCATCTGGCCGAGATCGATCTGTCGAACACCCGGATCGTCGCCCCGCGCGACGGACGGCTGGGCGAGATCAGCGTGCGGCAGGGCCAGCAGGTGGCCGTGGGCGCGCAGCTGATGGCGCTGGTGCCGGACCGCATCTGGGTGACCGCCAACTACAAGGAAAACCAGCTGGGCGACATCCGCGTCGGTCAGCCGGCCGAGCTGTCGGTCGACGCGCTGGGCGGTCAGGTGTTGACCGGCCGGGTCGAGCAGATCGCCCCGGCCACGGGCTCGGAGTTCAGCGTCATCCGCCCGGACAACGCCACCGGCAACTTCACCAAGGTGGCCCAGCGCGTGCCCGTCCGGATCGCGCTGGATCCGGGGCAGGAAGGGCTGGACCGCCTTCGCCCCGGCCTGTCGGTGGTGGCGCGGGTGGATACGCGCAGTAGGGATTAGGGGCTAGGGATTAGGGATTGGGTTGCCAAGGCCCGGATCTCTGTCGGCGAACAGGATGCCGCCGCCGGTAATCCCTAATCCCTAACCCCTAATCCCTCTCGCCTAGACATCGAACTTCACGCCTTGGGCCAGAGGCAGGTCGCGGCTGAAGTTCACGGTCTGGGTCTGGCGGCGCATGTAGGCCTTCCAGGCGTCCGAACCGGATTCGCGGCCGCCGCCGGTGTCTTTCTCGCCGCCGAACGCGCCGCCGATCTCGGCGCCCGATGGGCCGATGTTGACGTTGGCGATGCCGCAGTCCGAGCCCCAGGCCGACAGGAATTGCTCGGCCTCGCGGACGCTGTCGGTGAAGACGCAGGACGACAGGCCCTGAGGCACGGCGTTCTGCATCTCGATCGCCTCGTCGAAGTTCTCGTAGGCGAACATGTAGAGGATCGGGGCGAAGGTTTCGTGCTTCACCAGATCGGTCTGGCCCGCCGTTCCCATGCCGATCAGGGCCGGCTTCACATAGACGCCCGGCCGATCCAGCCGCTCGCCGCCGACGATCAGGACACCTTCCTTGGCGCCCTGATCCACCGAGGCGCGGAAGGCGTCATAGGCCGCCTCGTCGATCAGCGGACCGACCAGCACGCCGGGCTCACGCGGATCGCCGACAGGGAGGCTGTCGTAGGCCTTCGTCAGGCGTTCGGCGAACTGCCCGGCCACGGACTGGTGCACGAACAGGCGACGCAGGGTGGTGCAGCGCTGGCCCGCGGTGCCGACGGCCGAGAAGGCGACGGCGCGGACGGCCAGATCGAGATCGGCCGACGGCGCCACGATCATCGCATTGTTGCCGCCAAGCTCGAGCAGCGAGCGGCCGAGGCGGGCGGCGACAGTCTGCGCGACCTCGCGGCCCATCCGGGTCGAGCCGGTGGCGGAGACCAGCGGGATGCGCGCGTCGGCGGCCAGCGTCTCGCCAGCCTCGCGGCCACCGATGACGACCTGCGACAGGCCATCCGGCGCATCGCCGAAGCGGGTCAGGGCGCGCTCGAAGATCGCCTGCGTCGCCAGCGCGGTCATCGGCGTCTTCTCGGACGGCTTCCAGATCACCGGATCGCCGCAGACCAAGGCCAGACAGGCGTTCCACGCCCAGACCGCGACCGGGAAGTTGAAGGCCGAGATGACCAACACCGGGCCCAGCGGCTGCCACGTCTCGCGCATGTGGTGGCCGGGACGTTCGCTGGCCAGCGTCAGGCCGTAGAGCTGACGCGACAGACCGACGGCGAAGTCGCAGATGTCGATCATCTCCTGAACCTCGCCGAGCCCCTCGGACGTGACCTTGCCGGCCTCGAGCGTGACCAGGGCGGCGAGATCGTTCTTGGCGGCGCGGAGCTCCTCGCCGAACAGGCGGACCAGTTCTCCACGACGCGGCGCCGGCAGGCGTTTCCACGCGGCGAAAGCCGTGGCCGAGCGGGCAATGACGCTCTCGATGTCCCCTGTCTCGCGGACCGGGGCGCCGAGCGAGCCGTCGATCGGGGAGCGGGTCGGGAGCCCCTCGCCCCAGGCCGCTGCGGGCACGCCCAGACGGTCCAGAATGGTCTTCGCCTCGTTCGCTGCGGCCATGGTTTGCGCTCCCTCGTCAGCCGCCTCGTCTAGCCCTCCCTCGGGCGGCGGGGAAGCGGAACCGCCGCCCGGTCGCGCGGGTTCTGTGTGCAACCGTTCAAGGAGACCACCGATGAAAGTTCGCGATCTGATGAGCAAGGATGTGCAGGTGGCCCGGCCGGGCGACAGCCTGCAGGACGTCGCCCGCCGCATGCAGGCCGGCGATTTCGGCTTCATGCCCGTGGCGGACGGCGACACCCTGATCGGCACGATCACCGATCGCGACGTCGTCGTGCGGGCGATTGCAGGCGGCGCCGCGGCGACCTCGCCGGTCGTCGAGTTCATCACCCGCGATCCGCACGTCGCCCGCGCCGACGATGACCTGAAGACCGTTCTGGACACCATGAGCAGCCGCCAGATCCGCCGCCTGCCGGTGCTGGACAAGAACGATCGGCTGGTGGGCGTGGTATCGCTGGGCGACCTGTCGACGCGGGTGAAAGAGAAGTACGCCGGCGAGGCGCTGGAAGGCATCTCCCGCGCCTGATCGTTGCGTTAACCGTTTCGCCAAACCCGCTGTTCACCCGCCATCGGCATTGTGTCGGGGTTTGAGGAGTGGGTCATGGCGCGCGCGCAGTTCCAGAAGGGCCAGAAGGTCTGGGTCGAATGCGTCGGCGCATGGGCCCAGATCGAGAAGGTCCAGCCCGTCTGGGCCAAGGGCTTCGAGGAGCCGGTTCGCGTCACCTATGACGTCGGACTTGGCCGCGAATTCCTTGCCCACGAACTGCTGGCCCCGGTCGAGGACCGGGCCGCCGAGGCGGGCCAGCAGTGGCGCCTGATGCGCGCCCGGAACAAGTGGCAGACGGCCGAGGATACGCCGCACCATCCCTTCCCCGGCACCTACCCCGTTGTGGTCACCGACAAGGCGGACTGGGGCGGCTGGCGCGTGCCTGGGGCCGAATACGACCGCGATCCCGAACAGATCGAGTTTCAGGCGCGCCTGATCGCCGCCGCGCCCCGCCTGATGGCCATCGCCGAGCGCATGGTCGCCAGCGTCGACGAGGCTCCGGACGATGCGCCCCCCGAGATGGTCGCCATGGCCCGCGAGGCCCGCACCGTGCTGAAAACCATCACCAGCGTTCTGGCGTCGCCGGCTCTCGAAGCGGGCCCAAGTGCGACTCCTGTGACTCACGCCGCCTGAAAGCGTTGATGAGGGGTTAAGCCCTTCTCGACACGAATCCGCGACGCAGCCTAGATTCCTGTGATCGTCGTCGAATCGTCCGGGAGATCGCCTTGCGCGGTGAAGAGCGCCGCATAACCCAAGGGCGAAGGGCCGCTGATCGTCAGCGGGGCGCGCCTGCGTGGCTGCGCATCTCCATCCTCGCGCTGGCGCTGGCGATCACCGCCCATGTGATGCTGGTCGCGCGCGGGGCCACGGGCCCGGCATCGAATACGCTCGCCTCCGACCTATGGGTGCTCGGTCCGCCGATCGGCATTGGCCTGTTCACCCTGATCCTCGTATTGCTGATGCAGCGTCGGCAGGTGGGGATCAGCAGGGAATGGGCGGCGTCCGAACGGCGCTTCCGGGGCGCCGTCGAGGCCGCCCAATGCGGGGTCTGGGACTGGGATACGGACACCGGTCAGGTCACCATCTCCGACTACATGGCCCGGCTCATGGGTCTGGAACACAGCGGGCCGGTCTCGGAAGAGGCCGTGATGAAACGGATCCATCCGCGCTACCGCGACGCCGTCCAGCATGCCCTGCGTCAGGCGCAGACCTACGGCGCCTTCGAGGTCAGCTTCGCCGTGCCGGACGAGAACGGACGCGCCCGCTGGATCGACGCCCGGGGTCAGGCGCGGGGCGAGCGCGGCGAGGAAGGCTACAGCTCCATTCTCGGCGTCGCGCTGGACACCACCGAGGCCCGACGCGCGAAGGCCCAAGCCCAGTCCGCCGAGGGGCGTCTGCGTGACGGCATCGAGAGCGTGTCCGACGCCTTCGTCCTGTTCGATCGCGGCGGGCGTCTGATCCTGTCGAACCAGGCCTTCCAGGACGCCTTCGGCTTCGAGGACGGCGTAATCCGCAAGGGCGCGTTCAAACAGGACCTGAACCGCATCGCCGCGCTGGCCATCAAGTCGGAGCATCCGGCAGCGGGCGGCCGGGCCGGCGCGCGGGAGGTCGAACTGCATGACGGCCGCTGGCTGCAACTGATCGAGCGCTTCACCTCGGACGGCGGTTCAGTGGTCACGGCGGCGGACATCACCGCGATCAAGCAGAAGGAAGCCGAGCGTCAGCGCGCGGTGGAGCGCCTGCATGCGACCATCACCGAGCTGGAGGACCGCGAGGAGAAGCTGTCCCTGCTGGCGCGCAAATACGAGGTCGCCATGACCCGCGCCGAGGCCGCCAACCAGGCCAAGTCCGAGTTCCTCGCCAACATGAGCCACGAGCTGCGCACCCCGCTGAATGCCATCAACGGCTTCTCGGAAATCATGGCTGGCGAGATGTTCGGGCCGCTGGGCGACCAGAAATACAAGGGCTATGCGGGCGACATCCTGAAGTCGGGCCAGCACCTGCTGAGCCTGATCAACGACATCCTCGACATGGCCAAGATCGAGGCCGGCAAGCTGACGCTGCACTACGAGACCGTGTCGGTGAAGGAGATCGTCGACGACGCGGCCCGCCTGATGCGCGGCAAGATCGACGAGGCCGGCCTGAGCCTTCTGGTCGACGCGCCGGATCTGCCGGACATCGAGGCCGACCATCGCGGGCTGAAGCAGGTTGTTCTGAACCTGATCTCCAACGCCGTGAAGTTCACGCCGGAGGGCGGCGAGATCGTCGTCGCCCTATCGCAACTGGACGACTATCGGGTCCGCGTGGCCGTGACTGACACCGGCATCGGCATCGCGCCCGAGGATCTGGTCCGTCTGGCCCGCCCGTTCGAGCAGGTCGAGGGCCAGCACTCGAAGACGACCCAAGGCACCGGTCTGGGCCTGGCGCTGACCAAGTCGCTGATTGAGTTGCACGGCGGCGAGCTGAAGATGGAGAGCGAGCCGGGTCGCGGCACGACCGTCAGCTTCGACCTTCCGATCCGCAAGCCAGCCGTCGCGTCGGCCCCGGCCGACGCCGAGGCTCAGGCCCGCGCGGCCTAGTTCGCTCTTTCCGCCTGCGGCTGCGCAGGGCGCGGATCGCGGGCGCCGTTGCGGCCCCGGCGATTCAGGATATCGGACACCGCAGCGCGATCCGCCGGCTCGAGCGTGCCGAGCAGTTGAACCGCATCTGCTTCCAGCCGCGAACGTCCCCGCAGTTCGGCGGCACGAGACTCGTTCAGCAGGGTTGTGATGCGCGCGGCGTCGAACCCGTCGCTGGCGGCCAAGGCGACCGCCTCGCGGCGCTTGGCTCGGGCCTCGTCGAAATCCGGCCGGGCGGCGAGCGCCGAGGCCTTCAACGTCGATTTGACCCGCTGACGTACCTCGGGGTCGAGACGCGTCATCACGGCATGGAACGGCGCACGGTCGCGCGGCACGCGCTGCTGAGCCTCGATCCGTTGCTCCTCGCGCGCCTGGGCCACGACCGTGGTCACCCCGGCCGCTATGGCGAACAGGTTCAGGGCCACAGAGGCGGCAAGAGCGATCTTGAGGGCGCGCGCGCTCAACCCAGAACCTCCACATCATCCACGCCGAACAGCGAGGCCTGATACAGGACGGCGTCGGCGCGGGCGTCGGCGGTCAGGTGGGACGTCAGCAGCACGCCGGCCATCACGCCGGCCGCGGTCACGGCCACGCCGCCCGCGCCGAACGCGAGGGCCAGCTTCGCCATCCAGCGGCCGCCATGACGGCGCGCCTTCAGACCTGCCTCGGTCGCCGAAGCAATGACGCGGTCGCGCAGGGCCATCGACGGCTGCGGATTGCGCGAGGCGAACAGCAGGTCGTCGACCGCATCGGCCTCGGCCAGTGCGTCCTGCGCGACCTCGGGTTGGGCCAGCGCGAAGGCGCGGGCAGCCTCCCGCTCGCTGTCGGGCCAACGCCGTGCATCCGCCCCATAGGCGGCGACGAGGGCGAGGAACCGTTCTGCCGTCATCACTCTACGCTCCTTCGGCGCCCGGCCGCATGTCGGCCAGCGCCTGCCTCAAGGCCCGCCGTCCACGCGACAACAGGCTTTCCAGTGCTTCGACACTGACCGACATCAAGGCCGCTGCCTCGATATTGGTCAGCTCCTGATAGTGGCACAGCACGATGGCCTCGCGCTGGCGATCGGGCAACCGCGCCAACGCCGCATCCACGCGCACGCCGACATCGGCCGCCAGAAGTCCTCGATCCGGCGCAGCGCTCTCATCCGGGCGCTCGGGCACTGCGTCGGTCACGACCTCGCGCCTCTTGCGCAGGCGGTCGTAGCAAAGGTTCAGACCGACCCGGTGCAGCCAAGTGTCGAACTTGGCCTTGCCAGGGGTCCAGCCCGGAGCCTGCTTCCAGGCGCGCAGCAAGGCGTCCTGGGCCACGTCCTCGGCCTCGACCGGATCGCCCAGCATCCGCTGCGCCAGCGCCAGCATGCGCGGCAGCTTGCGTGCGACCATGGCCTGAATGGCCGCGGGGTCGCCCTGACCCACGCGGCGCACCAGATCCTCGTCGGGGTCGGCGGTCAGCGCCAATCCGGTCCTCGTCCCTCTGAGCAGAAGGACTGGCCGATCGAGAATGACCGTCGTCCCCGACATTCCCTTACTCCGAAGCCGGGGCCTGAGGCGACGCCTGTTGTGCGGTTCTGGCCGCCCGACGTTCGGCCATCCGCTCGCGGCGCTGTTCACGCATGGCGGTGCGAGCCGAGGCGCGCTCCTCGGCGGTGACGAAGCCGTCGTTGTTCGCGTCCAGTCGGGCGAAGGCTTGTTCGGCGCGGCTGCGGGCGTCGGCGATCACGATCGGGCCGCGGTCAGCACCACGACGCATGCCCGCGTGCTGGGCGCGAGGGCCACGATGGCCCCGTTCGCCGCGCATCCGCTGCGGACCACGCTCGCCGCGAGCCTCGCGGGGGGCGTCGAACTCCGCGCGGCTGATCGAGCCGTCGCCATTGGCGTCCAGCTTGGCGAAGCGGGCATCGGCGCGCTGGGCGCGGTGCGCCTGACGGACGGCCTGCATTTCCTCGCGGGAGACGGAGCCGTCGCGATTGGCGTCGGCCGTCGTCAGGCGGGCCACGCGGGCGTCCACGAATTCGGCGCGACTGATGCGGCCGTCATTGTCCGTGTCGCCACGGGCGGCGCGGACGGGGCGCTCCTGCGACGGAGCCTGCTGGGCGGCCGCCGCGCCGGCGGCGACGGTCAGGGCCACGGCGGCGAGGCCGCCTGCGATAAGGGTCTTTCTCACTTCGATGATCTCCACGGCCGTGCTCCGGCCTGTCGTCCCTGTCAGGAGATCAAACGCGGTTCGCCTCAGTCTCCGTCGCGGAGGGCTGGAAGTGAGGTCTCGAAGGCCTCGCGCGCCGCCGCGCGGACAGCCCTGAGATGGGCCTCCAGCGCCGGGAAATCGGGCTGGCCGCCGGCCTCGGCCAGCAGCTGGCGGAAGCGTTCGGGCTCAACCGTTGGATCGACCTTGTCGTCGAAGGCGGCGGCCATGACCTGATTGAGCGCCTGCTGCAGTCGCCAGGCTTCGGCCAGCGCGGGCTGATCCTTCAGGGCATCCAGCGTGGACGCCGTCAGCGAGCCGCCGCCGGCTGCCTCCACAAGCTGACCAGTCTGGGCCACGAACTCGGCGTCGACCTGACCGCCGGGCGCGAGCTTCAGGTCCCAGGCGCCATGGCCGGGCCGTTCGCGCGCCATCAGATCGCGCATCCGGCGGGCGTCGGCGCGGATGTCCGCGTCGGGACGGGGGCGGCGCAGGATGGCTTGGAGCGAGGCCGCGACCCGGTCAGCGAACGCCGCATCGCTGGCCCAGACCACCCGGGCGCGGGTCAGGGCCATGAACTCCCAGGTGTCGCCCTCGGTCGCGTAGTACTCCTCCAGCGAGGACAGGCGCAGGGACACCGGCCCCTTGGCCGCGCCGGGGCGCAGCCGCATGTCCACCTCGTACAATCCGCCCTCGGCCGTATGCGCGGACAGGGCCGCGATCAGGCGCTGGGTGAAGCGGGAGAAGAAGACCCCGGCCGCCCAGCCCTTGCTGTCCGACATCGCCTCGGCGGGCGCGTCGTAGAGAGTCATCAGATCGAGGTCCGAACTGGCGGTCATCTCGCGCGATCCGGCCTTGCCCAGAGCCACGACAGCCACCGCGCCGCCGGGAAGCGCCCCGCCCTGCCGTTCGGTCTCGGCCATGGCGGCTGGAGCCAGAGCGGCCATGACGGCGTCAGCCAGGGCCGTCCAGGCGCGGCCGGCGGCTTCGGGGCCAGCACGGCCTGTCAGCGTCTGGATGCCGATGCGGAACTTCTGATCCCGGTGGATGCGGCGCACGGCGTTCATGGCGCCCTCGAAGTCCGCAGACGCTCCCGCCTCGGCCGCCATCAGATCCGCGACTCCGCTGTCCTCGTCGATCGAGCGCTCGAAGCGGGCATCCAGCATGCTGTCCAGCGCGGCCGGATAGCGGCCCAAGGTGCGGGCAAGACGCGGCGCGAAGGCCATGACGCCGACGACCAGATCGAACAGCTTGGGCTGGGCCAGAAACAGAGCCTGCACCTGCACCCCGCCGCTCAGGCCGGCGAAGAAGACGGCGAACCGGCGGAAGGCGTCGTCCGCCGTACCGGTGTCCGCCATGGCCGTCAGCAGGCGCGGAGCCAGACGGGTGAACAGCTCTCGCCCCCGCGCCGAGCGGGTCGCGAGGATGCGGCCGTGGTGCCAACTGCGGATGGTGTCGGCTACGGTCGCGGGCTCGGTGAAGCCCATATGCGCGAGGGTCTTCAGCGTCTCGGGATCGTTCTCGACGCCGGTGAAGACCAGCGAGCCATAGGGCGACGACAGCTGCTCCTCGCCCTCGAACAGTTCGCCGTAGCGACGGTTCACGCCGACCAGCAGGGCCTCGACGCGACGATCGAAGGCCGCGAGATCACCCTCCCCGGCCAGTGCGCCGACAGCCGAGCGACGCGTCGGATCGAGCGGCAGGCTGTGGGTCTGCTCGTCGTCCAGCATCTGCACACGATGCTCCAGACCGCGCAGCTCGACATAGGCGGCGGTCAGTTCGGTGCAGACCTCGGCGGTGACGTGACCTGCCTCACGCAGGGCCGCAAGGGCATCGACGGTACGAGGCGTGCGCAGGGCCGGGTCACGACCGCCAAGGATCAGTTGTTGGGTCTGGGCGAAGAACTCGATCTCGCGGATGCCGCCACGGCCCAGCTTCAGGTTCGCCCCCGCCGCCTCCAGCCCCTCGCCGGTCTTATGGACGTGGATCTGACGCTTGATCGACTGGATGTCGAGGATGGCCGGGTAGTCCAGGCTGCGGCGCCAGATGAAGGGGATCAGCGCCTTCAGGAAATCCCGGCCCTCGGCCTCGTCGCCCAGCATGGCGCGCGCCTTGATGAAGGCCGCCCGCTCCCAGTTCTGGCCGACGCCTTCGTAATAGGTCAGGGCGAAGGGCACGGCGACGACCGGCGGGGTCGAGGACGGATCGGGACGCAGGCGCAGGTCGACGCGGAAGACATAGCCGTCGCCGGTGCGCTCCTGCATCAGGCCGGAAAACGCGTGGGCGACGCGGTCGACGAAGCGCTGCGGCTCGACGCCGTCCAGAACCGGCTCCAGAACCTCGGGCGACCAGAACAGGCTGATGTCGATGTCGGACGAGTAGTTGAGCTCATCCGCCCCGTGTTTGCCCATGGCGAGGCCGAACAGGCCGGGGATGGGGCCGCGCGGATCGTCGGGCGCGCTGGTCAGCTTGCCGCGCTCGCGCTGGTCATGGGCGACGGCGCGCAGGGCGGCGCGGGCCGAGGCGTCGGCGAACCGGCTGAGCGCGCCGGTCACCTGATCGAGGTCCCACAGGCCGCCGAGGTCGGCGAGCGCCGTCAACAGATGGAGTTCGCCCTTCATCTTCCGCAACGGGACACGGGCCTCGTCGGCGCCGCCGGTCAGGGCGTCCGTGCGGGCCAGAAGATCAGCGAGGCGGGCGTCAGGCCCTCCGACGAGCAGCAGGCGCAGATGCTCGGGCCAGCGCCGGGCGAGACCGAACAGGTAGGGCGAGGCGGCGAACGCTGGGGCCAAGGCGGGCCAGGCGGCCTCGAGTTCGGCGCTCCAGCCAGCCTCGGTCGCGACCTCGGACAGGCGTTCGTGCGCGCGGGCGGCAGCGTCCGCGTCCAGCACCGGGCCGCAGGGCTGCAGCCTCATCCGTTGGCCGCCGGGAGAACGAGGGCGACGCGCAGGCCGGGGCCGAACTCGCCATAGGCGCCGGGGCCCTCGTCGAGGGTGATGCGCCCGCCGTGGGCCTCCATGACCGCGCCCACCAGAGACAGGCCGAGGCCGGAGCCGGGCTCGGTACGGCTGTTGTCCAGACGGACGAAGCGCTGGATCACGCGCTCGCGGTCCTCCTCGGGCACGCCGGGGCCGGTGTCGGTGACCGAGAACTCGATCTCGCCGGACGAGCGACGACGGGCCCGCAGCATGACCGCGCCGCCGGTCGGCGTGTATTTGATGGCGTTATCGATGATGTTGGCCAGCGCTTGGGCGAGGAAGGGCCGGTTGGCGTCGACCATGAGGCCGCGCTCGATCTCGGCGGAGAAGTCGAGGCCCTTGTCCTCGCTGGCCGGCTCGTACAGCTCGGCCATGTCGGCAGCGAGGTCGGCGGCGTCGAAGTTCGCCGGATCCGGCGTGCGGCCCGATCCGGCGGCGGCCTGCAGGCGGGCGATGGCCAGAACGGTATTGAAGGTCTTCAGCAGGTTGTCCGCCTCGGACAAGGCGAGCTCGAGCGCATCTGTCCCATCGATCCGACCGGCCTCGGCGTCGATCAGGGCGACCTCCAGCTTGGCCCTCATGCGGGTCAGCGGCGAGCGCAGGTCGTGGGCGATGGCGTCGCCGGCGTGGCGGATCGAGGCCATCGAGGCCTCCATCCGGTCGAGCATGACATTCAGCCCCTGCCCCAGCTCATCCAGCTCGTCGCCGGAGTTCCGAACGGCGACGCGCGCCTTCAGATCGCCATCCTGCACCGCGCCGACCACCTTGTTCAGCCGGGTCATGGAGCGTTCGAGGTTGCGGCTGACCAGCAGCCCACCCGCGAGGCCGAGCAGCAGGACGATGCCCATGGCGGCCCAGAGCGCCTGGGTCAGGCGGGCCAGATAGGCCTCGGTGTCGCCCATGGACCGGGCCACGAACAGCATCTCGCCGCCCGACAGCCGGATCTGTACACCCCGCGCCTGCGGCCGGGTCACGCGCCCGTCGGGATCGGTGTCCGTGTACGGATAGGTGATCCACTGCTCGCCTGAGGTGTAGTCCGTCACCGGAGAGGCGGTCAACGAACCGGTAATGACCCCGCCATCGCGGTCCATCAGAACATAGAGGAACGGACCGTCGTTCAGCAGCCGGTCGATCATGACGCTGTTCAGAGCCGCGGACCCGCGTTGATCGTAAACGCCCTTCAGGGCGCGCAGCTCGGACCGGACGGCCGCCTCGGCGCGCACGCGGGCCTCCTGGGCCGACGCCACATAGACGTAGCCCAGGATCGCGCTGGCCGCCGCCGCGAACATGGCGAGGAACAGCAGCGTCAGCCGGAAGGGCGTGCGGCGAAGGAGCGAGGGGAGCTTCATGCGGAGGCGTCAGGCCTCCAGACGGTATCCCGCCCCGCGCACGGTCTGCAGCATGGCCTTGTCGAAGCCCTTGTCGATCTTGGCGCGCAGGCGGCTGATGTGGACGTCGATGACGTTGGTCTGGGGGTCGAAGTGATACTCCCAGACCTTCTCCAGCAGCATGGTCCGGGTTACCGACTGGCCGGCGTGGCGCATGAGGAACTCCAGCAGTTGGAACTCGCGCGGCTGCAGGTCGATCTCCTGCCCGGCGCGGTGCACCGTGCGGGCGATCAGATTCATCTCCAGATCGCCGACCTTGAGCATGGTGGCCACCGAGCCAGTCTCGCGACGGCGCGACAGGGCCTCGACGCGGGCGATCAGCTCGGCGAAGGCGTAGGGCTTGACCAGATAGTCGTCGCCGCCGGCCTTCAGGCCCACAACGCGATCCTCGACCTCGCCCAAGGCGGACAGGAACAGGACCGGGGTCTGATCGCCGTCCTTGCGCAGGGTCTCGACCATACCGATGCCGTCGAGGCGCGGCATCATCCGGTCCACCACATAGACGTCGTAGCCACCCTTCTGCGCCTCCAGCAGGCCGAAGGCGCCGTCGACGGCATGGGTGACCTCATGGCCAGCCTCACTTAGCCCACGGACCATGGCGGTCGCGGCCTCGGCGTCATCCTCGACCACCAGAATTCGCATAGTCAGCCCCCGAAAAACGAGATTCGTCGCGGAGTGTAATGCATCCGCGACGATCCCGTCAGTTAAGCCTTATTCAGACTTCGGAACTTCGAGCACGCCGGTGCGCACGCCAGCCGGTGTCCAGAACATCAGGAAGACGCCGGTGTTGTTCTGGCGAGCCGCCTCGACGGCCGCCTGCAACTGGGCGACGGTCGTGACGGGGCCGTTTCCTGCACGCATGATAACGGTGCCCGGCTGAACCCCTTGTGCAGCTCCGCGACCGGGCTGGGTGACGACGAGCCCGCTGATGCGCTCCGGCACTTCGTGCTGACGACGCAGCGCCGGCGTCATCGGAGCCACCGTAAGGCCGACAACTTCCGTGCCCGCGGACGGTGCGCCCTGAGGCGCTTCCGGCGTCTGCCCGATGCCGCCACTGGCGTTCAGCTCGCTTTCGGACGGACGAGTGATCGCACGGATCGTCACCGTCTCGCGCCGACCATCACGAAGGATCTGGAGGCGCACGGTTTCGCCGGGACGCACCTGCCCGATGCGACGGGTCAGGTCATTGCTGTTCTGGACTTCCTGACCGTTCACGTGGGTGACGATGTCGCCCAGTTGCACGCCGCCGGTGTCGGCCGGACCACCCGGCGTCACAGTGCCGACGTAGGCGCCCTTGAAGCGGGCATCCAGACCCAGGCTGGCGCGCTCTTCGCGCGAAAGATCCTGAATACCGACGCCGACATAGCCGCGGGTGATCGACTCACCGCGGCGCAGTTGGTCCGTAATCGGCTTGGCGACCGAGGCCGGGATCGCGAAGCCGATGCCGACCGAGCCGCCGGTCGGCGACAGGATCGCGGAGTTCACGCCGATGACACGGCCGTAGATATCGAAGGTCGGGCCGCCCGAGTTGCCCCGGTTGATGGCCGCGTCGATCTGGATGTAGTCCGTATAGGGCGTACGGGCGTCGAGCTGGTTGCGGCCCAGACCCGAAACGATACCGGCCGTCGCCGTGCCGCCCAGACCGAACGGGTTGCCGACGGCGATGACCCAGTCACCGACGCGGGGCTGAGCCTCTTCCTCGAAGGTCACGAACGGGAAGTCGGTCCCGTCGACCTTGATGACGGCCAGATCGGTGTTCTCGTCGCGGCCGATCACGCGGGCCGGCAGCTCGCGCGAGTCCGCCAGCTTGACGGTGATCTCAACGGCATCGGCGACGACGTGGTTGTTGGTGACGATGTAGCCGTCGGCCGAGATGAAGAAGCCCGAACCCGCGCCCATGGCGGTCGGAGCTTCGCCCTCTTCGCCTTCGCTCCCGCCCTGACCGCCCGGCGCCGGAATGACGCCGAGGCCCGGGATCTGGATGAAGCCGCCGCGCGGGCGCTCGACCCGCGCCTTGACGTCGATCTGGACGACGGCCGGAGCGACCTGCTGGAAGATGTCGGCGAAGCTGAGCGGCGCGCCCTGCGGCGGCGCGAAGGCGAGGCCGGCCGCGCCCGCGCTCGGCGCAAGACGACCGGAGACCCCGGCCACCGGACCCGCCGCAGCGGTCGGCCAGCTGATGACCCCGCCGGCGGTCGCGGCCGCCGCGAAGGTCAGGCCGACCACGGCCCCGAGAATGAATTCCTTGCGCTTCACCATGGGTATCCTGCGATCCTCTCGTCGGGCGACAAATGACGCCCGTTAGGCCCTAGATAGAGGGCGTGTGTCGCAACACCAACGCCCGTGGCGGAATGTTGGGTCCCGCGCAGTGTCAGTCGTCAGACGGCTTTGCGTCATGACTACGGCGAAGATCGCCGTTCGCGAGAATATCGGCCAGCCGGGCTTCCTCAACTGACGAAAGCGGTTCGATTTCCGCTCTCCGGCGACGGCCGACGACCAACAGGACGGCGCCGACCAGCAGCAGGGCGACGAACGGACCGAACCACAGCAGCCACGTCCCGACCCGCACCGGCGGCTTGAACAGAACGAAGTCGCCGTAGCGGGTCACCAGATCCGCCCGGACCTCCGCATCGGTGCGACCGGCCGCGATTTCCTCGCGCACCAGACGACGCATGTCGGAGGCGATGCCGGCGGGGCTGTCGGCGATGGCCTCGTGCTGGCAGACCACGCAGCGGATGCCGTCGAACAGGCGCTGGGCCCGCGCTTCCTGCGCCGCATCTGGCAAGGGCGTGTCGGGCGCGGGGATGGGTTCCGCGGCGATCAGGCCGACGGCGGCGATGGCGACCAGCAGGACCCGCTTCATCCCGTCTTCCTCCCGCCGGCCCCAATCCTCAGACGACGATCCAGCAGCGACAGCAGCCCGCCCAGCGCCATGATCGCCGGTCCAAGGAAGATCAGCCGCGCCCAGGGATTCCACCAGACCCGCACGCTCCAGCTCGGCTGGCCATCGACGAGCGCCGCGCGTTCGCCCAGCACCACATAGACGTCGTCCAGTCCACGGAAGTCGAGGCCGACCTCGGTCGTCGTCTGGCCGCCTGCGGGGAAAAAGCGGCGCTCGGCGGTCAGGGTGCGGGTCCTGCCGCCCTGAACCTCAATGGTGAACCGGCCCTGCTCGGCCAGATAGTTCGGGCCCTCGACGACCCGGACCTGATCCAGTCGGACGGAATAGCCTGCAGCCTCGATCGACTGACCCACCTGCAGTGGGCGGCCGGTCTCGATCCGGTAGCCGGTCTCGACCACGGCCCCGAGCACGAAGACGCCGAGCCCGGCATGAGCCAGCGTCATGCCCCAGGCGCCGAGCGGAAGGCCCTTCGCCCGGCGGAAGACCTCGGCCAGAGGCGCGCGGAAGAGGCGCACCCGCTCGGCGGTCTCGGCCAGGGCGCCGACGATCAGCCAGAAGCCCAGCGCCAGACCGGCGGCGGCCAGCGCCTTCTTCGGTTCGAACATGGCCCAGCCGGCGAGGCCCAGGGCGACGGCCAGCAGGGCCGCGACCCACAAGCGTTGCAGGGCGCCGTTCAGGTCGCCGCGCTTCCACGCCAGCAGCGGGCCAGCGGGCAGGATCAACAGCGCCACGGCCATCAGCGGCACGAAGGTCAGGGCGAAATAGGGCGGGCCGACCGAGATGGTCGCGCCCGACGCCGCCTCGAGGATCAGCGGATACAGGGTGCCCAGCAGCACCGTCGCGGCGGCGGCGGTCAGGAACAGGTTGTTCAGCACCAGCGCGCCCTCGCGGCTGACCGGGGCGAACATGCCGCCGCCCTTCAGCTGCGGCGCCCGCCAGGCGAACAGGGCGAAGGCCGCGCCGGCGGTGACGCCGAGGATGGCCAGCAGCATCAGGCCGCGCTTCGGGTCGACGGCGAACGCGTGAACGCTGGTCAGCACGCCCGAGCGCACGAGGAAGGCGCCCAGCATGGAGAAGGTGAAGGCCAGCAGGGCGAGGAAGGTGGTCCAGCCGGCCAGCGCGCCGCGGCGCTCCGTCACCACCGCGCTGTGCAGCAGGGCCGCGCCGGCCAGCCACGGCATGAAGCTGGCGTTCTCGACCGGGTCCCAGAACCACCAGCCGCCCCAGCCGAGTTCGTAGTAGGCCCAGAAGCTGCCCAGGGCGATGCCGACGGTCAGGAAGGCCCAGCTGGCGAGCGCCCAAGGCCGGACCCAGCGGCCCCAGGCCGGCCAGAAGCTGGCGTTGGCCCGTCCCTCGATCAGGGCGGCGACGGCCAGCGAGAAGCAGACCGAGAAGCCGACGTAGCCGAGGTAGAGCAGCGGCGGATGGAAGGCGAGCGCCGGGTCCTGCAGCAGCGGATTCAGCGACCCTCCCTGAAACGGCGCGGGTTCCAGCCGCGCGAACGGATTCGACGTGAAGACCGCGAAGGCGAGGAACAGGGCGCCCAGCACGCCTTGCGTCGCGACGGCCGAGGTGCGCAGGCCGAAGGGCAGGTTGCGGGCGCGGGCCAGGGTTGCGCCGAAGCCGGTCATGACCAGACACCACAGCAGCAGCGAGCCCTCGTGGCTGCCCCAGGCGGCTGCCACCTTGTAGAGCATCGGCTTGTCGGTATGGCTGTTGGCCGCGACGTTGGCGACCGAGAAGTCCGACGCCGCGAAGGCGAAGATCAGGGCGGCGAAGGCGACGGCCACGGCCAGCGCAGAAGCCAGCGCCGCGCCATCGGCTGCGCCCGCCAGCACCGGACTGCGACGCAGGCGGCCGACGCCGGCCATGACGGTCTGCAGCACCGCCAGGATCAGGGACAGGATGAGGGCGAAGGCCCCGACTTCGACGATCACGTTGTGGGGACTCCGGCCCGTGCAGGCGCGCCGTCCTCGGGACGCCACTCACCGGTTTCCTTCAGGCGATCCGCGACCTCGCGCGGCATATAGTTCTCGTCGTGCTTGGCCAGAACCTGGGTCGCGCGGAAGGTGCGGTCGGGCTGGAAGGCGCCTTGGGCCACGATCCCCTGCCCTTCGCGGAACAGGTCGGGCAATTCACCGCGATAGACGATGCGCGTGCTGGCCAGATTGTCGGTGACGACGAAGGCGATCTCGCCCGTGCCGTCGCGCTCCACGCTGCCGGCCTCGACCAGACCGCCCAGACGCACGACACGGCCGGCGGGCGCGTTCTCGGCGGTCACCTCGGATGGCGAGAAGAAGAAGGTCACGCTGTCGCGCATGGCCCAAAGCGACAGGCCGACGGCGAGGGCGAGGATCGGGGCGACGGCAGCCACGACCCACAGGCGGCGGCGCGCCTTGGGAGACTTCGGCAACCAGCTCATTGACGGGCCTCCGCCGCGGCGAGGCGCGTGGTCAGCTCGGCCAGACGCGGATCCGACGGATCCAGCGACGCCATCAGCGGCCCCCACAGGGAGCGAAGCTCCGCCACGTCGCCGCGCGCCAGCGCGGCCTCGCCGAGGAAGTAGCGCGCCCCGCCCTGATTGGCATCCAGCGCCAGCGCGCGGCGGAAGGCGGCCTCAGCGTCACCACCGACCGCGCCGTCGTTGGCGCGGACGAGACTTTCACCGAGACGCGACCAGCTTCGGGCGTCGTTCGGTTCCAGCTCCAGCGCGCGGCGGAAGGCCGAGGCGGCACCGATGGGATCGCCGGCCTGGAAGCGGGCCGCGCCCAGCATGGTCAGGGCCTGATGGTTCTCGGGCTGGGAGCGAACCATACGATCGACCACGGCGGCGACCTGAACCGGCTCCAGCGCCTCGACCGAGGTCGCCCACTCGTCGACCCGTTGTTCATAAGGCTGATCGGGCAGGCCGGGAGCAGCGATCGCGAAATAGACCCCCAGCGAAACCAGCACCGTCGCGACGATCCCGCCCAGCACCCAGAAGCGATCCTTGCCGCCCGCGAGGATCGGCTGCGCCGTGCGTTCGGCCGAAAGGATACGGCGTCCGGCCTCGGCACGAGCGGCGGTCCATGAGGCCTCGTCCAGCAGGCCGCGCGCCTTCAGGCGATCCAGCTCCGACAGCTCAACGGCGGCCGAAGCTTCCGGCGCCTCGCCCCCGTCGGCGCCGCGGCGCGCACCCGTCAGCACCAGCAGCCCTGCCAGGGCCGCCAGAAGCGCTGTCATGATCCAGAAAAACGTCATCGCCGCGCGATGTAGCCGATCAAGCGGCCGCCGACGAGGCCCCCGCCGTCACGGCGCTTCCACCCGCCACTGCGGCGCGGCGACGCACGGTCTTCGCCGCCTCCTTCGCCTCGATCAGTTCGAGGTAGCGGGCGGCGACCGCGATCAGCGCCAGCGCGTGGTTCCGGTCCGTCGCTTCATCGTTGATCACGCCGAGGATCTGGTCCGCATACGACGTCAGCCGTTCGACCAGTTCGTCCATCAAGGCCTTGCGCCCGGCTTCGGCGCCGAAGGTCGACGCCGCGCCACGGGTTACGCCGACCAGCTTCATCAGGGCGAAGGCCGTCTCGGCCGCCTCGCCCCGGGCGGGGGCGGACAGGTCCGGGACCTGACGTGTCATCCGGCCGGACGTCTGAACGCGCGTCATCGGGAGAGCGGCGTCCACGGCCTTGTCCGCCTTGCGGTAAAGGGTCGTCATCCAGGCGGCGACGGCCAGACGGCTTTCGCGCACGCTCATGCCCCAAGGCGAGTCCGGCTCGAGCGTCAGGGTGACATCCAGCTCGGCCAGCACGTTGGCGCACCAGTCGAGATCAGCCATCACCGGCGCGATATCGTCCTTGCCGCCGGCCGTGGCCCAGGCTGTGAGGCGTTCGACCCGCTGGCTCACGCCGTTCAGCAGCCGCTCCACGAACTCGCCCATCTCGGACACGCTGAGGAAGCCGATACGGTCCGCCGCGCCGGAGGTGCGCGTCAGGATGCGAAGGACGAGTACGGCGTCCGCCAAGTGAGCAAAGAGGATTTCGACAAGCCGCCACGCCCCGTCGGCGTGAATCCCGGAGCCGTCCTTCACCATCAGGCGGAGCTCGGCCAGTTGATCGCCGTCCGGGCGTTTGAGCCACACGTCGATCAGCGGCAACGCCCTGCGCGCCAGATGAGCGAGGTCCAGGCTGATCACCAGATCTTCGAGCCCCTTGTCGCGGATGTCCGGACGGGACGCCTCGGGCCAGACGAGATCGGGCCGATCGCGCACGATCGAGGCGGCGGCCTGACAGATACGGTTCGCGACGATGATCTCGCCGCCCTCGTCTTCATCGAGACGAGGCAATAGTTGCGGCTCGCGACCGCTGGCGGCCTTCCAGAGCCGCGCCAGCACGTCGGGTGGGAAGGTGGTCGCAGGGATTCCGTCGGCGCGCTCGGCGAACATCGGCAGGATCGGCGCAAAGGCGACGGCGCGACGGCGTCGGTCCGTCATCTCCTCGGCCAGCATGCGGCGCAGGTCATTGGCCTTCTCACCAGGAAGGCCCGAAACCGTCGTCGATACCGATTTGAGCATCGCCTCGGAACAGCGCGCCAGAAGCGCGGCAAGGGCGACGGAATGGGCAGTCGAAAGCCCGGACATACAGAACACCTCGTGGCCGGGGAGGCCCGGACCGAAGCTCGACCATGACAGGACGCGGTTAACAGGCCCTATCCAGCCGGCTGGTCTCAAACCTCGGCGGTCGGCAGTTCCAGAAGCACCTTCAGCCCCCCCATGTCGCTGTCACCCAAGGTGATGCGACCGCCATAGGCGCGGGTCAATTCCACCACGATCGAGAGGCCCAGACCGGATCCCGGCGTGGTCTCGTCCATCCGCATGCCCCGTTGCAGGGCGGCCTCGCGCTGGTCGGCCGGCAGGCCCGGCCCGTCGTCCTCGACGACCAGCACCATCTGGCCGAGTCCGGTAGGGCCCGCGGAAATCCGGACCCGGCGCTTCGCCCATTTGCAGGCGTTCTCCATCAGGTTGCCGAGGATCTCCTGCAGGTCCTGTCGCTCGCCGCGGAAGCCCAGCTCGTCCGGCGCACGCCAGTCGATCTCGACGCCCTTGGTTTCGAACACCCGCTCCAGCATGACGGCCAGTTCGTCGATGACCTCGGCGATCGGCGTACGCTCACCCAGCAGCTGGGCGCGGGCGGCGGCGCGAGCGCGGCGCAGATGGTGATCGACCTGCGCCTTCATGATCTCGGTCTGCTTGCGGACCATGTCGGGCAGCTGGCCCTTCTGCGTACCGGCCTCGGCAAGCATGACCGACAGGGGCGTCTTCAGCGCATGGGCCAGATTGCCGACGTGGGTGCGCTGGCGTTCGACGGTCTCCTGGTTCTGGTCCAGCAAGCGGTTCACCTGCTCGGCCAGCGGCTGGATTTCGAGCGGATAGGTCTTTGCGATCCGCGCCGCCTTGCCCTTGCGGACATCGGCGATCTCGTTGCGCAAGCCGAAGAGGGGACGCAAGCCGATCTGCACCTGCAGGAAGACGGCGATGACCAGACCGCCGCCGAGCATGGCCAAGGCGATCCAGGTGAAGGTCGCGAACTGGCGGGCGTCGGCATCCAGTTCGGATCGGTCGAGGCCCGCCATCAGCACGACGGGCCGCTCCCGTCCCGGCAGGGTCTTGAGGCTGGCGGCGATGCGCAGCGGCGCCCCCATGGGACCGCGGCCGTTGTAGCTGATGGTCTGGCCGAAAGCGCCACGCAGGCGGGGCGGCAGGTCGCGAGGCACCGGCAGATCCTCTCCGGCCAGCGAAGGCGACCGTGCGAGGAAGCGGACGCCGCGATCACCATCGAGTTCGGCCACCGCCCAGTACTTGCCGGAGAGGGGGCGGAGGGTTCGTGCGTCCTTGATCTCGGCGACTGTCACGCCAGCGGGGTCGGCCGTGCTGGCGAGCACGACTTCATCGATCGTTATGGCCAGGACATTGCCGAGACGCCGCAGGGTGCTTTCGCTGTACTGCTTCGTCAGAGCCCATCCGGTAACCAGCAGGGCGATCAGAATCCAGGCGGAGGCCAGCCAGATCAGCCGACGCGTCAGGCTGCGGCCCGGACGGCCGAACCACCGGCCCCAGGTCTTCGGTTCCGCGACCGTCTCGCCTGCCCCCGCGTCGTCCGTCACGCCGCGTCGGACTCCCCGGCCAGCGGCGTCAGCCGATAGCCCAGGCCGCGGACGGTCTCGATGCGGTCAGAACCGATCTTCTTGCGCAGACGACCGACGAATACCTCAATGGTGTTGGAGTCGCGGTCGAAGTCCTGATCGTACAGGTGCTCGACCAGCTCCGTGCGGCTGATGACCCGGCCCTGATGCATCATCAGATAGTGCAGCAGGCGGTACTCCAGCGACGTCAGGCGCAGAGGCTCACCATTGACGCTGGCGCGGGCCGCGCGCGGATCGAGACGCAGGCCGCCGCACGACAGGGTCGCCGAGGCGATGCCGGCCGAGCGGCGCAGCAGGGCGCGCAGGCGGGCCAGCAATTCCTCGGTGTGGAACGGCTTGGTCAGATAGTCGTCGGCCCCGGCGTCGAAGCCGGAGACCTTGTCGGACCACGCTCCGCGCGCCGTCAGGATCAGGACGGGTGTCGCCTTGCCTTCCCGACGCCAGCGCTCGAGCACCGACACGCCGTCGATCTTGGGCAGGCCCAGATCCAGCACAATAACGTCATAGGGTTCGGTGTCGCCGAGGAAGTGGGCTTCCTCGCCGTCCGCGGCGTGGTCCACGGCGTAGCCCGCATCGCCCAGCGCCGTTTTCAGCTGGCGCGACAGGTCCGCGTCATCCTCGACCAGAAGAACTCGCATGATGGCTCCTAGCGGTAGGCGCTGACGGAAACGTTAAAGACCCGGCCGTCACGCTCGAAGGCGAACACATAGCGCCCGCCCTGGATGCCTTGCGAGCCCACGAAGCGGGCGCCGGGCCCGGCCTGCGACCGGGCGATGCTGGCGGCTTCGGAATAGCTGATCTGCGGCCGCTCCCGTTCGGGGCGCTCCTGCTGTTCCGAACGGTCGCGACGCGGGCCGCGATCATCGCGGTCGCCACGATCCTGCGCAGCCGCGCTCAGGGGCGCTGCGGCGATCAGGGCGGCCAGGGAAAGGGCGAGCATCCGTTTCATGTCGTCGGGTTTAATCCTCGGCCTCTGAACGACGGCTGAACGACCAGTGTATTCCGGTTTCAGCTTCAGGCCACCGCCCTCGCCTCGTGCGCGCGGACGAGCCTTTAGACGCGAGCAGAGGTCTCGTCATCCGCCCATGACGTCGATTTCACGCACATGAACGTTAACTGACCTGCCGTGTTCAGATGCGGCTCAGGCCGGGGGTGGTCTTCTCCACATCAACGCAGCCGATCCGGTTGCGGTGAACGCCAAGGAGAACGTCATGTTCAAGAAAGCCCTTATCCCCGCCCTCGCCCTGGCCGCGGCTACCGTGGCTGTCCCGGCCGCCGCATCGGCCTCCGCCGCCATGACCACCCAGTACCGTGGCGGCGGCTACGAGCAGAACCACCGCGGCTGGCAGCCGATCTCGCAGCGCAAGCACAACCTCGATCGCCGCATCGATGTGGGTCAGCGCAATGGCCAGCTGAGCCGCCGCGAGGCGACCCGCCTGCGCAACGAGCTGAACCAGCTGGTTCGCCTCGAATACTCCTATCAGCGCGGCGGCCTGAGCTTGCGCGAGCGTCAGGAGCTCGACGCCCGATACGACCGTCTGTCGCGTCAGGTGCGTGAAGAGCGCCGCGATTGGGACAACCGTCGTCGCTAAGGCGACCTGAGACATCCTCCCCGATGTCCGAGGGGCGCGATCCGGAAGGGTCGCGCCCCTTCCTCATGCCTCGACGCGCAGCTCGGGCCAGCGGGCGGAAGCGCTGGCGACGGCCTTGTCCCAGTCTTTCGCCAGAGGGCGACGCGGGTTGGGACGCAGGACCATGGCGAACATGTCCTCCAGTCCGAAAGGCGCGGCGATGCTGATGCTGTCGTCCCCCTCAAGCCGGATTCCGATCGCGAAGGCCGGGGCGACGAAGCGGCTCAGCGCCGTATCGGTGTCGGGCAGGGCCTCACAGGGCTCGCCGAAACGGTTCTCGAACCACAGATGGACGCAACTCTGTTTGTATGTTCGGACCATTTTCAAGCCAACGGAATGATCACCTGTTTGACCAACGAGGTGTCATCCGTGACCATTTCGGATCGCAGAGAGTGGAAGATCAGCCGCAGGCTAAAGCGGTCCGTTTCCAGCGTCGCCGCATACATTGGCCGACGCACCTTGCGTGTCCACTCGTCGGCCTCGTAGTCGCCGATCAGAGCCGTGATCCCCGGATAGGCCAGTGACCAGTTCGTCCCCCAGACGTAGCCGTCCAAGTCTTTCGAAAGCTCGTAGTCGAGGAATATGTCATCCCACGATCCCGACCAGCCATCGGCAGACAACGCGGTCTGACAATCCGCCCGCACAACATGTGTGAATGTGAGCCGATGTGTTCCGGGCCGCGCGCTGATCATGTCCTGAATAATGATCTGATAGTCGCGCCCGTGCGTCATGAATCCATGGTTCATGACCGCGAAATCGCACTCCGGGAGCCATTCGGTCGTTAGTGCGGAAACGGGATGAACGGTCATGACCTTGGTCGCCAACTTTTAATGCCCAAAGCTAACTCGTTTGGGCAGGTCCGCAATCAGACCTGAACGATATTGAGTTCCGGCCAACGCGCCTTCGCCTTATCGATAATGCGATCCCAGTCGTTGGCGATGGGCCTGTCCGGGGTCGGACGGATGGTCAGATTGAACACGTCACCCAGCCCAAATGGCGCGGCCACGGTGATTTCTCCGTCCTTTTCGAGCCTGACACCGACCGCGAAACACGGCGCGACGAAGCGTGTCAGGGCCTCATCCGTGTTGGTCAAGGCCGGGTAGGAGCCACCGAACTTCGCCGGATGCCAAATGTGAACCCGCGCCTGGTTCCTCACCTCGACGATGTCCCGGAAGGGCGGTTCGAAGACGGCGGCGACGCGTTTGATGACCACGTCCTCGGCGTCCCAGCTGGTGTCCGGGCCGAAATAGCCGAGGTCGTAGTCCTTGATGCCGTACCCGGCGGGGCGGCCGGTCACGTCATTCCAGACGGCCTGATAGACGGCGCCGGAGAAGACCCGCCAGTCGTTCAGCCCCAGACCGCGCACGGTCGTCAGGACATGCATCAAATCAGGGCTGGCGCGGACGATGTCGGCGAGGCGGGTTTCGAGATCGCTCACCGGTCGCCCCGCATCGGCCAGGCGTGGTCCAGCGGGCCGTGGCCGCCGCCCAGACCGGGCGCGCGGCGGATGGCCTCGGCGACATAGGCCCAGGCTTCAGTCACGGCGGCCTCAAGCGAAAGCCCCTTCGCCAGACCGGCCGCGCAGGCGCTGGCGAGGGTGCAGCCGGTGCCGTGGGTGTGGCGGGTATCGACCCGTTCGCCCTCCAGCAGGGTTTCGCCATCCTCGGTCACCAGCACGTCGATGACGCGGTCGCCGGTGGCGACATGGCCGCCCTTCATCAGCACGGCCTTGGCCCCCATCCCGATGAGGAAGGCGCCGGCGCGACGCTGGCCGTCCAGATCGGCGACCGGAAGGCCGGTCAGGGCCTCGGCCTCGGGCGCGTTGGGGGTCAGCAGGGTCGCGCGGGGCACCATCAGGGATTTCACCGCTTCCACCGCCTCATCGGGCAGCAGCGGGTGGCCGCCCTTGGCGATCATGACCGGGTCGACGACCACGGGCGCGTCGGAGCTGTCGAGGATGGCGGCGACGCGCTCGACGACGTCGGTCGAGCCCAGCATGCCGGTCTTGATGGCGTCGGTTCCGATGTCGTCCAGCACCGCCCGCGCCTGCGCCTCGATCAGATCGAGCGGCAACGGATGGACGCCATGGACGCCGAGGGTGTTCTGCACCGTGATCGCCGTGATGGCGGTGGCCGCGAAGCAGCCCAGGGCTGTCACGGCCTTCACATCCGCCTGTATCCCCGCCCCGCCGCCCGAGTCGGAGCCGGCGATGATCAGAACGCGTCCCAATGAGGTCATGACGGGCAGATGGCGGAGACTCAGCGCGGACGCAAGCCAGCGTCCAGAGCCACCTGCACCTTGAGCGCCTGAACCGTCTCGCGCACGTCGTGGACGCGGACGATGCCGGCGCCGCGGCGGGCGGCCTCCAAAGCGAGGGCCAGCGAGCCGCCGAGGCGATCCATGGGATCGGTTGCGGTCGGATCGATGCCGGCGATCGTGCGCTTGCGACTGGCGCCGTACAGGACCGGCAGGCCCGATGCGCCGATGCGGTCGAGGTGTGCGGTCAGCAGCAGATTGTGCTCGACCGTCTTGCCGAAGCCGATGCCGGGGTCCAGCCAGATGCGATCGGGCGCGACGCCGGCGGCCATGGCCTCGCCCGCCCGATGGTCCAGCCAGTCGGCGACCTCGGCGACCACGTCGTCATAGTGCGGGGCGTCCTGCATGGTGCGCGGCTCGCCCTTCATGTGCATCAGGACGATGTCGCAGCCGAGCGCGGCGGCGGTCTTCATGCCGTCCGGCGCATAGCCGAGCGCGGCCACGTCGTTCCAGATCGTCGCCCCGGCGGCGACGGCGGCGCGGGCGACCTCGGGCTTCATGGTGTCGATGCTGATCGGCCCGCCCCAGGCCTTCGCGAGGCCGGCGATGACCGGCGCGGTGCGGGCGATCTCCTCGTCCACGCCCACAGGCTCGGCGCCCGGCCGGGTGCTCTCGCCGCCGACGTCGAGGATGTCCGCGCCATGTTCGACCAACTTCAGCCCGTGGGCGACAGCGGCCTCGACGCCATCGTGCCGGCCGCCGTCCGAGAAGCTGTCCGGTGTCGTGTTGACGATGCCCATGACGCGGGGAAGGCCGGTCATGACTTGCTAGCCTGCGGATAGATGGTCTCGCCCTTGCGCAGCATGTTGAGGGTGGCCTCGATGCGCTTCCTGCGGCCCGCCTCAGTCTTCAGCGACTGCAGGCGGAAGATCAGGGCGAACCGGTTCTGGGCGGTCAGGGTCTCGAAGAAGGCCTTCGCCTTCGCGTCGGCATCCAGTGCGGCCTGCAGGTCGTCCGGCACGGTCGAGCCCTTGACCCGATAGGCGGCGTCCCAGCGGCCATCGGCCTTTGCAGCCTCGACCTGTTTGAGGCCGTGTTCGGTCATGCGGCCCGCCTCGATCAGGCGGGCGACATTGGCGACGTTGACCTGGCTCCAGACGCTTTTCCTGCCGCGCGGCACGTAGCGCTGGAGAAAGCTCTTCTCGTCGAAGCCCTTCCGCACCGCGTCAATCCAGCCCCAGCACAGGACGGCGTCGATGGCTTCGATGTGATTGATGGACGGCAGGCCCGAGCCCTTCTTGTGGATCTTGATCCAGACCTCAGGCGCGCTGGCGTGGTTGTCGGCCAGCCAGCCGTAGAAGGCGTCGAAGTCGACGAACTCGCGGACGTGCTTCGGATCGACGACGATGGGGGCCATCAGTCGCGCCCTCCGATCAGCTTGCCGATGGCCTCGAGATAGACGCCGAACGCCTTGCGGCCCTCGGTGGTGATCGAGACGCGGGTCAGGGGCTTGTTGTCCTTGAAGCTCTTGGCGATGGCGACATAGCCCGCCTCTTCCAGCTTCTTCAGGTGGACGGACAGGTTGCCTTGGGTCGCCTCCAGCACGGTCTTCAGCTCGGTGAAGTCGGCGCTGTCGACGTCGGCCAGATAGACCATGATCCCCAGCCGCATGCGGCCGTGGATGACGTCATCGATCCTGCCGAGGTCGGCCAGTCCCATGTGTCAGGCCGCCTTCCCTGCACGGGCATCGCGGAAAAGGATCCAGCCCGGCAGGGCGAACAGCAGGAACAGGGCGACGGTGCAGACGCCGAGATAGGCCACCGGCTCGCGCACCAGCACGCCCAGCGCGACGGCCGTGACCCAGCCGCCCAGCGAGGTCGCCAGCATCCACGGCCGCTTCTTCAGGTTCCACGCCACCAGCCAGGCGGCGGCCTGAAGGGCGAAGACGATGGCGGCGTAGTAGAGCCAGATGGCGAAGTCCTGATCGCGAATGGCGCCGACGGCGAAGACGATGACGACGGCGGCGTTGGCCATGCCGGTGGCGCTGAAGACCGCGCTGGTCATCCGGGCAGCCAGCGGTCCCCGGTTCGACGGACCGGCCTTGCGATCATGCAGGATCGCCCAGGTCAGGATCACGAGGAAGGCCACCGTGATGCCGACGACAAAGATCAGATTGGCCAGATCGGGCCAGCGGATCAGGCCGATCACCTGCCCGACATGGAACAGGCACTGCAGACCGTAGAGCAGGCCGCCGGCGAGGTAGCAGATGGCGAGGGTCATGGGTGGCCGGCCCGAACCCTCGACGATCGAGCGCATGAAGGCGAGGTCGTCCTCAGGGGAATGCAGGCGGGGCTTGGAGGGCATGTGGGCGATTCTCCGGAACCGGCTCGTCCCGATTGGGTGGACGAGCCGGTCGGGCTTGGCAAGCTATTCGGCGGGGATGGCGGCGGCGGGCGCCGGGCGACGCCAAGGGATGCGGCGGCCGTTCAGCCACTTGCCCATGAAGCCGTGACGGACAGTCAGTTCGTAGGAGATCAGGCATACGGCGAAGACGCCCAGCGAGACTCCAGCCAGCTTCAGCCACCACGGGCCGGCCCAGTTCTGCACCCAGACCTGCGCCAGCATGACCAGCGGCAGGTGCAGGATGTAGACCCAGTAGGAGGCGTCAGCGAGGTAGCGACGCATGGGGCTGTGGCCGGACAGGAAGCGCAGGCACAGGCCGACGGCGGCCAGTGCGGAGCTGAAGACGGCAATGGCGACGACAGCCGCGGCGATGGCCTTGGCCTGCGTCGGCTCGGTCATCGGGGTCAGGCTGGGTCCGCCGGCGAGGACATAGCTCCACACGCCCGACACCACGGCCAGGATCAGATAGACAGGCCACCAGCCGGCAAGGCGGGTCAGCAGGTCGCGGCGGCGATCCAGCAGGAAGCCGAGCGCGAAAGCCAGGCCGAAGCCGACGAGGGCGGCGGTGTGCGGGATCAGGCCGGCGTCGGGCGTCGGCACGGCGAAGAAGGCGATCCATTTCGGGTCCAGCCAGAAGGCCAGAGCCAGAGGCGCGGCCAGCAGGAAGGGCGTCCACCAGCCAATCAGGGCGCCGGTCAGGCGGTCGACCAGACGACCCCAGCCGCCATTTCGATCCAGCGCAGCGAAGGGCGCGCGCAGGATCAGGGCGACGATGCAGAACAGGCTGAGGACGTAGAGGAACCACAGGTGGGTCAGCGGGATGTTGGTCCAGTCATAGGTCGGCGGCGGGGGTGGCGGCGCGCCCGGCGTGACCAGACCGTTGGCGTGGGCGTTCCAGACCAGGGCCGTGACGATGCCGGCCATGACCGGGAACCAGAAGGCCAGCAGCGGGCCGGTGATGCGGACGGCGCGATCCTTCGCGAAGCCGAACCAGCCCTTGCGGGCCAGCATCATGTGGGCGAACAGGCCGGCGATCAGGAAGAAGGCTGTCATCCGGAACAGGTGGATGGCGAAGAATAGCCCCGCCGCGCCGATCGAGCGGCTGTCGTCGGCGACGATCCAGATTTGCTGCGGGAAGAAGGACAGGCTGGCGTGCAGGACCACGCCCAGCAGCAGGGCGCCGCCGCGCAGGGCGTCGAGGCCGTGAAGGCGCTCGGGCAGATGGGTTTCGGACGCGGACATGACGGCTCCCCTCGGTTGAGGATCGACGATGTAGCGCGGACTTGTTTGCTTTGCAAACTTGTCTTCGAAGACTTACGCCTGCCTGATTTGACTTCCTCAGCCGTCGGCCTAGCTTCGATCCATGATCGGAATGTCCGAGCAGGGCCGGTTGCTGAACCACGCGGGACGCCTCGTCGCAGGCGGATGACCCGGGGACGATGACGCGTGTCTCGTCTCCGGGTGACACGGCCTCTGCCTCAACTCAGGGCCATGCCGTGGACGGCGGGCCCGAACTTCGAGATTTCCAATGCCCATCCGCACTTCCGGCGACGCGCCGGCACGCCTCCCGGCCATCCAGCTCAGCTCTGCTGATCACGCCCTGCTGTCCACCCTTGTCGGGGAGGTCGAAGGAGACGGCGTCGCCGGCCTGCTTCGGCAGGAACTCGATCGGGCCCGCATCGATCATTCCGGACGACGCCTCCACACGGTGGGCCTCGACTGCTGGGTCCACTACGTCGACGATCGCGGGAGCAGACCTCGCAGGATCAAGATCGTGCCGCCCTCTGAAGCCGATATCGACCTCGGCCTTGTCTCGCCGCTTTCGCACGTCGGCGCTGGCCTGCTGGGCCTTTCGGCCGGCCAGTCCATACGGTGGCCCGATCCCTCGGGTCGCCTGCGCAAGCTGACGGCGGTCCTGATCGAGGACGAGGACACCCTGGTCTGAAAACAGAAAGGGCCGGAGATTGCTCTCCGGCCCTTCGCCATACGCTTCGTCTGACCGGTCCTCAGTGGACCGTCTGGGTTTCGACCTCGGTGCCGTCGGACACCGGTGTGATCGGGACCGAGACCGAAGGTCCGGCGTTGGGGAAGTTGTTCTCGTCGCGGTTCGGCGTGACGCCCTTCTCCAGCAGGTCCTTGATCTCCTCGCCCGACATGGTCTCGTACTCGAGCAGGGCCTGGGACAGCTTCTCGTGATCCCCGGCCTTCTCGGTGAGGATCTTGCGAGCCTCGTCCCAGCCGTTGGTGACCAGACGCTTGACCTCTGCATCAATGGTGCGGGCCGTCTCTTCCGAGACGTTCTGGCTGCGCGCCACCGAGTGCCCCAGGAAGACCTCTTCCTGGTTCTCGCCGTAGGCCACGGTGCCCAGGATGTCCGAGAAGCCCCAGCGGGTGACCATCGCGCGGGCCAGCTTGGTGGCCTGTTCGATGTCCGACGAGGCGCCCGAGGTGATGTTCTCCTTGCCGAAGATCAGCTCCTCGGCGACGCGGCCGCCGGCCATGATGGCGATCCGGTCGATCATCTGCTGGTACTTCATCGAGTAGCGGTCGCCTTCCGGCAGTTGCATCACCATGCCCAGCGCGCGGCCGCGCGGGACGATGGTCGCCTTGTGCACCGGGTCGGCCATCTTGACGTTCATGGCGACGATGGCGTGGCCGGCCTCGTGATAGGCAGTCAGGCGCTTCTCTTCCTCGTTCATGGCCATGGAGCGACGCTCCGAGCCCATCAGGACCTTGTCCTTGGCGTCCTCGAAATCGCGGTGCGTGACCATGCGGCGATCCTTGCGGGCCGCCGTCAGGGCCGCTTCGTTCACGAGGTTGGCCAGGTCAGCGCCCGAGAAGCCGGGGGTGCCGCGTGCGATGGTCTTGACGTTGACGTCGGCGGCCAGCGGCACGTCCTTCATGTGGACGCGCAGGATGCGCTCGCGGCCCGAGACGTCGGGGTTCGGAACCACGACCTGACGGTCGAAGCGGCCGGGACGCAGCAGGGCCGGGTCCAGAACGTCGGGACGGTTGGTGGCGGCGATCAGGATGATGTTCTCCGAGGCTTCGAAGCCGTCCATCTCGACCAGCAGTTGGTTGAGCGTCTGCTCGCGCTCGTCATTGCCGCCGCCCAGACCGGCGCCGCGGTGACGACCGACGGCGTCGATCTCGTCGATGAAGATAATGCAGGGCGCGTTCTTCTTGGCCTGCTCGAACATGTCGCGGACGCGGCTGGCGCCGACGCCGACGAACATCTCGACGAAGTCGGAACCCGAGATGGAGAAGAAGGGCACGCCGGCCTCGCCCGCGACGGCGCGGGCCAGCAGGGTTTTACCCGTACCCGGAGGGCCGACCAGCAGGGCGCCCTTCGGGATCTTGCCGCCCAGACGCTGGAACTTGCCCGGATCCTTCAGGAAGTCGACGACCTCCTGCAGTTCGTCCTTGGCCTCGTCCACGCCGGCGACGTCCTCGAAGGTCTTGCGGCCCTTGTGCTCGGTCAGCAGCTTGGCCTTGGACTTGCCGAAGCCCATGGCGCCGCGGGCCCCGCCCTGCATCTGGCGCATGATCAGGATCCACAGGCCGATGATCAGGATGAAGGGCAGCAGGCCGATCAGGGCGCTGACCCAGATGGGCTGACGGGCCGACTGGGCGTCGACCTCGGCGCCCGAGGCGATCAGGGCCTCGACGGTTTCGGCGTTCGGCATCGGGGTGACGACCTTGACGACGCCGCCCTCGCGCAGGGTCGCGGTGATCTCCTCGCCGCGCACCTTGGCCTCGGTCACCCCCTGCGCGGCGATGGCCTTGCGCAGGTCGGAATAGCTCATCGGCTGCGGACGGCTGTTCGCGGCAGCCTTCGCCGTGGCGGGCGCGGCGGCTCCGGGTGCGGTCGCGTTCTGCAGCGTGCCGCCGCGGTTGAGCACCACATAGGTGCCCAGCAGGGCCAGCAGGACCGCGCCGATGATGGCCAGGTTGCGCAGGTTCATTCTCGTCTCGACTCCTCGATCCGCCGGCGGCGGACCGTCACTTCGTGATGTCAGCGCCCGAAAATAGGTGGTTCCAAGGCGTTGCGCCATGCATGGCGTGCCCAAGGTCCCGTTCGTGCGTCATTCGGTCCAGCGCGAGGGCCAGTCGTTCGCCGACCAGACAGCGCGCTTTAACCGCCTCTCCTGCAAGAACCGGGGCAGGTTCGCCGTCCCGCAGCAAGACAGGACGGACAGCGCGGGCGGACGGCGCATGATCCAGAAGGATGCGACGATCGGCGTCGCACAGACGCTTCATTCGTCCCGCGACGGGACCGGCGCGCCAGCCGGACGAGGGCGCCGTCACGGCCCAGCGCCCGTCCCAGATCGTCTCGACGCCGGATTGAAGCGGGACAACTTGCGTGGCTGAGCGGCGGAACTCCCCGGCTTCACGGATAACGAAGACGGCGTCGCCCCGCGCCTCAAGCCGGGCGCCGCATGTGGTCGCGGTGAAGGCCTCGCCCGAACGGAGGCGCGAGAGGTTTACAGCGAGACGGTCTCCGCGCGGAGGACGGTCGCCGCCGCCGGCGCAGACGAGGGCCGCCGACAGGGCGCGGGCGCAGACGTCGCAGCTCAGGCGGATGAGGTCGTCCTCGACAGAGAGGACGCCGTGGACCGGGCCCGGTTCGGCCGGTTCGCTGCGGGCGCCGGAGAGACGGGCGCGGGCGCGGCTGCGGGTGTGGTGAGTGTCGGTGTTGGCCGGATCGTCGATCCAGTCGGCGCCCTGCCCTGTCAGCCAGTCCCGAAGCTCGGCTCGCCCGGCGTGGAGCATGGGGCGCAGCAGCATCAGGCCTCGGCCTTCGGGCCATGCGGGGGATGGCGACCATTC
Source organism: Brevundimonas kwangchunensis (assembly GCF_039523815.1). Classification (NCBI taxonomy): domain Bacteria; kingdom Pseudomonadati; phylum Pseudomonadota; class Alphaproteobacteria; order Caulobacterales; family Caulobacteraceae; genus Brevundimonas; species Brevundimonas kwangchunensis. The sequence goes on along the minus strand of NZ_BAAAGA010000002.1, from coordinate 152,532 downwards.
GCGCAGGCGGCCCAGGGTCGAGCCCTCGGCCCGCATCAGATCGGCCTCCGCAATATCGTCGGCGGTATGGGCGAACAGGATCACCTGTGCACCGGCCTGACGGGCGGCTTCGGCGATCAGGGCGTGGCGGGCGGCGCGGGCCGCGGCCTGAATGCCCGTCGCGGGTTTGTCGTCGGTCCAGCGGAGGGGCCGCCAGTCGGCGCCGAGCGCCCTCGCCTGCTCGCCTGCGCGGGCGGTCCAGGCGGCGCTGTCGGGGTTCAGGCCGTGGTCGACGGTGAGGGCCAGCAGACGGCGGCCGTTCGCCCTCGCCCACTCCGCCGCGAGGTGCAGCACGGCGACGGAATCGCCGCCGCCGGACAGGGCGACGGCGACCGGATGATCGACATGGGTCTCGAGCCGGCGGTCGAGGATCGCCCTCGCCTGCCTCAGCCCGTCAGGAGCGACAGGGCTCAGCCGGGTCTCCGCGCCGGCGGACGGGCGGCGGCCGGAGCGGCGCAGGCGAAGCGCGTGCGCATCTCGGTCGCCCGCGTGCGCAGGGCCGCCGAAGCGCCCTCGGCATAGCGGTTGGTGAAGTCGACCAGGGCGCTGCAGGCGGCGGTCTTGTTGTCCGACTGGAACAGGGCGTTGGCCAGCTCCAGCACGGTCGCCGGGGCCCACTGGGTGGTCGGCCAGCCACGCAGGGCCGAGGCGTAGGCGCGCACGGCGTTCTCGTGGTCGCCGGCGGCGACGCGCAGGTCGCCCAGACGGCTGTTGGCCTCGCGGGCCTGCGGCGTGTCGGGCCAGGCGGCCACGACGGTCTGCAGGGCGCGGTCGGCCATGGCCGGGTCGGTCGAGATCAGGCGCACGGCGGCGGTCAGATCGCGGGCCGGGTCGCCAGTCGGCGAGGTGGTCGGGATCGGGCTGTTCAGCTCGCGGTCGCGGGCGGCGGTCGTCTCTATGGCGCGGACGCGATTGTCGGCCTCGCGCAGGCGGGTCGACAGGGCTGTGCTTTCGCGGCGCGACTCGTCCAAGGCGAAGGTCAGGCGCTCCAGATCGCCGTTGACGCGTTGGACGGTGGCTTCCAGATCCTGAAGGCGGCGGTCCATCAGATCGACGCGGCCCTGCAGGGCGATGACCTCGGGGTCCGGCTCGACCAGCACCGGCTGACCGGCGGCGTTGCGCTGGGTGACGGCGCGCTCGAGGCGGCGGACGTTGCGGTCCAGCTGGTCGAGACGGCGCTTGTCCCACTGCACCGGCTCAAGCGGCGCGGTCTGGGCGACGACCGTCGTCGTGCCGGCGATCAACGAGATGCCGACGAGCGTCAGGATCGCCTTGCGCGAGAAGAGGAGCGAACGAAGTCGGGACGTCTGGATCATGGGAAAAGGTATCCTTGGCTTTGCGGCGACGGCAAGGCCGCTCAGGTCCCGACCGCCAGCCACAGCACCATGAAGGTGAACAGCAGCGAGGTGATCAGGCAGAAGATCTGCAGGAAGAAGAAGCGCCAGATGGTCGACGGCCAGCTGAGCGAATAGCCGCCCTTCAGCTGGGCGAACTGGTGGACGGGGAAGCCGAAGATGATGGCCATCCAGGCCAGGCCGCCGAGCCACGGGCTGATGAAGCCCAGGCCGATGGCGATGACGCTGATCATCGTTGCGAAGGTCAGGGAGTAGAGGACGAAGACGCCGTGGTCGTAGAGCGTCGCCTCGCGCCGCCACAGGAACAGCAGCGCCATGAACGGCACAGACAGGGGCACCAGCAGGAAGGCGAATTTGTAGAAGGTCTGCTGGATTTTATAGAGCGCCAGATCCGGGTTCATCAGCTTCTTGGCGAACTTCTTCGCCATCGGGCCGCTGTCCGGGTTGTTGTAGATATAGCCGGCGATGTCGCGCGTGCCCGCCTGCCAGGTGTTGGGCGTCAGACCGTCGGCGCGAGCGCGGGCCGGCTCGGCCTTGTAGCCGGAAATGCCGGCCAGAACGTTGTCGGCGACATCGAGCGCGACCTGGTCTTCCGCGCTGATGGCGGTGGCTCGCGCCTCGGCGATCTGACGCCGCCCCTCTTCGAATTCTGCAGCCCCCTCGGCGCCGGCCACCGTGGCCACCGGATGGAGGCTGGGCTGCGGGATATGGATGAAGCTGAGGGCGAAGAAGGTCAGGAAAACCGTGAACAGGAAGATCGCCAACGGCGAGACATAGGTCGCACGCTTGCCGTGAATCCATTCGCGGGTCAGGCGTCCGGGGTTGAAGGCCAGCAGCGGCAGGGTGCGCCAGATGCGGGCGTCGAAATGCAGCACCCCGTGCAGCAGCTCCTCGCCCAGGTGCAGCAGGGTGCGGTGGACGTGGGTCGGCTGACCGCAGTTCGAGCAGAAATTGCCCGAGGTCTCGGCTCCGCAATCGGAACAGATGTTGTCCTCATGCTCGCCGGCATGGCCCGCAGGCTTTTCGACCGCGCCGGCGATCAGGCCCGCGGTCACGGCGCCGCCTGCTGCTTCGAGATCCATGGTCCGTACCCCCTGCCCGGAATCGCCGGGACTTTGCGGACCGGGCGCTCAAAAGAAAAGGGGCGCCGGCCGCGCCGACGCCCCTTTCCGGACTTCAATCAACCGATTGTCAGCGCACGGCGCCCGAGACGATCGCCGTGTGGGCGTTGCGGTTGCGGGCCCACGAGTCCTCGTTCGAGCCGGCCGCGATCGGACGTTCCTTGCCGTAGCTGATGGTGTCGATGCGGGCGGCCGAGATGCCGCGCTGGATCAGATAGGCGCGAACCGACTCGGCGCGACGGGCGCCCAGTGCCAGGTTGTACTCGCGGGTGCCGCGTTCGTCGGCATTGCCTTCGATGCGGATGGTGACGTTGGGATAGCGCTGCAGCCAGGCGACCTGGGCGTCCAGACGCGGGAAGGCTTCCGAGCGGACCGAGTAGCTGTCCAGGTCGAAGTAGATGCGGTCGCCGACGTTGACGACGAAGTCCTGCTCCGAGCCGGGAGCGGCCGCGCCGCCGATGTTGCCGCCGTCCACACCGCCGTTGTTCACCGGCGGATACTGCGGGCCGGTCGGCGGCGGTACGTTGTTGCCGGCGCCCGTGTCCGTGGCCGGACGCGGCGTACAGGCGGCCATCGCGGTGACGGCGACGCCGACGGCGGCCAGACGAACCAGGGTGGAAGGCTTGAACATGAGAGTCTCCTTGAGTGCCGGGGCTCCCCGCCCCGGAAGATAGCTTTGCTGTACTCGTCGGTACTGTGCCGTCAGGCCTTTCGCCAGCCGGGTAACGCGGGAGTGAGCCGAAAGGCTCCGCTTGTGATCAGTTCGAACAGGCGTCGGCCCCGCCGCCGCCGCGCGCCGGCTGCTCGTCGAGCAGCGGCGACCACGCCGGGTCGGTGCCGCGACCGCTGTAGCCGGACTCGTTCACGACGCGGCCGGACAGGTCCACGGTCCAGAGGCGGGCGTCGCCGCCCGGGGTCTGGCGCGAGAACATGATGTAGCGGCCGTTCGGCGCCCAGGACGGGCCCTCCTCGAAATAGCTGGACGACAGGATGCGCTCGCCCGATCCATCCGGCGCCATGACGCCGGTCGAGAAGCGGCCGCCGCCCTGTTTGGTGAAGGCGATCAGGTCGCCGCGCGGGCTCCAGTTCGGAGCGGTGTAGATACCGCCGCCGCGGGAGATCGGACGCTGGCCCGAACCGTCGGCGTTCATCACATACAGGCGAGCGGAGCCCGAACGGTCCGACGTGAAGACGATGCGGCTGTTGTCCGGGCTGAAGGACGGTGAGGTGTCGATGCCGGGATCGGACGTCAGGCGACGCAGCTGGCGGCTGGCCAAATCCATCACATAGACGTCGGTGTTGCCGCCGCGAATGATCGAGAAGGCCAGCTTGGAGCCGTCGTTGGAGAAGCGCGGCGCCAGCACCTGACCATCGAACTCGCCGAGGCTTTCACGCCGGCGGGTCTGCAGGTTGAACAGATAGATGCGGCTGTAATCGCGGCCGAGTGCGACATAGGTGATCTCGTTCGGATCGCTGATCGAGAAGCGAGGCGACATGATCACTTCATTGACGTCATGGCTCAGAAACTCGGGATTGAAGCCGTCCTGATCCGAGATCGCGAGCCGCGAAATGCGGTTCAGCTGGGTGCCGCTTTCCGAGACGAAGACCACGCGGCTGTCGAAGTAGCCGGTCTCGCCGGTCATGCGGGCATAGACCATGTCGGCGATCTTGTGCCCGACCCGGCGCCACTGCTCGGGCGTGGCGGTGAACTGGTACGAGGTCAGCTGGCACTGGCGCTGGGGGTCGTACAGGCGGAAGCCGAAATCGTTGCGACCGTCCGCGCGCGGCGTGACCGAACCGTAGAGCACCGCCTGGGCGCCGATCGAGGTCCACTGCGGGAAGTTCGGGGCGTTGGCCAGGGTCAGGCCCGTCTCGACGAAACTGGACGGATCCATGGGTTCGAAGTAGCCCGAGCGACGCAGATCCGAACGGATCACGCCGGACAGGTCAGAGCCATTGGCGCCGCTGAAATCGGCCACGGCGATGCGGAAGGCCCGGATCACGCCCTGGTCGACAATGATCTCCTGTCCGCCCGCCTGAGGCGTCTGGGCGGCGGCGGCGAACGGGGCCAGCACCGCGGCGGCGGCGACCGTGGCGATCAGGACCTTCATACGCATGTAATCCTCCAGGCATTCTTCGTGGCGTCGGCCGAACCTCGCGCCAGCCCCAGCTTCAGGCTGAATACGGCGACTTTCCGACAGTCGTTTGATTGATCAGGTCCGGTCAGCGGTTTCGACACATCGGTTCGGTTCTGAACGAGAAGCGCAGTTCCTGCTGCTCATAGCCATCGGGCATCGAGAACGGCGCGGTGGCGCGGATGGCGCGCTCGACCCCGTCGGCGATGGCCCGGTTGGCATGCTGGGCGCGAATGGGGCCGACGATGCGGCCGCGCTCGTCGAGGGTGACGCGGGTGCTGATCACAGCATCGTCGCCGCCCGGCAGATCGCAAGGCAGGGCCCAGTTGGCATAGATTTGAGAGGCGAGCGCCTGCAGGTCGCCCTGCCCGACGGCCTGCGGCGCAGACCCACGCCCCTGCTGGCCCGTCGCCGGTCGTGTGCCCGGTCGGGTCGCGGTGCGCGGCGGTCCCGCCAGGCTGTCGAGGTCCAGTCCCTGTTCGCGCGGCGGGTTCGGGCGCGCCGGCGGGGGCGTGGCCGGACGTGGCGGGTTGGGACGCGCCTTCTCCGGCGGTGCCGGTCGCGGGGGCGTGGGCCGCGGTGTCGGGGTCGGCGTCGGACGCGGCGGCGTCGGTTCAGGACGCGGCTGCGGACGCGGGGTCGGCGGCGGAGGCGTCGGCTCGGGCGGAGCCGGTTTCGGCGGGGCGGCGACCGGCGCGGTCGAGGCGTCCTCGGTCACCAGTTCCTCGGACGGATTATCGGGCGCCGCGGCCTCGATCACGATGGTGTCAGAGACGATCGACACCGGCACGGCATTGACCACCGGCGTCGGCGGCCGGGTCCAGCCCAGCAGCACGGACGCGGCGATGGCCCCTGCCACGCCCGCGTGGACCAGGATCGAACCGACCAGTGATGCGCCGGGACGCTCCAAGCCTCAGCCTTCCGTAGCCGGGGTCGCCGGCGCGGCGGCCGGGGCGGCGGCTGGCGCCGCCGTGTCGGTGATCAGGTTCAGCTTGCTGAAGCCCTCGGACGACAGACGCGCCATCACGCGGGCCACGGCCTGATAGGGCGCGCGGCCGTCGGCGCGGATGAAGATAGGCTTCTCGCGCGCGTCGGCGCCGCCTTCGCGGGCGACGGTCAGCACCAGCCGCTCCCACTCGACCTCGTTCTCACCGACGAACATCGCGCCGTTGCGGTCGATGGTGACGGTCACCGGCTGCGAGTCCGTGTTGACCGAGTTGGCGTCGGTCTCGGGCAACTCCACCTCGACACCGGTCGTCAGCAGGGGCGCCGAGATCATGAAGATGATCAGCAGCACCAGCATGACGTCCACCAGCGGTGTGACGTTGATCTCGCTCAGGGGACGCTTGCGCGCCCGTCTGCGGCCCCGGACGTGTCCGCCCGCGCCGCCGCCTCCGCCCAGCGCCATGCTCAGATCTCCCGGCGGGTGTCGGCGGTCGGAGCGGAGCCCAGACGGCGGGCCACCGCAGCCTGCAGGTCGTCGGCGAAGCTCTCCAGACGGCCGGTGAACTTGCCCGCGTCGATCGAGAATTTGTTGTAGGCGATGTAGGCCGGGATTGCCGCCGCCAGACCGATGGCGGTGGCGAACAGGGCCTCGGCGATGGCCGGAGCCACCGTCGTCAGATTGGTGTTGCCCGCCGCGGCGATGTTGCCGAAGGCGTTCATGATCCCCCAGACCGTGCCGAACAGGCCGATGAAGGGCGACGAGGTGGCGACCACCGACAGGACGCCGAGGCCGTTCTCGACCTTCTGACCCTCGCGGGCGATCAGGCTGTCCAGCGCGCGGTCGGTGCGCGCCATCAGCATATTGGCCTGGGCCTCGTTCAGCGGGCCGCGCGCGCGGGTCTCACGCCAGTCGCTGAGCGCAATGACCAGCATGCGCGGCAGGGGATGCGCCGGGTTGGGGCCCGCCTGCGCCGCGATATCCTCGAGCGATCGACCGGAGCCGACCGCGTTCTCGAAGGCCGTCGCCTGCCCGTTCAGCGCGGCGAAGCGGAAAGCCTTGTCGATGATCACGGCCCACGACCAGACCGAGGCGATAGCGAGGCCGACCATGATGCCCTTCACGACGAAGTCCGCCTCCATGAACAGGGTCACGGGGTTCAGGATCGAGGCGTCAGCGGCGATAGTCATGGGCGTCCTTCCGTCTGTCCGTCCTGTCGAGCGGACGGGCGTGGCGGTTCTGTGGCGATTCGCCCGCGCGAAACGGGCTTTAGCTGCGGTGTAGCTTGGCCGTCGCCTGTCTGCACATGACAGGATCGCGAGCGGGGAATTTACCCGCCGTTACTCGGACCGGCGCGGCGTGTTGGGCTGGACGGCGACCGAGACAGGCGCGCCGACGCTGATGATCACGCCCTCATGGCCTTCCTTGGCGATGGAATAGGTCGCGGCGTCGCGCAGCAGCTGGTCCTCGCAGGCCCGGTCGTTCGGGCGACCCAGATCCTCGCAGCCCTTCTTCGCGGCGTCCGCCCAGCCCCGGACACGGCGCGTGGCCGCCTCGGCGCGGGCCACGGCGGCCTCGTCCTCGGCGGCGGCCTGCGCGACCAGCGCCTGCCGCGCGCCCTGCTGGTACTGGAGCTCGGCCTGACCGGCCATCTTGCGCTCCCAGACCTTGTAGTAGGGGCAGCCGACGAGGCCGCCGCTGACCAGAATGAGGGCCAGCAGGCCGAACACGATCAGGACGGTCCAGCCCTGCCGTTCGGTCATCTCGGTCTTGCTCATTGCGTGTCTCCCTCTCCGCTCGCCAGCCAGGGCGAGACCTTCTCCATCAGCAGCTTCGTCGGACGACGCGGGCGGCCGTCCATATGGATACAGACCACCTCGACGTCGGCCCGGCACAGAGCCTCGTGTCCGCGGGCCACGTCCTGCCGGATCATCATGCGCGGGCCTTTCACGGCCTCGTACCAGGTGCGCACGACCAGCTCGTCGTCGATCCGGGCAGGCTTCAGGAACTTCAGCTCCATCTTCGAGACCACGAAGGCCATCGGCTGGTCGCCGTCCAGCAACTCGGCATGGCCGATGCCCATCAGCCGCAGGCAGTCCGACCGGCCGCGCTCGAAATAGCGGACGTAGTTGGCGTGGTAGACCAGACCGGTGAAGTCGGTGTCCTCGTAGTAGACGCGGACCGGCAGGCGGTGCTCGCGGCCCTCGAAGCGGCCGGCGGTGGGACGGTCGGTCATCGGGCGGCCGGGGGGCGCCGGAGGAAGCCGGGGCACAGGTCGCCCTGCAGCTGGTTGAACTCGGCTCTCAGGGGATCGGTCTCCAGCATCAATCGGTTGGGGCGCGAGATGAAGGCGATCACCTGCCCCTCGTCGGCGACATAGCCGCAGATGGCGCTGCGACGGCCTTCCTCGGTGTAACGGATACGCGCACCGGGGCCCATGTGCTCGCGGACCTGATCCCGGGCGCGGTCCTCGGGCGAAGGCCCCGGCGGCCCGAAGCCATTCTGCGTGACCAGCCACAGGCTGAGCGCGCCGAGGGCCAGAACCACGGCCCCCAGCAGGAAGATCAGACGGTCGATGGACAGGCGGCGGCGCGTCATCGTGCGACCATGCCGTCATTCGCCGCCCGGCGGAACCCGTCAGCCGAACAGATCGCCCGCCTGTGGGACTTTGGGCGGCTCGGCCAGACCCAGATGCGCATAGGCTTTCGCACAGGCCATGCGGCCGCGGGGGGTGCGCTGGATGAAGCCCTGCTGCAGCAGATAGGGCTCGATCACATCCTCGACGGCGTCGCGCGCCTCGGCGATGGCGGCGGCGAGCGTGTCCATGCCGACGGGGCCTCCGCCGTAGTTCTCGATCAGGGCCTTGAGGAAGCGGCGGTCGTTGGAGTCCAGCCCGACCTCGTCGATCTCCAGCCGGGCCAGAGCGCGGGCCGCGGCCAGCCTGTCGATGGCCGGAGCCCCCTCGGCGGTGGCGAAGTCGCGGACCCGGCGCAGCAGGCGCCCGGCGATGCGGGGCGTGCCGCGCGAGCGCGAGGCGATCTCCAGCGCGCCATCCTCGGTGATGGCCGCGCCCATCTTGCGCGCCGTGCCCATGACCACCCGGGTCAGTTCCTCGGGTGAATAGAATTCCAGCCGCAGGGGGATGCCGAACCGGTCGCGCAGCGGCGTCGCCAACATGCCCGCCCGCGTCGTGGCGCCGACAAGGGTGAAGGGCGCCAGATCGATCCGGACCGACCGCGCCGAGGGCCCCTCGCCGATGATCAGGTCCAACACATGGTCTTCCATGGCGGGATAGAGGATTTCCTCCACCGCCGGATTCATGCGGTGAATCTCGTCGATGAACAGCACGTCGCGCGGTTCGAGATTGGTCAGGATGGCCGCGAGGTCGCCCGCCTTGGCGAGGATCGGGCCGGAGGTGGCGCGGAAGCCGACCCCCAGTTCCCGCGCCACGATCTGCGCCAGTGTCGTCTTGCCCAGCCCCGGAGGGCCGAACAGCAGGACGTGATCCAGCGCCTCCTGACGCGCGCGGGCGGCGTCGATGAAGACCTTGAGATTGGCCTTGGACTGCTCCTGCCCGACGAAATCCTGCAGCACCTGCGGACGCAGTGCGCGATCGAGGGCGTCGCCGGGAGCCTGTTCGGGAGAAATGATGCGGTCGGTCATGCACCGCTCCTTTGGCAGGCGGCGCACGACCCGGGAGTGAAAAGTGCTGGTGAGCGAGAAGTGAGCGGAAGAGCTGCAAGCCTTGCGCAGGCAGGCTCACTGCTTTGCTCATCTCCACGCTCACTGTTCACTCGCCACGCCCTCATCGGCCCAGCTCCTGCAGGGCGGCGCGGATGACGGCGGAGAGGTCGGCGTCTTCGCCCAGACGGATCAGGGCGTGGTCGACGGCGCGGCGGGCGTTGACCTCGGCGACGCCGAGGCCGAGCAGGGCCGAGACGGCCTCGCCGGTCAGGCTGGGCGCAGGCGGCGCGGCGACCTCGACATGGACGCCCGGCGCGGTCGGGGTGAACGACGGATCGCCCAGCGACTTGCCCTTCAGCTCGGTGACGATGCGCAGGGCCAGCTTGGGCCCCACGCCGTTGGCGCGGGCGACCGCCGACTTGTCCTCGCGCGCGACGGCCGAGGCCAGCTCGCCCGGCGGCAGGACGTCCAGCACCGACAGGGCCGCCTTGGGGCCCACGCCCTGAATCGCCAGCAGGGTGGTGAAGGCGCGGCGCTCGTCGCGTGTCAGGAACCCATAGAGACGCGGGCCGGCATCCTCGCTCCATTGCGAATGGACATGCAGGGTCGCCTCGTCGCCGGGCGCGGGAAGGCGCTGGAGGGTTCGCGCGCCACAGGAGACGACATAGCCGACGCCGGCGCAGTCGATCAGGCAATGATCCTGATCCACCTCTGCCAGCATGCCGCGAAGACGACCGATCATGCGGCGCCTCGCAGGCTCTCGAGGAGGGTCCGCTTGCGCAGCTGGGCGTGGGTGATGGCGACGGCCAGGGCGTCGGCGGCGTCGGCCTTCACCTCGCCCGCGCCGGGCAGCAGGCGTTTGACCATGAAGGCCACCTGGTCCTTGTCGGCCTGACCCGTACCGACCACCGCCTTCTTGATCAGGCTGGGCGAATATTCCGCGACTGGCAGGCCCGAGCGGGCGGGCGCCAGCATGACCGCCGCGCGGGCGTGGCCCAGCTTCAGCGTCGAGGTCGGGTTCATGTTGACGAAGACCTCCTCGATCGCCGCCTCGTCGCACGACCATTCGGCGCAGACCGCGCCGACATGATCCAGAAGGTGCAGCAGGCGCTCGCTGAACGGAGCGGTCTCGGGCGGGATCACGACCCCGTGCGCGATCCAGCGCAGACGCGAGCCCTCCGCCGCCACGATGCCCCATCCGGTGCGTCGCAGGCCGGGGTCCAGCCCCAGAATCCGAGTCGTTTCGTTCGCCATCCGTTCCGGTATGCCCGAGAGATGCCTAACGGACAATGACTGCGTTTCCCTTCTCCCCTCGCGGGAGAAGGTGGCGGCCGAAGGCTGACGGATGAGGGGGACATTCGGATCGACAAACCCCTCATCCGGCCCTTCGGGCCACCTTCTCCCGCAAGGGGAGAAGGAAGCGCTGTTGCATATGCAACACCGCCATGCTTTGCATATGCAATGGAAGACGCCTCCCCCTGCGTGTGCGGCCGCCTGCGCCGCGCCTCCCGCGCCCTGACCCGACTGTACGATGAGGCGCTGGAGCCGGTCGGGCTGACGGTGACCCAGTTCTCGGTGATGCGGACGCTGAGCCGGCACGACCGGCCGACGCTGGCCGAACTGGCCGAGGCGACGGCGCACGAGAAGAGCGCCCTGTGGCGGACGCTGCAGCCGCTGGCGAGGAAGGGCTGGATCGATGCGGCGTCGAGTGAGGGCGAGCGCGGGCAGAGGCTGGCGCTGACCCCGGCGGGCCGCGAGAAGCTGAACGACGCCATGCCGCCGTGGCGCGAGGCGCAGGCGCGGGTCAGCGAGACCCTCGGCCCTCGCGAGGCCGCCCTGATCGAACTGCTGAAGGAGGTCGAGGCCCATGTCTGACGCCGGCGCCCCCTCCCCCGCACTGTCGCGCCGCGCATGGATCATGATCCTGGCAGGGGCGGTGATCGTCACCCTGTCGATGGGCGTGCGCCAGTCGTTCGGCCTGTTCCTGACGCCGCTGGGGATGAGCCTGGAGGTCGACCGGCAGACGTTCGGCCTGATCGTGGCGGCGCAGAACCTGCTGTTCGGCATCCTGCAGCCCTTCGTCGGCGCCTGGGCCGACAGGCATGGGGCCGGGCGGATCGCGGTCGTCGGGGCGGCGGTCTATGCCTTGGGGCTGGTGGTGGCGGCCACGGCCGCCAACGCGGTGGGTCTGGCCATCGGCTTCGGCGCGCTGGTCGGACTGGCGATGGCGGGCTGCACCTTCACCGTCATTCTCGGCGCCGTTGGCAAGATCGTCCCGGCCGAGAAGCGGACGCTGGCGTTCGGCATCGTCACAGCGGGCGGATCGTTCGGCCAGTTTCTGGTCGTGCCGGCCGCGCAGGGTCTGCTGGACGCCGTCAACTGGCGCATTACCCTGTTCGTGCTGGCCGGGATGGTCGCCCTGATCGTGCCGCTGGCGCTGGGCGTGGCGGGCAAGCCGCCGACGCCCGGAGGCAAGGAAGACGGCCAGCCGATCGGCGAGGCGCTGAGGGAGGCCTTCGCCCATCCGTCGTTCTGGCTGCTGAACGCGGGCTTCTTCGTCTGCGGCTTCCACATCGCCTTCGTCGGCACCCACCTGCCGGCCTATATCCGCGATCAGGGCCTGCCGGCCGAGACCGGCGCCTATGCGCTGGCGCTGATCGGCCTGTTCAACATCCTCGGTTCGTGGCTGTGGGGCGCATGGGGGTCGAAGCATTCCAAGAAGGGGCTACTGGCCCTGCTCTACGCCCTGCGCGGCGTGGCCGTGGCGATCTTCCTGGTGGTTCCGCTGTCGTCGCCGAGCGTGCTGGTGTTCGCCGCGACCTTCGGCTTCCTGTGGCTGGGCACGGTGCCCCTGACCAACGGCCTGGTCGCGCAGATCTACGGGCTGAGACACCTGTCGGCGCTGGCCGGCATCGTCTTCCTGAGCCATCAGGTCGGCGCCTTCCTCGGCGCCTGGTTGGCGGGCGTGGCCTTCGATGCGACCGGGTCCTACCTCGTCGTCTGGCTGGCCTCGATCGCGCTGGGCTTCCTGGCCGCCGTCGCCAACCTGCCGATCCGCGAGGCGCCGATCGCGCGGCCTGCACAGATCCCGGCCGAATGACCCGCAAGCTGGCCATCGGCGCGGGCGTCGCCGCCCTGATGGGGCTGGGCCTGTGGCTGTGGAGCCGTCACGGCCTGGCGGTCTTCCTCGACGCCATGATCGCCTTCTGCACCTGACGGCCGACTACTCGTCGCGAGGCATCACCGAGAAGCCGACCAGATCGCGCTCGTCCGACAGGCGGGCGACGAGGCCGTCGATGTCCATCGGCATGGGTCCCTTCACCTTCATGTGGTGCTCGTGGATCTTGCCGTCATGGGCGATGACGTGGCCAAGGCGCACGGCCTTCAGCCCCGCGTCCTTCAGCAGATTGCGCACCCGCGCCTCGGCCGGGGCCGCGCCGCGCTTCCAGCGCAGGGTGACGTCCATCACCCCGATGTGGGGCAGTTTGGCGTCGGCGAGACGCAGGACCGCCAGCACGCCCAGCGTCGCGCCCGCCGCGACCAGCGCCAGCTGCCACATGCCGACGCCCAGCAGCACGCCGATGGCCGAGGTGACCCACAGCGACGCCGCCGTGGTAAGGCCGTGGACCGAAAAGCCCTCGCGGAAGATGACGCCGGCGCAGAGGAAGCCGATGCCGGTCAAAAGGCCGTGCGACATCCGCGTGGGGTCGATCACCACCGTCTGGCCCGTCAGCGCCGTGAAGGCCCAGGTCGATTGGTGCATGGCCGCCAGCATCAGGACGCAGCTGGTCAGGCAGACGAGAATATGGGTCCGGAAGCCCGCCGGATGCCCGTGATAGGTTCGCTCGACCCCGATCAGCCCCCCGGCCGTCATGGCCGCGAGCACCGGCCAGACCAGATCCCATGTCATCGCTGAAATTCGCTCCGCAAACTGACGAATCCCGAGCGTAAGCCCGCCAAGCGGAGCAGATCAAGCGGGCGTCAGTCGTCGCGCGGATCCAGCTGATAGCCGACCACGCCGTCGATGCTGCGCAGGCGGGCGGCGAGCGCTTTCAAACCAGGCTCGCCGTCGATCTTGAACCGGAAGCAGCGGCGCAGCATTTGGCCGCCCTCGATCATGTCGAACCGGTCGGCGCGATGACCGCGATCCAGCCCGGCGAGCGCCGCCTCGATGCGGTCCTCGGCGCCGCTGGCGTCGCGTCGCCAGACGATCTCGGCGTCGACGACGGAGTTCTGGGGCAGGCGGCGGCTGACCAGTCGCAGGGCCACGAGGATTGCGACCGTCAGCGCGGTGCCGGTGGCGCCCAGACCATAGAGGCCCGCGCCAAACAGCAGGCCGATCGCCGCCGTGATCCAGAGCGAGGCCGCTGTCGTCAGGCCGTGGATCGAAAAGCCCGCGCGGAAGATCACCCCGGCGCACAGGAAGCCGATCCCGGTCAGGACGCCGTGCGCCATACGGGCCGGGTCGGTGATGATCTCCGTGCCGGGCATGGTCGCGAACCGCCAGGCCGCCTGCGAGACCGACAACTCCATCAGCAGGGCCGAGGCCAGGCAGACGAGAATGTGGGTGCGGAAGCCCGCCGCACGGCCACGCCATTCGCGCTCGAAGCCGATCAGTCCGCCGGCGAGCACGGCGGCCAGCAGGGGCAGGGCGAAGTCGGGCAGGTCCGTCATGTCCATTTGCGACGAACGGCGTCCGGGGCGCGCCGTTCCCGCGACGCTTGATGCGAGACAGGCCGTCGCAGGCGGGCTAGCGTCCGTCCGGGACCGGAGAAATCGTTATGTCGATCGTGTCGCGCGTCGTTGCGCCCTTCCTCGCCGCCGCCCTGACGGCCACGGCCGCGATGGCCCAGACGCCCTCGCCGCGCCCGGACCAGACCGAATTCCGCGAGCTGTATCGCGAGCTGATCGAGACCAACACGACCCTGTCCGAAGGCAACTGCACCCTCGCCTCGGAGCGAATGGCTGCCCGCCTGCTGGCCGCCGGCTTCCCGCAGGAGGATGTGCAGGTGCTCGTGTTCAATGAGCGGCCGAAGGACGGCAATCTGGCCGCCGTGCTGCGCGGCTCCGATCCGTCGGCGCGGCCGATCCTGCTGCTGGCCCACATCGATGTGGTCGAGGCCCGGCGCGAGGACTGGGAGCGCGATCCGTTCACCCTCGTGGAAGAGAACGGCTATTTCCACGCCCGCGGCGCGCACGACGACAAAGCCCAGGCGGCGATCTGGGTCGACACCTTGATCCGACTGAAGCAGCAGGGGTTCACCCCGCGCCGGGACATCAAGATCGCCCTGACCTGCGGCGAGGAGACGTCGGACACCTGGAACGGGGTGTCGTGGTTGCTGGAGACGCACCCCGACGCACTGGACGCCGCCTTCGCCCTGAACGAGGGCGCGCGCGGGCGGCTGGACGCCGAGGGGCAGCGGATCGCGCTGGAGATCCAGGCCGGCGAGAAGATCTATCAGGACTACCGGTTGGAGATCACCAATCCGGGCGGTCACTCGTCCCGCCCGGTGCGGGACAACGCCATCTATCGCCTGTCCAACGCCCTGTCGCGGCTGGGCGCCCATGCCTTCCCGACCGAGCCGAACGAGACGGTGAAGGCCTATTTCGGGGCCATGGCCGCCGCCACGCCGAACCATGCTGCAGACATGCGCGCGATAGGTGCGGCCTCGGGCGAGACGATGATGCAGGCGGCGACGCGGCTCTCGGCCGCCGATCCGGCATGGAACGCCATCCTGCGCACCACCTGCGTGGCCACCATGGTCGACGCCGGCCATGCGCCCAACGCCCTGCCACAACGCGCGACGGCCAATGTGAACTGCCGCATCCTGCCCGGCCATGAGCCGCAAGAGGTGCGTGCCGATCTGGAGCGGGTGCTGGCCGACCCCGGCATCGCCGTGACCATTCCCGGCAACATCGACCCGACCTCGCCGCCCCCTCCTCTGTCGGACGAGATCGTCGGCCCGATCCGCGAGATCGCAGGCCGCATGTGGCCGGGCGTGCCGGTGGTCCCGTCGATGAGCCCCGGCGCCACCGACGGCCGCTTCACCAATGCGGCCGGCATCCCGACCTATGGCGTCACCGGCCTGTTCGCCGATCCGGACGGCGGCGGCGTGCACGGTCTCAACGAACGCATCCGCGTGCGCTCGCTCTACGAGGGCCGCGACTTCCTGTTCGATCTGGTGAAGGCCTACGCCGACTGAACTGCGGCTACCCAGGTATTCTTCCGGAGGTCAGCGGCTCGTCAGGTCAAACAGGAAAAATCAGAGTAAACCGAAGGTTACCAGTGCAACCCGGGCGCGACTGCGGGGAACCCCAGCCCTGCCTTGTGCTCTTTCGTTGGCGAAGGAGACGATCATGCCGCCGCGCCCGCAACGCCGTGTGAATGCCGAGCACTTCGAGGCCCTGCGCGCCGAGGTGATCCGCGCGGCCGTGGAACTGTCGGACGACCAGTTGAGCGACCTGACCGAGGCCCTGCACGGCATGATCCGGCTACGCCGCCCGCCCCGCCCCATCGGCCGTCCCTCAGGCTGGCTGGAGGCAGAGTCGCCCTACATCGTCTGACAGGTCAGTCGGGCAGGACGTAGCGCACCCGGAAGTCGACGCGTGCGCCACTGGGAACCTCGCCGGCCACGCGGGCGTCCCCGGCCGCCGCCAATGCGCTGCGGCCGAAACCCAGACCCGACGGCGCTTCCTCCACGACCAGGCAGTTGGTCAGGCTGCGATCCGGTTGCACCGTGCAGATCAGCCGGACGACGCCCTTGGACACCGAAAGCGCGTCCTCAGGATAGTCCGGCACGGGAGGCCGGTCCCAGCGCGGCTGGACCACGGCGAAATGCACCGGCGGCGAGCTGCCATCCGCCGACGCCGCATCCGCATCGGCCGGCAGCGGCTCGGCGGTGATGACCTCAACCGTTTCGACCTTTGGCCTCGGGAAGCCGAACTCCGGCAGGCGAAACTCGATCCTGGACCCCGCCTGCCAGATCAGTGACCCCACCGCGATCGCTGCGAGCGTGACCCCGATGATCAAGGGCCACGGCGTGCGTTTCGGCTCCTCGACAATCCTCGGTCTGCGCTGCGGAGCGGGCTCCACGGATCAGCCCGCGTACTTCGCGGCGTCCTCGTCCGAGATGTCCTCGTTCGAATAGACGTTCTGAACGTCGTCCTCGGCGTCGAGCGCATCCAGCAGCTTGAACAGGGTGCCGACGGCCTCGCCGGTGACCGGCACGTCCGACTGCGGCTTCCAGACGATGGCGGTCGACTTCGGATCGCCCAGCACCTTCGACATGGCCTCGGCCACTTCGTTCAGGTCCTCGAAGGCGGTCCAGATGGTGTGGCCCGGCGCGTCCTCATAGATGTCCGGCTTGACCAGATCGCTCTCGACGTCCTGGGCGCCGGCCTCGATTGCGGCTTCCATGACGGCGTCCTCGCTGCCGGCCTCGGCGGCGTAGGTGATCTTGCCGACCTTGTCCCACATGAAGGCGACCGAGTTCATCTCGCTCAGCGAGCCGCCGTTCTTCTTGAACGCCGCGCCGATGTTCGAGGCCGCGCGGTTGCGGTTGTCGGTCAGGGCCTCGACGATGATGCCCACGCCGCCGGGGCCGCGGCCCTCATAGCGGATTTCTTCCATCGTATCGGCGTCGCCCGACGAGGCCTTGTTGATGGCGCGCTGGATGACGTCCTTGGGCAGGCTTTCGGCCTTGGCGTTGTTCACGGCCAGACGCAGGCGCGGGTTCATGGCCGGATCGGGCATGCCCGACTTGGCGGCGACGGTGATGTCGCGCGACAGCTTGGAGAACAGCTTGGAGCGCGCGGCGTCGGCGCGACCCTTGCGGTGCATGATGTTCTTGAACTTGGAATGGCCGGCCATGGTTCGGTCTCTGGTCGTCGTCAGCGGTAGAATGTCGGAGCCGCGATCTAGCCGAAGGCGGCCACGGTGTCACGGTTCAGGAACCGGTAGAGCTTTACGGGCATTTTCACACCGACCAGACGGAGAGCCCCCATGACCGCCGAAGACGCCATCTACGAAGCCGAGGGCTATCACGACGACGATCTGCACGAAGCAGACATCGTCGAATGGTACGAGGCCCGTCCGATGACGGTCTCGACCTACGTCGCCACCGGCGCCGTCATCGGCGCCTTCGCGCTGGGCGTGCTGACCGCCGTCGGGGCCCTGGCCCTGATGGGCCGCCTCGAGGACTAGGTCTTCAGGCTTTCGAGGAAGCCGCGCATCTTGTCGTCGACCGGAACGGGGCGTTTGCTCTCCCGGTCGACATAGACGTGGACGAAATAGCCCACGGCCGCGGCGTCCTGCTCGTTGTTGCGAAACAGACCGATCTCGTAGCGTACCGAGCTTGAACCGACGTGGGCGACGCGGACGCCCGCCTCGATCTCGTCCGGGAATGCGGTTGGCGAGAAATAGCGGCAGCCCGTTTCGGCGACCAGGCCGATGGTCTTGCCGTTGTGGATGTCCAGCACGCCGTTGACCACCAGCAGCCGGTTCACCGCCGTGTCGAACCACGAATAATAGACCACATTGTTCACGTGGCCGTAGACGTCATTGTCCATCCAGCGGGTCGAGATCTGCTGGAAGCGGCGGTAGTCGCTGCGTTTGGTCCGTTCGATGGCGCCGGTCATGAAGTCTCCCTGAGATGCGCTATCGCTCGCGACGCGATCGCTCGCTGCATGAGCGCAGACGGTGTTGGCGTTTCCCGGAGCGCCTCTTCGTGCGCTTCCGATACTGACGCTCGGACTTGGCGGACGCCGCGTCAAGCGCCTAGCGTCAGGACATGAGCACGATCACGTCACGCGCCGCCGTCCTCAACGCCATGGGCGCCGCACGCCCCTATGCCGACAGCCGGCCGCTGGGGATCGAGACCGTCACCCTGGATGCGCCCGGCATGGGCGAGGTGCGGGTCGCGATCCGCGCCGCGGGCCTGTGCCACTCGGACCTCAGTGTCATCAATGGCGACCGACCGCGCCCCATGCCGATGGCGCTCGGGCACGAGGCGGCCGGGGTGGTCGAGGCGGTAGGCGCGGGCGTCAACGACCTGCAGCCCGGCGACCATGTCGTCATGGTCTTCATGCCGTCGTGCGGCCACTGCAACCCTTGCGCCGGCGGACGGCCCGCCCTGTGCGAGCCCGGCGCGGCGGCAAACGGCAAGGGCGAGCTGCTGGGCGGCGGGCGGCGCATCCACGGCCGCGAGGGCGAACTGAACCACCACCTCGGCTGCTCGGCCTTCGCCGACCGGGCCGTCGTGTCGCGGCGCTCGCTGGTGAAGGTGCCGGCCGACCTGCCGTTCGAACACGCGGCCCTGTTCGGCTGCGCGGTCCTGACCGGCGTCGGCGCCGTGGTGAACACCGCGGGCGTGCGGGCGGGCCAATCGGTGGCCGTGGTCGGTCTGGGCGGGGTGGGTCTGGCCTCGGTGCTGGGCGCGCTGGCGTCGGGCGCGACGCCGGTGGTGGCCGTCGATCTGTCGGACGAGAAGCTGGCGCTGGCCCGCACCCTCGGCGCCGTGCACACCGTCAATGCCGCCGCGCCCGACGCGGTGGAGCAGGTCCGCGCCCTGACCGGCGGCGGGGCGGACTTCGTGTTCGAGATGGCCGGCTCGGCGCGGGCGCTGGAGAACGCCTGGAAGATGACGCGGCGCGGGGGGACCACCGTCACCGCGGGTTTGCCGCCGCCGGACGCGGCGCTGGCGGTCAACATCGTCTCGCTGGTCGCCGAGGAGCGCACGCTGAAGGGGAGCTATATCGGCACCTGCGTGCCCGCGCGTGACATCCCGCGCTATGTCGCCCTGTTCCGCGAGGGGCGGCTGCCGGTCGATCGCCTGCTGAGCGGGACGATCGCGCTGGAGGACATCAATGCCGCCTTCGACGATCTGGCGGACGGCAAGGCGGTGCGGACGGTCGTGACCTTCTGACCGGCGTGTGTCAGACCACGCGTCATGACACAGCCCCTGCGCCGCCTGATCGACCTGCCCGGTATCGACGACCTGGAGATGAAGGCGCTGATGAAGCCCGGCCACGCGGACCCGGATCGCCGCGACGAGTTTCCGGAGATCGACGAGACCGCGAAGAAGGCCTTCGGCCTGTCTCTGGACGAGGCGGAAGCGGTCGCCCTGCCCGACGACTGGGACGATATTCACCGGCTCGATCCCATGGATCAGATCGACGCCTTCGAGGCCGAAGGCTGGGATGTGCGGGACAGCCGCCGCAAGCCGCTGCGGATGCTGACCCACTGGGCGCTGCCGCTGGCGCTGGCCATGCGTGGCGTGGCGGGCGAACTGCCCTTCCACGCCGAGCCGGACCAGAAGGAAACCGACTGGGGCTCCAGCCTCGCGGCCGAAGCCTCCCGCTTCCGGAAGCGTTAGACTTTCCGACTGCCGCTCATCCCCGCGAAGGCGGGGACCCAGTACATGTAGTGGTTCAGTTCCGGCGCTTCGCAGCGCGCTCCGGATATCCTGCGCTCGAGTCCGCCAGCCGCACTGGATCCCCGCCTTCGCGGGGATGAGCGGAAGTCAGAGCCGGATTCCAACCCCGTCCTCGCCGCCCGGCTTGCTGACGGCGACGTCGAAAGTTTCACCGGCGGCGTCCAGGCCGCGCAGGGCGCGTCCGACGATGGCGCGGACGGTGGCGGGCTCCTCCGGCGTGCGGATGTCGACGTACCAGCCGGTCTGGCCGGTTTCGACCCAGCGCGAGCGGGCCAGCCAGGCGGACTCGGCGCGAATGCTGGCGAACACCTCGTTCAGCGCCTCGATGAGCGCGATGGGATAATCGACCGGCCGGACGTCCGACAGCTCGACCGTGCCTGTCGGGCGCACGGGTTCCGGCACGGCCGGCGCGTGTTCAAGAACAGCCTTCAGCTGATCGGGCTGGAGCAGGAGCCCCTTGCCGCCGTCCGGGTTCAGCAGGACGACCTTGTCCTGCACCATCTCCAGCAGCCGGCGGCCGTTCATCGCCAGGATGCGGCAGTCGTCGCCGAAGATCGGCGGCGCGCGGCGCGGATCGGTGAACAGGGTGACCGTGTCGCGGCCGTCATTCAGCACAAGCCCGCGCAGGATCAGTTGCTCGCCTTCCTTCAGCACCTTGTGCCCGTCGTCGCCGTGGACGCCGCCCGGCGTGCCCGGCTCCGGAACCGCGAACAGATCGACCTCGAGCATCAGGCGCTCGAAGGCCCCCATCTTCGTATGGTCCGCCAATCCCTCGTAGAGAGCGACCTCCAGCGGGTTCATCGGATTGTCGGTGAAGGTCAGGGGAACGGCGTCGGTCATGGTCGGCTCTATGGGGACTGGGCCGGACACAAGATGCGACGCGATGCGCGGCGTCAACGGCCCGGCGTCAACGGCGCAAAAGAGAACGGCCGCTTCCCG
>NZ_BAAAGA010000002.1:77998-131864 GCF_039523815.1 Brevundimonas kwangchunensis | reverse complement strand
GGATGTCCTAGCTCAGGACGACGATGGCGACGCGACGATTCTGCGCGCGGCCCTCGCGGGTGTCGTTCGAGGCGACCGGAGCCTCCTCGCCGTACGAGATGGTGGCCATCCGGTTCAGGGCGACGCCCTGACGGCTCAGCGAGCGACGAACAGCCTCGGCGCGGGCGGCGCCCAGTTCCTCGTTGCCGGCGGTCGTACCGGTCGAGTCCGTATAGCCCTGGATCTCGAGATAGACGTTGCGGTTCTCGCTGCGCAGGCGCTGGGCCAGTTCGGCGAGGCGCTGTTCGGCTTCCGGCGACAGGGCGTGGCGGTTGGTCGGGAACTTCACCGAGTCGTCCGAAAGGACGACCTCGTAGAGGAACTTGCCTTCGGCGAGCTTGTGCGCGGCGTTGGCGCGCTCGAGGGCCTGCCCGGCGGTGCCTTCGACACCGGTCACGCGGGTGTCGACCTCGGTCACCCGCGCATCCACGATTGCGTTCTGGTCACGCACGAAGCGGTGGCTGGCGCAGCCGCTCGCCGCGACGCTGGCCGCAAGGATTACGCCGGTCAGGGCCGTCAGCCTGAGTTTCGATCGGTTCAAGGTCCGTCTCCATTCGTCATGGGGGCGCCCACCCCCCGGAAGTTTTCCCGATCCTGACAGCTACGGTGGGAGTCACGGCGACGTGATGACGCGATCAGGGCCAGATTCCGGCAGCTTGACCATTGTAATAGCCAAGCTTTTCAGCGCGACGGGCGCCTTTTTCCTGACGTTTCAGGCGCCCATCGTCCGCGACCTTCGAAGGACGGCGCGGAGACCGCATGACCGGGAAGAAGCCCAAGGCGAACCGATCCGGCGCGCGCTGGGCGGCGGGAGCGATCAGCGTCGGCCTGCACATGGGCGTGCCCCTGCTGCTGCTTCTGGTCCCCGCCGAACCGACGCCGAGGCCAGAACCGGCGGCCGAGCCGATCCTCGTCGATCTGTTCACCCCGCCGCCCCCGCCTCCGCCCCCGCCGGTTCCGGAGCCCGCGCCCGGCGAGGCGGCGCCCGAAGACGCCGGCGCCGCGTCAGGACCGCCGACGCCCGAACCGCCAGCGACGCCGCCTCCCCTGAGGCTGCGCGAAGCGCCGCCGACGCGGCAGGTTCCGCCGGTTCCCATCGCGCCCTCCACCGCGCCGCCCGCTCCAGTGCCCATGGCCTCTCTCAGCGCCGCCCAGCTTTCGGGCGCGGCGCGCGCAGGCTCGGGTTCCGGTCTCTCGGGTGGCGGCTCGGGCGGCGGCAACGGGAACGGCTCCGGTGGAGGCGGGGCCTGCGACATGGTCAAGCGATTGCAGGATGCGCTGCGCGACGACGACGATCTGCGCGTCGCGGTGGCTCAGGCCCATGGCGACCTCGCCTCCAGCAGCCGTGCCCTGCTGATCTGGGACGGCGACTGGATCCAGAACCCCGGTCAGGAGGGCAAGGGGCTGGCAGGACTGCGTCAGGCCATCGCCGCCGAGGTCGCCTTCTCCCCGCGCGAATGCCGGACCCAGGCCGTGCGCGGGCTGGTGCTGCTAACCCTGGCCGATGCGCCGGGCGCGCCGAAGGTGGCGCTGGGCACCGGGTCATGGCGCTGGAGCGACCTGACCGGCGCGCGCTAGTCGGTCGCAAGACAGCGGTCCCACGTCATGCTAGATCGCCCCCATGCCCGCCTCGCGCGACATCTTCCGACGCTATGGCTTCATCGGCGCCCTGCTGGTGATGCTGTTCGCCGTCGCTCAGCCCGTCTGGGCCGCGCCGTGCGAGCCTGCGCCGGTTGTTGCGGGCATCGAACAGAGCATCGCCACGGCCTCGACCACCGCCGATCCTTGCGCCGATGACTGTCAGGACTGCGCGCTCGCCTGCGCCCACGGCTGCTGCCATCCGCACGCCGCAGCGCTGATCGGAACGGCCTTCCCGCCCGTGCCCGCTGTCCGCTTCGCCCTGAGCGAAGGCTGGACCAATGCCGTGCCCGCGCCCCAGGGCCGGATCGCCGGCCCCGACCGACCTCCACGCGCCTGATCCCCGGCCGCGCCTCGCGCCCGGCCGACTGAACCCAGACCGCTGCGTACGCCTTCGCGTGCGCGGCTCCCTGCGACCTCAGGCCGATCCCGCGCGGATCGGCGGGACAGACGAGCATGAAGATCGAGAAACACTGGCTCATGACCGGAGCCGCCGTGGTGGCGGCGCTCGGCGTGGGCTTCGCGGCGGCCCGCATGCTGCCTGCGACCACCGCCTCGCCCGCCGCGGCGGAAGAAGGGCATAGCGAAGGGGAAGAGGGCGGCGGCCCCGTCGTCGCCCTGACACCCGAGGCCGCGGCGCAGGCCGGGGTCACCGTCATTGCCCTGCAGCGCGGCGGCGGGACCGAGCTGAAACTGCCCGGCCGCGTCGCCTTCGCGCCCGGAGCCGAGGCCTCCGTCGACGCCCCGTTGGCCGGGGCCGTCACGCGGGTCCACGTTGGCCTGGGCGACCGGGTGTCCATCGGTTCGCCGCTGGTCACCTTGCGCAGTCCCGAAGGCGCCGCGTCGCGCGCCACGGCCGACGCAGCGCAGGCCTCGGTCGACGCCGCCCGCGCCGCCGAGCGCCGCGACCGCACTCTGTTCGAACAGGGCTGGGTCTCGCAGGCGCGGCTGGACGTCACCGCCGCCGAGGCCCGCCGGGCTGAGGCCGAGCTGCGCGCCGCCCGCGCCCGCGTCGGCGCCTTCGGCGCCCCGGGCTCGAACGGCCTGACGGTCGTGCGCAGCCCCATCGCCGGAGTCGTCACCCGCCTCAGCGCCGCGCCCGGACAGGTGCTGCACGAGGAAGCCCTGCAGGTCGCCGCCGTCGCCGATCCGCGCCGGGTCGAGCTGGTGTTCGAAGCGCCGCCCTCGGCCGCCGACCTGATCCGCACCGGCGATACGCTGGAGAGCACCATCGCCGGATCGCAAGCCGTGACCGGCGTCGTCACCGCCGTCGCCCCGGCCAATGAGAACGGCGTCGTCATCGTCCGCGCCCGCGCAACCGGAGAGGTCCCGCCGGCCGGCTCGGTCGTGTCGGCCCGGGTCTCGGCCGGGACCGGGACGGGCGCCTGGTCCGTGCCGCTGGACGCCGTGCAGACGGTCGAGGGTGTCGCCTCGGTCTTCGTCGTCGAGGCCGACGGCTTCCGGGCCCGGCCTGTCGTCACGGGTCGGGCGTCTGATGGACGCATCGAAATCCTGTCCGGCCTGACCGGAACCGAGCACATCGCCGGCGCCGGCGCCTTCCTGCTCAAGGCCGAACTGGCCAAGGGCGAAGCGGACCACGGGCACTGACCATGCTGGACCGCATCATCGACGCCTCCGTCCGGTTCCGCTGGTTCGTCATCGCCATCGCCTTCGTGCTCGCCCTGCTGGGCGCGCGCGAACTGATGAAGCTGCCGATCGACGCCGTGCCGGACATCACCAACCGGCAGGTCCAGATCACCACCGTCGCCCCCGCGCTGGGGCCGGAGGAGGTGGAACGGCAGGTGACCTTCCCGCTGGAGACCGCGCTGGCCGGCCTGCCCGGCCTGACAGAGACCCGCTCCCTGTCCCGGCACGGCTTCTCGCAGATCACCGCCGTCTTCACCGACAGCGCCGACATCTATTTCGCCCGCAACCTGGTGAACGAGCGCCTGCAGGCTGCGCGCGAGGACCTGCCCGAGGGGCTGACGCCCTCGATGGGTCCAGTCGTGACCGGTCTGGGCGAGGTCTACATCTGGACGCTGGAGTTCACCGGCGCCGCCGCCCGGCCGGGCGTCGCCTATGTGATGCCCGAGGGCGAGCGGCTGGTCACCGATCAGGAGAAGGCGACCTACCTGCGCACCGTTCAGGACTGGATCGTCGCGCCCCAGCTGAGGACCGTGCCCGGCGTCGCCGGCGTGGACGTGCTGGGCGGCTATGTGAAGGAATACGCCATCCATCCCGACCCGGCGCGACTGGCCGCCTATGGCGTCGGTCTGGTGCAACTGGTCGAGGCGCTGGAGCATGCCAACCGCATCGCCGGCGCCGGCTACGTCAACCGCGCGGGCGAGGCCTACATCGTGCGCGCCGACGCCCGGGTGAAAAGCCTTCAGGAGCTGGCCCAGACCCCGATCCTGAACCGTGGCGGACAGGTCATCCGCGTGTCCGACGTGGCCACGGTCGAGATCGGACGCGCGCCTCGCCTCGGATCGGCCAGCGCCGACGGCCGCGAGACCGTCATCGGCACCGCCCTGATGCTGCAGGGCGAGAACTCCCGCACCGTGGCCGATCGCGTCGGCCGCAAGCTGGAGGAAATCGCGCCCAGCCTGCCGCCCGACGTCATCGTCCGCCCCGCTCTGGACCGAACCGAACTGGTCGAGGCGACGATCAAGACGGTCGAGCACAACCTGCTCGTCGGAGCCGGACTGGTCATCGCCGTGCTGTTCTTCGCCCTGGGCAATGTGCGCGCGGCGATCATCACGGCGCTGGTCATTCCACTGAGCTTCCTGTTCGCCGCCTCGGCGATGAACCGGTTCGGCATCAGCGCCAATCTGTTGAGCCTCGGGGCGCTCGACTTCGGCCTGATCGTCGACGGGGCCGTGGTGGTGATCGAGAACACCCTGCGCCGCCTCGGCCTGAAGCGGGAGGAGACCGGACGCGCCCTGACCGTGTCGGAGCGCCTGTCCGTCGCCGCCGCCTCGGCGCGCGAGATGGCCCGGCCCGCCGCCTTCGGTCAGGCGATCATCCTGCTGGTCTACGCCCCCCTGCTGATGTTCGAGGGCGTCGAGGGCAAGATGTTCGGCCCGATGGCGATCACGGTCATGCTGGCCCTCGCCGGCGCCTTCGTCCTCAGCTTCACCTTCGTGCCGGCCATGGCCGCCCTGTGGGTCAAGGAGCCGAAGGCGGACCACGAGGAGACCCGCCTGACCCGCGCGGCCAAGGCGCGCTACACGCCGATCCTTCGCGCCGCCGTCGCCCGTCCGAGGGCCGTGCTCGCCGGCGCCGGCGTGGCCCTGCTGGCGGGGCTGATGGCCTTCCTGATGCTGGGCCGCGAGTTCGTGCCGACGCTGGATGAGGGCGATGTGCTGGTGCAGGCCCTGCGCGTGCCCTCCACCTCGCTGGAGCAGAGTCAGGAGATGCAATTCCGCGTCGAGCGGACCCTGATGGCCCAGCCCGAGGTGTCGCATGTCTTCACCCGCACCGGCACGGCCGAGGTGGCGTCCGACCCCATGCCGCCGTCGATCTCGGACACCTTCGTCATGCTGAAGCCGCGCGCGGA
The DNA here is from genome assembly GCF_039523815.1 of Brevundimonas kwangchunensis. NCBI lineage: Bacteria > Pseudomonadati > Pseudomonadota > Alphaproteobacteria > Caulobacterales > Caulobacteraceae > Brevundimonas > Brevundimonas kwangchunensis. The sequence goes on along the minus strand of NZ_BAAAGA010000002.1, from coordinate 126,631 downwards.
ATGGCCCGACCGCAGCGTGACCAAGGCCGAACTGGTCGCGCGCATGGAAACCGAGCTGCGCAAGCTGCTGGGCAATGAGTACGAGTTCACCCAGCCCATCGAGATGCGGTTTAACGAACTGATCGCGGGCGTCCGCTCGGACGTGGCGGTCAAGGTCTATGGCGACGACTTCGCCGCCATGAGCCGCACGGCCGAACAGGTCGCCGGCATCCTGCGCGGCATCGAGGGGGCGGCGGACGTGCGGGTCGAGCAGATCTCCGGCCAGCCGACCATCACCGCCACCGTCGACCGAACCGCAGCCGCAGCGCAGGGCGTCCACGCCAGTGATGCGGCCGACGCCCTGGCTATCGGTCTGGCGGGACGGCAGGCGGGTCAGGTCAACGAGGGCGACCGGCGCTTCGACGTCGTCGTGCGCTTGGCCGACGACCTGCGCAATGACCCGGTGATCATGACCCAGCTGCCAGTCATGCCCGAGGACGCAGCGGCCGGCGCGCCGGTCATCCCCCTGTCCTCCGTCGCCCGTTTCGACACGGCCGAGGGGCCGAACCAGATCAGCCGCGAGAACGGCAAGCGCCGCATTGTGGTGCAGGCCAACGTTCGCGGCCGCGATCTGGGCGGCTTCGTGCGCGAGGCCCAGGCGGCCGTGGCGAAGGACGTCCGTCCACCGGCCGGCGGCTGGCTTGACTGGGGCGGCCAGTTCGAGAACCTCGAACGGGCGTCGGCGCGACTGGCCCTGATCGTCCCCATCGTCTTCCTGACCATCGGAGCCCTGCTGGTCATGGCCTTGAGATCGTGGCGGGACGCGGCGCTGGTCTTCGCCGGGGTGCCTCTGGCCCTCGTCGGCGGCGCGCTGGCGCTGGCCGCGCGGGGCATGCCCCTGTCGATCAGCGCGGCGGTCGGCTTCATCGCCGTGTCCGGGGTCGCGACCCTGAACGGGCTGGTGCTGATGCAGGCCATCCGCCAGCGGCTGGACGCCGGCGCTCCGCCCCTCGAGGCCGCGGTCGAGGGCGCCACGGCGCGCCTGCGCGCGGTGATCACCACGGCGCTGGTAGCCGTCCTCGGCTTCGTGCCGATGGCCTTCGCCTGGGGCCCGGGCGCCGAGGTGCAGAAACCGCTGGCCACCGTCGTCATCGGCGGCCTGACCACGGCGACGGTGCTGACCCTTCTGGTCCTGCCGGTGCTGGCCTCGCTGGCCCGGCCTCAGCCGCGATAAGGCCCTCAAACGAAAACGGCGGGGCCGAGGCCCCGCCGTTCATCGTCGTTATCCGCTGACCCTCGGATCAGGCCGACAGTCGCTGGAACACCGCAGCGAGGGCGGTGATCCGGGCGCGGTTGACCGTAGTGGCCTTCTCGGCGGCGGCGGTCAGGCTGCTGGCCACGGCGGCGGCGTTCCGCTTGTTGGCGCGACCGTTGCGCCAACCGGTGATCGCCTCGCCGGCCTGACCGGCCAGTGCGCCCTCAAGTGCGTTGGAGCGGTTCAGCTGGTCCAGATAGGCCTGGGCCACATCCGGCGAGTCTTCCCAGTTGATGCGGGTCTGCAGCTGCGGGTTGATCTCCCCGGCCATGACGCTTTCGGCCACGGCGATCTCGGCGGCCGACAGCTGGTCGGTCGGCTCCAGCTTCAGCACGTCCAGACCGCGGGCGATCTCGCTGGAGTAGATCCGGCCGTTGAACCAGTAGGCCGACCACGAACCGCCGACGTACAGGCGCTCGCTGCTGATCGGGCCGCGGTCGAAGTAAGCGATCTCCATCGGACGCGCCGGATCGGTGAAGTCCATGATCGAGACGCCGCCCTGGTACCAGGCCTGCACCATCAGGTCGCGGCCGGGGACCGGGATCAGATTGCCGTTGTGGGCGACGCAGTTCTCGGTCGCGCCCTGCGCTGACGGCAGCTTGAAGAAACTGCGGCCGGTCAGGGTGCGGTTCTCGATCGTGGCGATCATGTTGGCGCCCCAGGTCGCCGGGTCCTCGGCCCGGCAGCGTGCGCCGATGCCGCCGCCCCACTCGTCGGTGAAGACGACCTTGTCGCCGGCGTTGTTGAACGTCGCCGAGTGCCAGTAGGCCATGTCCGGATCGAAGATGTCCGAGGTCCGGCGCGGGTTCTCGGGGTCCGAGATGTCCAGCAGGATGCCGTTGCCGCTGCAGGCGCCGCCGGCCAGACCGATCTCCGGATAGACGGTGATGTCGTGGCACTGGTTGGTCTGCGCGGTGTTCTGGCTGGCGATGCCGGCGCGGCCGCCGCGCCACAGGCCGGCGACGCGGCCCGTCGTTGCGTCGGCGAAGATGCGCGGGCGGTTGACGATCCGCGCGGCCGAAGGATTGTCCAGCTCGACCTTGATCACATCAATCGAGAACAGGGCCGTCTCGGGGTTCTGGTCCGGCTGGCCGTCGGTGCAGATGTCCAGCTCGGCGGTCTTGCGGACGTCGGCCGTGCCCTGACCGTAGACGTACAGGACGTTGGCGTCGGTCGGATGCGGCAGCAGGGTGTGGGTGTGCGAGCCGCGGCAGGTCTGGACCGCCGCGATCTGGCGCGGGGCGTTCAGGTCGCTGATGTCGAAGATGCGCACGCCGCGGAAGCGCTCGGCCAGCGTCTCGCCATCGGTCGTGGCCGTGCCGCAATCCAGACGGCCGCGGTTCTCCTCGACCGACATGAACAGCAGGTTGCCGTGCACCGACACGTCGCCCTGACCGCCGGGGCAGACCACCGACATCACCAGCCGGGGCTCGCCGCCCGAGATGTCATAGGCGTTGAAGCCGTTGAAGTTGCCGACGAACAGCTTGCCGTTCGACACGGCGAGGTCGGTGTTGGCCATGCCCAGCGGGCTGAAGCCCGGATTGCCGCGCGCCGACGCCATCATGGCCTCGCCCTCCTCGCGGTTGCGCGGCGGAGAGAACATGGTTTCCGAGGTGCTGAAGCCCGGCGCGTGCGGCAGGGCGTATTCCAGCGTCATCCCGCGCGTCGCCTGCGCGGCGTCGGTCAGCCCGGCCGACAGGGCCGAGCGCGCGTCGGCCTGGATGGTCTGGGCCTGTGGCGGGGCGGCCTGGGCGAGCGCGGCGCTCCCCGCGGCCAGAACGCTCAGCGCGGCGGCTGAGGAAAGCAGAAGGCTGCGAACGGTCATGGCCGGACTTTCAGTGATGATGATCGTGGGAATGGGAAGGGGCGGAAGGGTCGGCGGGTCCGAGGTCGGACAACAGGGACTGCATGCGCAGGATCTCGGCCGACTGGTCGGCGACGACGGCGGCGGAGAAGTCGCTCAGCATCGTGTCCTCGGCCGCGTCGGGGGTCGCCATCAGGTCGCGGACCATGTCGATGGCCCCCTGATGGTGCTGGATCATGCCCGTCAGGAACAGGCGGTCGAACTCGGCCCCGCTGGCGGCGGCCAGCGCGCGCATCTGGCGGGGCGTCAGCATGCCGGCCATGACCGGGGTGTCCTCCGGGCTGGGCGCACCATGGCCGGCGTGCGCGCCGTGGTCCATGCCGGCATGTCCGCCATGCGCGCCGTGATCCATGCCCGGCATCTCCAGCGGAAGTCCCCGCCCGGTCAGCCAGCCGCGCATCAGCTCCATCTCCGCCTCCTGGCTGAGAGCGATGCGGCGGCCCAGCAGGTTGACGCGGGCGTTCTCCCCGCGAGTCGTCTGCAGCGCCACCATCTCCACCGCCTGGGCGTGGTGGACGATCATGTGCTGCATGAAGGCGACGTCGGCGGGGGTGAAGGTCGAGCGCCCCAGCGCCCGCGCCTGCTCGGCGGTGATGACCCGCGACGGCGCGCCCGGCGCGCCGGGCTGGAAGATCGGCGGCGGCGTCTGCTGCCCCGCGATCACGCCCGCCAGAATGAGTCCCGCAACGCCGTACACCCACGCACCTCCCTGTCGCCCTCCCCCGAGGACGGGCGCAGACTAGGGGCCGACCTTCACCGGGGGCAAGGCCGTTAGTCCCGAGCCCGCATTACTTATTGGTCAGGCGCCCGCGTTTTCGCTCCCCATCCTGCGACCGAAGGCCGTCCTGCGCCGTCGAGCGGCGCCGCAACGGGCGCATGCTGCCCGCCCCGAACGGAGGCGCGCCATGCCGATCCGCCTGACCCATCCCGCCGCCGTCGCCGGCCTCGTTCTGGCCCTGACGCTCGCCGCCACAGCCCCGCCCGCCGCCCGCGCCGACACCTCCGCCGCCGCCAGACGCGTGGCCGATCTGCGCGCCAGCCTGACCGACGTCCGCACGATCGAGGCTCGCGGCCTGCAGCCCCTCGCCGCAGACCTTCAGGCCATCGCCGCCCTCGCCGACCGCACGGCGATCTCGGCCTGGCTGGGGGCGGAGATGCGGCTGGCCCGGCCCGACGCGGACGCCGAAGCCCCCGGCGACGCCCTCCCCGCCCTCGCCTTCGTCCCCGATCCGGACGGCGGCATCGCCCTGCTGCCCGAGCTGCACCCCGGCGGTCCGGCCCTGTGGGTGGAGGAGTTGCTGAGGGAGGGCGCCGTCAGCGCCGGCGTCCTGCACCGCTGGCACGCCACCCATATTCTGGAGCTGACCGGCCTCGACGCCCCCGCCGCCCGCGCCGACCGGGTGCTCGCTCTGGAGATCGCACTGGCCCGCTCACTGGCCCGCGCCCTCGCGGACGATGCGTCACCCCCGGAATCCCCCGCCTCCGTCGTCTGGACCCGGGCGGAGCTGGAGGCCCGCGCCCCCGGCATGGACTGGAGCGCCTTCCTGACCGCCGCCGGTCTGGCCGACAGCCCCCGCATCGCCGTGCGCCGGCCTCAGGCCCTCGCCGCCCTGTCCGCCCGTGTCGCCGACCAGCCCCCGGCCGTCTGGCGCGACTGGCTGACCTTCCATCACCTGAGGCGGCACGAGCCCGTCCTGCCCCTCGCCTTCCGGCAGGCCTTCGCCCAGGCCGAGGAGGGGCTGCTGTCCTCCGTCCTCGCGAGCCCGCCCCCACGCCGCGAGGTCGCCGACCGCGCCGTCGCCGCCCTGCTCCCCGCCGACCTCGACCGGCTGGAGCGCGACGGGCGGGACCCCGACCGCCTCCGCCCCCGCCTGCCCGTCACCGCCCCCGTCATCCGCCTCGACGAGGCCTACGCCAACATCCGCCGCGCCGACACCCACGCCCTGACCTGCACCCACCTCCGCGCCCGCTCGGGTTTGCCGCGGGGGAGGGCGTGTTGAGGGGCGTGGGTCATGTCAGGCGAGCGTGCGGACTTCGTAGATGAAACTGTCCAGCGTCATCAGCTCGGAGCGAATGTCCTGCGGGTACTTGTCGATCAACGCTGCCGGCACGACGAGTTGGACGTTCGCCGCTTTCATCTCTGCGAACTGGCTGGCCGAGACCCCCTCCTGCAGTGTGAGCAGGTGCTTGGTCTGAACCCTGTCCGCCTCATTCAGAATCTGGCGCCATCGATCACGCGCGGTCGTCTTGGCCGCGAGCATCCTGAGACGGTCCGCAGGAAAGGATGGGTCTGAGTAAGCCTGAGCCGAGGGAAACAGGAAATCCGGCTTCTTGCCGTTCTCAGACTGTCCGCCGTGGCTGAAGGAAAGCCCATCAACCAAGCCCTCCTCGATAAATATCTCCCGGGCCTGCAGCTCAAGTGATCGTCCTGATCGCGATTTTCGTCTCTGAAGGATGGTTTGCGCCAGCCCGAGGAACTGACCGAGGCCTGCGAAGCCCGCCGCGACCTTCGGCGCCTCGACCGCCTCCTCGACAGCCTTGAAAATCTCGAACTCGCAGTCGCGCCGACGCAGGAGCCGGACGTCCGGCTTCTCGCTTTGAAGAGGGCGCAACTCCACAGCCTTCCGGACGATATCCGCAGCCGACGGGAATCCCGTCAACCAGGAATCGGGCATCTGTGAAGGGCGTAGCTGGCATGATGCGAAGGCAGAGCCGGTCGAGAACAGATCAATCGGCTCCCCCGGCCGCCAGATCAGAAGCCGGCCAGGCTCTACTGGTCCGAGAACGTCTCCGAACACCTCATCCTCGTATCCGTCGCATACCCAGACATGCAGGGAACTGGCCGGACCTTCGGCGCCGTTCTCGAAAACGAAGACGGCCAGCGCGCCGGTACTGGCAGGATCGAGGACAGCTGAGTCTGCCCCACCCCATCCCGTGACCCGCGTCTCATTGCGCGTCTTCCCGAAGAGCTTCCCGTTGTACCAGATCGGCGTCACTGTCCGAACGTCAGGGTGGGAATCGATGAACGCCTCAAGGGCGACGCGAGGGTTCAGGACGCTCTCGTCGTGCAATGCCGGCAGCACGCGGAAGAGGAGATCCTTGGGGAAATAGGGGCCTGCCTGATGAGCCTTGGTTTGCAGGGTATCGTTGGCGGACAGGCGCTTCGCGAACCAGACATGCTCTGGCTGGGCGAACTGAGCGATCCAGTCAGGAAGGCTAGTCACCGGCATTGTCGTTCCCCCGAACCGATAGCGTCAGCACATCAGACACCAGCCAAGCCTGCAGAGTGTCCAGGACATCCGGCAGCTGCAGCCTGTGGCGCCCCTTGATCGCACATTCCCACACCGTCGCCACACGCCAGCCCTCGGCCACCAGCCGTTCTTCCGCCAGTCGGTCGACCTTCCGGTTCCGTGCGATCTTCGCCTGCCAGAACTCCGGGCGGGTCTTTGGCCATTTGAACAGATGGCAGTCATGGCCATGCCAGAAGCAGCCATGCACGAAGACTACCGCACGGTGCTTTGGCAGGCAGATATCCGGTTTGCCTGGCAGGTCGCAGTGCAGTCGGTAGCGGAAGCCGCGGGCGTGAAGCGCCTTGCGGATCAGCAATTCCGGCTTCGTGTTCTTGCCCCGGATGCCGGACATCATCCGGCTCCGGGTCGCCGGGTCGACGACGTCAGCCAACCGGAGCCTTCGGCGTCTTGCCCAGAGCGGCGAAGAGCGCGGGCTTCATATGTTCGGCCACCGCAGTGACAGCCGGCACGACGACCGAGTTGCCGAACTGACGATAGGCTTGGGTGTCCGACACCGGGATGACGAAGTCCGCCCCGCGGGGGCTGTCGAAACCCATCAAACGCGCGCATTCGCGCGGGGTCAGGCGGCGTGGCGCCGGCTTGTCGTCCTGCTTGATCAGGATTTCCGAGCCGTCCTTGTAATAGCGAGCCGACAGGGTGCGGGCGACGTCGTCCGGCCCGACCAGACCGAAACCGAAGCCGTTTCCGGCGGCTTGGTGCTTTTCCTTGTACCGCTGCAGATAGTTCCAGAGGTGATCGGTCAGGGTGTACTTATCCGCAACGCGGCCGGAGTTGCCGACCGTGTATTTTTGGTCCGGAATCTCGCTCTCGTCGCCTTCGCGATGGAGGATTTCAACCAACCTCGGCGCGGCGTCCGGCATCTTCATATCCGCGAAGCGGAAGCCCTGATCCTCGCGGAAGCCGACGATGAAAATCCGTTCGCGATGCTGTGGCGTCCAATGCCGGCCATCGATGACGCGGAAGTCGATCGTGTAGCCGAGCTCGTCCTTGAGGACTTCCTTGATCTTCTGGAATGTTCTGCCCTTGTCATGACCGACGAGGTTCCGGACGTTCTCGAGCAAAAAAGCCGTCGGTTTGTGATGCGCGATGATGCGCGCCACGTCGAAGAAGAGCGTGCCTTGGGTCGTATCCGCAAAGCCGTGCGCCCGACCCAGCGCATTCTTCTTCGACACCCCTGCGATGGAGAACGGCTGACAGGGAAACCCCGCCAGGAGCACGTCGTGGGCCGGGATGTCCGCGACATCGACCTTGGTGATATCGCCGTTGATCTCGTGATCGTCGTTGGGGAAGTTCGCCCGATAGGTCTGCTGGCTATACTTGTCCCACTCGGACGTGAAGACGCATTGCCCGCCGATGGCCTCGAACCCGCGACGCAGCCCGCCGATCCCGGCGAACAGATCGATGAAGGTGAAGTCCGCCTCGGTCTCGTCCCGATGCGGACGAACCAGCTCAAGCTTCGGCGCCGGCTTAGCGTCGCGCTCGATGAAGCCCAGCTTCACCGCCTTGTCCGCGACCGCCTGGCCAGCCTGCTTCACCATGAGGGCATACTCCGACACGGCAAACTCCGCGCTCTCTCAGCCTGCCAGACTGCCGGGATTCCGCCAGGAGAACAAGATGAGAACGTTGGCAGGAACACGTCACCTGTAGATATCCGCTGTCAGTTGGACTTCGCCTCCCCGCTCGCGCTTTTCCGTCCGGCGTGCTAGGCGCGCCGGACCATGACGACCCCTCCGATCGAACGCATCCGCAACTTCTCCGTCGTTGCGCACATCGACCACGGCAAATCGACACTGTCGGACCGGCTGATCCAGGTCACCGGCGGCCTGACCGCGCGCGAAATGTCCGCTCAGGTCCTCGACAACATGGACATCGAGAAGGAGCGCGGGATCACCATCAAGGCGCAGACCGTGCGCCTGACGTACAAGGCCAAGGACGGGCTCGAGTATGTGCTGAACCTGATGGACACGCCGGGGCACGTCGACTTCGCCTATGAAGTCTCGCGCTCGCTGGCGGCGTGCGAGGGCTCGCTGCTGGTGGTGGACGCCTCGCAGGGGGTGGAGGCCCAGACGCTGGCCAACGTCTATCAGGCCATCGACAACAACCACGAGATCGTGCCGGTCCTGAACAAGATCGACCTGCCGGCCGCCGAGCCCGAGCGGGTGCGCGCCCAGATCGAGGACGTGATCGGCATCGACGCCTCGGACGCCGTCATGGCCTCGGCCAAGTCGGGCATCGGCATCGAAGAGGTGCTGGAGGCCATCGTCACCCGGCTGCCGGCGCCCAAGGGCGATGTGAACGCGCCGCTGAAGGCGATGCTGGTGGACGCCTGGTACGACCCGTACCTCGGCGTCGTGCTGCTGGTCCGCGTGTTCGACGGGGTGCTGAAGGCCGGGCAGAGGGTCAAGTTCATGCAGAACGGCTCGACCCATCTGGTCGACCGCGTCGGCGTCTTCCTGCCCAAGAACACCCCGGTCGAGAGCCTCGGGCCGGGCGAGGTCGGCTTCATCACCGCCCAGATCAAGGAAGTGGCCCACGCCGCCGTCGGCGACACCATCACCGACGAGAAACGCCCCACGGCCGAGCCGCTGAAGGGCTTCAAGGACGTGCAGTCGGTGGTGTTCTGCGGTCTGTTCCCGGTGGACGCGGCCGACTTCGAGGACCTGCGCGCGGCCATCGCCCGCCTGCGGCTGAACGACGCCAGCTTCACCTATGAGATGGAGAGCTCGGCGGCGCTGGGCTTCGGCTTCCGCTGCGGTTTCCTGGGCCTGCTGCACCTGGAGATCATTCAGGAGCGGCTGAGCCGCGAGTTCAACCTCGACCTGATCGCGACGGCGCCGTCGGTGGTCTACAAGATCAACCAGCGCGACGGCACGACCATCGACCTGCACAATCCGGCCGACCTGCCGGACGTGATGCAGATCCTCGAGATCGAGGAGCCGTGGATCAAGGCCGTGATCATGACGCCGGAGGAATACCTCGGCGGCGTCATCAAGCTGTGTCAGGACCGCCGCGGCGAGCAGAAGGAGCTGACCTGGGTCGGCACGCGCGCCATGGTCGTCTACGAACTGCCGCTGAACGAGGTGGTGTTCGACTTCTACGACCGGCTGAAGTCGATCTCGAAGGGCTATGCCTCGTTCGACTACGAGCTGACCGACTACAAGGCCGGCGATCTGGTCAAGATGAACATCCTCGTCAACGCCGAGCCGGTCGACGCCCTGTCGATGCTGGTGCACCGCGGTCGGGCCGAGACCCGCGGCCGCGGCATGGTCGAGAAGATGAAGGAGCTGATCCCTCCGCACATGTTCCAGATCCCGATCCAGGCCGCCATCGGCGGCAAGATCATCGCCCGCGAGACCGTCCGCGCCCTGCGCAAGGACGTGACCTCCAAATGCTACGGCGGCGACGCCACCCGGAAGAAGAAGCTTCTGGAGAAGCAGAAGGAAGGCAAGAAGCGGATGCGCCAGTTCGGCAAGGTCGAGATCCCGCAGGAAGCCTTCATCGCCGCGCTCAAGATGGACGAGGATTGATCGCGTTCCCCGCGACGTCCGCCACTGATTTCGTTACGGATTACTTCTTCTTAAGGCGTCGCTTTGCCCGTTTCGCGGGCGGGCGGAAATCTGTATTCAACGGCGGATGACAACCGGACGCCGTGATGCGGCGTTCCTCACGCATGGGCGGCGGGCTCCCTCCCCGTCGGCTTCAAGGGGATTCCACGTGTCGATCCGTATCCGTACCCGCTGGGCCGGCGCCGCCGTGGCGCTCATGACCGCAACCGTCGCGCTGGCCGCCTGTGGCGGGCATGGCGGGGAAGAAAAGGAGAAGGCTCCGGCAGGGACCCAGACGGTCAGCGTGCAGGTCGCCGCGACCGAGAACCTGCCGCGCTCGGTGACCGCCTCGGGCACGGTGTCCGCTTGGGAAGAGGTGCCGGTGGGCGCCGAGACCGGCGGGCTGGTCGCCACCGCCGTGCTGGTCGACGAGGGCGCCTATGTGCGGCAGGGCCAGCCTCTGGTGCAGATGAACACCGCCCTGCTGGACGCCCAGGTGCGCCAGCAGCAGGCCGCCGTGCAGACGGCCGAAGCCAATGCGGCGCGCGACGACGCGGCGCTGGGCCGGGCGCAGGAACTGAAGGAGCGCGGCTTCCTCAGCCAGGCGTCGCTGGACACGGCGCTGGCGAACCAGCGGGCGTCGCAGGCCAATCTGGCCGCCGCGCGCGCCTCGCTGGGCGAGACCCGCACCCGCCTGTCGCAGGCCACCATCCGCGCGCCCGTCTCGGGCCAGATCATCAGCCGCAGCGTGACCCGCGGCCAGATCATCGCCGCCGGGACCGAGCTGTTCCGCATGGTGCGCGACGGCCGGCTGGAGCTGGACGCCCAGGTGCCGGAGACGGAGCTGGCGCTGATCCGCTCGGGCCAGAGCGCCGAGATCACCTCCAGCCAGGCCGCGCCGACGACGGGCACCGTCCGCATCGTGACGCCCGAGGTGAACGCCGAGACCCGGCTGGGTCTGGCCCGCATCTCTCTGGCCCCCGGTTCGCAGCTGAAGCCCGGCATGTTCGCCCGCGCCCGCATCGACGCCGGCAGCGCCCCGGCCACGGTCGTGCCGACCGCGGCGGTCCTGTACCGCAACAACCGCGCGGGCGTGTTCGTCATGCAGAACGCCAACACCGTGCACTTCCAGCCGGTGACCGTGGTGAACCGCCAGCAGACGCGCACCGCCGTCTCGGGCCTGAACCCCGGCGCGCGGGTGGTGGTCGAGGGGGCGGGCTTCCTGAACGAGGGAGATCGCGTCCGGGTCGCCACGGCGGCTCCGGCGGCGCGTCAGCCGGCCGCAGCGGCCGCGCCGGCCGCCGCCCGCCCCGCAGCCAACTGATCGGAGGGAGAGCGTCATGAACCAGATCTCCTCCTGGTCCATCCGGAACCCGATCCCGATCATCCTGCTGTTCGTCCTGCTGACGCTGGGCGGGATGGTCGGCTTCATGGGGATGCGGATCAACAACAACCCCGACATCGACTTCCCGCTGGTGTCGGTCACGGCAGCCCGGCCGGGCGCCGCGCCGGCCGAGATGGAGGTGCAGGTCACCCGGCTGATCGAGGACTCGATCGCGGGCCTGTCCGGGGTGCGCCACATCTATTCGAACGTGTCGGACGGCGTGTCCTCGACGACCATCGAGTTCGAGCTGGGCACCGACACCGAGCGGGCGACCAACGACGTCCGCAACGCCATGAGCGGCGTGCGCGCCTCCCTGCCGCAGGACATGCAGGAGCCGACAGTCCAGCGCATCGACATCACCGGCGACGCCCTGATCACCTATGTGGTCCGCTCGCCGACGATGACGCCGGAAGAGATCAGCTGGTTCGTCGACAACGAGGTCAGCCGCGCCCTGCTGGCGCTGGGCGGCGTCGGCGAGGTGAACCGGTCGGGCGGCGTGGATCGTGAGATCCGGGTCGAGCTGGATCCCCAGCGCCTGTCCGCCTACAGCGTGACGGCCGCGGAGGTCAGCCAGGCGCTGACCAACGTCAACAACAACCTGCCCGGCGGCCGCGTGACCGTGGCCGGCTCGGAGCGGGCGGTGCGCACCATCGGCGCGGCGACCTCGGTCGAGCAGCTGCGCGAGACCCTGGTGCCGCTGGGCGACGGCAAGACCATTCGCCTGGGCAACCTCGGAACCGTCGAGGACAAGTGGAGCGAGCCGCGACGGATCGCCCGCTACGACGGTCAGGAAGCCGTGACCTTCAACTTCCTGCGCTCGCGCACGGCAAGCGAGGTCACCGTCTCGGCCAAGGTTCGCGACGAGGTGGCCAAGATCGACGAGGCGCACCCGGAGCTGACCATCGAGGAAGTCACCTCGAGCGTGAAGTACATCGAGGAGAGCTATCTCGCCTCGCTTGAAGCGCTGGGGCTGGGCGCCCTGCTGGCTGTGATCGTGGTGTTCATCTTCCTGCGCGACTGGCGGGCGACCCTGATCGCGGCGACGGCCATGCCGATGTCGCTGATCCCGACGTTCGCGATCATCGGGCCGATGGACCAGTCGCTGAACGTGGTGACCCTGCTGGCCCTTTCGCTGACCATCGGCATTCTGGTCGACGACGCCATCGTGGAGATCGAGAACATCGTCCGGCACATGCGGGACGGAAAGGCGCCCTATGACGCCTCGATCGAGGCGGCGGACGAGATCGGTCTGGCCGTCGTGGCGACGACCGGCACCATCATCGCCGTGTTCGCCCCGGTCGGCTTCATGCCAGGCATCATCGGCCAGTTCTTCAAGGCCTTCGCGCTGGCGGCCTGCATCTCGGTCTTCTTCTCACTGGTGGTGGCGCGGACGCTGACGCCGCTGATGGCCGCCTATCTGCTGCGCCACACCAAGCACGAGGACCGCGATCCGCCGTGGATGAACGGCTATCTGCGCAGCCTTCGCTGGTCGCTGGCCAACCGCTGGAAGGTCTTCTTCCTCGGCATCATCTTCCTGGTCGGCTCGGTCGCCCTGTCGGTCGCGGCGAAGATGTCGTTCGAGTTCATGTCGCCCGCCGACGAAGGCCGCGCGGCCTTCCAGGTGGAGACTCCGCCCGGATCGACCCTGGCCCAGACCGACGCCATCGTGCAGCAGGTCACCGAACGGCTGGAAGCGCGCCCTGAGGTGACGTCCGTCTATGCGGCCGTCGGCGGTCAGGACGTCAATCAGGCCAACATCTATGCGGACATGGTGCCCAAGGGTAAGCGCGAGCTGAGCCAGCAGGCCTTCGCCCGCGAAATGGTCGACGAGCTGAAAGCCATCCCCGGAGCCCGGATCCGGGCCGGCATCGCCCAGCAGGGCGGCGGACCGGGCGACGGCACCAGCTACACCTTCTCCATCCTGGGCGATAACCCGGCTACCCTCGAGGAGGCCGCCCGCAAGGTGGAAGAAGAGATGCGCGGGGTTCCGGGTCTGGCCAATGTGGTCAACACGGCCGCCATCGCGCGACCGGAGATCGTGGTCACGCCTCGCACGGACGAGGCCGCACTGGCCGGCGTGTCGGCAGCCTCGATCTCGCAGGCGGTGCGCGTGGCCACCATCGGGGACATCGACCAGAACCTGCCGAAGTACAATCTGGGCGACCGGCAGATCCCGATCCGCCTGCAACTGACGGAAGCGGCCCGCGAGGATCTGACGATCATCGAAAACCTGCGCGTGCCGGCCGCCGGCGGCGGACAGGTGCCGCTCAGCGCGGTCGCCGACGTCGCCTTCGGCGCCGGTCCGGCCACGGTCAGCCGTCAGGATCGTTCGCGGATCGCCTCGATCACCGCCGAACTGGACGGCATCACCACGGGCGCCGCCGGTCAGGCCGTGCAGCGCCTGCCCTCGGTGCAGAACCTGCCCGCGGGCGTGCGCCAGGTGCCGGCCGGCGATGCGGAGTTCATCCAGGAGATGGTCACCGGCTTCGCCATCGCCTTCCTGTCGGGCATCCTGCTGATGTACGCCGTGCTGACGCTCCTCTTTAAGAGCTTCGCCTATCCGGTGACCATCATGGCGGCGCTGCCTCTGGCCATCGGCGGGGCGTTCATCGCCCTGGTCATCGGGGGCAAGAGCTTCTCCATGTCCGCCCTGATCGGGGTGCTGATGCTGATGGGGATCGCGGCCAAGAACTCCATCCTGCTGGTCGACTATGTGATCATGGCCGAGAAGGACGGGATGAACCGGCACGAGGCCATCATGGACGCCGCCCACAAGCGGGCCCGTCCGATCCTGATGACCACCTTCGCCATGGGCGCGGGCATGGTGCCGATCGCCATCGGCATCGGCGCCGACGTCGAGTTCCGCTCACCCATGGCGGTGGCGGTGCTGGGCGGCCTGATCTCGTCGACCTTCCTGTCCCTGCTCTACATCCCGGCGATCTTCACCATCGTCGACGACATCGCGGGCTGGATGCGGCGTCAGGGCGGCAAGCTCTTCGCCGGTCAGCGCACCGTGCCGGGGCCGAAGGAGCCGAAGCCCGCCGATCTGAACGGCTGACAATAAAAGCCGGCCGGGGATCGCTCCCCGGCCGGTTCTGCTTTGAGCGCCCTGGTCGCCCTAGTAGCGGACGCGCAGGGTCAGCCCGTAGGTCCTCGGGTGAGCCAGGAAGGCGTTGTAGGTCAGGGTGTCCAGCGCCGGATTGTAGAAGGTGCCGTTCGGCTGCACCGTCGAGGCGAAGGCGTTGCCCTGGATGAAGCCGTTGTAGACGACCTGATAGTACTCCTCGTCCGTCAGGTTCTGGACCCAGAGCTCGCCGGTCCAGCGTTCGTCCTCGGTGCCCAGCGAGATCCGGCCGTTCAGGACCGTGTAGGCGTCCTGCATCTTGAACGGCAGCAGGTCCGAGCCTGTGTTGTACTCGCTGGTGTATTTGGCCGCGAGGCTGAAGCCGGCGCGCATGCCGTTGCCCACCGGCCGATCGAAGTTGATCGAGGCCGTGCCCGACACCTCAGGCGCGAACGAAGCGCGGTTCCCCGGCAGCAGCGAAAGCTGCGGGAAGTTGCCCGGGTTGGCCATGTCGGCGGCGGTGAACTCGCCGTACTTCGCATCGATGAAGGTCATGCCGCCCTGCAGGCTCAGCCCCTCGATCGGGGTGAACCACAGGAAGTCCATGTCCACGCCGCGCGACGTCAGCTCGGGGATCGACTCCACCACGAAGGAGGTGCCGAGGAAGGTGTTGAGCTGGAAGTCGGTAAACGTCTGGTCGAAGTAAGAGGCGTTCAGCAGAAGGGTGCGATCCAGCAGCGTCATCTTCACGCCGGCCTCGTAGCTGTCGACGACCTCCGACGGGAAGAACAGCGAACTGGTCGGGGTGATGCCCGACTGGACCCGGTCGAGGTTGTAGCCGAACGACTTGTAGCCGCGGGCGTACGACAGATAGGTCATGACCGACGGGTTGAACCGGTAAGACGCCTTGACCGTCCCGCTCAGCTGGTTGCCGTCGCGGGTCTCGTCGATGTCGCGGTTCTGGAAGGCCGAGTTGGTCCACGGCAGGCAGAAGCGGCCGAGGATGGCCGAGGTGTTGGCGCCCAGAACCGCGCCGATGGCTGCTGCGTTGGCCAGCGCGCCGTTACAGGCATTCTCGTTGCCCGGCGTGTTGCGCTGCGTGCCTTCGACGCTCTTGTCGTCCATCGTGTAGCGCAGGCCGAACGTGAGATCGAAGGCGTCGGTCACATGCCAGGTGTTGTTCGTGAAGACGGCGAACGAGGAGGAATCCTGGCTGTAGTCGTCCTCATATGCTCGGCCGATGGTGAAGCCGGGGCCGGTCGGCGCATTCGCCCCCGTACCTGTGCCGCCCGAGGTCAGGCAGCCCTGGAAGCCGGCCGCCGTCTGTCCCGCGCGCGTGAAGCAGCCGATGGTTCCGGGGCTCATCGGGATCGCCGGATTGATCTGATTGAGCTGGGACGTGATCAGCAGCGACATCATCGCCGTGTAGTCGGCGCCCATGTAGAAGGTGTCGCCCCGCTCGATGCTCTCGGCCGTGGCGAAAACGCCGAACAGCCAGTCGAGCTTGTCCGTACGGCCCGCCAGACGGATTTCCTGGCTGAGGTTATCGACGTCGTAGCCGAAGTTGCCGTCGTTGATCCGGTAGGCCAGATCCGCGCCGGTGTAGTCCGACTCCTGGCCGTTCGACGACGTCCAGCGGCGAATGGCGCTGATGGAGGTCAGCTGCGAGCCGCCGAACAGATCCGGCAAGTCGACGTTGGCCTCGATCGAGATGCCGCTGTCCTCGATCACCTGATCGCTGGCGCGGTTGGCGTAGGCCTGACGCGAATAGGGCAGCTTGCCGAAGCCGGCGGCCGGCGGACGCTGGCCCAGGCCGTTCGAAAGCGCATCAATGAACGGATAGGTCGGGCCGGTGCGAACCTGGACGCCCGTACAGCAGTACTCGTCGCGCGAGGAATAGTCGGCGATGACGCGAACCGAGGCGTTGTCGCTTGGCGTCCACAGCAACTGGCCGCGGACGGTCCAGAAGTCCTGGTTGTTGTCGTCGGTCTCGGTGCGCGGACCATCGCCGGTGTCGACATTGTAGAAGCCGTCGCGAACGCGGCGGCCGGCGTACAGGCGCATGGCCATCTGGTCGTTGATCGGCCCGGTGACGGAGCCGGCCGCGCCCATGGCGCCGTAGTTTCCGATGGTCAGCTCGGCGTTGTAGCCGGGCGTGAAGGACGGCGACTCGGTGATGATGTTGATGACGCCGGCCGAGGTGTTCTTGCCGAACAGGGTGCCCTGCGGTCCTTTCAGAACCTCGATGCGGCTGAGCTCGCCCAGATCGCCGAAGCCGACCGAGTTGCGCGAGCGATAGACGCCGTCGATCACGACGCCGACCGAGCTTTCCAGACCGGGGTTATCGCCCACGGTGCCGACGCCGCGAATACGGGCGGTCGTGGCGGCCTCGGACGAGTTGGAGGTCACCACCAGGCCCGGGGTGACGATCTGCAGGTCCTTGATGTCGCGGACGCCGGCGTCCTCGAGCATCTCTCCCGACAGGCTGGTGACCACGATCGGCACGTCCTGAAGGCTCTGCTCGCGCTTCTGGGCGGTGACAATGATGTCGTCGATGGTGGTGGGCCCGTCCTGGGCCGCGGCGGTTCCGGCCAGGCCGAAGGCGCAGGCGCCCACGACGGCGCCCGAAACGGTGGCGCGAAGAAGATTGATCAGACGCATGGCAGCTCCCCGGCATGGGGCGTCGTCATGACGGCGGCCCCGGCGTTTCCCTGTTCGCCGGCCACGCCTTGTTCTGGTTGCGTGCATGGATCCGGACGAACGCCATCCTCACGCGCCTCCAAACCGTTCGGCGCGCTGAACACCGCCTTCGTCCGAAAGCTGACCACCCGGCGCTGCCGGATAGTCATTCACCGCAATCCTTGCAGGGTGTGTCGTCCCAATTGCCCTTGGGGAAACTCCTCAAAACAAAACCGGCCGGGGATCGCTCCCCGGCCGGTCGAACGCTCCGCCGTGCGGCGAAGGCGATCAGTACTTGAAGCGCAGGCTCACACCCCAGGTGCGCGGCGCGCCCAAGAAGGCGTCGTAGGTCTGGGTGTCCAGATTGCCGTTGTAGAAGGTGCCCGGGTTGGTGCCGCCCGTCTGCAGGGTGCTCTGGAAGGCAGTGCCTTGCAGCGGACCGTTGTAGGCCACCTGGATGTATTCCTCGTCGGTCAGGTTCTGGGCCCACAGGTCGACAGTCCAGCTGTCATCCTCGGCGCCCAGCGAGATCCGGCCGTTCAGGGTGGTGAAGGCGTCCTGCATCTTCCAGGGCAGCAGATCCGAGCCGGTGTTGTACTCGCTCATGTACTTGCCCGACAGGCTGAAGCCCGTGCGCAGGCCGTTGCCGATGCTGCGGTCGTAGTTGACCGAGGCCGACAGCGACCATTCCGGAGCGAACGAGGCGCGGGCGCCCGGCAGCAGCGACAGCTGCGGGAAGTTGCCCGGGTTCGTCAGATCAGCGGCGGTGAAGTTGCCGTATTCGGTGTTGGTGTAGGTCACGCCGCCCGACAGGCTCAGGCCGTCGATCGGGGTGAACCACAGCATGTCCGCATCGACGCCGCGCGAGGTCAGCTCGGGGATCGACTCCACCACGAAGGCGGTGCCGAGGAAGGTGTTGAGCTGGAAGTCGTTGAACGTCTGGTCGAAGTAGGTGGCGTTCAGCAGCAGGGTGCGGTTCACCAGCGTCATCTTCACGCCGGCTTCGTAGCTGTCCACGACTTCCGACGGGAACAGCAGCGAGGCCACCGGGGTGATGCCGGTCTGCACGCGGTCCAGGTTGTAGCCGAACGACTTGTAGCCGCGGGCGTACGAGGCGTAGGCCATGACCGAGTCGTTCAGGCGGTAGGACGCCTTGATCGTGCCGCTCAGCTCGCCGTCATCGAAGCTTTCCTCGATGTTGCGGTTGGTGAAGGCGGCGTTGGCCCACGGCAGGCAGGCGTTGCCGATGATGGTCGGCGCGGCGGCTGCACCCAGGGCGCCGGCGATGGCGGCGGCGTTGGCGCCGAAGGCGGCGCAGGTCGCGCCGTTGCCGTTGACGTTACGCTGCTGGGCGCTGAGGGACTTGTCGTCCATCGTGTAGCGCAGGCCCAGGGTCAGATCGAACTGGTCGGTGACGTGCCAGGTGTTGTTCGTGAAGATCGCGAACGAGGTCGAGTCCTGGTCGTAGTGGTCGGCCACGCCCTGGCCGACGACGAAGCCCGGGCCCGAGGCCGGCGACAGCGGCGAGCCGTACAGGCAGCCCTGCAGGCCGGCTGCGGTCTGGCCGGCGGCGGTGAAGCAGCCGACGCGGCCCGGGTTGACCGGGATCGGTCCCGGAGGGGTCGGCAGACCGGCCGTCGCGGCGTTCAGCTGGGCCGTCAGCAGCAGCGACAGGAACGGACCGTAGTCGGCGCCGAAGTAGTAGGTGTCGCCGCGGCCGATGCGCTCACGCGTGGCGAAGACGCCGACCAGCCAGTCGAGGTTGTCGGTCGCGCCGGCCAGGCGGAATTCCTGGGTCAGGTTGTCGACCGAGTAGCCGTACTGGCCGTTCTGCTCGCGATAGAGGATGTCCGCGCCGGTGTAGTCGATATCCATGCCGATATCGCCGTTCCAGTCGCGCCACGAGGTGATCGAGGTCAGGGTCGCGCCGCCGAACAGGCCCGGCATGTCGACGTTGGCCTCGACCGAGACGCCCATGTCCTCGACAGCCTGGCCGGTGCCGCGGTTGGCATAGGCGTGACGCGAGAACGGCAGGGCGCCGAAGCCGGTGGCCGGCGGACGCTGGCCGGTGCCGACCGCGAGGGCGTCGACGAACGGATAGGTCGGGCCGGTGCGGATCTGCACGCCCGTGCAGCAGTATTCGTCACGCGTGGTGTAGTCGGCGATGACGCGGACCGAGGTGTTGTCGTTCGGCAGCCACAGCAGCTGGCCGCGGAAGGTCGAGAAGTCCTGGTTCTGGTCGTCGGTCTCGAAGCGCGGACCGTCTCCGCGCTCGACGTAGTAGAAGCCGTCACGCTCGCGGTGACCGGCGTACAGGCGGAAGGCCAGTTGGTCGGTGATCGGGCCGGTGACCGAGGCCGAGACGCCGACGGCGCCGTAGTTGCCGACGGTCAGCTCGCCGCTGGCGCCCGGCGTGAACGACGGAGCTTCGGTGAGGATGTTGATGACGCCGGCCGAGGTGTTCTTGCCGAACAGGGTGCCTTGCGGACCCTTCAGGATCTCGATGCGGCTCATTTCGCCCAGGTCGCCGAAGCCGACCGAGTTGCGCGAGCGATAGACGCCGTCGATCACGACGCCGACCGAGCTTTCCAGACCGGGGTTGTCGCCGACGGTGCCGACGCCGCGGATGCGGGCGGTCGTCGAGGCTTCCGACTGGGTCGAGGTGACGGTCATGCCCGGGGTCAGGATCTGGAGATCCTTGATGTCGCGCACGCCGGCGTTCTGCAGGGCCTCAGCCGGAAGGCTGGTGACCACGATCGGCACGTCCTGCAGGTTCTGCTCGCGCTTCTGGGCGGTGACGATGATGTCGTCGATGGTCGTGGGGCCATCCTGCGACTGGGCCGCGGCGGTTCCGGCCAGGCCGAACGCACAGGCGCCGACGACGGCGGCCGAAACGGTAGTCCGAAGAAGATTGGTAAGGCGCATGCACGGCTCCCGACGTAGGCCGGGACCGCTTGTCGCGGCGCCTCGGCGTTTCCTGATCCCTTGGCCCGCCCTCTGCGTGGAGAGCCGGATTCCAAGTAATTTGGGTAACTCAGGGCCGGGAAGGCGACAAGGAGTGCGACACCTCAGGAACGCATTTGAAACAGCGGTTGACGTAAGTGTGACGCAAAAGCGACGCAAACCGCTGACCCTAGGTCAATATTTGCGCTGTCCTTGCGAGGATTGGTACCGCGTTAGGCGAAATTCTTGCGACGCCTTGCCGCAACGCCAAGAATCGCCCCCGCAGCCAGGGCGGAGAGCAGCGAGCCGCCGAGGACGCCCAGCTTGACCTCGACCTGTTCCGGAGAGTCGATCGCGCCGGGGAAGGCCAGCACGCCGATGAACAGGCTCATGGTGAAGCCGATGCCGCACAGCAGGCTGACGCCGTAGAGCTCCAGCCAGGTCGAACCGGAGGGCTTGTTGCCGATCTTGAGCGCCGAGGCCAGCCAGGCCGCGCCGAAGACGCCGATCTGCTTGCCGAGGAAGAGGCCCAGCGCGATGCCGATGACCAGCGGCGCGGTCGCCTGCTCCAACGACAGACCGGCGAAGCTGACGCCCGCCTTGGCGAAGGCGAACAGCGGCAGGACCAGCCACGAGACGTAAGGGTGCAGGTCGTGCATCGCCTCCTTCAGCGGGCTCTGGCCGTCTTCCTTGCGGGGATTCACGGGTACGATGGCCGCGAAGGCGACCGCGGTCAGGGAGGTCGAGAGACCGGCCTGCACCGTCAGCCACCAGACCCCGGCGAAGCCGAGCACCCAGAACGGCGCCGGGACCTTGCGGAAGCGGGCGGCGACGCCTCCGGCGATCAGCAGGCCGGCGACGCCGAGCAACGGCATCAACTGGACGCCGCTGGAGAAGAGGACGGCGATCAGGGCGATGGCGCCGAGGTCGTCGACGATGGCAAGGGTCAGCAGGAAGACCCGCAGCGACGAGGGCAGGTTGCGCGCCACGACGGCGAAGACGGCCAGGGCGAAGGCGATGTCGGTCGCCAGAGGAATGGGCCAGCCCTGATGCGGCCCGCCGAGCGCGCCGGAGATGCCCAGATAGACCAGGGCCGGGGCGATCATGCCCCCTGCCGCGGCGATCACCGGCGTGGCCAGCTTCTTCGGATCGCTGAGCTCGCCGCGCAGGATCTCGTATTTGATCTCCAGACCGACGACGAGGAAGAAGACCGCCATCAGGCCTTCCTTGATCCATTCGGAGATCGTCATCTCGAGCATCAGCGGCCCGAGCTGCAGCAAGTGCTCGCTCTTGAGCCAGGCGAAATAGGCTGGGCCGAGCGCGGAGTTGGCGACGATCAGGGCGGCAAGGGCCGCGACGCCAAGCGCACCGCCCGAGGCGGCTTCAGTCTTCAGGAAATCGAGTGTGAATTTACGGGCCACGGCGTCCTCCGGAAACGGATTGGGTCGTGGCGTCAGGTTATCGACGGACGCCGGACCGGATTCGCGAAAAGGCGCCGGCCTGGCCGGGGCGAGCCCGACCTGATGTCTGTCATCAGGATACCTTCCTTGCCCGGGCGATCAAGGCAATCAGGACCATATTCAGCGCCGAGGCAACCACCGCCAGCACCAGCATGACCGACGGCGCGCCAACAGTGACGACCTGCGTCGCGGCGGCGACGGTGAAGATGCCGAGCGCGTAGGCGTTGGCGCCGGTGAGCAGAATCCGCGCGCCCTTGTCCGGCAGCAGGGCACCGACCACCAGTAGAAGGGCCAGAAGGATGTCCGGAATGACGAAGGCCGGGTCGGCCATGGCGCCCGTGATGATCGGGATCACCGTTCCCACGGCGACGGCGAGGGACGAGCCCCGCAGGACGAGCATCAGCATGGCGATCTCCTGTGCGGCCGGACCTTGCGAAATGAGGCGGCGACGCGCAACTGCACCGAATGCCGCTGTCCCCCGATTATCGCCCCGTGCCCCGCTTCGCCCTGCTGGGCGATGAGTATGGAGATGCTGTCGAGGCGGCGAAGTTCCCCGAGACCATCCTGCGCTTCCGCAACGATCGTGCAGCGGCGACGGTCGGTCTCGACACGCTGACGGACGACGAGTGGATCGCCCACTTCGGCCGCTTCGATCCCCTGCCCGGCCAGCCGGGGCCGGTGGCCATGCGCTATCACGGGCATCAGTTCCGGACCTACAATCCGGACCTGGGCGACGGGCGCGGCTTCCTCGCGGCGCAGCTTCGGGAACGCGCTCAAGCAGCGAGCGGCCGCGTCGCGAGCGATAGCGCAGAAGGACGGCTGCTTGACCTCGGCACCAAGGGCTCGGGCACGACGCCGTGGTCGCGAACGGCCGACGGCCGGCTGACTCTGAAGGGCGGGGTGCGCGAGGTGCTGGCGGCGGAGATGCTGGAGGCGCTGGGCGTGCCGACCAGTCGAGCCTTCAGCCTGATCGAGACGGGCGAGGCGCTGGAGCGGGGCGACGAACCCTCCCCCACCCGCTCGGCGGTGCTGGTGCGGCTGTCGCACAGCCATATCCGCTTCGGCACCTTCCAGCGCGCCGCCTACTTCCGTCGCGCCGACATGGTGGAGACGCTGGTCGAGCATGCGCGCGCCCTCTACCACCCCGAGGTGGCGGCCGGAGACGTCCCCGGCTTCCTGACCGCCGTCGTCGAGGCCTCGGCCCGGCTGACCGCCCGCTGGGTCGCCGCCGGCTTCGTCCACGGGGTGCTGAACACCGACAATCTGAACGTCACCGGCGAGAGCTTCGACTACGGCCCGTGGCGGTTCCTGCCGTCCTATGAGCCCGGCTTCACGGCCGCCTATTTCGACCAGACCGGCCTGTACGCCTTCGCCCGCCAGCCCGAGGCCGTGTTCTGGGCCCTTACACAGCTGGGCGGAGCGCTGAAGCTGGTCGCCGACGCCCAGCCGCTGACGGATGCGCTGAACGGTTTCGGCCCGGCCTACATCCGCCATCTGCGCGCGGCCTTCCTGAACCGGCTGGGTGTTAAGAGCCTAGGCGAGGCGGCCGATCAGCGTCTGCTGGATTCGACCCTCGCCCTTCTGCGAGAAGGCGGCGAGGCGATGCGCTGGGAGCCGCTGTTCTTCGACTGGTTCACGGGCTTCGCCTCCTCGGCCCGCGCCCTGTCGGGGCCGCGCGCCGCGCTCTATCAGAGCAAGACCTTCGCCGACTTCCGCTTCGCCCTGTTCGATCACGAACCGGACCGGCCCGAGCGGCTGGAAGCGCCGATGTTCGCGGCGTCCGAACCCGAGGAAATGCTGATCGACGAGGTCGAGACGATCTGGGCCGCCATCGCCGCCGGTGACGACTGGAGCGTGTTCGAGCGCAAGGTCGAACGGCTTCGCGCGGCCGGTTCGGCTTGGTCGCTGCAAGGCTGCTGACATCAGGTTGGCAGCAGCGTGGCGGTAGAGCTGACGACATCGGGGCGGTCGCTCCGGCGTCGATCAGGAGAGTCCCGCCATGCCGTGCCCGACCGCGCTTAACGCCCCCGCAAGGCCTGCTGCATTACAGCGATTTATGAATACGGCCACGCTTGGGTCGAAGTCGCCTGTCACAGTTAAGTCACGGATGGTTACAGCCGCGCTTGCCCCCCTTGCGAAGCGCGATCCTGAAACCGATCTCGCCACTGTTACCAATAACAAGAGCGTTCCTCTCCGGGCGTCGTCGAAAATGGCTTCTCACACCTTCACCCCGGCCCGCTCGCGGCTGAATGCGAGCTACCTGAACCTCACCCTGTGGACCCTGCAGGGCTGGCTGACGATGTTCTTCGTCGCCGCCGGTTACGCCAAGCTGACCGAGCCGTTCGCCAATCTGGTGGACCTGATGCGCTGGCCGGCCCTCGTTGCCGAAAACTTCGTGCGCGGCCTCGGCGTCGCCGAGATCGTGCTGGCGATCCTTCTGCTGGCTCCGCTGGCGTCGTGGAAGCACGGCCGCCCGCTGCTGGTCATGGCCGCATCTGGCCTGCTGGCGCTGGAAAGCGTCATGCTGCTGGTTCACCTGACCGGCCTGGACGTCGGCCCGGCGATCACCAATGCGATCCTGATCGCGATGACCGCTCCGGTGCTGTGGTTCCGGGCGCGCGAGGTCCGCTAGGTTCCGCCGACAATCGATCGGACGACGGCCGCAGGGTTTCGCCCGGCGGCCGTTTTCGTATGCGCGTCGGAAAACCTTCCCTTTACGTCCGCGTCAACTTCGACATAGAGTGCGGTCATGGCGACCGCCGACGATCACCGCACCTATTCGATCCGCCAGCTCTGCCGCGAGTTCGGAGCGACGGCCCGCGCCTTGCGCTTCTACGAGGACAAGGGTCTGCTTAATCCGGCGCGGAAGGGTCAGACCCGCGTCTATGACGCGCGCGACCGCGCCCGGCTGAAGCTGATCCTGAGAGGCCGCCGCATCGGCTTCAGCCTGCAGGAGATCCAGTCGATGCTGGATCTGTACGATCGCAAGGATCACAACGCCCACCAGATGGCGGTGGCGCTGCGCCAGCACCGCGCCCAGATCGCCGCGCTGAAACAGCAGCTCGAGGACATCGAGGGCGCCATCGAAACGGCCGAGGAGGCCTGCCGCTGGATGGAGGAGAAGCTGGGCGAGCACCGCCCCGACCTGCTCCCCGGCGCCGAGGAATATGCGAGCCTGATGAAGGCCCGCCTCAACACCGACCACCACTACCAGCCCTTCAAAGCGAGAGCCTGACCATGGCCTACAAGGCGCCCGTCCGCGACCTGACGTTCATCCTGAGCGAAGTGCTGGAGATCGATCGTTACACCAATCAGCCCGGCTTCCAGGACGTGTCGTCCGAGCTGGCCCAGCAGATCCTCGAGGAAGCCGGACGCTTCGCCGAGGAGGTCATCGCCCCGATCAACAACCCGGGCGACAAGGAAGGCTGTCACTGGGCCGAGGGCGGCGTGGTGACGACGCCGAAGGGCTGGAAGGAAGCCTATCATCAGATGGTAGAGGCCGGCTGGCCCTCGCTGATGATGGACACGGCCTACGGCGGCCAGGGCATGCCCTCGGTCATCGGCTCGGCCGTCGGCCAGTTCACCGCCGGCGCCTCGGCGGCCTTCTCCATGTATCCTGGCCTGACCGCCGGCGCCTGGGCCGGCATTCACGCCAACGCCTCGGAAGAGATCAAGCAGAAGTATCTGCCGAAGATGTCGACCGGCGAGTGGACCGGCACGATGAACCTGACCGAGCCGCACTGCGGCACCGATCTGGGCATGGTCCGCACCAAGGCCGTGCCGAACGGCGACGGCAGCTATTCGATCACCGGCCAGAAGATCTGGATCTCGGCCGGCGAGCACGACTTCGCCGACAACATCATCCACACCGTGCTGGCCCGCGTCGAAGGCGCGGTGCCGGGCATCAAGGGCTTGTCCCTGTTCGTGGTGCCGAAATTCCTCGTCAACGAGGACGGCTCGGTCGGCGAGCGCAACAGCCTCGAATGCGCCGGCCTCGAGCACAAGATGGGCATCCACGGCAACGCCACGGCCGTCATGCAGTACGACGGCGCCAAGGGGTGGCTGATCGGCGAGGAAGGCCGGGGCATGAACAACATGTTCGTGGTCATGAACGAGGCCCGCCTCGGCACCGGCCTGCAGGGCCTGGCCATCGGCGCCGCCGCCTATCAGGCCGCCGTGGAGTTCGCCAATGATCGCCTGCAGGGCCGCTCGCTGACCGGGCCGAAAAACCCGGACGGCCCGGCCGATCCGATCATCGTCCACCCGGACGTGCGCCGCATGCTTCTGGAGGCCCGCGCCTTCGTCGAGGGCGGTCAGGCCTTCATCCTGTGGACCGCGCTGCAGGCCGATCTGGAGAAGTCCGAGGACGAGGCCGTCGCCACCAGGGCCAAGGACTACATGGGCCTGCTGACGCCGGTGCTGAAGGCCTATCTGACCGACAAGGGCTTCCACGTCGCGTCGCTGGCCATGCAGGTGCACGGCGGCTCGGGCTACACCGAACACTTCCCGGCCTCGCAGTATCTGCGCGATGCGCGGATCACCATGATCTACGAGGGCACCAACGGGATCCAGGCGCTGGACCTCGTCGGCCGCAAGCTGCCGGCCCAGGGCGGTCGCGCCATCATGAGCTGGTTCGCCGAGATCGACGCCTTCGTGTCGGAGAACGGCCAGAACGAAAGTCTGAAGCCCTTCGTCGACGGCCTGGCCGACGCGAAGAAGAAGCTGCAGGATGGCACCATGTGGATGATGCAGAACGGCATGGCCAATCCGGACAACGCGGGCGCGGCCTCGACCGACTATCTGAACATCTTCGGCATCACCGCCCTGGCCTATATGTGGGCGCAGATGGCCAAGGTGGCGCAGGCGCAGGTGGACGGCGGTTCGACCGATCCGTTCTACGCCAACAAGCTGATGACCGGCCGCTACTTCGTCGAGCGCATCCTGCCCGACGCGGGCGCCCATCTGGCCAAGCTGAAGACCGGCGCGGATGTGCTGATGGCCATGCCGGCGGATCAGTTCTGATATGGATGAGATGCGCTGGCCGGCAGTCGGGATTGGCCTGCTGATCGCGGCTGGCGCGATCATCGTTGGAACAATCCGTTCGCGGAGCGTCAACAAGGCCGATCCCTTGCAGGCACGGCTGGCGGGCCATCTCGATACCTACGCTCGCTCCCCCAAGGACGATGCCGCCTTTGATCAGCTGAAAGCCGGGCTGACGGCTGAGCTGAAAGGTCGCTCGGTTCCAAAGGATGAGTGGGACTTCAGGGTCTCCAGCGCGTCAGGCCTTGTTGACCCCGCACTAAGCCGCCAGCACCTCCAGTCTCTCGTAGACGCCATCACTCGTTTGAATTGGTCCCGATGAACGTCCTCAACGTCCCCGAACCCGATTTTATGCAGGACGAGGAGATCACCCTCTTCTCGGACAGCGTCGCCAAATGGATCGACGAACACGCGCCGCCGGAGAAGATGCAGCAGTGGATCGCCGACTCGTCGGTGCCGCGCCAGCTGTGGAACGACGCCGGGGCTGCGGGCCTGCTGGGCCTGTCGCAGCCGGAAGAGGACGGCGGCTTCGGCGGCGACTACCGCCACGAGGTGGTGCTGATGCGCCAGCTGGGCTGGAAGGGCGCGGACCACTTCGGCATCTCGCTGCACAATGCGATCGTCATGCCCTACGTCTGGCACTACGGCACCGAGGAGCAGAAGGCGCGCTGGCTGCCCCGCCTGCAGTCGGGCGAACTGGTCGGCGCCATCGCCATGACCGAGCCGGGCGCAGGCTCGGACCTGCAGGGCGTGAAGACCACCGCGATCAAGCAGGGCGACCACTACGTCCTGAACGGCTCCAAGACCTTCATCACCAATGGCCAACTGGCCAACTTCATCATCGTGGTGGCCAAGACCGATCCGGCTGAGGGCGCGAAGGGCACCAGCCTGATCGTGCTGGAGACCGACGGCGCGGCCGGCTTCGAGCGCGGCCGGAACCTGCACAAGATCGGCATGGAGGCGAACGACACCTCCGAGCTGTTCTTCAACGACGTGAAGGTGCCGCTGGAGAACGTCATCGGCGGCGGCGAGGGCCAGGGCTTCATCCAGCTGATGCAGCAGCTGCCGCAGGAGCGGCTGAACATCGCCATTCAGGGCGTCGCGGCGGCGGAGCGCGGGCTGGAGTCGACGCTGGCCTACGTCAAGGACCGCAAGGCCTTCGGCAAGCGGATCATCGACTTCCAGAACACTCAGTTCAAACTGGCGGAGGTGAAGACCAAGCTGACCGTCGCCAAGGTGTTCGTGGACCACTGCATGGGCCTGCACCTCAAGGGCCAGCTGGATGCCGCGACCGCCTCGATGGCCAAATACTGGGTCACCGACATCCAGGGCGAGGTCATCGACGAGATGCTGCAGCTGCACGGCGGCTACGGCTACATGAACGAGTTCCCGATCGCCCAGCTGTACAAGGACGCCCGCGTCCAGCGCATCTACGGCGGCACGAACGAGATCATGAAGGTCTTGATCGCGCGGACGCTCTAGTCGATATACAACCTATCCGCTCATCCCCGCGAAAGCGGGGACCCAGTTCTGTTGGGAGGCGCGGAGGTTGGACTTCTTCACATACATCGTTGCGAGCCAGCGCAACGGCACGCTCTACACCGGTTCCACGGACGCGGTGCTGGTCCGCACGCGACAACATCAGAACAAGCGTTTCGGCGGCTTCACCTCGCGTTATGGCTGCAGCATCCTCGTGTGTTACGAGCGGCACCCTACGCGTCATGCCGCCTTCGTCCGCGAGCGGCAGATCAAGAAATGGAATCGCGTCTGGAAGCTCGAACTGATCGAACGGACAAACCCGGGCTGGCGCGATCTCTTCGAAGACTTCACATGAGGCTCTCACTGGGTCCCCGCTTTCGCGGGGATGAGCGGAAATAGTGGTTCCCCCCATGGTCAGATTGCACATTCCCCAGCCCCTCTCTTCCGGCGCCGCCTTGGCGCCGACGCTCGATCAGTCGCGGTATCTGACGCAGGTGATGCGGCTGAAGGCCGGGGATGAGCTGGCGGTGTTCAACGGCAGGGACGGCGAGTGGCGGTGCGTCGTCGCCGAGGTGCTGAAGAAGGGCGTGGTGCTGCGGGCGGAGGAACAGGTCCGCGGGCAGGTCACGCCGCCGGACGTGCATCTGCTGATCGCCACGGTGAAAAAGGCCGCGCTGGAGTTCGCGGTGGAGAAGGCGACCGAGCTGGGCGCGGCGCGGATCCGGCTGGTGACCACCGCCCGGACCCAGCCGCAGCACCTGCGCCTCGACCGGCTGGACGCCATCGCCGAGGAAAGCGCCGAGCAGACCGGGCGGATGGATGTGCCGGCCGTCGACAAGCCCGAGAAGCTGGACACCCTGCTGGACGGCTGGAATGCGTCACGGCGGCTGATGTTCTGCGACGAGACCGGCGGGGCGCCGGCGATCGGCGCGGTGCAGGCGGCGGGCGGCGGATCGTGGGGCATCCTGATCGGGCCGGAGGGCGGGTTCACGCCCGAGGAGCGCGACCGGCTGCGCGCCCTGCCCTTCACCACCGCCGTGTCGCTGGGGCCACGGGTGCTGCGCGCCGACACGGCCGCGACGACGGCGCTGACGCTGTGGCAGGCGGCGGTCGGCGACTGGGATCGCTGACGGAAAGAAACATACCCCTTGAGCGGCGCCCCTCCGTCGCCCATCTAGCCGCCACACGAGGGGCGAAAAACGCACATGGCCGACTACGAGCCGCTGACCCGGGACCAACTGATCGGCGCCATGTCGAAGGGCATGAAGCCGCGCGATCAGTGGCGCATCGGCGCCGAGCACGAGAAATTCGGCTTCGACCGTTCGACCCTGCGTCGCCCCGCATATGACGGCGACAACGGCATCCTCGCCATGCTGACGGGCTTGCAGCGCTTCGGTTGGAGCCCGGTGGAGGAAGCCGGTCATGTGATCGCCCTGGAGCGGACCAATGGCGACGGCCTGACCTCGTCGATCAGCCTGGAGCCGGGCGGACAGTTCGAGCTTTCGGGCGCGCCGCTGAAGGACGTCCACGAGATCTGCAACGAGACCGGCCAGCACCTGATGGAGGTCAAGTCGGTGGCCGACCAGCTGAACCTGGGCTTCCTCGGGACCGGCTTCGATCCGATGTGGAAGCGCGAGGACGTGCCGGTCATGCCCAAGGGCCGCTACGTCATCATGCGGGCCTATATGCCGAAGAAGGGCTCGCTGGGCCTCGACATGATGCTGCGCACCTGCACCATCCAGTCGAACCTGGACTTCGAGTCCGAGGCCGACATGGTGGCCAAGTTCCGGGTGTCGCTGGCGCTGCAGCCGATCGCCACCGCCCTGTTCGCCAACTCGCCCTTCACCGAGGGCAGGCCGAACGGCTTCCTGACCGCCCGCGCAAACGTCTGGACCGACACCGATCCGGATCGCACGGGCATGCTGGACTTCGTCTTCCAGGACGGCTTCGGCTTCGAACGCTACGCCGACTATGCGCTGGACGTGCCGATGTATTTCGCCAAACGCGGCGAGACCTATGTCGATCTGTCGGGGCAGTCGTTCCGCAGCTTCATGACCGACGGGCTGGACGCCCTGCCGGGCGACCGGGCCACGCTGAAGGACTGGGGCGATCACCTGACGACCCTGTTCCCCGAGGTGCGTCTGAAGCAGTACCTCGAGATGCGCGGCGCCGACGGCGGCCCTTGGAGCCGCATCTGCGCGCTGCAGGCCCTGTGGGCCGGCGTGCTGTACGACGCCCCGTCGCAGGCGGCGGCCTGGGACCTGGTCAAGGACTGGGCCGTCGAGGACCACGAGCGCCTGCGCCGCGACGTGACCCGTCTGGGCCTCAAGGCCGAGGTCGCGGGCCGCACCGTGCAGGACATCGCCGTGGATCTGGTCGAGATCGCCAAACAGGGCCTGAAGAACCGCGCCCGCTTCTCGGGCGGCATGGTCGACGAGCGGGGCTATCTGTCCGAGCTGGAAGACATCGCCGACAGCGGCATCACTCCGGCCGAGCGCCTGCTGGAGCTCTACCACGGCGACTGGCAGGGCGACCTGACACGCCTGTACCGCGACTTCGCCTACTGAAATCCGGAAAGGGCAGGGAGACCGCCATGACGACCACCCTGACCGCCATGCTGCACGTTCCGGATGTCGAGCCGACGGCGGCTTGGTACGCCCGCCTCGGCTTCACGATCGACGGAACCGCCTCGGATGGGGATGAGACCATCTGGGCGCGTCTGACCCTCGGAGATCAGGCGATCATGCTGAACTGCGGCGGCCGACCGCCGGAGCACGACCGCCGCGACGTGGACCTCTACATCGGCGTGGACGACATCGACGCCCGACGCGCAGAGCTGCCCGAGGAGATCGAGGTTATTCGTGACCTCTATCTGGCCTATCACGGCACGCGCGAGTTCATCATTCGCGATCCGAACGGCTTCTGGATCACCTTCGGCCAATGGGTCGGAGAGCCCGAAGCGTCCGACTGACGCGCAGCCGACTTATGTCGGCAATGCGACCTTAACGGTAACGTCCTAGACATTCCCCTCTGAGTGCGTCGGGGATCGTCATGAGTTGCGCCGTTCTGGAGGATCCCGCCGTCGAGGCATTCCGGGAAGCCGGCGCCGATGACGAACTCCACGCCTTCTTCGATGTCTCCCTCGACCTCCTGATCATCCGAGACATCGAGGGCTTCATCCTGCGCGTCAGCCGCTCGTGGGAACGCGCCCTGGGCTATGCGCCCGAGGAGATGCTGGGCAAGCGGGTGCTCAGCTTCGTCCACCCTGACGACATGCCCGGCACCCTGCACAGCGTGGTCGAGGTCGAGCATCGTCGGAACGGCGATCCGGTGCTGGGCCACATCAACCGCTACCGACACAAGGACGGTCACTACATCACGGTCGAGTGGCGGGCGCAGCGGCTGGGCGACCGGATCTACGCCGTGGCCCGCGACGTCACCGACCGCGTCGCCGCCGATCAGGCTCTGCGCGAGGCCAAGGCCGCCGCCGAGGCCGCCAATCAGGCCAAGAGCGACTTCCTCGCCAATATGAGCCACGAGATCCGCACGCCCCTGAACGGGGTGATCGGCATCGTCGACGCCCTGTCACGCACTGCGCTGTCGCCCGAACAGGCCGAGATGGTCGGCCTGATCCGCAGTTCGGGCGTGACGCTGGAGCGGCTGGTCTCGGACATTCTCGACGTCTCCAAGATCGAGGCCGGCCAGCTGGATCTGGAATCCCGCGCCTTCGATCTGGACGAGGCGCTGGAGCCGCTGGACGTCATGGGCGCCCGCGCCGGCGACAAGGGGCTAGCCTTCGAGGTCAAGCGCTCGCCCGACGCCCGCGGCGTCTTCGTCGGCGACAGCACCCGCATCCGTCAGGTGCTGGGCAATCTGCTGTCCAATGCGGTCAAGTTCACCGCCGAGGGGACCATAACGGTCCGCATCGAAACCTGGTCCGAGGACCCCGAGGGTCTGGGCGACGCGCACCATCTGGCCATCACGGTCGAGGACACCGGCATCGGCTTCGATTCCGGCCACGCCCTGCGTCTGTTCGAACGGTTCAACCAGGCCGACGGGACGATCACACGGCGGTTCGGCGGGACCGGTCTGGGCCTGTCGATCTGCCGCTCGCTGGTCGAGATGATGGGCGGACGGATCGAGGCGCGGTCGACGCCGGGCGTCGGCAGCCGCTTCCACTTCGTCCTGCCGCTGAACCGCGCCGGCAGCCTAGCGGACTACGACGCCCGCGACGTGGACGCCCCGCCCCTGCCCGCGCCCGACGCCGACCGGCCGCTGCGGGTTCTGCTGGCCGAGGATCACCCGACCAATCAGCGCGTGGTGCAACTGATCCTGGGCGGCGCCGGCATCGAACTGGTCATAGCCGAAAACGGGGCCGAGGCGGTCGCCGCCTTCGAGGGCGCGACCTTCGACATCGTGCTGATGGACATGCAGATGCCGGTGATGGACGGCTTGACCGCCACCCGCGCCCTGCGCGACATCGAGGCCGCCTCGCCCGGCCGCGTGCGCACCCCCATCGTCATGCTGAGCGCCAACGCCATGGCCGAGCATCGCGCCCAGGGCGCCGAAGCCGGCGCAGACCACCATGTCGCCAAGCCTGTCACCGCCGCCAGCCTGATGGCCGGGATGCAGGCGGTGCTGGAAGGGTGAGAGACTTCAACGCCGACATCGTGACCTGGGCAGCCGGTTCGGTGATCGCCCTGATCGTCGGCCTGACCCTGTTCGGACTGGAGATGACGGCCTCGAAGATCGTCGCGGAAAAGGCGATCCGGGAGGCCTTGAACGACCCGGACATCCCGCTGCGGAGCGTCACTCTGGAGCGGGGACCGAGCCACCGCACCGGCCTCGTCTGCGGCGTGATCGACGGGGACGCGTCACGCCGGTTCGCCGTCGTCCTGAGGCCCGGTCAGGGAGACTACGCCTCCCTCGCCTTTCTCACCGGCACGCTCAGAGCTCGCCGGGTGATCGTTCCCGAGCTCGCCGCGCCGCGCCAGTACCTCGATCTCGAAGCCCTCCGGCTGTGCGACAGGGCAGCCCGACAGGTCCGACTTCCGCTTGCCGGGTCGCGGCGGGCGGCCTACCTCCTTTGGTGACAGGGAGGATCTCATGACCGGAACCATTCGCGTCGGCATCGGCGGCTGGACCTTCGAGCCGTGGCGCGGGACCTTTTATCCGGACAAGCTGAGCCAGAAGAAGGAACTCGCTTACGCCAGCGAGAAGCTGACCTCGATCGAGATCAACGGCACCTACTATTCCGGCTTCAAGATCGACACGTGGATGAAGTGGCGCGACGAGACGCCGGACGACTTCGTCTTCGCTGTGAAGGCCAGCCGGTTCTGCACCAATCGCAAGGTGCTGTCGGAGGGCAACGAGAGCCTTGAGCGCTTCCTCGATCAGGGCCTGACGGCGCTGGGTGACAAGCTGGGGCCGATCAACTGGCAGTTTATGGCCACCAAGAAGTTCGACCCGGTCGATTTCGAGGGCTTCCTGAAGCTGTTGCCGAAGGAGAAGGACGGCGTGCGTCTGCGCCATGCACTGGAGGTCCGCAGCCCGACCTTCGACACGCAGCAGTTCTACGATCTGGCGGCGAAGTACGGCTGCGCCATCGTGTTCGCCGAGGACGACGAAGCGCCGGAATGGCCGAGGATCGACCAGCCGACCGCCGACTTCACCTACGCCCGAATGATGTCCTCGAAGCCGGACGAACCGACCGGCATGACCTCAGCCGAGCTTGACGGGATCGCTAAACAGACCCGCGACTGGGCGGAACGCGGCGACGTCTTCGCCTATTTCATCGCCGGGGCGAAGGTGCGTAACCCGGCCGCAGCGATGGCTCTGATCGAAAAGCTGGGCTGAGGCGTTGCCTCTGCGCTTCCTCCCCCTACCTGTAGCGCCACAGGAGACCTGACCATGCCCATCGCCACCCGCGCCTTCGCCGCCGTCGCTTCCGACAAGCCGCTGGAGCCTTACAGCTTCGACCGTCGCGATCCGGGCCCGGACGATGTGGCGATCGAGATCCAGTTCGCCGGCATCTGCCACTCCGACCTGCACATCGTGAAGAACGATCTGGGCAATACCCGCTATCCGATCGTGCCCGGCCACGAGATCGCGGGCGTGGTCACGGCGGTCGGCGCCAATGTTTCGAAGTTCAAGGTCGGTGACCGCGTCGGCGTGGGCTGTATGGTCGACAGCTGCCGCACCTGCGCTTCGTGTCAGGAAGGCGAGGAGCAGTACTGCGTGCCGGGCATGACCCAGACCTATGGCTCGCCAGATCCCAAGGGCGCCGAGGTCGGCCAGAAGATCACCCAGGGCGGCTACTCCGACGCTATCGTGGTGGACCAGAATTATGTGCTGTCGGTCCCGGACAGCATTCCGCTGGACGCCGCCGCGCCTCTGCTGTGCGCCGGCATCACCACCTATTCGCCGCTGAAGCACTGGAAGGTCGGACCCGGCTCGAAGGTCGCCGTCATCGGTCTGGGCGGTCTGGGTCACATGGCGGTCAAACAGGCGGCGGCTCTCGGCGCGGAAGTCACCGTCGTGTCGACCTCGGATCGCAAGAAGGCCGACGCCGAGCGGATGGGCGCGAAGCATTTCCTGATCAACTCGGACAAGGCCGCCATGCAGGCCGCCGCCGAGAAGTTCGACCTGATCATCAACACCGTCTCGGCCACCCACGAGATCGCCAGCCACGTGCAGTTACTGGCGCGCGACGGCACCATGGTGATGCTGGGCCTGACCACCGAAGGCCTGCCGGTCTATGCGATGGGCCTGCTGTGGCGTCGCCGCTCGGTCGCCGGCTCGCTGATCGGCGGCATCCGCGAGACGCAGGAGATGCTCGACTTCTGCGCCGAGCACGGCATCGCCTCGGACATCGAGGTGATCGGGCCGGACCAGATCAACGAAGCCTATGAACGTCTGGAGAAGTCCGACGTGCGCTATCGCTTCGTCATCGACATGACCCGTCTGGCGAAAGCGGCATAACACCGACTTCCCGCGCAACGTGTCGCGAGCTAAAGCGTATGCCTAGCAGGCGGCCCGCTCGAGAGGCCGCCGCGTCAGGACAAGGAAGCGCTCATGGCTCGCGTCGCACTGGTGACGGGTGGTACCCGCGGTATCGGCAAGGCGATCGTCCAGCGGATGAAGGAAGACGGCCTTCTGGTCGCCGCCGGCTACTCGGGCAATACCGAGGCCGCCGAGGCGACCGCCCGCGAGTTGGGCGTTATGGTGGTGAAGGGCAACGTCGGCTCTTATGAGGACTGCGCCCGCGCCGTCGCAGACGTCGAGGCCGAACTGGGCCCGATCGACGTGCTGGTGAACAACGCCGGCATCACCCGCGACGGCTTCTTCCACAAGATGAGCGCCGACCAGTGGTCCGACGTGATCCGGGTCAACATGGACAGCGTGTTCAACATGACACGCCAGGTGATCAACGGCATGCGCGACCGCGGCCACGGCCGCATCATCAACATCTCCTCGATCAACGGCCAGAAGGGCCAGATCGGCCAGACCAACTATTCGGCCGCCAAGGCCGGCATGATCGGCTTCACCAAGGCGCTGGCGCTGGAAAACGCGCGCAAGGGCGTGACCGTGAACTGCATCGCGCCGGGCTATATCGACACCGAGATGGTGGGGGCGATGGACGAGAAGGTTCTGGCGGGAATCGTGGCCCAGATCCCGGTCGGAAGGCTCGGAAAAGGCGAGGAAATCGCCGACATGGTGTCCTGGCTGGCCGGCGAGCGTGCCGGATATGTCACAGGGTGTACCCTGTCACTGAACGGCGGTCAGTATCTCGTCGGCTAGACCCGCCCCGCCCAAAATCCGCCGCGTGTCGATTCCACCTGTCTGTCCATGGAGTTGACGGCAAAGGTCAGAACGGCGCTGAGGCCGCTTCCGACCACGATGGCGATCGCCGTCGTGGCCGTCGCCCTGTCGTTCGCGTCCGGCGTCGTCGCCCAGGAGCGCGGCAATGCCCAGGCCGAGCAGAGCCGTGATCTTCGCCTCCGCGGCGGGGTGTCTCCGGTGCTGCCGGCCGCGGGACGTTACGTTTCCGATTCCGGCGAAGGCTTCACCCTGGATCGTTCGGGTCAGCGTCCGCTGCTGCGGTTCGATCGCCGGGACGAAACCTGGGTGCTGCGCCCCACGGCGGCGCCGCGCGGGGACATCATCTATCGCAACGACGCCGGCCAGCAGATTCTGCGCGTGACGCCCGGCGGCGGCATGACGGTCTATACGACCCGCACTCCCGGCGGTTCGCCTGTCTCGTTCGCCGGCGAGGGCGAGAACCTGGCGCCGCCGACGCTCGGTCCCGCCCAGCTGTTCCAGCTGATGACCCGCCGCAGCGCCATGCTCAGCAGCGCGCTGGGCCGCCTGATCGAGATCAATATCGACACCGGACAGGACGCCGAGGGACTGACCGTGGAGGCGTTGATCCTGTCGACGGACGCCGTGCTGCGGATCGCCCGCTCACCGACCAGCCGGTCGACGCTGACCCAACTGCGCCGCATCGTGATCGTCGAGGGTTCGCGCCCGTCGGTGGCCTACTCCCGGGGCGACCTGCGCATCGTCGTGGCCCCGGATCAGGGCGTGGCGGGCCGTCCGTCGTCGGCCCGCGTGATCCGCGCCTTCCTCGTGCAGGAAGCGCCCCGGCGCTAGAAACTGTCCTTGCCGGCCCTGAGGGCGGCGAAGGTTTCGGCGTCCCTCGCCCGGACGAACGGGTTGAACCGCTTTTCGGAACCTATGGTCGTCGGCACGGTCGGCTCGCCGCGGTCGCGCATCGCGAAGATCTCCGCCGCGCGCGCCGCTGTCTCCTCGCGATCGTCGACGCTGAGCGTGAAGCGGGCGTTGGAGGCGGTGTATTCGTGGGCGCACCAGATGACCGTCTGGTCCGGCCATGAGGCGAGGGTCTGGAGGCTGGTCCACATCTGCTCCGGCGCACCCTCGAACAGGCGACCGCAGCCCAGAACGAACATCACGTCGCCGACGAAGGCCTGGGCGTCTGCGACCGAGCGATAGACGATATGGCCCAGGGTGTGGCCCGGCGCGTCGGTGATCTCGAACGCGGTCTCGCCCAGAATGACGGTGTCACCGCCCTTCACCACGCGATCCAGCGGCGCGGCGCGACGGACCTCCTCGGGTCCGACGATCTCGCAGCCATGCGTGGCCTTCAGGGCGGCGTTCCCTTGCGTGTGATCCGGGTGCCAGTGGGTGTTCAGGATCAGATCCAGCCGCCCCCAGCCCGACTGCGCCAGATCAGCGAGAATGGCGTCGGCGTCGGGTGTGTCGACAGCCGCGACCATGCCGGTCGCGCCATCGCGGATCAGCAGGCCATAGTTGTCGCTCAGGCAGGGAAAGAGGCGGACGTCGAGGGTCATGCCAGCATTCTGGCAGCGGCGTCCCGCGGGGTCTATGCTGGCGCCATGCGCCGCAGCATCGATGACCTGAGGATTTTCTACGGCGAGCCCGCGGGAGCGACCGCGCGGCGAATGCTGGCGCGTCGGCTGGAGGATGCCTGGGGCGAGGCCCCGAACTGCGACGTGCTGGGCCTCGGCTACGCCACACCGTGGCTGGAAGCCTTTGTGGGCGCCCGCCGCATCGTCGCCGCCATGCCGGGCGGACAGGGTGTCGAACAGTGGCCTCTCGTGGGCCGGAATCGGACCTTGCTGGTGGACGATCGCCGCCTGCCCTTCGCCGCCGGATCGTTCGACCGCATCCTGCTGGTCCACGCGCTGGAGGAGGCGGACGACGCCCAGGCGCTGATGACCGAGGCAGTGCGCGCCCTCGCCCCGGCCGGGCGGATCATCCTCGTGGCGGCCGCGCGTGGCGGACTGTGGTCGCGGTCCGAGAACACGCCCTTCGGCCATGGTCGCCCCTTCACCCGTCGCCAGCTCGAACAGCTGGTGCGCGAGGCGGGGCTCGAGCCGACGGCATGGAGCCAGACGCTCTATGTGCCGCCGTGGGGGCCGATGCTGCCGATGGCCGATGGACTGGAGCAGGTCGGCCGCCGGCTCATGCCGGGCGCGGCGGGCGTGATCCTGCTGGAGGCCACGCGACAGGCCTATGCGCGCATCCAGGGAGGAGCCGCCGCCACGGTGCAGGTCCTGTCGCCACTGCCCGCGTTGAAGCCTCAACCTGCCGGTCGTGTCGGTGGTGATCTGGCCAGTCGGCGCGAACGCCCCTAAAGCAGCGGGCCATGCAGCGACTGATCCTGATGCGCCATGCCGAGGCCGAGCGCGCGGCTTCCTCCGGCCGTGACCGGGACCGCGTCCTGTCCGCCCGGGGCCGCGACGACGCTGCCCTGATGGGCCGTGCGCTGGCGAAGCGAGGCCTGCGTCCAGACCACGCCGTCGTCTCCCCCGCCGCCCGCACCAGCGAGACCTGGGAGCTGGTGCACGAGGCCATGGGCGACGTGCAGGTGACCCAGCCGGACGCGACCTACAACGGCTCGGCCGACACCCTGCGCCGCTATGTCGAGGACAAGGCCGACGAGGCGGGCTGCCTGATCGTCGTTGCCCATAATCCGGGCGTCCATCAGCTGGCGGTCGAATACCTGATCGAGGGCGCGGCCTCGCCCGCCATCGTCGACCGGATGACCGGGGGCTTCCCGCCCGGCGCGGCGGCTATCTTCTCGGTCGATGTAGCCGAGCGGCTGACATTCGAGGGCTTCCTGCAGCCTGCCGACCTGACCGCCGAATGAGCGAGGTCGCCTGGAAGCTGGCGGACGTCGCCGAGTGGGAGGCCGCGCGGGCATCGGGCGCCTATGCCGGGTCGGCGCTCGATCTGGCCGACGGCTTCATCCATCTGTCGACCGGCGCGCAACTGGCCGAGACGGCGCGCAAACACTACGCGGGTCGCCGGGATCTGGTGCTGGTCGAGGTGGCGCTGGCCGACCTCGGCGACACGCTGAAGTTCGAGCCGTCGCGCGGCGGCGACCTGTTCCCGCACATCTATGGCGCCCTGCCCTTCAGCGCAGTCCGCGGCGAGCGACGGCTGCATGTTGACGAAGCAGGCGTGATGCAGTTCGACGATGGAGCGACCGGATGGGGCTGACCGACCTGGGCGCCGCCCTGCTGCGGACGCTGGAGCCCGAGACGGCCCACAATCTGTCGATCCGCGCCTTGCAGTGGACGCCTCTTCCACCGGCGCCGGCTGACGATCCGATCCTTGCGACGACGGTGGCCGGTTTGCGCCTGCCCAACCCGGTCGGGCTGGCCGCCGGTCTGGACAAGAACGGGGTCGCCCTGCACGGCCTCGCGCGTCTGGGCTTCGGCTTCGTGGAGTGCGGCTCGGTCACACCGAAGGCCCAACCGGGCAATCCGAAACCGCGCCTGTTTCGCCTGTCCGAAGACCGGGCGATCATCAACCGGATGGGATTCAACAACGCCGGTCTGGACGCCTTCGCCGACCAGTTGGCCCGCCGTCCGCGCCACGCCGTGGTCGGGGCCAATCTGGGGGCCAACAAGGATACCGAGGACAAGGCCGCGGACTACGTCGCCGGTCTGGTGCGGGTGAAGGGGCTGGCGGACTACGTCACCGTCAACGTGTCCTCGCCCAACACGCCTGGCCTGCGCGCGCTGCAGGGTCGGGCGCAACTTGATGACCTGCTGGGCCGTCTGGCCGAAGCCCGCGGCGGCGACGCCACGCCGGTCTTCCTGAAGGTGGCTCCTGACCTAGAGGACGGCGAGATGGCCATGATCGTCGAGGCGGCGATCGATCACCGGATCGACGCCCTGATCGTGTCCAACACCACGCTGGATCGCCCGGCCTCGCTGCGCTCCGCGGACAAGGGCCAAAGCGGTGGCCTGTCGGGCGCGCCGTTGAAGAGCCGGGCGTCGCTGGCGCTGCGTTCGGCGGCCGAGGCATCGGGGGGACGACTGCCACTGATCGCCGTCGGCGGCATCGAGTCCGGCGCCGACGCCTGGGACCGGATCCGGGCGGGCGCCTCGGCGATCCAGATCTATTCGGCCCTGATCTACGAGGGCCCCGGACTGGTCGGACGCATCAAGCGCGATCTGGCCGCGCGCGCCCGCGCCGAGAGCTTCTCCACCATCGCCGAAGCCGTCGCAACCGCCCGTTGACGGAGCGTTAGGGCAACCTCGGGATACTGACGGGAAGGGCGAACCATGCCCACTCTCCGGGGAGCCGTATGGCGATCGCCACGACCGACACGCCGACGCCAGAGCCCGGCCTCTGGGCCAGCGCCATCCGCGAGCGACGCAAGGCGTTGCTGCTGCGGCTCGGCATGGCGGCCGCCAGCGCGCTGGTCTTCAGCCCCCTGATCGGCTGGGACGTCAGTGCGGTCTGGGTGCTCGGTTACTTCGTCATCCAGGCGCTGGACATGTGGGTGTTCTCGCCCATCGTCAGCGGCAAGGCCGAACGTCTGCATGGCCTGCGCAAGGTCGCAGGCGGCGCCATGCTGCTGATCAACGCCGCCTATTTCGGCAGTCTGTCGGTGCCCCTGTGGTGGGTCGGCGGGCCGATGGGGGGCGTCTGCGCCGCGATGCTGCTGTCGGCCGGCGCCATCTATTCGACGGTCAACGCGCCGCGGTCGCGCGCCGTCCTGTGGCTGACGGTGACGCCGCAGTTCCTGTATCTGGTGTCGATCCCGCTGTTCATGTGGCTGTTCGAGGCCTCGCCGGCCTTCGTGACGGCGGCCGGCATTTCGGTCGGCGTCTTCATCACCTACTGCCTGTCGACCTGGTCGCGCATGAACGACGCGCGCACCGCCGAGAGCAAGGCGCGGCTGGAGGCGGATCAGAAGCGTCTGGACGCCGAGCGCATCATGGCGGGCCGTAGCGCCTTCCTTGCCGCCGTCGGCCACGACCTGCGCACCCCGATCAGCGCCATCCTGACCGGCGCCGGCGAACTGGAGCACAATGCGACGGACGGCTCGGCCCGCGCGCAGGCCCGGTTGATCAGCGACGCCGGCTTCATGATGAAGGCCCTG
This sequence comes from Brevundimonas kwangchunensis, assembly GCF_039523815.1. Taxonomy (NCBI): domain Bacteria; kingdom Pseudomonadati; phylum Pseudomonadota; class Alphaproteobacteria; order Caulobacterales; family Caulobacteraceae; genus Brevundimonas; species Brevundimonas kwangchunensis. The sequence goes on along the minus strand of NZ_BAAAGA010000002.1, from coordinate 85,625 downwards.
CTGGACGACCTGCTGGACCACGCCAAGCTGGAAGCCGGCCACATGACGGTCGACAGCGTCGACTTCAATCTGCGTGATCTGCTGAACCAGACCGCGCGCCTGTGGCGCGGCCCGGCGCGGGCCAAGGGCCTGAAGCTTCGCGTCGAGGGCGCCGCCCGTATTCCGGACTCGGTGCGCGGCGATCCGATGCGCCTGCGTCAGGTGCTGAACAACCTTGTCTCGAACGCGATGAAGTTCACCGAGACTGGCTCCATCACCCTGCGCCTGGACGCCTGGGCCGAAGAGCCTGCCGGCTACAACATCCTGATCGAGGTCGCCGATACCGGCCCCGGCATGACCCCGGCCCAGCTCGCGCGTCTGTTCACGCCGTTCGACCAGACCGAGGACGGCGTCAGCGCCCGCCACGGCGGCACCGGCCTGGGCCTGGCCATCAGCCGCCAGTTCGCCCAGCTGATGGGCGGTCGCCTGACCGCCCGCAGCCGCCCCGGCGAGGGCGCCAACTTCACCCTGGCCCTGCGCCTGCAGCCCGGCGAGGCCGTCGTCGTTGCGTCCCCGTCGACGGCGCTGAGCCAGGAAAGCCGCGACGCCGTCGCCCGTGTGCTGGGCTCGCGCCCCACGACCGCTGCAGAGCCCCAGGCTCTCGAGGATGCGCCGCTGCCCGCGCTCGTCGTCGAACGCGCGCCCGTCGCGGTCGCCGAGGAGCCCGCCGAGTACGACGCCGGGGAAGAGGAAGACCGCCCGATGCGGGTCCTCGTCGTTGACGACCACGACATCAACCGCCGCGCCATCCAGCTGATCCTCCAACCGCTGGGCTGCGATATCGATACGGCCGCCGACGGCATGGCCGCGCTGAAGATCTGCGACGCCAAGGCCTTCGACCTGATCTTCATGGACGTGCGCATGCCGGAACTCGACGGTCGCGAAACGACGAAGCGCATCCGCGCCGGGGGCGGAGCCAACGCCCATGTGCCGATCATCGCGGTGACGGCCGACACTGCGCCGGAAGACATCGCCGCCTGCAACGCCGCGGGCATGACCTATTTCGTGCCCAAGCCGATCACCCCGCCGATGCTGCTGGGCGCCATCACCCATGTGATGACCATGGCTCAGTCGGACGAGGAAGAGATCGAGACGGCCGCCGCCTGATCCCGCACGACCGCAAGCAGGCGGTCGGGAAAGCCAGGCGCTTTCATTGCGCACTCCCAGACGGTGATCACCCGCCAGCCGGAGGCGGCGAGCGCGGCGGCGTTGGCCGCGTCACGCGTGCGGTTCCGCCCGATCTTCGATGTCCAGTAGTCTGCATTGGCCTTGGGCTGTCGCGCGCCGCGCGGGCAGTCGTGGCCGTGCCAGAAACAGCCGTGGACGAAGACGGCGATCCGCCTCCCCTTCATCACGATGTCCGGTTTGCCGGGGAGCCCCTGCCCGCCCAGCCTGTAGCCGATCCCGGCCGCGCGCAGGATCCCGCGCACGGCCAGTTCCGGTTTGGTGTCCTTCCCCTTCACGCGGGCCATGACGGCGCTGCGCTTCTGGGGAGTGAAGACGTCCGATCCGCTCATCGAGCGGATCGGATCAGAGCTGCGTCAGCAGGTGCTCGGCCGACGAGACCTTGAACTCGCCCGGCTGCTCGATGTTCAGCTGGGTCACGACGCCGTCCTTGACGATCATCGAGTAGCGCTGCGAGCGCTCGCCCATGCCGAAGCCCTTGGCGTCCATCGACAGGCCCAGCTGACGGGTGAAGTCGCCGTTGCCGTCGCCCAGCATCAGGATGTCCGACTTGCCGATGCCCTGGCTGTCCGCCCAGGCGCCCATGACGAAGGCGTCGTTGACCGAGACGCAGGCGACGCTGTCGACGCCCTTGGCGGTCAGGTCGCCGCGGCTGTCCTTGAAGCCCGGCAGATGGCGGGCCGAACAGGTCGGGGTGAAGGCGCCCGGAACGGCGAACAGGGCCACGGTCTTGCCGGCGAAGATGTCGTCGGTGGTGACGGGCTTGGGCCCGTCGTCGGTCGCCTGGGTCAGGGTGGCCGAGGGGATGCGATCGCCGATCTGGACGGTCATGGTCAAGGCTCCGATGGGGTGTGAGATTCAAACTCTCCGACCAGATAGGCGTTGCACGTTCGCTCGCCAACAGCCCAGGTGCGTCCATGCCGCCCTTGCGCGACGAACTCCGGCTTCCGATGATAGGACCATGGACGACTTCCAGAACCTGACCGGCCGGCTGCTCGTGGCCATGCCGGGCATCGAGGACGAGCGGTTCGAGCATGCGGTGATCCTGATCTGCGCGCACGAGCCGGATCACGCCATGGGTCTGCGCCTCGACCGGCCCGCGCCGGGCGTCGATCTGAAGGCCGTTCTCGTCAGTCTGAAGACCGAAGCGCCGGACGACGCCGCCGATCGTGCGGTGCTGGTCGGCGGACCGGTGGAGCGCGAGCGGGGCTTCGTCCTGCACACCGACGACTGGATGTCCGAGGACGGCTCGCTGGCCTTTGGCGAGGGCATGGCCATCACAGGAACGCGCGAGGCGCTGGCGGCCATGGTCGACCCAGTCTCGGGCCCGCGGAAGTCCGTCCTGATGCTGGGCTATGCCGGCTGGGGCGACGGACAGCTGGAGGACGAGCTGGGCGAGAATGTCTGGCTGACCGCCGACGCCGATCCGGCGCTGATCTTCGACACCGACTACGCCGAGAAATGGGGCAAGGCCGTCGCCAAGCTGGGCGTCGATCCGGCCCAGCTGTCGGGCCAAAGCGGGCGGGCCTAGGCGGAGCGCGCCTTCAGCGGCGCCACGCCATCCGCCAGCGACTCGTTCAGATAGACCTCGGCGCCCTGGGCCGGCAAGGCCTGTGCGTAGCCGAAGCCCTGACCGTAGTGGCAGCTGGCGTCGAGCAGAAGCTTGGCGAGGCCGGCGTTCTCCACGCCCTCGGCGACGACTTCCAGCGACAGGTCGCGACCGAGGTTGACGACCGACTTGACGATCTTCGCCGAGCCCTCGTCCTTGTCCATGGTCAGAACGAAGTAGCGGTCGATCTTCAGCGTATCGAACGGCAGCTTGGCCAGATAGCTGAGCGAAGAGAAGCCGGTGCCGAAGTCGTCCAGCGCCAGCGAGGCGCCGGCGTCGCGCAGGCGGCGCAGCGTCTCGGCCGCGCGCGTCGTATCGCGCATGATGTCGCCTTCGGTGACCTCCAGCTTCAGGGCGCCACGCGGCAAGCCGGCGTCCTGAATGATCTGGGTGACGTCCTCGACCAGATTGACGCGCTCGATCTCGCCGACCGACAGGTTGACGCTGCAGAACAGCTTTCCGGCTGCGGGGTGACGCTGCAGCCACTCGGCCAGCTGGCGCGCGGACTGGCGCATCATCAGCAGCCCCAGCTCGTGCATCAGGCCCATCTCGTCGGCGAGGCCGAGGAACTCGTCCGGCGGGACCATGCCGCGCTGCGGATGCAGCCAGCGGGCGAGGGCCTCGAAGCCGGCCACCGCTCCCGTCTGCAGGTTCACGATGGGCTGGTAGAAGGGCACGATCTCGCCGCGCACGAAGGCGTTGCGCAGGTCCGCTTCCAGAGCCAGCCGGGACAGGCTGTCGCTCTCCAGCGCGCGCCCATAGGCGGCGACGCCGCCACGGCCGGCGGTCTTGGCCTGCTCGACCGCCAGCTCGACCCGGCGCAGCAGTTCGGACGGATCGGCCGCGTCGGGGCCGCCCTCGATCGAGACGGCGCCGATGGAGACGGTCGGATAGATGTCAAAGCCCGCGACGCGCAGGGGCTGCTCCAGCGCCTCCCGCATGCGTTCGGCGGCCGGAATGGAGCCACGCGGCACGATCAGGGCGAACTCGTCCTCGCCGATGCGGGCGGCCGAGGCCTCATGGGCGAAGGCGGCGTTCAGGCGCGAGCCCAGCGCCGACAGCACCAGATCGGCCCGCTCGTGGCCCAGCGCCTCGTTCAGACGGCGAAGGCGGTCGACATCGGCTACGACCAGCTCGAACTCGCCGGTCTGGGTCAGCAGTTCGCCGGTGCGGGCGATGAAGGTGCGACGGTCCAGCAGGCCGGTCAGGTGGTCGCGGTGCGAGGCGGCGAACTTGGTCTCCAGCGCCACCACGCCGGCGGCGCGCAGGCCGTCTTCCAGCCAGACGCCGCGCCAGATGCAGGTCTCGGAATCGCGCATGCGCAGGCGGATGGCGACCTCGGTCCCCTCCTCCTGCGGCTTCAGAATCTTTTCAGCCAGCGCCCGGTCCTGCGGCACGGCGACGGCGACGAAGGCCGCGCCCGAGCATTCGGGGGCCAGCGGGCCGAGGCCCAGGGCGCGCGTCGCGCCGGTGAACCGCATCTGGTCTTCAGAAGGGGTCCAGATCCACAGCGCCGTGTCCGCCGCCGCGAGAGCCTCGATGGCGGTCGTCGCATCCCAGGCCAGACTTCTGGAGCGAGTATTCAAGGCGAGTGACCGGTCCTGTCAGGGGGCTGACGTCAGCCGCCGCGCCCGACCCCGTCATTGACGCAGCCGAACAGGAGATGATCTGCCCAACCGCCGTTAATTTTGAGATAAGCCCGGGCCTTCCCTTCCAGCTCGAAGCCCGATTTCTCCAGCACCCGGCGCGATCCGGTGTTGGAGGGCACGCAGGCGGCCTCGACCCGGTGCAGGTTCAGGCTGTCGAAGGCGTAGCCGATCATGGCGGTGACCGCAGCCGTGGCCAGTCCCCGCCCGGCGAACCGCTGGCCGATCCAGTAACCGAGGGTGCCGGTCTCCGAGACGCCGCGGCGAATGTTGGACAGGGTGATCGCCCCGACGAGTTGCCGATCCTGCTCCGCGAGGATGAAGAAGGGCCAGGCGTTCCCGGCTTCCATCTCGCGCTGATAGATGCCCAGCCGGCGCTTGAAGGCGGCGCGGGTCAGGTCGTCCTCGGGCCAGAGCGGCTCCCACGGCTGGAGATAGGCGTAGGACTCCTGCCGCAGCGCCGCCCAGTGTTCGTAATCGCTGGCGCGCGGCGGGCGCAGGACGACACCCTTGCCCTTCACCACAGGCCCCGCGGCCTCGCTGATCCAGTCCAGTAGCGCCATCGGGGGCCAGTTTATCTCTTCCCGCGAAGCGGAGAAATCCTTCGATTCCAGCGAAGGTTCATCACAATGAACACAACGAGGCACAGCGGTCACGACGGTACCGAGCGCGCTGTGTTCGTTGTGCCTCGCTGTGCTCGCCGTGATGAAACGGCTGCCCTTCGGGCGAGACGATCACCCGAACAGCGCCTCCCGGAACGCCGCACCGGCCGGAGCCGCCGCTTTCGGCCCGAGAACCGCCGTCGCCGTCAGACCAGCGGACAGGCAGCCTGCCGCGACCGCGCGCACGTCGTCGATCGTCTGCGCAGTCGTGCGCTCCGCCATGATGTCCGACGGGATCAGGCGGCCGAAGACCAGCACCTGCGCCGCCGCCCGGCCTGCGCGCGAGGCCGGGCTCTCGTCCGACATCCAGAGGCCGGCGTTCAGCACCGCCTTGGCCCGCGACAGCTCGGCGGCCGTGGGGCCATCCTTCGCAAGCGCCTTCAGCTCGGCCGCGCAGACGCGGGCCAGTTCCACGGCGCGATCCGCCGAGGCGCCGGAGTAGATGCCGAGAATGCCCGCATCCTCATAGGGCTCGTGATAGGCGTCGATGGCATAGGCCAGTCCGCGTTCCTCGCGGGCGCTCTGGAACAGGCGCGAGGCCATGCCGCCGCCGAGGATCTCGGTCATCAGACGGGCCGCCGGATAGGCCGCATCCGTGGCCGACGGGGCCGGCAACTGGAACACGATATTGGCCTGCTCGATGCGTCGGTTCAGGGCCGCGTCGCCGCCGGTGAAGCGGGGCACGTCGGGCGCCTCGGCCGGGGTCGCGGCCTCGCCGCCGAACCAGCGCTGCGCCAGCTCCAGCAGTTCCACCTCGTCCACCGCGCCGGAGGCCACGACCACCATCCGGTCGGGTGAGTACAGCCGGGCGCGCCAGGCGCCGATGGAGGTGCGGTCGATGGGCTTCAGGCTGGCGACGGAGCCGAGGATGGGCCGACCCAGCGGCTGGCCCGCGAAGGCGCGTGTCTGGGCCATCTCGAAGACGTGGTCGTCGGGCGTGTCGAAGGCCTCGGCGATCTCCTGCGCGACGACATCCTTCTCGCGCTCGATCTCGGCCGGATCGAGCGTGGGGCGGAAGACGAGGTCGGACACCACCTGCATGGCCAGCGGCAGGGAGCCCTGCAGCGCCCGCACCTCGAAGCTGGTGCGCTCATAGCCGGTGGCGGCGTTGATGGAGCCGCCCTCGGCCTCAATCCGCTCGACGATGTCACGCGCGCCCATGTCGCCGGCGCCCTTGAACACCAGATGCTCGAGGCAGTGCGACCAACCGGATGTCGCCTCGCTCTCCCACTTGGCCCCGCCGCGCACGGCGACGGTCAGGGCGAGGGTGCGCAGGCCCGGCATCGGATCGCAGACGACGCGGACGCCGTTCGGCAGGGTGTGGAGGGTGGCGGTCAGGTGGAGCTCTTTTCGGTCTCGCCGGAGGGCGTCGGGGCGCTCAACTTGCGCCGGAGCAAGGCGATGTAGAAACCGACCAGCGCGATCGCCAGCCCGAACCAGGTCATCGCATAGCCGAGATGGTTGTTGGAGAAGGCGGCAGGCGGCGCATGCGGGCGCAGCGCTTGCCAGTCCGGGTTGGACGAGGTTGTGGCGAAGATCATGGGCGAGGCCAGCCACTTGTCGGCGCCCAGCGCCCGTCCCATCGCCTGATGATCGCGGGCGTAGAAATGGTTGCCTTCCGGCGGCGGGGCGAACTGCGACGGCTCTGGCGGCATGCGGACCTGACCGACAATGCGCACAGGCGTCGTCGAGGGCTGTACAGGCGGCCGGGCCGACACGGTGTCGGGCACGAAGCCCCGGTCGACGAGGGTGACCATCGGCTCGGACGGCAGCGGACAGACGGAGATCAGGCGCACGCCGGCCTGACCGTCCTCGATGGTCTGCAACTCGACGAACGGCGCGGTCGCGAGGCCCGGGCAGTCGATGATGACCGACCGGAACTCGTCGGTCGGACGATAGGCCTGCATGACCGGAACGGGCGGCATGGCGGCGGCGGCCTCGGCGGCCGCGATCAGGCCCGACTTCCACTGCAGCCGCTGCACCTGCCAGACGCCGAGCGACAGCAGCAGGGCCAGCGCGAGGGCGCAGACGAGGGTCAGGATCCAGGGGAAACGGCGCATCTAGTCCTCCCCATTCAGGGGAGGGGGACCATGCGAAGCATGGTGGAGGGGCGATAGCGGCGCGCGCTGATGCGCCCCTCCACCGCCGCGCGGTCCCCCTCCCCCGTTGGGGGAGGAAGACATCTGCAGCGCGATCATCACGCCCTTTCCCGGGCGCATCAGGCCCAGCGACAGGGCGGCGACCAGAGGCAGGGCGACAGCCAGCATGGCCCAGATGGGCGGGCTGAAGGCGATCTGCACATAGAGGGCCGAGAAGACCACGATGCCGCCGGCGATCTGCATGATGAAGATCGCCGCGCCGTCGCCGGTGTTCAGGCGGCTGAAGTCGAAGCCGCAGGCAGCGCAGCGCTCGACGACCTTGAGGAAGCCCGCGAACAGGGCGCCCTGCCCGCAATGCGGACAGCGACAACGCAGACCGGCGCGGAT
>NZ_BAAAGA010000002.1:25705-77969 GCF_039523815.1 Brevundimonas kwangchunensis | reverse complement strand
ATCCGCGCCGGCTGTTTGTCCGAAGACTGTGTGTCTTCGATCAACCGAAGACGACGTAGACGAAGGCGAACAGGAACAGCCAGACCACGTCCACGAAGTGCCAGTACCAAGCCGCGGCCTCGAAGCCGAAATGCTTCTGAGGGGTGAAGCCGCCGGCCATCAGACGGAGCAGGCAGACGATCAGGAAGATGGTGCCGACCAGAACGTGGAAGCCGTGGAAGCCCGTCGCCATGAAGAAGATCGAACCGTACAGGGTCGAGTTGGCGGCGGCCTCGTTGAAGAACAGGTGCTCGTGCAGGATGTGATGGTACTCATACGCCTGCACGCCGGTGAACAGGATGCCCAGCGCCACGGTGATGGCCAGGCCGATCTTGGTGGCGTTGCGATCGCCCTGCGCGATGGCGTGGTGAGCCCAGGTCACGGTCGTGCCCGACAGCAGCAGAATCACGGTGTTGAACAGCGGCAGGGAGAAGGCGTCGAGGGTCTCGATGCCGCGCGGCGGCCAGGTCGACCAGGCGGCGGCGGTGTCGGCCCAGGCGCCGACTTCCGGAATGTGCGAGCGCGCCTCGTTGAAGAGGCTCATTTCGAAGAACATCCAGAAGAAGGCGACGAAGAACATCACTTCCGAAGCGATGAACAGCATCATGCCGTAGCGCAGGCCGATCGAGACGACCGGGGTGTGATCGCCCGCCTTCGATTCCTTGATGACGTCGGCCCACCAGCCGAACATCGAGACCAGCACGCCAGCCAGACCGGCGAAGAACAGGGCCATGTCGCCCTTGGCCAGCAGGGTTCCGGCGACCGGACCGGCGTCGGCGCCGACGAGGCCCTTCATCCAGACGACCGCGCCCACCATCATGATGGTGACGGCGATCGAGGAGACCAGAGGCCAGGGGCTCGGGTTCACCAGGTGGTAGTCGTGATGCGGTGCGGCGTGGGCGTCGGCCATCGTTTTCTCTTGAAGGTCGAGAGTCGTTCTGTCGGGCTATAGCGCCCGCTATCCGGCCGCGCCAGAGGTTTGCGCCACGGTTTGGGCGCCGTTTGCGGCCTGCTGGAAACCTTCCGTGGGATAGAAGGTGTAGCTGAGTGTGATTTCCTTGACGCCCTGGCTCTCGCGATCGGTCGCCATCTCGGGCGCCACGAAGTACTGGACGGGGAATTTGATGGTCTGGCCGGGCTCGATGACCTGGTCCTCGAAGCAGAAGCACTGCAGCTTCTGGAAGTAGGGACCGGCGCGTTCGGGCACGACGTTGTAGGCCGCCTTGGCGTTGATCGGGCGATCCGAGGTGTTGGTCACGTCGAAATAGGCCAGGCCCGTCTCGCCGATGTGCACCCGCTGGGTCACCTGCTCGGCGCGGAACTGCATCGGCAGACCGCGGACATTGGTGTCAAAGCGGATCAGGACGGTGTCTTCCAGCTGCACGTCCGGCGCCTTCTCGGCGCGCGAGACGGTGCCGTCGAAACCGGTGACCTGACAGAACAGACGGTACAGGGGCACGGCGGCGAACGAGGCGCCGGTCATGAACATCACGCCCAGGGCGCAGACGATAGCGATGCCGTTGCGGCCCAGCTTCTTCTTCATTGGGCGTAGCCCACCGGCTGACCGGCGGCGATCGCTTCGGTGCGGGCGTCCATGTTGCGCTTCAGGTTCAGCACCGTGACGGCGAACACAAGCACGATGAAGCCGACCAGGGCGCCGGCGATGGCGAGGTTGCGCTTCTTGCGGGCGGCGAGCTCTTCGGGGGTCAGTCGGCGCATGGCTTTACAGTCCGGGAACGGCGGTGAAGCTCTCGACCAGCAGGGCCGCGAACAGGGCCAGCAGGTACAGGATCGAGAAGGCGAAAAGATTGCGTGCCGGTTTGGCTTCCACACGCACATCGTACAATGCGGCCTCTCGCCCCACGGCCTCGGCCTTGTCCGGCTGGTCGCCGGCGCGCGAGCGCCACAGGCGGAAGGCGAGGCCCAGGAAGCCGAGCCCGCCCAGCGCCGACACCGCCAGATACAGCCAGCCGCCCATGCCCAGGAAGGCGGGCGCCACGGCGACGGCGACGAAGATCAGGCTGTACAGCCAGATCTGCAGCCGGGTGCTCTTCGCCCCGCGCGCCACCGGCATCATCGGAATGCCCGCCTTGGCGTAGTCGCCGGCCGAATACAGGGCCAGCGCCCAGCTGTGCGGCGGGGTCCACAGGAAGATGATCAGGAACAGCACCCACGCCTGCCACGGGGCGGAGCCCGTCGCCGCGGCCCAGCCGATCACCGGCGGGAAGGCGCCCGCGGCGCCGCCGATGACGATGTTCTGGGGCGTCCGGCGCTTCAGCAGCAGGGTGTAGAAGACGGCATAGTAAAGAATGGTCAGCAGCAGCAGGCCGCCTGCCAGCCAATTGGTCGTCATGCCCAGCAGCATGACCGAGAAGATCGACAGGATGACGCCGAAGGCCATGGCGTCGTTCTTGCGCACCCGCCCGGCGGCCACCGGCCGACCGCGCGTGCGGCGCATCAGGGCGTCGGTTTCCCCCTCCAGCGCCATGTTCAGCGACCCGGCAGCCCCCGCCCCGATGGCGATGCACAGGATGGCGATGGCCGACGACAGCCAGTCCAGATCGCCGCCCGCGACGACCAGGCCCACGACCGCCGTGAAGATCACCACCGACATCACGCGCGGCTTCAGCAGCTGGAAGAAGTCTTCCGGCTGGGCGGTCGAGATGGCGGGGGTGGCGGGTTCGGTCATCGGCTCTCTAGGGCGGCCTCATAGCGCGAAGCTGAGGTCCGCAAAATGGCTGGGGCCGCCCCCTCTGTCGAAGGAGCGGCCCCGATGCTGTCCGGTCCATCAGGACCGGGGTCTTAGTGCTCGTCCTGCTTGACCACCGGCAGTTCGTTGAACTGGTGGTGCGGCGGAGGCGAGGACAGCGTCCACTCCAGCGTGGTGGCGCCTTCGCCCCACGGATTGGCGACGCCCGGACGACGACGGACCGCGGCTTCCAGCAGCATGATCATGAAGACGGCGACGCCGACGATCGTGATCACATAGCCGACCGAGGAAACGTGGTTCCACAGGGTGTAGGCTTCCGGATAGTCGATGTAGCGACGCGGCATGCCCTGCAGGCCCAGGAAGTGCTGCGGGAAGAACACCAGGTTCACGCCGACGAACATCACCCAGAAGTGCAGCGCGCCGAGGAACTCGTTGTACTTCACGCCGAACATCTTCTCGAACCAGTAGTAGAACCCGGCGAAGATGGCGAAGACGGCGCCCAGCGACAGCACGTAGTGGAAGTGCGCCACCACGTAGTAGGTGTCGTGCAGGCTGTAGTCGATGCCGGCGTTCGACAGGACCACGCCGGTCACGCCGCCGACGGTGAACAGGAAGATGAAGCCGATCGCCCACAGCATGGGCGTCTTGAAGCTGATCGAACCGCCCCACATCGTGGCGATCCAGCTGAAGATCTTCACGCCCGTGGGCACCGCGATGATCATCGTCGCGGCCACGAAGTAGGCGCGCAAATTGATGCTCATGCCGACCGTGTACATGTGGTGCGCCCACACGATGAAGCCGATGAAGCCGATGGCGACCATGGCGTAGGCCATGGCGAGGTAGCCGAAGACCGGCTTCTTCGAGAAGGTCGAGACGATGTGCGAGATGATGCCGAAGCCCGGCAGGATCAGGATGTACACCTCGGGGTGACCGAAGAACCAGAACAGGTGCTGGAACATGACGGGGTCGCCGCCGCCGGCCGGATTGAAGAAGGCGGTGCCGAAGTTGCGGTCGGCCAGCAGCATGGTGATGGCGCCGGCCAGAACCGGCAGCGACAGCAGCAGCAGGAAGGCGGTGATCAGCACCGACCAGGCGAACAGCGGCATGCGGTGCAGGGTCATGCCCGGCGCGCGCATGTTGAAGATCGTGGTGATGAAGTTGATCGCGCCCAGGATCGACGAGGCGCCCGCGACGTGCAGCGAGAAGATCGCCAGATCCATCGCCGGTCCGGTGTGGCCGGTCGTCGAGAGCGGCGGATAGATGGTCCAGCCGCCGCCGAAGCCCTTGCCCGGACCGCCGTCGACGAACATCGACAGGCAGAGCAGGACCCAGGCCGAGACCAGCAGCCAGAACGAGATGTTGTTCATGCGCGGGAAGGCCATGTCCGGCGCGCCGATCATGATCGGAACGAACCAGTTGCCGAAGCCGCCGATCATCGCCGGCATGACCATGAAGAAGATCATGATCAGGGCGTGGGCCGTGACGGTCACGTTGTAGCCGTGCTTGGACGCCTCGACGAGACCCAACTGCTGGATCACGGAGCCTTCACGGAAGATCTGGATGCCCGGCTCGGCCAGTTCCCAGCGGATCAGGCCGGACAGGGCGCCGCCCACGATGCCCGCCATGATGGCGAAGATCAGGTACAGGGTGCCGATGTCCTTGTGGTTCGTCGACAGGAACCAGCGGGTGAAGAAGCCCGGCTTGTGGTCGTGGTGCCCATCGTGGTCGTGGGCGAGATTTTCAGCTGCGGTGGCCATGGTCTCTGGGGCTCTCGCGGATCGTTACTGGGCGGCCGGGGCGGCGGCGGGAGCCGCGGCCGGGGCCGGCGAGGCGGCGGCAGCCGCGGGGACAACGGCGTCAGCCGGCGTGGCGGGGGCGGCCGGAGCGGTCGCGGCGTCGCCCGTCGGGGCGCCCGTGGTGCCGACGGCGGCCTGGGCGGCGGTGCCGCCCGGAGCCTCGGCGGCCGTCGCCGGGGTCAGCGAACCGCCCTTGGAGACGACCCAGGCCTCGAACTCGGCCTGCGTCACGACGCGGATCTCGATCGGCATGAAGGCGTGGTCGACGCCGCACAGTTCCGAGCACTGGCCGTAGAAGACGCCGGTGCGGTCAGCACGGAACCAGGTTTCGTTCACGCGGCCCGGGACGGCGTCGATCTTCAGACCGAAGGCCGGCAGGGCGAAGGCGTGGATCACGTCCGAGGCGGTGACCAGAACGCGGACAGTCTTGCCGACCGGAACCACGATCGGCTCGTCGGCGGCCAGACGATAGGGAACGTTCTGAGCGCGGGCCTCGTCTTCCGGCAGCATGTTCGAGACGTACTCGGCGATGCCCTGATCCGGATATTCGTAGCCCCAATTCCACTGGTTGCCGGTGGCCTTAACCGTCAGGTCCGGGGTCGGCATGTCGTGGTAGGCGAACAGCAGGCGGAACGAGAACAGCGAGATGCCCACCAGGATCAGCACCGGGACGACCGTCCAGATGATCTCGATCGTCGTGTTGTGGCTCCACTTGGCGGGAACCGGGTTGGCCTTCTTGTTGTAGCGGATCGCGATCCAGACCAGCAGGCCGAGGACCAGAAGCGAAATCGCCACAATGATCGGCAGCAGGATGAAGTCGTGGAAGTGGTGCGCCTGCACCTTCAGCGGCGACGCCGCCGGCTGGAGCGCAATACCACCCGGCGTCGGCTGACCCATCAGGTCTTCAGCCAAGGCCGATGACGCGCCGAAGACGGCCAGGCTCAGCGCGGCGACGCCGCTGCCGATAATCGCCCGGGCTCGCTTGCCCATCCCCATCCGAGACACCCTCATATTTTCGTTTCGGCCCAAATGTTTGCGAGTGAATCGCAAACACGCGCCCTGCCCCCGAGGGTCAAGGCGGTACTTCGGCCGGTCCATATCGCCCCCTCCCGCACTTGCCAAGCGATTGAGCGATTCAGCGACGTTCGGGCGGCGGATTAAATCGCAGTCATGTTTCGCCAGCTACCTTGCGCCGCAAGATACCTTGCGATACCTCCTTGGACATCACGGGAGACCTAGATGTGCCTGAAACCATAGAAATCCAGCTGAAGAAGGGAGTGCTGACGCTGTGCGTCCTCGCCCTTCTGAACCGGCGCGAGAGCTACGCCTACGAGATCGCCTCCACCCTGTCCGACGCCATCGATATGGGGGAAGGCACGATCTATCCGCTGATGCGGCGGATGCAGTCCGACGGCCTGGTCGAGACCTATCTGGTCGAATCGCCCGCCGGACCCTCGCGCAAATACTACCGCCTCACCGACGCCGGTCGTCGCGCCCTCGAAGGGCAGACCACCGAATGGCGGGCCTTCGCCCGCGCCGTCGAATCCATTCTGGACGGATCGGCCCTGCCGCCGACCGTTCCCGTCGCTCAAGAGGGAGTTGAGCCATGACGCGTGACGAATTCATGGGCCGCCTCCGGCGCGGACTGGTGGGCCTGCCCACCCGCACCGCCGCCGAGATCGCCGCCGACTACGGACAGCATTTCGACGACGGCGCCGCCGACGGCCGCACCGAGGCCGAGGTGGCGGAGGCCCTGGGCGATCCGGATCGTCTGGCCCGCGAGCTGCGCGCCGAGGCCGGCGCCCGTCGCTGGGACCAGGAACAGAACCCGGCCGCCGCGGCCGGCGCGATTTTCGGCCTGATCGGCCTGGGCGCGATCGACATCCTGATCCTGCTGCCGATCGTCTTCCCGGTGTTCGGCGCAGTGATTGCCATGCTGATGACCGGCGTGGGCGTCTTCATCGCCGGCGGCTTCGCCCTGGTGGTCGGACCGTTCTTCGGAGGCCCCGGCGGCGTGCTGGCGGCCATCCTGTTCGGCATCGGCCTGATGGGTCTGGGCCTGTTCATGATCGGGCTGATGGCCCTGCTGACCAAATGGCTGATCGACGCCACGGTCTGGTACGCGCGCCTTCACTACCGCGTGCTCAAGCCGGCGCTCGAGCCGTCGAACAATCGTAGCCAGGACTGAGGGGAGGACCTGACATGATCCGCAATCTTCTGATCATCACCGGCGTCGGCTTCGTCCTGGCGCTGGTGGGCATCACCGGCGCCTTCGCCCTGGTCGGCAACGATGTGCGCAAGCACGACTGGACCTGGGTCATCGACGACGACGCGGCCGGCGACTCCAGCTTCCGCATCCAGCGGGGCGAGGTGGCTCCTGAAGTCACCCGCAACATCGAGTGGGCGGGCGGCGATCGCCTGATGGTCGATGTCCCGGGCAAGGTCACCTATGTCCAGGGCGCCCAGGCGGGCATTCGCGTCACGGGTCCGAAGGACATCGTCGACAGCATCCGCTTCAACGACGGTCGTCTGACCATGATCAGCGATGACAACCACGACCGTGGCTACATCCGCTGGTCCGGCTCTGGCATCCGCGTCTGGAGCGAGAGCGAGGCCCTGCGCATCGAGGTCACCGCTCCGGCCGTGAACCGCTTCGAGATGGGCGACAACGGCGAGCTGAACATCCGCGGCTACGACCAGCCCACGCTCGACGTCGTCATCAACGGCGAGGGCTCGGTGAAGGCCGACGGCCAGGCGCAGCGCGTCAGTGTCGTCTCCAGCGGCGACGGCGACGCCAGCCTGCGCCGGGTGATGACCACCGACGCCACCGTCCGGTCGACCGGCCGAGGCGATGTCTCGGTGGCCCCGACCGGCCGTGCCGACATCGAGATCGCCGGCCACGGCGACGTCTATCTGGCCCGCAACCCGGCCCAGCTGAACCAGTCGATCACCGGCTGGGGCGAAGTGGAGATGGACTGACCGGCGATGACCCGGTGACGCGGGGGCGGTCAGCGCCTACTTAAGGCTCATGACCGTCCTCGTTTCCCCGCCCGCCATCCTCGACAGCGCCGAAGTCGGCTCCGACGAGGCCCTCTCCATCCTGCAGGGAGCGCTGGCCGGCGCCGACGACGGCGAACTTTTCCTCGAGCGCTCCGAGTCGGAGTCGCTCGTTTTCGACGACGGCCGTCTGAAGTCGGCGGCCTATGACGCGACCGAGGGCTTCGGCCTTCGCGTCGTCGCCGGCGAGACCGCCGGCTATGCCCACGCCAACGAGATCAGCGGCCCGGCCCTGCGCCGTGCGGCCGACAGCGCCGCCCTCGCCCGCGCCGGATACGCCGGCGTCTCGGCCGAAAGCCCGGTGGCCACCAACCGCAAGCTCTATGACGAGGTCGACCCGCTCGCCTCGCCCGCCTTCTCCGACAAGATCGCCCTGCTGGCCGAGATCGACGCCTGGGCCCGCGCCCGCGATCCTCGGGTGGTGCAGGTCTCGGCCTCGCTGGTCGGCGAGCATCGCCAGATCGAGATTCTGCGCGGCGACGGTCGCCAGATGCGCGACATGCGCCCGCTGGTCCGCCTGAACGTCTCGGTCACGGTCGAGAAGGACGGCAAGCGCGAGAGCGCCTCGTCCGGCGCCGGCGGCCGCGCCGGCTTCGAGACCTGGATCGCTCCGGCCCGCTGGCAAGCCCAGATTGACGAGGCCCTGCGTCAGGCCCTCGTCAATCTGGAGGCCGTCGACTGTCCGGCCGGCGAAATGGATGTGGTGCTGGGCGCCGGCTGGCCCGGCGTGCTGCTGCACGAGGCCATCGGCCACGGCTTCGAGGGCGACTTCCACCGCAAGGGCTCGTCCGCCTTCAACGACAAGATGGGCAAGCGCGTCGCCGCCCCGGGCGTGACCGTCGTCGACGACGGCTCCATCGCCGGCCGCCGCGGCTCCCTGACTATCGACGACGAGGGCACCCCCACCTCGCGCACCGTCCTGATCGAGGATGGGATCATGGTCGGGCTGATGCACGACCGCCTGTCGGCCCGCCAGCTGGGCGCCCGCGCGACCGGCAACGGCCGTCGCCAGTCTTTCGCCCACATGCCGATGCCGCGCATGACCAACACCTTCATGGAGGCCGGCAAGGACAGGAAGGCCGACATGATCGCCTCGACGAAGCGGGGCCTCTACGCGGCGAACTTCGGTGGCGGCCAGGTGGACATCACCAACGGCAAGTTCGTCTTCCAGTGCACCGAGGCCTATCTGATCGAGGACGGGAAGATCACCGCTCCGGTCCGCGGCGCGACCCTGATCGGCGACGGCGCCACCGCCCTGACCCGCATCGAGATGATCGGCGACGACTTCGAGTTCGACCCCGGCGTCGGCGTCTGCGGCAAGGCCGGTCAGGGCGTCCCCGTCGGCATCGGCCAACCCAGCCTCAAGATGGGCGGGCTGACCGTGGGCGGCACGGCGGTCTAGGGGCTAGGGATAGGAGACGCATCGCATGCATGCGCTAATCCGACCCCAGGGCCCGACCATCCTCCCCTAATCCCTAGCCCCTAGACCTAACTCCTAAGCCCCTACTTCCACTCAGGTCCCTCGACCTCCAGCCCACGCGCCTCGAGGCTGTCCAGCACGCCGCCCGGTTCGGCCAGCAGGCGGACCGGGGCGACGCCCATGGTGACACCGGGAGAGACCAAGGCGGTCTGCACCGCCGCCGCCCACTGCTGGTGCAACTGCGGAGCCAGTTCCGGATCGCCCCAGGGCCAGCAGACCTTCAGCGCCTGTTCGATCGGCGAGGCGACGACTTCAGGCACGCGGAAAGCACGCCAGTCCTGCGCCCGCTCTCGCGACGACTCCGGCCCGGCCTCTGCCGCCGCGATCGCCCGCTCCATGCACGGCACATGCACCGTCTGCGGAGCGGTGATCAGGCTATCGACCATTTCGTCCCCTCGGACGGTGCCCACCGGACGGGCCTGAATGCGGCCCTGACGGGCGGCGCGGCGGACGACGTCGACAGCGTCCCGTCCCTCGCGCCCGGCGCGGAAGCCGGCGCGATCCTGGATCAGGTCGAAGCTGGTCATAAGCATGCTGCGACGACGCCAGTCCTGATTCCGCTCGCCGGCCATCAGCACGTCCAGCCGCGCCTGCATGTCCGGGCTCAGATATGTCGCCGTCGTTTGCCCCTCCGGCATGAAAGTGATCGTGCGTGCGCGCCAGATCACCCGCAGGATGTCGCTGAAGGACGCCCGGCCTTCCTGCGGCAGCAGGATAAGGTCGGCGCGCTTCGCCGCCTCCTCCAGAGCCTCGGGGCGCCAGGTCACCTCACGCGGGATCGCCCGGATCGAGCCGACAAGGATCAGGACACTGTCGCCGTCGCGCACCGTCCACATGGGCGCACCGGATCGCTGGGCGGTAATGATGACGTCATCCAGCCGATCCGCCGGCTCCGTCTCCTGCGCAATCGCTGCCGAGCCCGTCAGCAGGGCGGTGAAAAGACAAACAGCAACAGCGACGGACTTCAAAATATCACCCGTTAGACTTGAGATTACAGAGTAGATAGCAGCCGCTTTCAGAACAAGAAAATGACAGTCATGTAATGCTGTCTCCGATTTAATCCACCTGTCCGTCTTGTAACTGGAGACAAGCGCGGCGGACCGTCACACCTCTCGTCACCGACGAGGGGAGTTTCTTGATGTCCAGAACCGTTCTGCTGGCGACCACCGCCCTGCTGATGACCGCCGCCGCGACCGGCGCGCAGGCCCAGGCGCCCGCGCCCCAGAGTGCGCCCCAGGCCGAGGCCGGCCAGCAGGGCGTGCTCGTGTTCGAGCCCGCCTTCTTCGCCGACCAGAACCCGACCACGGCGCTGGACATGGTCAACCGCATCCCGGGCTTCAGCGTCGTCGATGGCGACGGCAGCCGCGGCTTCGAGGGCTCGGTCGGCAACGTCCTGGTCAACGGCTCGCGCCCCGCCTCGAAGAACGACAGCGGCTCGAACGTGCTGGGCCGCACCCTCGCCTCCAATGTCTCCCGCATCGAGCTGATCCGCGGCGGCGCGCCGGGCATCGACATGCAGGGCTTCTCGGTCGTCGTGAACGTCATCACCCTGACCCAGTCGAGCCAGCAGACCATCGTGACCGGCAACGCCGTGCTGTTCGAGGGCGGTCAGGACGTCTACGGCGGCTCGATCCAGTTCACCGCCAAGGACGGCGACCGCAGTTGGGGCTTCACCCTCAGCGACGGCCTGTCGATGAGCGACTCCAACGGCGTCGGCCCGGTCATCCGCCGCGACGCGGCCGGGACAGTTATCCGTGACGAAAGCTTCTTCAACGACCAGTCCGGCGGCGGACAATCGATCCGCCTGAACTACGCCGACGCCTTCATGGGCGGAAAGATCGACCTGACCGGCCGCTATGGCCAGAACGACTTTAACAACATCAATCTGCAGACCTCGCCAACCGTGCGTCGCGAAAGCCGCTACGGCGAGGAAGGAACCAGCGGAGAGTTCGGCGCGGTCTATACGCGCCCGCTGGGCTCGCGCTTCAATCTGGAAACCCGCTTCATCCACGAGTTCAGCGAGTTCGAAGGCGTCTCGACGAACCGCACGAGTCTGGGCGGCGTCGATAGTCCTGAGCAGCGCTTCACCTCGGACGGCGAGGCATCGGAGACCATCCTGCGCGGTCTGGTTCGTTTCGAGCAGACCCCGTCGATGACCTGGGAGTTCGGCGGAGAGGTCGCCTACAACATGCTCGAAACCGAGCAGGCCTTCACGATCGGCGGCACGCCCGTGCCCCTGCCCTCGGCCTCGGTCACGGTCGAGGAAACCCGCGGCGAACTGTTCGGCAAGGGCACCTGGCGCGTTCGGGACGACCTGACGCTGGAAGGCGGCCTGCGGCTCGAGGACTCGACCATCAGCCAGTCGGGCGACGCCGATCAGGAAAAGAGCTTCTTCTTCGCCAAGCCGCGCCTGCTGGCCACCTGGACCCCGATGGCCAATACCCAGTTCCGCGTGCGCCTCGAACGCGAGGTTGGCCAGCTGGACTTCGGCGACTTCGCCGCCTCGGCCGATCTGGACGAGGAGAATGTCTTCGGCGGCAATATCGACCTTGAGCCCGAGCAGCGCTGGATCAGCGAACTGACCTTCGAGCGGCGCTTCTGGGGTGACGGCATCGTCAGCATCGGCCTGCGCCACGACGAGATCACGGACGCTATCGACGTGATCCCGCTGGACGGCGGATTGTCGGCCGTCGGCAACATTGGCGACGCAACCCTCGATCAACTGGCTCTGAACGTCACGGTGCCGATGGACCGGTTTGGCTTCACGGGGGGACGTCTGGGCTTCCGCAACACCTGGAACCATACCGAAGTCACAGACCCGACGACCGGCGAGACCCGCCCGATCTCGAACGTCCGCGCCTCGCAGGCCGTGCTCTCGGTGTCGCAGGACATCGCCAGCTGGAAGCTCCAGTGGGGCGGCGCCTACATCCCGCTTCTGGGGCAGACCGGCTACGATCCCGACTTCAAGTCGGCATGGCGCGGCCGCGACTATTTCGAGTTCTGGACCGAGTACAAACCGACCCCGACACTGTCGATCCGCGCCCAGATCAACATCTGGGACAATTTCGACATCGAGCGCACCGCCTATGCGGACCGTCTGACCCGGCCGATTTCTTACATCGAGACCCGCGCGATCGATCCGCGGACCTTCTACCAGATCCGTCTGCGCAAGACGTTCTGAGCTGGACGATCGCGTTTCTGACCCGGGGCGCGAAAGTCCGGAGGCGGCGGGTGGCCCTCTTCCCGCCGCCTCCCCCTGTTGGGGCTTGATCAATCTCTCCCTGATCTAAGCTGGCGCGAAGCGAGCGACGACGGCATGGTCCGCCGCCCCGGGGGAGAGACCAAATGCACAAGGCCATCCGGCTGGCGAGCGCCGCGCTTGGCGTCCTTGCGACACCCGCGCTGGCCCAGACTGGCTCCGTGGCGCAGGCGCCGGTCGCGACCGGCCCGGTGAGCGATGCGCTCGAGATCGATGCGGCCCGGCAGGGCGTTCTGATCTTCGAACCGGCCTTCTTCGCCGACCAGCGGCCGAACACGGCGCTGGACATGATCAACCGCCTGCCCGGCTTCAGCCTGAGCACCGGCGACAGCAGCACCCGCGGTCTGGCCGGGGCGACCGGCAATGTCCTGATCAACGGCCAGCGTCCGTCCAGCAAGAGCGACAGCGTCGACGACGTCCTGCGCCGCATTCCGGCCGCTGGCGTCGAGCGGGTCGAGCTGATCCGGGGCGGAGCGCCGGGCATCGACATGCAGGGTGCGGCCGTGGTCGCCAACGTCGTGCTGGTCCGGACCGTCACGGTCGAGCGCGTGATCGAGGGCGGCCTCTACGCCTATCCCGACGGCTACCTGGGGCCGACACTGGGCGCCAGCTATTCGCGACGCGAGGGTGACGACCAGATCGAGGGCGCCATCAGCGCCACGATCAACGACCGGACCGACGGCACCGCGACCGGCTTCCGCCGCCGATACAGCCCGACCGGGGCGCTGATTCAGAACGCAGACCTCGACCTGTGGGACGAGTACCGCAACGTCCGTGCGACCGGCGTCATCCAGCGCGGACTGGCGGGCGGGCGGCTGCGCATCAACGGCGTGCTGGGCTGGTTCGGCAACGACAACACCCAGGACCTGCTGATCCGCACTGGCCCGGGGACCGACAACTTCAACCGCGAGACCTCGGAAGAGATCGAGGGCGAACTTGGCCTGACCTGGACCCGCGACCTCGACACTCGCAGCGCGTTCGAACTGACCGCCCTTCAGCGATGGGGCGAGGAGGACTATCGCGGCGACACCCTGTCGGCGGGCGAGGAGTCGGTCTTTTCCTCCAGCTCGACCTCGGGCGAGTCGATCGTGCGCGGCGTCCTGCGCCACCGCCCCTCGGATCCCTGGGCCATCGAGACCGGCGGCGAGGTGGCGTACAATGCTCTGGACAGCACCAACGCCTACGAGGAGAACGGCGTCGCCGTGCCCCTGCCTTCCGCATCCGTGAAGGTCGAGGAACTGCGGGGCGAGATCTTCGGCCAGACGACCTGGCGGCCGGATCCGACGCTCACGCTGGAGTTCGGCATCCGCGTCGAGGTGTCCGGGATCAGCCAGTCCGGCGACAGCGACCGCAGCAAGTCTTTCGTCTATCCCAAGCCGCGCGTTCAGGCGACGTGGACGCCCTGGGCCGGGCACCAGTTCCGCGTCCGTGCGGAGCGGGAGGTCGGACAGCTGGATTTCGACGACTTCGTCGCCTCCACCGACATCGAGGTCGGTCAGGTCGAGGGTGGCAACCCGGATCTTGAGCCGGACAAGACCACCCTGATCGAGGCGCTCTACGAACGACGCTTCTGGGACGAGGGCGTGGTCGACGCCACGGTCCAGCACGCTCGCGTCGAGGATGTGGTCGATCTGATCCCGCTGGCCGGCGGCTTCGATGGCGTGGGCAACATCGGGGACGGATCGTTCAGCACCCTGCGCCTGCGGTTGACCCTGCCGCTGGATCGACTGGGTCTGTCAGGCGCGCGCCTGTTCGGCAGGACGACCTGGGCGCGTTCGGAGGTCACCGATCCCCTGACCGGCGACAAGCGGCGCTTCGACGGGGACCAGGCCTTCGGCTGCGAGCTGAACTTCAATCAGGATCTCGCCGGCGGGAAATGGTCCTGGGGCTTCGAGCACGGCTGCAACGTCGACAAGGGCCGCGCCTTCCGCGTTCGCGAGGTTCGCGCCTTCCATGAGGAACCGATCATGGAAGCCTTTGTCCAGTGGAAGCCGTCTGACGATCTGACGCTGCGCCTGGACGTGGGCAACGTCACCGACAGGGATCAGGGCTACGACCGGTTCATCTACGCCGGACCGCGCGACGTCTCGCCCGTTGCGTTCACTGAGACCCGCCGCACCAACGCCAGCCGCTGGGTCTATCTTCAGGCGCGCAAGACCTTCTGACGCCAGCTGAAGCGCAAGCAAAAAGGGCGGGACGCGAGGTCCCGCCCTTCGTGTTTCCGATCCTGTGAAGGATCAGTGGATACCCGCCATACCCTTCTTGAGGATCGGCGAGATCAGCAGCAGGAAAACACCCACGCCGACGCCGACCCAGCCGATCGTTCCGAAGATCGATCCGTAGGTGGCCAGCGCGCCGGCGCGGTCGGTGACCACGCCCGCCACGGTGTCTGTCGCGGTCGCCTTGGCGATGATGCCGGCCACGATGTGCGCGACCGAGCTCGACAGGAACCACACGCCCATCATCATCCCGACCACGCGCGCCACCGACAGCTTGGTGATCATCGACAGGCCGACCGGCGACAGGCAGAGCTCGCCGACCGTGTGGAAGAAGTAGGTCAGGAACAGGAACAGCAGCGGAACGCGGAAGTCCGAGTTCGCCATGTTCCCCGCGGCCCACATCAGGACCAGGAAGCCCAGACCCACGAACATCAGACCGAACGAGAACTTGACCGGGGTCGAGGGCTCGCGGTTGCGCTTGCCCAGCCAGACCCACAGGGCCGCCACGATCGGACCGCCGATGACGATGATGCCCGGGTTGAACATCTGCGTCATGGCCGCATTGAACCACGACGGCATCTCGGTCGACTGGTCGGCGAACAGGGTCAGCGACGAGCCGGCCTGTTCGAACAGGGCCCAGAAGAGAACCGAGAAGAAGATCAGGACCTGCGCGACCAGCATGCGGCTGCGCTCGGCGCCCTTCAGCTGGATGACGGTGTAACCGACCACCAGGATGAAGATAACGCCAGCGATCCACGGCAGACCGGCCTCGATGATCTCGTGCCTGCGCATCAGCAGCCAGGTCGGGAAGACGGCGACCAGACCGGCGATCCAGAAGAACGGCACCAGCGGCACGCCCAGGATGCTGCGGCCCTGAACCGGGACCGGCGGTCCGCCACGGCCTTCCAGCCAGTTCTGGCCCAGGACGAAGGTCAGCAGACCGAACAGCATGCCGATGCCCGCCAGACCGAAGCCGTAGGCCCAGCCGTACTTGATGCCGAGGTACGAACACGCCGCCGTCGCCAGGAACGAGCCCAGGTTGATGCCGACGTAGAAGATCGTGAAGCCGCCGTCGCGACGCGGATCGTTCTCTTCGTAGAGCGAGCCCACGACGGTCGAGATGTTGGCTTTCAGGAAGCCCACGCCGACGATGATCAGCGACAGGGCCAGGAACAGCACCGGCTCACCCTGCTGGGTGTCGCGGACGGTTTCCAGGGTGTAGCCGCCGGCGGCGGTGAAGGCCGGGAAACCAGCCTGCTGCGCGGCGGCCGGAGCGGCCTGCGTCGCCGGATCGAGCGCGCCGGCCGGAGCCGCGCCTTCGGTCTGCTCCGCCACAGCCGCCACAGCGGCGTCCGCTGCGTTGGCGGCCGAGGGTTCGGCGCCGACGGTCGAAACGCCTTCCGGCGTGATGGCGATCTGAACGCGCTCGTCGCCATTGACGGCGAACATGCGGCGGTTCTGGTCACGCCCGTCGACCTCGATCTGGTAGGTCGTCTGGCCGATGGTCAGGCTTTCCTTGCCGCCCGTACCCTCGAACGCCATCGTGAAGTGGCCGGCCACCAGCAGCACCGCACCGATGATCACGGCCTTGCGCGAGCCCAGATAGCGGTCGGCGATCATGCCGCCCAGAACAGGCATCAGATAAACCAGCGCGGCGTAGGCGGCGTAGATGCCCTGCGCTTCGGCGGGGCCGAACAGGAAGTGCTGCGTCAGGTACAGGACCAGCAGCGCCCGCATGCCGTAGTAGGAGAAGCGTTCCCACATCTCGGTGAAGAACAGGATCACCAGCCCGCGGGGGTGTCCCAGAAATGTCTTGCGGGGCCCGCCTTCAAGCGCGCCCCCGGCGTCCGTCGTACTCAACGGCCAACTCCATGATTGCTTGCGCCCCACCTGACGCGCATGGGCGCATAAGCAGCACGCGGACGAAGCCCGGACAAGGGTTAAGGGTAAATTGGTCGATACAGCCTTGTGAGGGTCGCCCTCGGCGGGTACGCCGGAGCCATCTTCACCCGGGTGGATACGGGCGGACTCAATGACGACCAGACGTGCGGCGCTCGGCGTTTTGTGCGGGAGCCTTGGCTTGGCTGCATGCGGACGAGGCTCAACCTCTCCGCGAAGGGACGTGGTCGCGGCGGGGCAGCCCGCGGCGGTCCTGATCTGGGCCGTCGCGCGCGATCGCTTGGCCGCATGGCCCCACCGTCCCTTGCCTCCTGTATTGCAGGCCCTGCCGCCGGAGGCCGCCGCACTTCCCGAGCTGGGCCGGCTTTCCGGGCCCGGCCGTGTCGCCCCGCCGGAGTCCGTGGCGGCTCTCCGCCCGACACAGATCATCGACTATGGCGAGGCGGACGCCGAACACGTCGCCATCGGCCGCAGGCTCGGCGAGACCCTCGGTGTGCACTGGACGCTGATAGACGGCGCCCTGTCACGTATTCCGACTGCCTTCAGGCAGGCCGGCGCGCTTCTCGACGATGTCGCCCGCGGCGAGTCTCTCGCCGGCAAGGCGGAAGCGATCCTTCACGACTGGCGCTCGGCGTCTCCCGGCCCCTCGTTCTACTACGCGCGCGACGACGACGGGCTGGAGACAGGCTTCAGGGGAGCCCTGGCGACGGAGGTGCTGGAGGGCGGACACTGGACCAACGTCGCCATCGGACAGGAGGGGTTGGGTCGCGTCACGCTGGAACAGATGCGCGCGTGGGATCCAGAGGTGATCGTCACCCAAAACCCGATCTTCGCGCGAGCGGCGCAGGTCAATCCGGCG
Organism: Brevundimonas kwangchunensis; assembly: GCF_039523815.1. NCBI lineage: Bacteria > Pseudomonadati > Pseudomonadota > Alphaproteobacteria > Caulobacterales > Caulobacteraceae > Brevundimonas > Brevundimonas kwangchunensis. The sequence goes on along the minus strand of NZ_BAAAGA010000002.1, from coordinate 60,651 downwards.
TGGCGTGCACGGCCGGGCGGCGGCCGACGTCGTATCCTGCTGGCGCCCGACACGCCCTTCGGCTGGCTGGATCGTCCGCCCTCGGTAAACCGGCTGCTGGGTTGCGCCTGGCTGGCATCGCCCGACGACCGCGCCATGTCGCTGACCCTGCTGAGCCGCTCGCTTTACGGCATGGCGCCGACGGAAATCGAACGACCCCGCTGGATGGCGTGAGCCTCTTGAACCGTTCCGGCGCATGGTCGAGGTTGCGCGCCATGACCGCACGCCACATCGCCCTGCTCGCCGGAGCCCTGACCGTCCTTGCATTCCCTGTTGTCGCGCAGGACGCGCCGACCTGGTCTCTGGCCATCCACGGCGGCGCCGGCGTCATCGAACGCGACAGCCTGACGCCCGAACAGGACGCCGCCTATCGCGCCGCCCTGCACCGCGCCCTTGAAGCCGGTCAGGCGATTCTGTCCGCCGGCGGCTCGTCGATGGATGCGGTGCAGGCCGCGATCGAGATCATGGAGGACGACCCGTTGTTCAACGCGGGCCGGGGCGCGGTCTTCACCGCCGAGGGCCGCAACGAGTTGGACGCCGCCGTCATGGACGGTCCTACCCTGAACGCCGGATCGGTCGCGGGGCTGACGACGACGCGCCATCCAATCGCCGCCGCCCGCGCCGTGATGGAGCGTTCGCCCCACGTCATGCTTATCGGCCCCGGCGCCGACAGCTTCGCCGGCTCTGTGGGTCTGGAGCAGGTCGATCCGTCCTACTTCTTCACCGAACGCCGCTGGCAGGGTCTGGAGCGCGAACTGCGTCGCCAGAACCATCCTGTCCCGCAGCGCCCGGCGAACGCGCCGGGTCCGCAGGCGTCGGCTGATCTGCCTGCGCCGCCGCTGAACGAGCGCAAATTCGGCACCGTCGGCGCGGTCGCGGTCGACAGTCAGGGCCGCCTCGCGGCCGGCACCTCGACTGGCGGGATGACCGCCAAGCGCTGGGGCCGGGTCGGCGACGTGCCCGTGATCGGCGCGGGCACCTACGCCTCCAACGCCGATGGCTGCGCCGTCTCGGCCACCGGCTCGGGCGAGTATTTCATCCGCGCCACGGTCGCGCGGGACATCTGCGCTCGCATGGGCGCGTGGAATGCGCTGTCAGAGGAAGGGCGGCTGGCAGCGCTTGATGCCGAGTCCCGCGACCGCTGCGATGCGGCCGCCACCGTCTGCACAACCCCTGCCCGCAGGCGGGATCTCATGGCTGCCGAAGCCGAGATCGATGAAGTCGGTCAACTCGGTGGAGAGGGCGGCGTCATCGTCATGACACCGGGCGGCCTTCCCGCCTTCGCCATGAACACCTCCGGCATGTATCGCGGCGCGGTCTCGCAGCGCGAGCCTGCCGCCGTCGCCATCTATGCCGACGAGGAGGTCGCCCCGTGACCACCGGCGCCACCATCGATCTGGCCTCTAAATTCGCCGCCTTCTCGGATCACTGGCGGCCGCGCTTCGCCGCGCAGCTGAACGGTCAGGACCTGCGGCTGGTGAAGGTGCAGGGTCTGTTCCCGTGGCACAGCCATGCCGACGCCGAAGAGATGTTCCTTGTCTGGAGGGGCGTGTTCCGGGTCGAGTTTCGCGACCGCATCGAGACACTCCATCCGGGCCAGTTCATCGTCGTTCCGCGGGGCGTCGAGCATCGCACAGGCGCAGACGAGGAGGCCGAGGTCCTGATCTTCGAACCCTCCGAAGTGATCAATACAGGTGACGCCGAAGTGTCCGAGTTCACCGCGCCGCAGGGCCAGACGATATGACCACGCCCCGCGACAATCCCGGCGTTCTGGCGCCGCCGCCTCTCATCTTTCTCGGCTTCCTGCTGATCGGCTGGGGGATCGGCCATCTGCTGAACGAGCCTTCGATGGGGCTGACCACGGAGGTCCGCCGAGGACTGGCCTTCGCCTTCGTGATCGTCGGGCTGGTGACCGAGATGACCGCGCTGGGCGGCTTCCGCCGCGTCGGCACCGCGCCCGAGCCGTGGAAGCCCACGACGGCGCTCGTCACCGGCGGCCTGTATCGGTTCAGCCGCAACCCGATCTACGTCGGCTTCACGCTGATCTACGTCGGGTTCGCCTTCGCCATGGACAGTTGGGCCGCGCTGGCGATGGTCCTGCCCTGCCTCGTCATCATCGACCGCGCCGTCATCCTGCGCGAGGAAGCCTACCTCGCCGGCAAGTTCGGCGCGGAGTGGGACGCCTATCGCTCGAAGGTCCGTCGATGGCTGTGAACGACGAACTGTCCGAAATGGCCATCGAGGAACTGGACGCCGCCTGCGCCCTCCCGTGGCCCGACATGAAGGCGATCACGCCGTGGGGCGACAGCTTCACCGGCTTTGCCCCATCCGGCCGTGAGGTCGAGGTCGAGCGCCGCTATCTCTGGGCGCACTCGCCGGCAGGCGCCATCGCCGTCGAGGTCGAGGTGCGCGCCATCGGCCTCGATCAAGGCGCCGAGGCGACAGCGGTGATCAATCCCCCGCGTTGAGCAACCGGCGTTAACCTTTCCCGTTGCCAAGCTGGGCCGTCGCGGCAGAATGCCGTTCGCCGCGACCGGCGGTGATCAGCGGAACGTTCCATGTCCTACGGTGCAGACTTCGCCACCGCCGACCCGGCCAATGCGCCGCTGGACGCTCCGATCCTGATCGGCGCCGACCCGGCCGTGATGGTCGCCGGTCTCCTGCTTCTGCTGGCCGCCTTCGCCCTCGGCTGGTTCTTCGCCGGCCGCTCGCGCCGCAACGACGGCGATGCGACGGCCTCGATCTGGCACGCGATCGACAAGGCGGCCAAGGAGGCGATGAAGGCCGATGACCATGCCCTGCGCGGCAAGGCCGATCATCTGGCCGAAACCCTTCGCAAGCGACTGGGCAAGACCTTGGCCTTCACCGCGGGCGACGAAGGTCTGGCCCATGCTGTTGCCGGGCTGACCGCCGCCCTGAATGGCCGCAAGCCGGACGAGACGCCCGGTCACGACGAGCCTGATCATGGCGACCACCACGAGCACGTTGACCACCACGACCATCACGACGAAAGCCACAAGGCGCACGACCACGTGCACTCTGCGCCCGCGACGGCCTCCGCCTCGACCGGCTCGGTGACCATCGTCAACGTCATCCCGCCGGCCGCGCCCGCTCCGACGCCGCACCATCCACCGGCGAAGCCCAGGCCGCACCATGGTCCGAAGGAGATGACCGCCCGCGAGCAGACCGAGGCCCTGCGACTGGCCGTCGCCGCCTTCAACGAACACTGGCGGCATGAGGGTCTGCGCATCGGCCAGATGCGCGCGGCGTTGGCGGAACTGTCCGGCAGCGCGCCCGGCGGACCTCGCCTGAGCCACGGTTGATCGCACAGACGGTTTCCCCTGACGGAGAAACCGCCTAAGCCTGAGGCATGAAACTCGCCTCGCTCAAGCACGGCCGCGACGGCCGTCTCGTCGTCGTCTCCAACGACCTGAACTGGTTCACGGACGCCTTCCTGATCGCCCCGACATTGCAGGCGGCGCTGGACAACTGGGACCGGGTCGAGCCCGACCTGCGCGCATTGGCTGAAAGCCTCGAACACGGCGGCGTGCCGCGCGGCCGCTTCCACGAGCGCGAAGCCGCCTCGCCCCTGCCCCGCGCGTATCAGTGGGCGGACGGCTCGGCCTATGTGAACCACGTAGAACTGGTGCGTAAGGCGCGCGGCGCCGAGATGCCCGAGACCTTCTGGACCGACCCGCTGATGTATCAGGGCGGCTCGGACGGCTTCCTCGCCCCTCGCGATCCCGTGCCGCTGGCCGACGAGAGCTGGGGCTGCGATCTGGAGGCCGAAATCGTCGTCGTCACCGGCGACGTGCCGCAGGGCGTGACCCGCGAGGAGGCGCTGACGCACATCCGTCTGGTCGGCCTCGTCAATGACGTTTCGCTGCGCAACCTGATCCCGGCCGAGCTGGCCAAGGGCTTCGGCTTCGTCCAGTCCAAGCCCGCCTCGGCCCTGTCGCCGGTGCTGGTGTCGCCCGACGCGCTGGGCTACCGCTGGAAGGACGGCAAGCTGCATGGCGAACTGTCGGTCCAGCTCAACGGCGAGGACTTCGGCAAGGCCGACGCCGGCGTCGACATGACCTTCGACTTCGGCACCCTGATCGCCCACCTCGCCAAGACCCGCAGCCTGTGCGCCGGCACGGTGATCGGCTCGGGCACCGTCTCGAACCGCGACGCCGATGGCGGCCCGGGCAAGCCGGTGGCCGAGGGCGGTCTGGGTTACAGCTGCATCGCCGAGGTCCGCACCGTCGAGACCATCCTGCGCGGCAAGGCCGAGACGCCATTCCTCAAGCATGGCGACACCGTCCGCATCGAGATGCTGGACGAGAAGCACCACACCATCTTCGGCGCCATCGAACAGACGGTCGGCCCGGTCGGCTGAAAGCCCGCTTTACCTCCACGCCGGGAGGTCTAGTGTCGCCTCGGGATGCGACCGTCGGGGGACGGCGCGTCGTCGGGGAAAGATGCCGTGTCCAGAGAACAGATGATTCCGCTGATTGTGCTGGCGGTCGTGCTTCCGCTCGTCCTGCTCAGGAACCGGCGACCACGTACACTGCGTCCGCAGTTCCTCTGGGTGACGCCCCTGATCGTGACCTTGGCCATCGGCTTCGGCCTGTGGGGCATCAGCCAGAGCGGGCGCGGCGAGGCGCCGACCGATCCGGTTTCCATCGTCATTCTCGCCCTCGGCCTGATCCTCGGCGCCGTCGCCGGCTTCTGGCGCGGGAAGATGACCACCATCCACAAGGACCCGGACGGCGTGCTCAAGGCCCAGGCCTCGCCCGCTGGTCTGATCCTGATCATCGGCCTGTTGCTGGCCCGCCGGTCGCTTGAGCCGTGGCTTGAGATTCACGCAGCGGACTGGGGCGTGAATCCCTTGGCCATCCTGGAAGCCTTCATGCTGTTCGCCGCCGCCATGGTCACTGCGCAACGCGCCGAGATGTTCATTCGCGCGCGCCGCATCCAAGCCGGCAAGCCTGACGCTCACATGGAAACAGACGACACGCCAGAGTAGCGAGCCACCGCAATCTTCGGTTTATCTTTCGCCGCCAACGGCTTAAGAATCTCCGCGCATCGGGGGGAGGCATGATGAAGCGGTTTCTGGCGACGATTCTGGTGGGAGCGATCGCCCTGCCCGCCCTAGCGCAGGACACCAGCGCGGACTGGGACGTGCACCGGGACGACCGCAATCGCCTGATGGTCGCCTATGTCCAGACGGACACCGGCCTGACTCTCGCACTGCGCTGCACGGCAGGCGCTTACGAGGCGCTCATCACCGGCCTGCCGCCGGCGGGCCGGGCCGAAACCCGCACCATCGGTGTCAAGCTGTCCGACCATGACATGGACATGCAGCGCTGGAACGTAGCGCAGGACGACACGGTGGCGGTTAGCGAAATGCCAGCACCGTTCGCGCGTCACCTCCGACAGGGCGGATCGATCAGTATCCTGATCCCGGGTGGCGCGGACGATGGTCGAAACCTTCGCTACGATCTGACCCTGCCGGCTTCCTCGGCTGCGATCGACGAGACCCTGACACGCTGCAACCGCCCCTTGGTGGACGCCCGTGACGTCGAGCGTGACGCCTTGCAGGACACCGGCTTGCCGGTCGGCTTCGACTGGCGCCATGCGCCGCGGCCGGAATATCCGGCGTCCTCGCGCTATGCACGAGGGTTTGCGGTGGTGAGTTGCCTGACCAACCCCGACGGCAGGCTGAGCAATTGCGAGGTCGAGGCGGAGCATCCGCATGACGCCGGTTACGGCGAAGCGACACTACGGGCCGTGCGCGCCGCGAGGGCCAGGAACGTCAGCGCCCCGGATGCACCTGTCGACCAACGTCTGGTCAGCTTCCGTGCCAGCTTCGTCCTCGACGGCTACCAGACCCGACAGGACGACGCGGCTGTGCGTGCGCAAAGACAGCGCCAACGTGAGGCGCGCGAAGCTCAGCAGTAAGTTCGCCGCGCCGCGTCGCGCGACCGCTTGCCCGGATCGGGCCGACCCGCTAGGTCAGAACCGCCCCGACGTTCGACGTCGGCCATGGCCTGTGCGGGCGTGGTGGAATTGGTAGACGCGCCGGACTCAAAATCCGGTTCCGAGAGGAGTGTCGGTTCGAGCCCGACCGCCCGCACCACGACCGCATCAGGCGGGCCAGTCCAGCCGGACCAGCAATCCTCCCGCCTCCGCCTCGCCCAAGGTCAGTCGCCCGCCGCTGGCTTCAACATAATCTGCGGCGATAGCGAGCCCGAGACCCGCGCCCGATCCTCGCTGGTCGAGCCTTTGCCCCCGGTTCAGGGCATCCGACCTCTGCCCCTCGGGGATGCCGGGGCCGTCATCGGATATCGACAGCCAGACGCCATCGACGCCCGCCTCTCCCTCGATTCGCACGACCGTCCGGGCGAAGCGGGCCGCGTTCTCTATCAACGCACCCAGCACTTCCATCGCGGCGTCCGGATGCATCGGCAGCGTCAGATCCGGTGACACCGCATTGTCGAACGCCAGCGCCTGCCCTTCCGGCGTGCGGGCGATGACCGCCGTCAGTCGGTCGATCAGGACGGCTGCCGGCACGCCGGTCGTCTCCTCGGCCCCCGTTCGCGCCAGCTCGCCGTCGACGGCGCCCGAAACCAGCGACAGGCTGTGCGCCAAGGCCTTCGCCCGCTTCGGCTCGAGCCCGTCGATCTGAAGGCGCAGGGCGGTCAGGGGCGTCTTCAGCGCGTGCGCCAGGTCGCGCGCCCGGCGTCGTGCGCGCTCTACGTCTGCCGCTCGCGCATCGGCCAGATCGTTGACCGCAGCCGTCAACGGCCGGATCTCGACCGGGTGGCGATCCGACAACCGCGCGCCGGGCGAGCGCCGCATCCCCTCCAGTTCGCGCCGCACCTCGTCCAGCGGCCTCAGCCCCAGCCGGACCTGCACCGCCGCCGCCACCGCGAGGACCAACCAAAGCACAGCCAGAAAGATTGCGCTCTCCAGACCGAAGGCGGCGCGCGCCGCCTGCACCGGCCGCTGGTCCGCAGACACCTCGATCACGACCTGAGGCCCGCCGGCGTCGGGCTGGATGTCCCGGACGGCCGTCACGACGCGCGGCTCATACGGGCCGCGTCCCTCACGCACGCCCCAGCCGGTCGCCGGCGGCGCCTTTCCGTCGGGCAGGCCGCCGTCCCACAGCGACCGCGATCTCAGCTCGCCCGCCGGCGCCGAGATGCGCCAGTAGAGGCCGCTTGCAGGGCGGTCGAAGCGCGGATCGAACGGACGCGCCGTCAGCACCGGCTTACCGTCCGGATCGAGCGACAGGGCGGCGATCAGCGACAGGCCGTGCCGCTCCAGCTCGACCTGCAACTGCCGCTCCAGATGGCGCTCGAACAACAGGCCCAGCACCAACCACGCGACCGCCAACGCCGCACCGATCGCCGCTCCGGCGAAGGCGAGCAGGCGTAGTCCCAGCGAGCGCGCGCGGATCATTCGGCCCCCGCCAGCAGATAGCCGAAGCCACGTCGGGTCTCGATCACGCCGCTGCCTACCTTGCGCCTCAGCCGGGCGACCAACGCCTCGATGGCGTTGGCGTCCACGGCGTCGACGCCGTGCAGGCTTTCGGACAGCTCGCCCGCGCTCATCGGCCGTCCGCCGCCGTGGGCCAGTGCATGCAGCAGTCGATACTCCAGCGGCGACAGCGACAGGGCCGCGCCTCTGACCGTCGCCTGCATCCGCCGGGTGTCCAGCGTCAGGTCGCCGATGGTCAGGACAGCCTCGGCATGGCCGGCGCTGCGCCGGATCAGCGCTCGTACTCGAGCCACCAGTTCGGCCGGCTCGAACGGCTTGGCGAGGTAGTCGTCGGCCCCCGCCTCGATCCCCTCGACCTTCTCGGACCACTGGCCGCGCGCCGACAGGATGATAACGGGAAAGCCCCGCCCATCGCCCCGCCAGCGCTTCAATACGCTCAGCCCGTCCAGCCGCGGCAGGCCGAGGTCCAGCACCACGACGTCGTAGTCCTCGTCCCCGCCACGGGCCCAGGCGTCCTCTCCGTCGCGCGCCAGATCGATGACGAACCCCGCCGCCTCCAGCGCGCGCGTAACGCCGGCGGCGATCGTCGCATCGTCCTCGACCAGAAGCAGGCGCATGTCAGTCGTCCTCCCGTTCGAGGATGGCGCCGGTCCGCGCATCCAGCTTCATCTCGATGGTCCGCCCCCCAGGCGTGAGAATATTGATCTCGTAGGTCGGGCCGTCGTCGTCATCGTCGGCGTCCAGCTCGACATCGATCACCTCGCCCGGCGTGTCGGCCAGGGCGATGCCGAGGATCCGGTTCAAGGTCAGCCGCCCCTGTCCCACCGCGGGTTCGGGCCGCGCAGGCGGTGCGGGCGCAGCGGGAGGCGCAGGCGGCGCAGGACCCGGCGGCGGCAATGGTCCGATCCGCTGGGCCGGCGTCGAGCGCACGGGCGCGGGCTGAGCCTCGGGCGCAGGCGTGCTCCCCTCGCTGCACGCGGCGAGTGCCAGAACCAGCAGAAGAGGAAACAGGGATCGCCCCGACATCAGCCGACCATACTGCACGATCCCGCTGACATTTCGCTGACGATCGACGTGACGGGGCCGTCAGCCAGCCCGGCGCAAAGTCCCCGTCGTCGCCGATGCCGGCGTCGCCACGGAAGGACACGAACCATGAAACCGCACCTGCCCATAGCCCTGGCCGCCGTCGCCCTTGTCGCCGGAAGCGCCGTCGCCGCTCCGGCTGTAACCTCGGCCGCCGCGCCCGCCCCGGCTCGCGTCGCCGACGACGGCTTCTATGCCCACACCCGCTGGGATGACGATGACGACGACCGCCGCCGCTATGGCCGCATGCCGCGTCCGGACATGGGAGCCCTGCGCGCCATCGGCATCGTCCGCGTCACCGAGGTCGAGCGCGACGACGGCCGTCTGGAGGTCGAGGGTCGCGACGCCCGTGGCCGCGAGATCGACGTGCTGATGGACGCCTCGGGTCGCCGCGTCCTGCACTGGCGCTACGACCGCGATGACGATCGCGACGATCGCTACGATGATCGTTGGGACGACTGATCATGAACCGGCCGCTCGCCATCGCGGGCGGCCGGATCGGTCACAGGACCTCCAACACCTTCTCCTTCGGCCGGGCCAGAACCACGCCCTTGTCCGTCCTTACCAGCGGGCGTTCGACCAGCACCGGATGCTCAACCATGGCCTTCAGGATGGCGTCGTCGGACACGGCCGGATCGAGCAGGCCCAGTTCTCCGGCCAGATCGCCCTTGGTCCGCATCGCCTCGCGCGGCGTCAGGCCGGCGGCGTCCAGCAGGGCCTTCAGTCCCTCGGCGGTCCAGCCGGTCGTCAGATACTGGACGACCTCCGGCTCGTGGCCAGCGTCGCGGATCATCTGCAGCACATTGCGCGAGGCGCCGCAGTTCGGATTGTGGAAGATGGTCACGGTCATGCAGCGCCTATAGCGCAACGGCGGCGCTTTTTATCACCCCGGCGGTTGCGATTGTCGCATCCGGACCGCATCTGGCCCCGATGACCTCCCCCGTCTCCCCCGCAACTCCCGCCGTGAAGGGCCCGGGCTTCCCCGAGTTCGTCTGCCTGATCGCCTGCCTGATGGCGCTGAACGCGCTGGCCATCGACTCCATGCTTCCGGCCCTGCCGGACATCGGAAATGCGCTGGGCGTGCTGCGCGAGAATGACAGGCAGTGGATCATCACCGCCTATCTGCTGGGCTTCGGCATCGCCCAGATCATCTACGGGCCCATCGCCGACCGGTACGGCCGCAAGCCTGTCCTGATGGTCGGCGTCGGTCTCTACGCCGTGTTCGCCCTGATGGCGGCGCTGGCTCCGACCTTCGAGCTTCTGATCGCCGCCCGTGTCGGCTGCGGCATCGGGGCAGCCTCTCTGCGGGTGCTGGCCGTCTCCATCGTGCGCGACCGCTACGAGGGTCGGACCATGGCGCGGGTCATGTCGCTCAGCTTCCTGGTCTTCCTCGGCGTGCCGATCATCGCCCCCAGCCTCGGCGCGGCCATCCTGCATGTTGCGCCCTGGCCGTGGATCTTCGGCGTGCTGGCCGCCGCCGGTGTGCTGGTCATGGCGTGGGCAGCAATCCGCCTGCCCGAAACGCTGAAGCCCGAAGACCGCCTGCCGATCCAGCCGGCCCGCATCGGCGCCGCCTTCCGCGAGGCCCTGACCGAGCGCCAGTCGCTGGGCTACACCCTCGCCATGACGGCGATCACGGGCGCCCTGTTCGGCTTCCTGAACTCGTCGCAGTCGATCTTCGAGCACGTCTTCAACGCCGCCGACCTGTTCCCGCTGGTCTTCGCCGCCGTCGCCGGCGGCATCGCCGCGGCCAGTCTGCTGAACGCCACCTTCGTCGAGCGTTTCGGCAGCCGCCTGATCTCGCACACGGCCCTGATCGGCTTCATCGCCATGTCGGCTATCCACGCGACCGTCTCGGCCACAGGCCACGAGACCATCTGGACCTTCGGCATCCTGCAGGGCCTGACCATGTTCTGCTTCGGCTTCATCGCCGGCAATTTCGGCGCCATGGCCATGGAGAAGATGGGCCACATCGCCGGCACGGCCAGCTCGGCCCAGGGCTTCCTGTCGACGACCTTCGGCTCCATCGCCGGCTTCGCCATCGGCCAGCAGTTCGCGGGCACCGCCACGCCCATGCTGGTCGGGTTCACCCTCATGGGTCTGCTGGCCCTGTGCGCCGTGTTGTTCGCCGAGCGTGGTCGCCTGTTCGTGTCGCACCACCTGCCGCCGGCGCAGCAACAGGGTTGATCTTTCGCGCGCTTCGGGGCGTTGTCCGTCGCCTGAACGAACAAGGACGACGCCCATGATCCGCACGCTGGGACTGATCAGCGCCCTCGCGCTCGCCACCGCCCTGGGAGGATGCGCCACTATGGGAAGTTCCGGCTCCGACATGCCGCCCCTGCCCGCATCGGCGACCGCGCCGATCGACTATGTGCGCGACGTCCATTCGTATGCGCGGCCGGAGATCGCGCGCGTCCGCCACGTCGCCCTGGATCTGACCACCGACTTCGCCGCCAAGACCCTGAGCGGGACCGCGACGCTGGACATCGACGGCGCCGCCGGGGCGACCGAGATCGTCCTGGACATCCGCGACCTCGACATCCGCGGCGTCACCGACGCCTCGGGCGGCGTGCTCCAGCATCAGGCCGGCGCCAACGATCCGATCATGGGCCAGCCGCTGACCATCCGCTTCCCGGCGCTGGCCGCCGGCGAGACGCGCCGCATCGTCATTGCCTACGCCACCCGCCCGAACGCCGCGGCGCTGCAGTGGCTGACCCCGGCCCAGACCGCCGGCGGCCAGCAGCCCTACCTGTTCAGCCAGGGCCAGGCGATCCTGACCCGCACCTGGGTGCCGACCCAGGATAGCCCCGGCATCCGCCAGACCTGGGACGCCCGCATTGTGGCCCCCTCGCAGCTCAAGGCCGTGATGAGCGCCGAAATGCTGACGCCCGAAGGCGAGGCCGCCGGCGCCGGCCAGACCGCCTGGCGCTTCCGCATGACCAATCCGGTCCCGCCCTATCTGATCGCCCTGGGCGTCGGCGACGTGGCCTTCGAAGGCATCGACGAGCGCACCGGCGTCTGGACCGAGCCCTCGCGTCTGCACGCTGCTCATGACGAACTGACCCCGACCGCCGAGATGGTCGATGTGGCCGAGCGCCTTTACGGTCCCTATCGCTGGGGCCGCTACGACCTGCTGGTCCTGCCGCCGTCGTTCCCGTTCGGCGGCATGGAGAACCCGCGCCTGACCTTCGCCACCCCGACCATCATCGCCGGCGACAAGTCGCTGGTCTCGCTGGTGGCGCATGAGCTGGCGCACAGCTGGTCGGGCAACCTCGTCACCAATGCGACGTGGGACGACTTCTGGCTCAACGAGGGCTTCACCGTCTACTTCGAGAACAGGATCATGGAGGCGCTCTACGGTCCCGAGCGTGCCCTGATGCTGCGCTCTCTGGGCTGGGGCGACCTGCAGTCGACGCTGGCCGACCTGCCGCCGGCCGACACCCGTCTGAAGCTCGAGCTGGCCGGTCGCGACCCGGACGACGGCATGACCGACATCGCCTACGAAAAAGGCGCGGCCTTCCTCGTCACCATCGAACGCATCGTCGGCCGCGAGCGCTTCGATGCCTGGCTGAAGGGCTATTTCGAGCGCAACGCCTTCCGCCCGATGACCACGGAGCGCTTCCTTGAGGACATCCGCACCCATCTGGTGACGACCCGCGCGCTGGAAGACCAGCTGATGATGGACGCCTGGATCTATCAGCCGGGGATGCCGTCCAACTGGCAGCCGCCGGTGTCCGACGCCTTCGCCCCGGTCGATGCGGCGGCCCTCGCCTTCGCCTCCGGCGGCCCGGCCTCCGCCATTCCGTGGGCCGGCTGGTCGACGCAGGAGCGCCAGCGCTTCCTCGCCTGGCGTCCGCCCGTGCCGCCCGCAACCGGCCGCTGGATGACCGACGCCCAGCTCGCCGATCTGGAATCAACGCTGAGCCTCAAGGCCGAGGGCAATGCCGAGGTCCTGTTCGGCTGGCTGCAGATCGCCGTTCAGCACCGCTATCAGCCGGCCGTGCCGACGCTGGAGCATTTCCTGACGACCATGGGCCGGCGCAAATTCGTCCTGCCCCTGTTCACCAGCCTCTGGGCCCAGAACGAGTGGGGCCGCCCGATCGCCACCCGCATCTACGCCCAGGCCCGCCCGGGCTACCACCCGGTCACCTTCAACTCGGTCGATGCCGTGGTGGGCCGGCCTCGGTAGGTCTCGCCGACATCGGTCCGCACGAACCTGTGTCCCGTCCCGGCTTGGCTTCACCGGTCCGGGACACTAGGTTCCGCGCGACATCGGCGAACCAACGCCGGACGCATTTCCCAGGAGACGCCCCATGACTGACGCTGCCCGCATCGATCAGGAAAACCCCCTCGGCGTCGACGGCTTCGAGTTCGTCGAGTTCACCGGTCCCGAGCCGCTGGCCATGATCTCGCGTCTTGAGCTGATGGGCTTCACGCAGACGCATGTGAATCCGGAAACCGGCGTGGTCCGCCTCAAGCAGGGCGACATCACCATGCTGGTGCATCGGTCGCCGAAGGGTCAGGCCGTCGAGTTCGCCAAGGACCACGGTCCCTCCGCCAACGGCATGGCCTTCCGCGTCGCCAATGCGAAGGAAGCCTTTGAGGGCGCCCTCGCCCGTGGCGCTCGCGCGGCCGAAGGCGTCGCCGGCGGCGCCTTGGGCGGCGACTATCCTTACATCCTGCAGGGCATCGGCGGGTCGCTGCTCTACGTCGTCGACCAGTACGGCAAGACCGGCTCGCTGTACGACGGCTGGACCGAGGTCGAGGGCTGGGAAGAGGCCGAGCGCAAGAACTCGGTGGGCCTCGAGGTTCTGGATCACCTGACCCACAACGTCCGTCGCGGCCAGATGCGCACCTGGTCGGGCTTCTACAACTCGGTCTTCAACTTCGAGGAGCAGAAGTATTTCGACATCAAGGGCAAGGCGACCGGCCTGTTCTCGCAGGCGATGATCGCGCCCGACCGCGCCATCCGCATTCCGTTGAACGAGAGCCAGGACGAGAACTCCCAGATCGAGGAGTTCATCCGTCGTTACAACGGCGAGGGCATCCAGCACATCGCCCTGACGACCGAGGATATCTTCACGACAGTCGAGACAATGAAGGCCCGCGGCGTCGACTTCCAGGACACGATCGAGACCTATTTCGAACTGATCGACAAACGCCTGCCGAACCACGGCGAGGACGTCGAGCGCATGCGCAAGAACCGCATCCTGATCGACGGCTCGGACGAGGAAGGCCTGCTGCTGCAGATATTCACCCAGGACACCTTCGGCCCGATCTTCTTCGAGATCATCCAGCGCAAGGGCAATGAGGGCTTCGGCAACGGCAACTTCCAGGCCCTGTTCGACTCGATCGAACTCGACCAGATCCGTCGCGGCGTCATCAAGGTCGATGCCTAAACCTCCCGCGTGGCTTCCCTTCCTGGGTCCGCCGCTCGCAGGTCTTGCGGCGGGTCTGGGTGGTCGCTGGCTGGAGCTGGATTTCTGGGGCGCGCTGATCGCCGCCCTGGTCGTCGGCTTCCTGCCGATCATCGTCTATCGGGTCTGGAAGTGGCGGCACCAGAAGGTCGGCTGATACAAGCTTTGCGGTACCCGTCCGCAACCATGTCGGTTAGCCACATCGTCTGACGGAGCCTTAACGCAACTTAAGGCAGCATCCTCGCGCTGAGGTGCCATCCATGCTGCTGCTCCAGAACGACATCCTCGAGATGGTCGCCCGCGGCGAACCGCTCGCCGTCACGGCGACCGCCCTGTGCATGCGTGTCGAGGAGATGCTCCCCGACGTCGTCTGCTCCATTCTGAGCGTGGATGACCATGGTCGGCTCCACCCACTGGCTTCCCCGGGTCTGCCGCCCGAGTTCTCCGCCTCCTTCGACGGGCTGGAAGTCGGCCCCGACGTCGGCTCGTGCGGGTCCGCGATCTTCCTGGGCGAGTCCGTCGAGGTGGTCGACATCGCCACCGATCCCCGCTGGAAGCCCTACGCCTGGCTGGCCCTGCCGTTGGGTCTGAAGGCCTGCTGGTCCACGCCGATCGTCGGCCGCGACGGCAAGGTGCTGGGCGCCTTCGCCTTCTACTTCCGCCGCCCCCGCGCCCATACGCCCAAGGAAGCCGAGGTCGTTCAGGCCAGCATCCATCTGTGCGCCATCGCCATGGAACGCGACCAGCAAGCGGCTGCCCAGCACCGCCTCGCCTATCGCGACATGCTGACCGACCTGCCGAACCGGGCCGCCTTCAACGCCGCGACCGCACGCTATGGCGAGGGCTCGTCATACTGCTGGGCGCTGCTGATCATCGATCTGGACAACCTCAAGACCGTCAACGACACCTTCGGACACAAGGCCGGCGACGGCCTGCTGCGCGCCGCAGCAGAGCGTATCCAGGCCGGCGCCGCGCCCCACCGCGTCTTCCGCCTCGGCGGCGATGAGTTCGCGGTCATCGTCGAGGGCGATCTGGTCTCGGCCATGCCCAGCGCCATCGCCGACCAGATTCTCGCCCGACTGACCGACCCGGTCGATTGCGACGGTCATCTGGTCTCGCCGCGTGCCACGATCGGCTGCGCCGCCGCGAAACCGGGCATTCCCGTCGATGAGATCCGCCAGAACGCCGACTTCGCCCTTTATCACGCCAAGGAGACCCGCAAGGGCGGTATCGTCGTCTACACGCCGGGCCTGGGCACCAGCATGAACCGCCGCCTCGGGGCCATTCGCGATGTCGGCGAGGCCCTGCGCGAAAGCCGGATCGACGCCCATTACCAGCCCGTCGTCCGGCTCGACACCGGCGAGATCGTGGGGTTGGAAGCCCTGTTCCGCGTGCGGACGCCGGACGGTCAGATCATCCCGGCCGGCGACTATTTCGAGGCCACCACCGACATCCACACGGCCACCCGCCTGACGCGCTGCATGCTCGACATCGTGGCCCGCGACGTCCGCGCCTGGCTGGACCAGGGCATCTGGTTCCAGCACGTCGGCATCAACGTCTCTTCCGCCGACTTCCAGGGCGGCGACCTGCACGACGTTATCCGCCAGTCCTTCGAGCGCGAGGACGTGCCGCTGCACCACATCATCCTGGAGGTCACCGAGACGACCTACATGGGGCAGGACGGGATCATCGCGCTGGAGATCCAGAAGCTGCGGGAGAACGGGCTGAAGGTGGCGCTGGACGACTTCGGCACCGGCTTCGCTTCCCTGACCCACCTGCTTTCGGTGCCGGTCGACATCATCAAGATCGACAAGTCCTTCGTCGCCCGCATGGAGCCCGAGAGCCGCAGCGCCGCCATCGTCGAGGGCCTGCTGAGCATGGCCTCCAAGCTGGGCATCCGCGTTGTCGCCGAGGGTATCGAGAACCCCATGCAGGCCGAAATGCTGCGCAGCTTCGGCTGCGCGCTCGGCCAAGGCTATCTCTACGCCCGTCCGGTCGACCGGCAGGCGATCACCGCCATGCTGTCCGACAAGGCCCAGAAGCGCGATCCGGATCTGGCCCTCGCCGCTGGAACCAGCCCGGAGGCGCTCGCCGCCACCCTCGACCAGAGCCTGCCCGAAGCCGAGCGGCTGGTGCGCTACGCCATCCTGCTGTGCGGGGAGGACTGGCGCGTGGTGTCCGAACGCCGCCAACTGGGCCGCTTCTCCTCCCGCGCCGCCGCCTTCCAGTGCGCCCTGCGCCTCGCCCGCGAGGCCAATGCCTCCGGCGCCGCCGTCGAACTGCTGCACGCCGACAGCGTCGGCGAACTCAAGAGCTTCTACCTGACGCAGGAAGACCACGACGGCCGCGAGTTCCCGGTCGAGGAACTATCGGTACCACTGGAAGCCGAACCCGCCGCCCGACCCTCGATCCGCAAGGCCGCGGCCGGGGGCTGAGCCCTCAGTGAAAGTCCCGTGAGCCCGGCAGCACCCGCACGTCGCGCGGATGCCGGCCGCGGTTTGACTGCGCCGGCGCATGGCCCGAACCCGGCGTCGGGCTCTGGCTCAGATGGCCCAGCATGGGGGTCCAGTCGTCCAGTTGCTCGACCACCAGATGGGTCACGCCGTCGGCGGCCTGCACCCGGCCGGTCGCCAGCACCATCCGCGCGCCCATGGCCACCGGCCGGAAGCGTTCGAACACATCGGGCCACAGCACCAGATTGGCGACGCCGGTCTCGTCCTCCAGGGTGATGAAGCAGACGCCCTTGGCTGTGCCCGGTCTCTGCCGCACCAGGATCACCCCGCCGACCCGGACCCGGCGGTTGTTCGGCAGGCCGACATAGTCCTTGGCCGCGATGGCCTTCGCCTGCTCCAGATGCCCGCGCAGGAAGCTGACCGGATGCCCCTTCAGCGACAGGCGCAGGGTCTGGTAGTCGCCCACCACCTCTTCCGACGGCGACAGCGCCGGCAGGGCCTCGGGCGGTCGGCCGTCAGTCTCGACCAGCCCCATCGCCTCGAACAGCGGCGCCGAGGCCGCCGGCGGCGCGCCCCGCGCGGCCCACAGCCCCTGCCTCCGGGTCAGGTCCAGCGAGCCGTAGGCGTCCGCCTCGGCCAGCCGGTCCAGCGCCGCCGGCGGCAGCTTCGCCCTCAGCCGCAGATCCTCCAGATCCGTGAACGGACGATCCGCCCGGACCTCGACGATGCGATCCCCCCACTCCTTGCGGAACCCGTCGATGGAGCGGAGACCCAGCCGGAGGGCGCGGGTCTCATGCCCTGTCCGGACCTCCAGCGTCGCGTCCCAGTCGCTCGTGTTCACGTCCGGATGGCGCACCTCGACGCCATGCTCGATCGCGTCGCGCACCAGTTGGGCCGGAGCATAGAAACCCATCGGCTGGCTGTTCAGCAGGGCGGCGGTGAACACCTCGGGATGGAGGCATTTCACCCAGGCCGAGACATAGACGAGGTGGGCGAACGAGCAGGCGTGGCTCTCCGGGAAACCGTACTCCCCGAAGCCCTTGATCTGGTCGAAACAGCTCTGGGCGAAGACGGCGTCATAGCCCCGCTCGATCAGACGACTGACGAACCTCTGCTCATGCTCGCCGATCGTGCCCATGTGCCGGAAGGTGGCCATGGCCCGACGCAGACTGTTGGCCTCCTTGGGTGTGTAGAGCGCCGCGTCCATGGCGATCTTCATTGCCTGCTCCTGGAACAGCGGCACGCCCAGCGTCTTGTCCAGCACGTTGCGCAGTTCGTCCCTATGCCCGTGATCAGGATGGGGGTGCGGGAAGTCGATGACATAGGTCTCGCCCCGCGCCTGCGCCGCGCGTCGCTCGGCGCGCCGTTGCAGATAGGGATGCACCATCTTTCCCTGGATCGGGCCGGGCCGGACGATCGCCACCTCGACCACAAGGTCATAGAAGACCCTCGGCTGCAGCCGCGGCAGCATCGCCATCTGCGCCCGGCTCTCGACCTGAAACACGCCCAGCGAGTCGCCCTTGCACAGCATGTCGTAAACCTCGGGCGCCTCGCGCGGCACGGTGTGCAGCAGCCATCGCGTTCCGTAGGCCTGATCGATCAGGTCGAACGACCGCTTCAGCGCCGTCAGCATCCCCAGCGCCAGCACATCGACCTTCATCAGGTTCAGGTAGTCGATGTCGTCCTTGTCCCATTCAATGAAGGTCCGCTTCTCCATCGCCGCATTGCCGATGGGCACGATCTCCATCAGCGGGGTCTGGCTCAGCACATAGCCGCCGACGTGCTGGCTCAGATGACGCGGAAACTTGATCAGCTCGGCAGTCAGCTCCAGCGCCAGCTTCATCCGCGCGTCGTCCCGGCTCAGTCCCGTGCGGTCGACGTGCTCGTTCTTCACCGCGTCGCCCCACGAGCCCCAGACCGTGTCGGCCATGCGCGCCGTCACGTCCTCGGTCAGCCCCAGCGCCTTGCCCACGTCGCGGATCGCCGAGCGAGGCCGGTAGTGGATGATCGTCGCCACGATGCCCGCCCGGTCGCGGCCGTAGCGATCGTAGACGTACTGCATCACCTCCTCGCGCCGCTCGTGCTCGAAGTCGACGTCGATGTCCGGCGGCTCGGCCCGGTCGGCCGACATAAAGCGCTCGATCAGCACATCCTGCTCGGCCGGGTTCACATTGGTCACGCCCAGGCAGAAACAGACCACCGAGTTGGCCGCCGAGCCCCGCCCCTGACACAGGATCGGGTCGTCCTGTCGCCGCGCCCAGCCGACGATGTCATGCACCGTCAGGAAGTAGTTCGGATACTTCAGCAACTTGATGAGCTTCAGTTCCTTGACGATCGTGTCGCGGACCTTCTCCGGCACACCGTCCGGCCACCGCTCCCGCGCGCCCTCGAACGTCAGCCGGATTAGCCGACGCTGCGCAGTCCAGCCCTCCGGCACCGGTTCGTCCGGGTACTGATAGCTCAGCTCCTTCAGCGAGAAGGTGCAGGCCCGCGCGACGTCCATAGTCCGCGCCAGCGCCGCGTCATGCCCGCGGAACAGGCGCGCCATCTGGGTCGGCGGCTTCAGATAGCGCTCGGCATTGGCCTGCAGCCGACGCCCGGCCCGATCGATGGTCGTCTCCTCGCGGATGCAGGTCAGAACGTCCTGCAGCATCCGCCGGTCGGGCTTGTCGTAGAGCACCGCATTGGTGGCGATCATCGGCGCGCCGGTCCGCGTCGCCATGCCAGCCAGCCGGTTCAGCCGCCGCCGGTCATCGCCGCGCCACAGAGGAGCGACGGCCAGATACAGATCGTCGGGCCAGGCCCGCCGCCAATCCGTCAGCCGCGCCTCAAACGCCGTGTCCGGACGCTCGGGGGCAGGGACCAGAGCGATCATCCGCTCGCCCAGTGCGACCGCCTGTTCGAAGGTCAGTCGCGTCTCGCCCTTGGTGATCCGGTCGTCGTCCGGGTTCGCCCCCTCCTGCGGCACTGCCTCGCTCTTGCCCAGCGTCAGCAGACGACAAAGCCGGCCATAGGCCGCTCGGTCGCGCGGAAAGACAATCAGCTCGGTCCCGTCCGTGAAGGTCAGCCGCGAACCGACGACCAGCCGGATGCCATACTTGTCCGCATCCATCAGCGCCCGGACCATTCCGGCCAGGGTGTTGCGATCCGCCACCCCCACCGCCGCCAGCCCCAGCGCCTTGGCCTGCATCATCAGCTCGCCCGGATGCGCCGCCCCCTCCAGAAAACTGAAGTTGGTCATGGCCCCCAGCTCGGCGTACTCCCCCGTCCACCCGCTCAAGGCAGCACTCCGTGCAGCCACCACGACGGCGCCCGGCGTTCGTCGTCCGCGCCCGAATAGTCCCAGCCATACAGCCCCTCGCGGAACAGCCAGTAGCGGCCGCCCTCGGCGTCCTCGATGCGGTAGTAGTCGCGGGTGCGAGTCTCGCGGCCGTCCGGGCGGGGCCGCCACCACTCCGGCGACAGCCGCTCCGGCCCGTCGGCGCGGGTCACCCGGCGGCTGACCCGCCGCCAGGTGAAGCGCACCGGCGCCCCGTCCGGCAGGTCGAACATCGGGTCCTCGACCGGCTCGGGCGGGTCCAGGAGCAGGATCGGTCGCCGCCCCGTCTCACTCGCATCCGTCGTCGGCGTTCGGCCCAGCGCGGGCCGCAGCCGCTGCGCCCGCTCAGGGATCCAGCTGTCCACCGCCTCAGGCGTCAGCACCCGATCCTCGCCCAGCCGCGCGCTCAGCCGGTCGACCAGCGCCGCGAGACCCTCGGCCTGCGCCGCCTCCGCCTCGCTCTCCAGCGCCCCCTGCCGGGCCAGCATCGGTTCGACGACGTCGGCCGTCAGCATCAGGGCGTCCAGACCGAAGCCCAGCTCCAGCCGTCCCAGCCCTGCCTCGCGGTACAGCCGCAGCCAGATCGACGCCTCCCGTCCCGGCCGGCCGGCGCGCACTGACAGTCGGGTCGTCTCCCCGTCCGTGCGGAAGCCGGTCAGGGTCAGGGCCCGCGCGCCCTGCCCGTCCCGCTCCAGCGCCCTCGCCAGATCGTCCAGCAGCTCAGGCAGCCGCGTCTCCACCCCGGCCAGATCGCCCAGCGGCTCGGCATAGGCCTGCCAGGCGCGATAGCGGGGCGGCGTCCGCACGGGGGTCAGGGCCTCGGCCGCATGCCCCCGCGCCTGATCCAGCCGCCGCACCAGCCCCACCGCATCCCCGTCGCGGAACCGGCGCGCCAGCCCGCTGCGCGGCATGCCGTACAGGCTGCCGATGGTAGTCAGACCGAACCGCCGCGCCGCCGTCAGGGTGCGGTCGTCGATCCGCAGCGCCTCGACCGGCAGGTCCGCCAGCGCCTCGGACACATCGTCCTCGCGCGCGATCGGGGCGGCGTTCCCCTGCCCCCAGCGCGCCAAGGCCCAGGCTGAGCCCGGCGTCGGCCCCATGGCCAGCCGCGCCGACATGCCCGCCTCGGCCAGCCGCGCGCGCATCTGTTCCATCAGCGCCGCCTCGCCGCCGAACAGATGGGTCCCGCCCGTGGCGTCCAGAAACAGTCCCTCCAGCCCCTCGCCGGACGGATCGAGGCTCACCGAGGGAGACCACCGCTCGGCCCAGACCGCCAGCGCCTCCAGCGCCCGCACATCGGCGGCCGTGTCCGCCGGCTGACAGATCAGGCGCGGGATCATGGCCAGGGCGTCCGCCTGGGTCTGGCCGCGCCTCAGCCCCGCCGCCCGCGCGGCCGGGTTCAGGGCGTGGATCACCGCCGCCCCGCGGCTGTTCTTCAGGATCAGGGCGAAGGGGTTGGCCGGCTCCAGCGCCGGCTCAGGCGGCAAGCCCGGCCGCCGCGCCGCCTTCAGCGCCCTCAGCCGCACCGCGATCGGCCAGTCCATCAGCCAGACGGAGACGATGCGTCTCATCGACCTGCTCCAGCCGCCACACGCCCGGCCGCTCGCCCCGTCCACGCACCAGTTCGACATCCAGCCGCGACGGGCCGGGCGCCTTCGTATCGAAAGGATCGCCCGCGCTGGGCGTCGCCGCGATCCGCCAGCGCCGCCGCGCCGCGCTCAGTCCGTCCAGCCGCCGGGGCAGCAGCACCCCTGTCGACTGGCCATGCCTGGCCGCGAACTCCAGCCGGCGCGTCTGCGCCAGAGTCGCGCCGTCGATCGCCCCCAGCGCCAGGGCCACCGCCCCGGATCGCAGGGCCTGCTCCAGCACCCACAGGGCCTCGGCCGGCGTCGATGTCGGCGTCATCAGGAAGGCGGTCCCGCCCAGTCCCGGCCCATAGGGCTTGCCGTGCTCGCCGAACCAGCTGCGCGGCGCGGCGATCAGCACCGGTCGCCCGTCCGCCTCGTCCCGCCGCGACAGGGCGAACAGCAGGGTCGCCGCCATGTCCCGCGGCCCGCCCGCGCACGCCTCTTCCAGCGGCGCGGGGCGCTGCGGAAACGGGTCCGGAGAGAGGAGCGGGGTCGAGAACATCGCGCATGGGAAAGCCTGAATGTTCCTTTTTTGTTCCACCTCGCTCCGGAGTCAAATTCTGAATCCGGACAGTCCACTGGTCCGGTCCATGCAACGCCGCATTCAGACAAGCCTGAGCCTCCCGGAACGAGACAGCCGTGCCGATCCGCATCCTCGACGAAACCGACTATCCCGGCGTGCAGGCCCTGCACCGCGCCGTGGGCTGGCCGGCGCGGTCGCTGGCGGGCTGGCGGTGGCTGCACGCCAATCCAGCCCGCGCGGAGATCGACGCCCCGGCTGGCTGGGTGATCGACACCGGCGACGGCGAACTGGCCGGCCACGTCGGCAACCTGATCCAGCGCTTCCAGCACCGGGGTCGGACGCTCTATGGCGCTACCGGCTTCTCGATCATCGTCCTGCCCTCGGCGCGCGGGCAGGGTCAGCGGATCATCCGCACCTTCCACACCCAGAAGGGCCTGTTCGCCCGCTGGACCTTCAACGCCAATGTCGTGTCCCAGCCACTCTACGCCCGGCACGGCATGATCCCTTGGCCCGAACAGACTCATGCGCTGAAGCTGGGCTGGCCGGTCGCGCCTCTGCCGTTGATCGCCGGCAAGGTGCTGAAAACCCTGCACCGCCTCGCGCCCGACACCGTTTCCCGGCTGGACGAGCAGTTGATGAACGACCGCCTGGGTCGCGCGGTGCGCCTGGCCCTGCCTCAGGGTGTCTCCCTGCTGGAAGACATCGCGGACGCCTCGCCCTACGGCGCCTTCTGGACGGCTCTGGCCTCGGAAGACCGATTCCTGTCAGACCGCAGCCCGGCGACCCTGCGCTGGCGTCTGGCCGATCCGGACCAGACCCAGGCGCCGCTGCTGCTGGCCGTGGAACGCGACGGCGCGATGGTCGGCTATGCGATGGCGCAGATGGCCAAGGGCAATACCCTCGAACCGCCGGTGCTGGAGATCGTGGATCTGGAGGCCTTGGCCGAACATGCCGAGGCCGTGCCGCTGCTGATGACGGCGCTGAAGGGCGCGGCGAAACAGCTGGGCGCGGCCAAGCTGCGCCTGCCGGTCGTCTCGCCGCTGCAACTGGCTCGCCTTGGCGCCTTCGCGGACAGCGCCCGGCGCGAGGGCGGCTGGGGCCACTGTCACGTGATCTTCGAGCACGAGGCGGCACATGAGGCGTGGTCGCCCACGCCATGGGACGGCGATCAGGGGTTCTGCCTGCGTCCGGTGCCGTTGACGCAAGGCGCACGCGAGCGTCGGCCGCTGGTCGCGGCCTCCAGCCACTCCAAAGCCTGAGGGATCAGGCCTTCGGGCGAGCCTTCAGTTCGTCGCGGATCTCGATCAGCAGGGCTTCGGTCGGCGTGGGGCCGGCGGGCGCGGCTTCAGGCTCGGCGGCCTTCTCGCGCTTCAGCTTATTGATCAGCTTCACCATCATGAAGATCACCCAGGCCACGATCAGGAACTGGATCAGGGTGTTGATGAAGGCCCCGTACTCGATCGATGCCGGATCACCGGTCGGATTGGTCGGGTTGATCGGCAGGGTGTACTTCAGCGCCGAGAAATCGACTCCGCCGATCAACCAGCCGATGGGCGGCATGACGATCTGTTCGACCAGGCTGGTGACGATCTTGCCGAACGAGGCGCCGATGATGACGCCGACCGCGAGGTCGATGACGTTGCCGCGCGAAATGAATTCCCGGAACTCGCCGAAAAGGCTCATCAATCGTCTCCTGTAGGCTTAGTCGGTGGCGTTCAGTCGCTCGCGCAGTTCCTTGCCGCTCTTGAAGAACGGTACGGCCTTGGCCGGAACATCGACCGCCTCGCCGGTGCGCGGATTTCGCCCGGCGCGCGCCGGACGCCCGCGAACGGAGAAGGCTCCGAAGCCGCGAAGCTCCACCCGACCGCCATCGCCCAGTGCATCGACCATACGGCCCAGCACGACGTTCACCACGCGCTCGACCTCTGCATGGGTCAGGTGCGTGTTTTCACTGGCGAGCTTCTCGATCAGCTCGGACTTGATCATCTGGCCCCCGCCCTGTTCAGCCCACCCCGGGCACATACGGGTGCATCCATGAGGGGATGCAGACCCCACCCTAACCCTCGCGCGGCACGGGAAAAACCCCCTGCATTCCGATTTCTGGCGCAAATGTTGGCCGTCGTACATAGCGACGTTCGCTGTTTACCAAGGAAAAAGGCGGCCGGATCGCTCCGGCCGCCTTTCCTCAGGTTGAATCGCCGGTGGCGAGAGAACCTTACTCCTTGTTGCCGGCGTTCTTCAGCGCGGCGCCGAGGATGTCGCCCAGCGAGGCGCCCGAGTCCGACGACCCGAACTGCTCGATGGCTTCCTGTTCGTCCTTCATCTCGAGCGCCTTGATCGAGACGGAGACGCGGCGCGAGGCCTTGTCCACGCCGGTGACCATGGCGTCGACGCGGTCGCCGACCGAGAAGCGCTCGGTGCGCTGCTCGTTGCGGTCGCGCGACAGGTCCGACTTGCGGATGAACGACGTCGCCGGAGCGTCGTCTTCACCGAACTTGACCTCAATGCCGCCGGTCTCGATCGCCGTCACGGTGACGGTGATCTGCTGACCCTTCTTGAAGGTGTCGCCTTCCATCGGATCGCCGCCGAGCTGCTTGATGCCCAGCGAGACGCGTTCCTTCTCGACGTCGACGTCCAGGACCTTGGCCTTGACGGTTTCGCCCTTGCGGTAGCGCTGGATGGCTTCCTCGCCCGAGACGTTCCAGTCCAGGTCCGACAGGTGCACCATGCCGTCGATGTCGTTGTCCAGGCCGATGAACAGACCGAACTCGGTGGCGTTCTTGACTTCACCCTCGACGGTAGAGCCGATCGGGTGAGCGGCCACGAAGGCATCCCACGGGTTGTCCTGGGCCTGCTTCAGGCCCAGCGAGATGCGGCGCTTGGAGGCGTCGACGTCCAGCACGACCACGTCCACTTCCTGCGAGGTCGAGACGATCTTGCCCGGGTGGACGTTCTTCTTGGTCCACGACATTTCCGAGACGTGCACCAGGCCCTCGACGCCGGCTTCCAGCTCCACGAAGGCGCCGTAGTCGGTGATGTTGGTGATGCGGCCCGACATCTTGGCGCCGACCGGATACTTGGCTTCCACGCCGTCCCACGGGTCGGCCTGCAGTTGCTTCATGCCCAGCGAGATGCGCTGCGTGTCCGGGTTGATCTTGACGATCTGGACCTTGACGGTGTCACCGACGGCGAGGACCTGCGACGGGTGCGAGACGCGCTTCCACGACATGTCGGTGACGTGCAGCAGGCCGTCGATGCCGCCCAGATCGACGAACGCACCGTAGTCGGTGATGTTCTTGACGACGCCTTCGCGAACTTCACCCTCTTGCAGCTGGCCGACCAGCTCCGTGCGCTGTTCGGCGCGAGCTTCTTCCAGGATGGCGCGACGCGACACGACGATGTTGCCGCGCGGACGGTCCATTTTCAGGATGGCGAAGGGCTGTTCCTTGCCCATCAGCGGAGCGACGTCGCGCACCGGACGGATATCGACCTGCGAGCCCGGCAGGAAGGCCGAGGCGCCGCCCAGGTCGACGGTGAAGCCGCCCTTGACGCGACCGACGATGGTGCCGTTGACCGGTTGGCCGTCGGCGAACACGACTTCCAGCCGGGTCCAGGCTTCCTCGCGACGAGCCTTGTCGCGGCTGATGACCGCTTCACCCAGGGCGTTCTCGACGCGCTCCAGGTAGACTTCGACGTTGTCGCCGACCTTCGGGATGACGGCGCCTTCGCCGATGCCGAATTCACGGGCCGGGATACGACCTTCGGTCTTCAGACCGACGTCGATGATCAGGATGTCCTTTTCCATGCCGACGACGCGGCCGTGGACGACCTGGCCTTCGCCGAGGTCACGGCCCTGAAGGGTTTCGTCGAGCAGCGCCGAGAAGTCGTCGCGGGTAGGGGTGAGGGTATCGGTCATGTAACTCTGGGGTTGGAGAAAAAGGGCTCGGCGCGCAGCCGGGCGGCCACGCGCAAAGTGGAGATGTCAGAAAGGCAGGTCGTCGGGACGCGAGGCCTGAAAAGGCAGCCAGAACGCCCGCGGCTATCGAGGGTGGGAGCGTTGGATTTGCGATCCGGGCCTAAAGGCCGTGTTTCGCGCGCGCCGCCTCGACGATACGGCGGGCCGCATCGAAGGCCGCCTCTATACCCATGTCGGTCGTATCCAGCAAGACGGCGTCTTCAGCCTGCACCATGGGCGCCGCGCCCCGCCCGGCGTCCCGCTCGTCCCGTTTGACGATGTCGGCCAGCATGGCCTCGAAAGCGATGTCCTGCCCCCGCGCGGTCAGCTGCTTCCAGCGCCGGGTCGCGCGCACTTCCGGCGTGGCGGTGATGAACAGCTTGGCCGGGGCCTCTGGCGCGATGACCGTGCCGATATCCCGCCCATCCAGAACCGCCCCGCCCGCTTGCGCCGCGAACGCCTTCTGGAAGGCCAGCAACGCCGCGCGCACGCCGGGATAGCCCGCGATCCGGCTGGCGGCCTCGCCCGCCTCGCCGCTGGTCAGCCTGTCGGTGTCGGTCAGATGGCTGGCGTCCAGCTTCAGCGCCACCGTCTCGGCGAACGCCGCATCATCCAGCGACCCGCCCGCATCCAGCACGCCCACGCCGACGGCCCGGTACAGCAGACCCGTATCCAGATGCGGCAGGCCATAGGTCTGCGCCAGCCGCGCCGCGATCGTCCCCTTGCCCGAGGCGGCCGGTCCGTCGACGGCGATGATCAGGGAAGCAATCATTGGCCTGCCGCGATATCGGCCCCGAGGCCATTCATCAACTCGACAAAACCCGGAAAGCTGGTCGCGATCATGCCCGGCTCGTCCACCGAGATCGGCTCGGCCGCCGCCAGTCCCAGCACCAGATGGCTCATGGCGATGCGGTGGTCGTGGGCGGTTTGCACCGTCGCCCCGCCGCGCACCACGCCGCCGGTGACGATGAAGCCCTCCGGCTCCTCCTCGACTTCGACCCCACAAGCGCGAAGGCCCGCAACCATCAGGGCGATGCGATCGCTCTCCTTGACCCGCATCTCGCCAACGCCACGCATGACCGTCTGCCCCTCGGCGAAGGCTGCGGTGGCTGCGAGGATCGGATACTCGTCGATCATCGAGGCCGCGCGATCCTCCGGCACGACCACGCCCTTCAGCGTCGAGTGACGCGCAGTGATGTCGCCGACCTCCTCGCCCCCGGCCATTCGCCGATTCGAGATCGTCAAATCCGCGCCCATCTCCAGCCAGGTGTCGAACAGGCCGGTGCGCAGCGGATTCAGCATCACCCCCTCGACCGTCACCTCCGATCCCGGAACGACCAGCCCCGCCGCCAGCGGGAAGGCCGCAGAGGACGGATCGCCGGGCACAGACACAGCCGTCCCCGTCAGTGGCTGTCCGCCCTGCAGCGACACCACCCAGCCCTCGCCCCCGGGCGTCACATCCACCTCGGCCCCGAAGGCCCGCAGCATCCGCTCGGTGTGATCCCGGCTCTTCTCCGGCTCCTCGACCGTCGTCACACCGTCGGCGTTCAGCCCGGCCAGCAGGATCGCCGACTTCACCTGCGCGGAGGCAACCGTCTGCACATAGTCGATGGACGTCAGCGATCCGCCAGACAGCTCGACCGGCAGCCGGTCCTCGGCCGCCTGCCACCCGAACCGCGCGCCCATCTGCTCCAGAGGCCCGGTCACCCGCTTCATCGGGCGTTTTCGCAGCGAGCCATCTCCGTCGAACGTCACCGTGATCGGATATCCGGCCGCCGCGCCCATCAGCAGGCGGACCCCGGTGCCCGCGTTGCCGCAATCGATGACGTCGGCCGGCTGGCGGAACCCGCCCTGCCCGGTCACGCGCCAGTGTCCCTCGCCAAGCCTTTCCACTGTCGCGCCAAAGGCCTCGACCGCCCGCGCGGTGGCCAGAACGTCATCGCCCTCCAGCAGCCCCTCGACCTCGGTCACGCCTGTCGCCATCGCGCCAAGGATCATGGATCGATGCGACATGCTCTTGTCGCCCGGAGCCCTGACGACGCCTTTCAGGGCGGGGCTGCGGCGGGCGGTCAATTGCGTGGGGTTCGTCACCCGGCGGTCTCCGAAGTCGAAATCCGGCACGGGTGGCGCGGAGAACGCTTTTGACAGCGGCCCCAAGGGGTGGCAAGGGAGCCGCCCGAATTCCCCCTGATGCGAGAGGCGCCCCGTGGCCGATCCCCAATTGGGCCAAAAGCAGGTCTGTCCGAACTGCCAGGCCAAATTCTACGACCTGAACCGTCGTCCCGCACACTGCCCCAAGTGCGCCACGGACTTCGATCCGGAAGAAGCCATCAAGCTGCGCAGCCGTCGCGGCCGTCCGGCCGGCTATCCGGCCGATGACGAGGCCGAGGATCAGGTCAAGGACAAGTCGGCCGACGGTGACGAGGACGAGGACGAAGCCGTCTCGACCCCGGAAATCGACGAGGAAGGCCACGAGCCGATCCTGACGCCCGACGATGACGACGACTCCCCGACCGACCCGACCGAAGAGCCGGGCATGGGCGAAGCCGGCGACGACGATGACGACATCGGCGACGACGACGACGATGACTCGGTGCCGTTTATCGAGGACGAGGACGACGACTCGTTCGAGGACGACCTCGTGAAGCCCGAGAAGGACGAGGACTGACTGAAATCGGGGTGAAAAAGCGCTGATATCGGTGACTTCAGCTTTGTTTTTTCACCCCTTTTCACCTCCGATGTAAGGAAGTGAAAAATAATGCG
Source organism: Brevundimonas kwangchunensis (assembly GCF_039523815.1). NCBI lineage: Bacteria > Pseudomonadati > Pseudomonadota > Alphaproteobacteria > Caulobacterales > Caulobacteraceae > Brevundimonas > Brevundimonas kwangchunensis. Next base: position 31,983 of record NZ_BAAAGA010000002.1, on the reverse strand, counting down.
GAACCGGGCTTGATCACCAATCGGGCCTGACATAGGTTCCGCCGCCTTGACGGGGGGCCACACCAATACCCCCGCCGGACCGGCCCGAGGTTTCGACCGAAGGTTTGGGGCTTTAGCTCAGTTGGTAGAGCGCTTGCATGGCATGCAAGAGGTCAGCGGTTCGACTCCGCTAAGCTCCACCACGAAGGCCCCGCAGGAAACTGCGGGGCCTTCTCCATATGTGGCCTTCCCCTCCGGTTTCGGTCACGCTCCACGCAAACGCGGGGAGGACGCGATGATCGACAGGCTGATGCTTCCGGGGCTGGCGCGCGGGGACGGCGTCGCCTTCGCCCTGCTACGGCTCTACCTCGGCGGCTTTCTGGTCTGGGGCGTGTGGGACAACATCGTCTCTGCCGAGCGGATCCCCGAGTTCGAGACCTTCCTCACCGGCCTGAACTGCCCCATGCCCGCGATCGCCGCGCCGATGTCCGTCTGGGCCCAGCTCCTGATCGGCCTGCTGTTGATCCCGGGCCTGTTCACCCGCATCGCCGGCCTGTTGCTGGCCGTGAACTTCGCCGTCGCCATCTGGCTGCTCAGCGGTCTGCAGGCCCCGGGCGAAGCTTTGGCGCGCGAACTGTTCGGCCCGATGATGTGCGTGCTGGCCGGACTGGTGTTCGCGACCCATGGCGGAGGCCGGCTGTCGGCCGACACGGTGGTGTTCGACAGGCGTTGAACCGCGGCCGTTCAAGCCCCATCTTGGGCCTGTCGACGCGCCGCCGGTTTCGGGACGCGGGACGATAGATCGCTCGCTTCGGGGGCAGACTGACGTGACCACGCGAACCATCCTGTTCGACAGCCCTTTCCTGCTCGGCTTCGACCACACCCGGGCCTTGATCGACCGGGCCGCCCGCGCCGCGGGCGACAGCTATCCACCCTACAATGTCGAGCAACGCGGCGAGCGCGCCGTGCGCATCACCTTGGCCGTCGCCGGCTTTGGTCCCGACGATCTGGCGATCACCCTCGAAGGCCGACAGCTGACCATCGCCGGCAAGCGCGAGGACGGCGGGCAGGATCCGCAGGCCTTCCTGCATCGCGGCATCGCCGGCCGCGGCTTCGTCCGCAGCTTCGTGCTGGCCGACGGTCTGGAGGTCGACGAGGCGAAGCTGGAGCACGGTCTGCTGCACGTGGAGCTGAGCCGCCCCGAGGATGTTCCGGCGGTCCGCCGCATCCCTATCACCGCGGCCTGATCGCCACGGTTTCACGGCCGCCGCGAAAGGGGCCGAACCCGGACGCCCGACGGGCGTTGGTACAGAGTAAGGAGGCGGTCAAATGACGCCCGAGAAGATGAACACCAAGGATTTCGCCGATCTCGGCGCCCCCGACCTGGTCTATGTGCGCGAGATCCGCGCCGCCGAGGTCATCGAGGACGTACCCGTCTCCGCCATTCGCGGCCTCGACGTCGATCCTGACGCGACCCTCTACGCCGTCCACGGCGCCGACGGCGAGCGTCTCGCCGTCATGCTGGACCGCGAGACCGCCTTCGCCACCGCCGTCGCCCACGAGCTGGAGCCGGTGTCGGTTCACTGATTAGGTGCCGGTTCATCACAGCGGGCATGGCGACCCACAGCGAACACGACGGCAACGGCACTCGGAACATCGCTCACGGGCCACAGTGACCAACACCCTCCCGGTCGCTTCGCGACCCATCATTTCTCTGCTTACCGCAAAGGCGCGACAGTTCGTACAGGCGCGGGTACGCCGTGCCCGCTGTGAGCCCGCGGTGGTCGCCGTGATAAACCTTTAGCCGTCCTCAGGAAGCCGTCAGGCCGCCGCGGGCGCCGTGTCCCGCACAAACAGCGCCCGGATCGCATCGGCCGTATGGGCTTGACGCAGACGTTCGCGCATCTCCGACGACCGCAGGGCGCGCGACACGGCCGCCAGCGCCCGCAGATGCTCTGCCCCCGCAGCAGGCGGCGCGAACAGGGCGAACATCAGATCCACCGGCTGGTCGTCGACAGAGCCATACGCCACAGGCGTATCCAGACGCACGAAGACGCCCGTGACGCGAGCCAGGCCGGGCACGCGGGCATGCGGAACCGCCACGCCCGAACCCAGTCCGGTCGAGCCCAGCGCCTCACGCTCGAGCAGCGCCTCAAGAACGCGCTCAGTCGTCAGACCCAGCGTTTCCGCAGCCACATCTGCGACCACGTGCAACGCCTGACGCTTGGACGACGCACCGCCGCGCAGAACGACGCCGTCGTCCGCCAGCAACTCACCGATGTCCATTCGAACCCCGACTCAATCCCGGATTGGGCGGGCGCCGTGTAGACGACCCGCCCTTCCATGGGAAGACTATGACTTGTGACCGTTTGACGAACCGTTCCCGTTCAGGGACACGCCGCGTCGTTCGGGGTCGATCCAGCCGACGTTTCCGTCCGGCCGGCGGTACACCACGGAGATGCCGCCGTGCGCTGCGTTGCGGAACACCACGACCGGGTATCCGGTCATGTCGAGCTCCGCGACCGCGCGTCCGACCGTAATGGTGCGGATCTCGGCCTCGGTCTCGGCAATCACCATACCGAGGGGCGGCGGTTCGTCCGGACGGCCCGCCTCGCCGAAGGTTTCGTCCTCGACGGTGTCCGGGTTCCGCAGCACGATGCTGCGGGCCACGTCGCGGGCGGCGTCTTCGGTCTTCTCCGGAGACATGCGCTTCGGACCTATGTGGTGATCCTTCAGACGACGCTTGTATCGTCGGACCCGCTTCTCGAGCTTGTCGAGAGAATCCGAGAAAGCGCCGTGTGCGTCGCCGCCAAGACCGGTGGTTACGATGGACTGTCCCGAGGCCAGGCGGACCCAACAGTCCACCTTGAAACCGTGACCGTCCTTGGAGACGACGACCTCGGCGTCCTGTGCGCCGCGTTCGAAGTACTTTCCGATCCCGTCTTCGAGTTCCTGGGAGATGCGCGAGCCTAACGCTTCGCCGACATCCACGTGCTTGCCGCTGACTTGGACTTGCATGTCGATAGAACGCGACCGATGCGTTTTGGTGTCAACGACGAACACCGAATTCGACAGTCACGCTTGCGCGATTGGTCGCAGGGAAGTCAGCCGGCCTTGAGCAGCCGCTTGCGGTCCACCGACGAGGGAATCCGCAGCGCTTCCCGATACTTGGCCACGGTCCGGCGCGCGATATCGATACCCGCCTCCTTCAGCAGTTCGACGATGCGGTCATCGGACAGAACGTCGCCGTCGCGGCCTTCGCCGTCGATCATCGACTTGATCCGGTGCCGGACGGCTTCGGCCGAGTGCAATGCCCCGCCGTCGGACGACTGGATCGCCGCCGTGAAGAAGAACTTCAGCTCGAACACGCCGCGCGGGGTCGAGACATACTTGTTGGATGTCACCCGGCTGACGGTCGACTCGTGCATGCCGATGGCGTCGGCGACGGTCTTGAGATTCAGGGGCCTCAGGAACTCGACGCCAAAGGCGAGGAAGGCGTCCTGCTGGCGCACGATCTCCGACGCGACCTTCAGGATCGTCTTCGCGCGCTGATCCAGCGACTTCACCAGCCAGCTGGCCTGGGCCGCGCAATCGGCGACGAAGGTCTTTTCCGTATCCGACCGCGTGCCGGCCGAGACCACGCCGTGATAGCGCTTGTCCATGATCAGCCGCGGCAGGGTGTCCGAGTTCAGCTCCACCTTCCAGCCGCCGGCCGGATCGGCCCGCACATGCACGTCGGGAATGACCGTCTGGGCCGGCTCGCCGCCGAAGCCCGCACCGGGCCGGGGCGTCAGCGCCTTGAGCTCGGCGATCATCTCCACCAGATCCTCGGCGTCCACGCCGCAGACCTTGCGCAGCCCGGCGAGATCCCGCTTCGCCAGCAGATCCAGATTGTCCAGCAGGGCGTCCATCGCCGGATCGAACCGGTTGCGCTCGATCAGCTGCAGCTTCAGGCATTCGGGCACAGACCGGGCCATCACGCCCGTAGGCTCGAAGCCGTGGCAGGCCGCCAGCACCGCCTCGATCCGCTCGACCGGCACGCCCAGGCGCTCCGCGACCTCGCCCAGTTCGCCCCGCAGATAGCCGCCCTCGTCGACCATATCGATCAGGGTCAGGGCAATGCCGTGGTCCGACGCCGAGAAGCCGGCCTGTGACGCCTGCGCCTGCAGATGTTCCCACAGCGTGGCATCGCGCGTATCCGGCTGCTCCCGCCCCTCGCCGTCCGGCAGACCACCGCCGGAGCCAGCGCGCGACCAGTCGGTAAGCCCGGGTTGCCCGTCCTCCATCCGGTCCGAAGTTCGCTCGCCCGGCGCGGCATCGCCATAGACGTCATCAGAACGGGCATCGACCGCGTCGCCCGCGTCGCTCGCACGACCGTCCTCGAAACTCATTTCCGCGCGGTCGGCGGTCTCGATGCGCTCGGGGGTCGGATCGGACGCTTCACCCGGCTCCGCGTCCTCACGCTGCAACAGCGGATTGCGCTCCAGCTCGGCCTCGACGAAGGCTTCCAGCTCGAGGTTCGACAATTGCAGCAGCTTGATCGCCTGCTGCAGCTGGGGCGTGATGACGAGCCCCTGCCCCTGCCTGATTTCGAGCCTTTGTCCGAGCACCGCGGTCCCTATCCGGCCGTCTGGCCCGAAACTTGCTGACGGCCACCTTGTGGCCGAAGCAGTTAACGGACGCCGAACATCATCACGGCGTTCGCCTTAACCATTGCCGTTGGCGAGCTTTTCACTGATTTCGCGCACAGGTGGTCCGAACTCGCGACGTTGGGGCCGCCGCATGCTGATGTTCCGTCCGTTGATCCGCTACGCCGTCTTCACGGGCCGGGCCAGTCGCTCAGAGTACTGGCTGTTCATGCTGTTCTACAGCGTCGTGACCGGCGGCAGTCTGGGCATGTCCATTGCGGCATTCGGCAATCCCGACGCGAGCGCCGCCCTGAAGGGCTTCTCCACCTGGTTCGGAATCTTCTGCCTGATCGTCGTGGCGCTCTGCCTGCCCACCTATGCGGTCCTCGTTCGCAGGCTGCACGACATCGGCAAATCGGGCTGGTGGATACTCCTCGTCGCACCGGGGGCCCTTTCCCCGATCCTGATGAGCCAGACGCTGGCCGGTGCGGTGGCGGCCGGCGCCGGCGACGGTGCGGGCGGCGCGGCGATCGTACAGGCCTTCGCGCAGATGGGTCTGATCATGGCGGTCGGCGGACTCTGCAACCTCATCCTGTTCATCATGACCCTGCTGCCCGGCACGAAAGGTCCCAACCGCTTCGGCCCCGATCCTCGCGATCCCGACGCGACGGACGGCGGCAGTCGCCGGGGTCTCTATGACGACGACCACATGGATGCGGCGATCGCGGCGGCGAAACGCGAGCGCGAGGGTGAGTACAAGCCGATCTTCGACTTCGGACCGGACGCCGCGCCGGCTCCGGTCCGTTCGGAACAGGCCCCGCCGGTCGAGACGCCCCGCGCCGTCGACTGGGGTCGCCCGGCCTGGGACCCGGGCATAGCGCCCAGCCGCCCCTTCGGCCGCCGCGGGGCCTAGGCGCGCAGGATCTTCTCCATCGGCCGCCCCTTGGCGATCTCGTCGACCAGCTTGTCGAGGTAGCGGATCTCCCGCATCAGCGGGTCCTCGATCTCCTCGATGCGCACGCCGCAGATCGTGCCGGTGATCTTGTCCCGATTGGCGTTCAGCGCCGGCGCCTTGGCGAAGAAGGTCTGGAAATCGGTCTTGTCGGCCAGATGCCTTTCCAGCTGACCCTGCGAAAAGCCGGTCAGCCACAGAATGACCTGATCGACCTCGGCCTTCGTCCGTCCCTTCTTCTCCGCCTTGGCGACGTAGTGAACGTAAACGCTTGCGACGCTCATGGCGTAGATACGGTGGGTCATGCGGCGCTCCTCTTTTCTCGGGCGCGCCCGCGGCGTCAGCCGTACATGTCGCCCAGATAGACCCGGCGGACTTCCGGATCGCGGATCACGTCCTCGGCCTTGCCCTCGAACAACACCGCCCCGCCCGAAATGATCGAGGCGTGGTCGATGATCTCCAGCGTCTCGCGGACGTTGTGGTCGGTGATCAGCACGCCGATCCCCTCGCCCGCCAGATAGCGAATGACCTGCCGGATGTCGGCGATGGCCAGCGGATCGATTCCGGCGAAGGGTTCGTCCAGCAGCATGAAGCTCGGCTTGCCCGCCAGCGCCCGTGCGATCTCGCACCGCCGCCGCTCGCCGCCCGACAGGCCCGAGGCCGGAGCGTGGCGCAGATGGTCGATACGCAGTTCGTTGAGCAGGCGGCTGGTCTCCTCG